>CAYRDG010000009.1:72828-141144 GCA_964422915.1 uncultured Frigoriglobus sp. | reverse complement strand
CCCTCAGTACCTTCTCAAGTTCCCGCCGATCGCCGACCACCGCGGTCTTGCGGCCGTGAAACTTCTCGCGGACAAACACGGGTCCGCTCGTCCGCTTGCCGATCACCGCCCGAAGCACGGCCACGACCTCGGCCAAGAGCGGCACGGTGCGCTCCTGTCCGGTCTTCACCCGCCAGCCCAGTTCGACCTTGTTGCGGACGTGCAGCCACCCGCCGTCGAGATCGACGTCCTCGATCAGGAGGTGAACCAGTTCACCGACCCGCAGCCCGGTCTTGGCGAGCGTGAAGTTGATGGGGAACGCCCAGGCTGAACACGCCTTGAGGAACTTCAGCTCGGTGTCGGCGGTGAACACGAAGATCGGCTTGGCGTCCTCGATCTTCATCTTGTCGAGCGGCAGCTCGGAGAACGGGTTGCCGACGTACGGCGGCAGGTGCCGGCGTTTCACCGCGTACGTGTACATCGTCCGGCTCGTCTCCAGCACGTACTGCACCCCCTTGGTCAGCAACTTCCGCTTCCGGGCGTTCTCGTGCCCGTTGGGCGTCACCTCGATCCGCCGCAGGTACGCGGCGAACGCCTCGACCTTGACCTCGTGGGCCTGGGGCGGCTTCGGCATGGTGGCGACGAAGTCTTCGAGGTGCTGCGTCGCCGAACGGTAACGCCTGAGCGTGCCGACCGACGAGTGCAAGACGTGCTCGTGGTAGTCGAGGAACTGCTTCCGCAACTCGGCCACGCCGATCGGCGTGAAGGTGAGCAGGGTGGGCTCGTTGCTGGCGAGTTGCGAGTTGACCCTTGCGGCGACCTGTTCGGCCTGATCGCGGGTCTCGGCGACCTTCTTGCGGTGCGGCCCGGTGTCGTCGCGGTAGTACAGCCACCACGCCCCGTGGTGCTCGTAGTAGCTGACCTTGCCGACGCGGAACCGCGGAGAGGGGTTGGACTTCTTCCGAGGCACGATACTCCCCCTGGTGCACGGTTTGTGCACCAAACGTGCACCAGGCGGGGTAGTTCGTCGGGGGAGCCGTGACGCAAGATGCTGCTTTTAAATGCTTTGCGTCACGATCCCGTCAGCACACAGACATGAAAGCGGAGAGGGAGGGATTCGAACCCTCGATACCCTGTTCGGGTATATCGGTTTTCGAGACCGACGCATTCGACCACTCTGCCACCTCTCCAGGCAAGGACATCCGACAATTCGGTGCCGATCACACGCGTTCCTGTTCCTCGATTCACCCTGTGGTGCCCCGGGCGAATCCTGGCGTCCGACGACAGTGCAATCGTTGCACCAATTTCAGCTTCGTTGCAGCCGTGATGCCCTTCTCAACCTAGTAGTTCGCGACGCGTGCGGAAAGCCCCGAGCCGCACCCATCAGGCCGATTCCGGTGCGCAGAACTGCGGTCTGATCGGTCACAACTCGCCCGCTGTATGAACAGCAGTTTTCACCCAGTACTTCTGCAACAAGGTCGGTCGCGATGACTTACTTCCTGGCTGGCATTCCCAGTTTCTTCCGCAGATAGTGAAGGGCTGTGAGACGGTATGGGTCTTTCGCCGGGTCGTCGAAGTCGAGCGCCTCGTTGTTGCCGAAGGGACGTAGCGCCTGCAAGTCTGCCCCGCGCCGGAGTTCCTTCGACTTGTCGAGCGTGACTGGCACTTCCAGCCCGTCGTCGGGCTTTAACCCCCACTCATCGTTCGGCCCGCTATTCGGGTGTCGTTGACGCGGTTTTCCGTTGGGCCGGAACGACTCGCCGATGGTTACTTTGAACTGCAACCCGCCGAAACCGCCATCCACAATGTTCTGGATCGACGCTCTACCGACAGTGCGTTGCCCCATCAGCACGCACCGGTCGTTATCGCGCAGCGCAGCGGCGATCAGTTCCCCGCCGCCAGTTGTCTCTTGACCTACCAGCACCACTAACGGCCAGGTCGTGTACTTACTGATACCGAAGTTGTTGCGGAGGTTCGGCCTGTTGTTCACGCGGTTAGGATTTCGGTACTTCATCTGCGAAATCATCGCGTTGTTTGGTAGCAGCATCCCTGCGATCTTCACGCCTGGATCAACGTAACCGCCGGGGCACCAGCGTAGATCGAGGATCAATGCCCGGCACCCCTTGCGGTCCAAATCCGCGAGCATCTCGCCAACTTTCTTGTCGAGGTCTATCTCGATCGCACCGATGCGGATGTACCCGATCTTGTACTTCCGGTCCAGCATGCAGTCCCATCGATCTTCGGCCGAGCGAATGACGCCGAAGGCGCTCATGGGTGTGTAAGGGAGTCCCTTGATCGAAACCTCGAACGGCTTGCCAGTACCGCGTCGGATCGTGAATGTGCGGTCGGGCGCGATCGGCAGCCCCGTCTGCGGGTCGATCCGCTGCACCGGGAACGCGAACTGGACGAAGAGTCGGTTGAGAGTCTTGTCTGTGACCTCAGTTCCGTTGAAGTATGTGATCACATCGC
The DNA here is from genome assembly GCA_964422915.1 of uncultured Frigoriglobus sp. Classification (GTDB taxonomy): domain Bacteria; phylum Planctomycetota; class Planctomycetia; order Gemmatales; family Gemmataceae; genus Gemmata. The sequence goes on along the minus strand of CAYRDG010000009.1, from coordinate 138,696 downwards.
CGGGTTGGATGCCGGCTTTCTGTGCCGGGCTTTCTGGAACCACACGTTTGACACGCCACGTCACGCCGACTGGCGGGGTCACACTCGATAGGGCTGGCACCTTCTCCAACCAGCCCGTGCTGGGATACTGACCGCGCGCGGTCCGGTACTCCACCTGGTAGAGCATCCAGGGCTCACCGGAAACTCCTTCCAGTTCGATCCCGATTCCGAAATCCATTTCCGAGGAAGCGAAGGTATTCGATCGTGGCGCCACCAGCTTGCAGGCCGGGTCTGTCGCATGTTTGAAGCCGTTGATCGCGGCGAAGAGCGCGCGCGGGCCGCGCAGCGCGGGTTGGTTCGCCAGCAGGAGTCGCACGTCGGCCAGTGTCTCGACAAGATCGGTGGCGCCGGTTGTGTTCCGGAGAGCCTGGGTAACGCGGTCTGGCACGGTCTGGTTGCATGCCTCATACATCCCGCGCACGGCCGCCGCTACCATCTCCTTCATCGCCACGTCCCTGGCGTACAGTTGCGCAACGTGTTCACCGGTCTGATACACAATGCGTGCGAAGTCGAGCGCCTTCCAGCGTGGAACTTGTGATGTTAGTGACGGCGCCTGCGTGGGAACGGGTGCCGCAGGCGCAAGCACCATCAAACCCAATGCGGCGATTCCGAGCATTTCACCTCCGGGGCTCGGACTTCCAGAACCCATCTCATTCGAGTTTCCTTTCTTTCCTGATGCATGACAAGCCGCGATTCGTAACTATGGCCGGGAGACATTGTGGAGGTCGGCCTCGTGGAACCTGAATGGAACTTGCCACTCCCCGAAGTGGTGTGGATCGTGCGACATGCGGAGACAGCAATCCCAACACTGTTCCATGGCGCGGAATCGGACGTGGAACTTGGCGAACACGGGCATCGACAGTCCGCCGCGGCTGCGGACTGGTTCGCGGAGCGCCAGCCAACAGTCGTCGTTTCGTCGGCCATGAAGCGTGCGATTCAAACGGCCGCGCCGATTGCCGCACGCTGCGGGGTGCCGCACGAGATCGAGTCACGCCTGCACGAACGGAAAGTGGGTACGCTCTCCGGTCGGCCGCGTGAGGAAGGTGACGCAATCTGGGACGAGACATTAGCGAAGTGGATGGCGGGTGAGTCGGGGTTCACGCAGCGCGGCATGGAGTCGTTCGACGCCATACGCAACCGCGTGGTGCCGGCATTCCGGCACGTGGTCGAGGCACACCCCGGCGGGCGCGTGCTTATCATCTGCCACGGTGTTGTGTCGAAGGTGCTGTTGCTCTCGCTTCTGCCTGGCCGCACTCCCGCGGATTGGATGGCGATTGGTCGGGGAAAGAACCTCTCGACCAGTGAGTTGGTGCCTAATGCGGGTACGTGGGAGGCGCGGGAACTGCTCGTGGTTCCGCCCCCAGTACTGGCCGCCAACGCCCTTCTGAAAGATGAAGGGGTACGCAAGACAGAGGCGTGAACGGGGGAGTGCGGTGTTCGGTGCGTGTGACTCTGTCGGTTCTTCGTTCGCCAATCTTCAGCGCCGCTTCGCGCATTCCGCATCCTGGTTTCTCACGCACGCAGATTGTGCCGTTAATGATGAAGAGTTCGCGTCGAGGCGGACGATACCCACTGTGTGATGCAAGCGGAGGACGACGCTGGCACCGTGGGGGAACCGGCCGCTGCAAGCGGTTGGCCGGTGGCGGTGCCCAGAACGCGGCGACCGCGCGAGCGTGGGAGTTTGCGTGGGCTGCAGGTGGCAGGCGGACGGCGCAGGGAGGCGCGGACATGACCGGCGAAGAGCTTCTGGCACCGGCGAATGAAACGGAGACTCTCCGACAACAACTTTTACAAGCACAGAGGCTCAGTAGCGTAGGCGAACTGGCCTCCAGCATCGCTCATGAGTTCAACAACATCCTCACAACCATTATCAATTCCGCGAAACTCGGCGGGCGCACGGCGGAGCCATCCGAAAAGCAACAGGCATTCGATCGGATCGTGAAGGCTGGTCAGCGAGCGGCAGCGATCGCCGGGGGGATGCTCGGCTTCGCCCGCAAGGGTGGCACTCACCGCCAGCGCACAGACATCGCAAGGCTCGTGGAGGAAGTGCTCATCCTCACCGACAAGGACATGTCGAAGCACCGCGTTCACGTCGAGACAAAGTATCTCGCGCGGCCGTTCGCCTGGGTCGTGCCAGGGCAGATCGAACAGATCCTGGTGAACCTCGTCATCAATGCGCGCCAGGCGATGGCGACCGGGGGTCGTTTGCGGATCTCAGTCAGTGAGAATGCCGCAGGCGACACCGTAGAGATCAAGGTTTCCGATACGGGTCAGGGTATCGCACCGGACCAACTGCGGATGATCTTCGAGCCGTTCTTCACCACCAAGAAGCCCGACGAATACGGCCGTGGCGGCACCGGTCTGGGATTGAGCGTCTGCCGGCAGATCATCGAACAGCACCACGGCCGCATCCGTGTCGAGAGCGTCGTCGGCCGCGGATCGACATTCACAGTCAAACTCCCAGGCCGCCTGCCCGACGATCCGGAGTGAGGGCTCTCTACTTTGCAGGTGTGCGATGAACTCGTTTGCGGCATTGGGGAGTGTGTCTCCACTCCCGCCGTGAACGAGTTCGTCTGGCTACCGCAGATTCAAGTGTCAACACGAGAGTGCCACGCAGTCGGTAGGGCGAGTTGTTCCCCTTGTCGTGGCGATCTTCATATCTGCCGTCGTGTACTGCGCGTTGTCTGCATGCTTTGGGCTTCGGGAAAAGGCGTACTGATTGGACGTGAACGATTACCAACAGCAACACGCACGGCGTTTCGGCACGCGAATCTCCGTCATCCTGCTCGACTCGTGGCTGCTGCAAGTGGTGTGAGTTCCACCCACGCGAACGGTGGCTCTCGCCGGATGCGAACCACTAGCCCATCGAGAGGCTCGGCGCCAGGCAGCGTGATCTGTACACGCAAACCCACCACAATGTCGAAGCGGTCTGCCTCGTCGCCTGAGAGCCGCACACGGGTAACGCCCGCGGCTTCCGTGAAGTAGCAGTATACCAGTTCATTGCCCCAACGGACCGGACCCGTGCCGCGCATACCATCCCCCTCGGTCAGAAATCCCGAGGCGGAATAATCGCACGTCTGATGTCGGGCTGCAATGCTCGTGGTGGCGAAGCGCGGGAAGTCGCGGATTCCGAGGCTGCGCGACCCACCTGCGCGCAACGCGTGGTGTTACCTACCCAATCCGATCTCGCCGTCTGTTTGCTGATGCGGTTACCGTTCCTCACCCTCCAGGCCGAAGCGGTCAAACTGGTGAGCTGCCAGATCTTCTGGCAACGGCACGAGTTTTCCTTCACGATGACATGTCAAAGCCCACGCAAGTAGGGAATCGTACAGCGTGTCGCCGGCGAGTCGGCCGAGCCACACATTCGCCATTGGTGTGAGGATCAACGCCACATTAGGAAGATCGCACGGGCCGAGGCACCCGGAGATGGTGAGTTGCACCGAGCGGTTCAGTTTTTCAGCCTTCCATGCGGCCTTCAAACGCTCAACAGGCACTTCCGGCAGTCCGCGGTCGGTACGGCCGCAGCAGCACCCCTTACAGAAGGCGATTTGCGCCAGCGGGCGACGTGTCGTTACGAGCGGCTGTGTCACAGTCGGTTCCTCGGATTCGACAATGCTGCGGTTATCGACCTCTGATCCGCGAGAGGCTCTGTTCCACCAGAGTTGCCTCCTTCGATTTGTTCTTCCCCTTCAGATACGCAATCGCTTGTTCGTGCAGTTTTACACAGTATTCGCTCACCTCTCCGCCACGGCGCGGCGGCACCTTTGGCAACACTTCCAGCCAGAACCGCGTCATGAGCGTATCGCCGTTCTTGATCTCCTGCGATACCTCCTCCATGCGAGATACCATTCGTGGGACGTAGCGTCCTTCATCCGGGAACTTGCGTACGGTGAATGCCAGCCCGTCGAACGCCATCCGGTACTCCTTCGCCTGCTCATGATATTCCACGAGTTTGAGGCGTGCTTCACACGCGAGGTCGGGTCGACCGAGACTCTCGTAGGTCGTAACCAGCTTGTTGAATGTCCGGGTTCGATACTGCCGCTCTTTCTGGGCGGTCATCAGATCAGGCACGACCTTCCACGAAAAATCCGGGAACCTGGCGAAAAGCGTGATTGCGCGATCAACCAGGCGCGTTGCATCCTGAGCATCGGTCAACTTGCCGTCGTGGTGTAGGGCAGCGAGTTCGACCCACGCTTCGCCGCACATCGGGTAAACTCTGAGTACCTTCTGAAGGTAGGCGAGTTGCTGCTTCGTCGTGTACTGTTTTGCATCGCGGACGATGGGGAAGGCGCGCATGAGAAGTTCGGCATGTCGGCTACTCAATGGCGCCTTCCCCACCGCCGTGAGCCGGCGTTCCAGTTCGCGATCGGTGGTCGGTTTCCCCGTTTGTGGGTTCTTGAGGTGACCGACGTAGTAGCGGTCGATGTTGTAACGTCCGAAGGATTCGAGCGTGAACGCGACGGCATCGCGATTGACGGCGCGCACCTCGACCCACATCACCCAGGCGTGGAGCACACCGGAGTTCGCCTCGCCGCCAACGTACTCCGCTGGCACCATCAACGACTTCGCCACACGCGCGGCGAAGTCGGCCTGCATCGCGCACACCCCACCGTGTTTGAGGATGCTTTCGAGAGTGTAGGGCTTTCCGTTGAGCTTGCAGACCTGCGACCGCGTGCGGAGCATTTCCTTGTCGTACTCCACGTCCTTGTAGATGCTGCCAATGCCGTTTCGTCGGCGGAGGTACTTCGCTGTGGCCCAGTCGCGCTCATCGCGAGGCGTGCGGTGATTCACAACGTGTATGAGAAACTCCCAGGGTAGTTGCAGTTGCGGCCCCTTGAGCTTTGCCCGCCGTTCGACGATGTACTGGAAGTTCTCGCGCGCACCGACTTGCATGACACCTGCTGGTAACTCGCTTCTGGTGCGAATCTGATGGCCGCGGTAGTCGTAGACGGCGCGCGGTTCGTCCCAGACTACCGAGACCGCGACGGCGAGTTCATCGTTTTTGCGCACGGCTTCCGGGTCGGCTTTCCAGAGGTCGCGAAAGACCTGCATCACCTTCGCGGGATCATCGCCGACCGGATCGATGGCAGTGAATAGGACTTCTTTCACCTCGGGATTCTGGTCGAACCAGGAGAACAGCGGCCCGGCGTCGTCGCCCAGTGCCAGTTTGATCGCCGGTCCATAGCGGGCCTCGAAATGCTTCGCGAACGCACTCCGCACGGAGTTATACTTCCCCTTTGTGAATGCCTTCTCACTCAATGGCCCCGTTACGAGGTCGATGAGAATCTTGTCGGCCGCGTCGACCGCAGGCGTGTCGGCCCGAACCGGCGAAACCGTTATCGTGAGCGTGAGGCATGCGACTACAAGTAGAGAGTGGCGAGCGAGGAGTGTGAGCATGCGGGGAACCTTTGAAGTAACTGTTGAACGCATCATAGCGCGCACGGGCATTCGCTGCTACAGGGGGAGCATGACTGCGCAGTCAGGGGTGATTCGGACCGCATGTATCTCCGCATCAGAGTACGACTCTGCCGAACGAGCGTAATTCTGCTTCCTCTTCGTAACCTTTCGCGGCATACTGGATTGACCTACCCGGATGCCCGCCCCACCTCCCACCTGAGGGGCTGCTTGTGGTTGATCGCTCCTTGCAACTCTGCCCTGGACCGTCGCGACGCGAGGCCATGACCATCGGCTCGCTTGGTGCGCTCGGGCTGACGCTGCCGAACTTACTTGAAGCGAGTGAAATACGTGGAGTGCGCAAGCCGAAGGCGTGCATCTTGCTTTTCTTACTCGGCGCGCCCCCTCAACAGGAGACGTGGGACCCGAAGCCCGATTCGCCCGTGGAAGCGCGCGGCGACATGGGCGTCATTCGTACCGCGACGCCGGGACTGATACTGGGCGAATCGATGGTGCGGACCAGTCGGTTGACAGAAAAAATCGCGATCCTGCGCGCATGCCAGACAAAAGACAACGCGCACTCGGCTTCGGGTTACTACATGACCACGGGTGTTCCTCACCAGCCGATGCAGGTGGAGAATGCGAAGCCCGGTGCCCCGAACGACTGGCCAAGTCTGGGCGCTGTGGTGCGAAAACTGTCACAGCCGCGCTGCCACTTACCAGCGGCAGTCACGATGCCCGAACAGAGCGCCAACGACGGCAATCTGACGTGGCCAGGGCAGGACGCGGGCTTCCTCGGCCGGGCCGCCGATCCGTGGCTCATCACTTGCGAACCGCAAAAAGAACAGTTCGAAGTGCCAGGGTTATCGTTACCAACGGATGTGACCACGGAGCGATTCGGTGGTCGCAGGGAACTGCTCGCGGCCCTCGATCAGGTGCAGGAGAACACTGTTCGGAAGACTGGGCGCGATGTCGGGGACGACGATGCGCATATCCGTCGCGCCTTTGAGATGATCTCCTCGCCTGCGGCGCGCAAGGCATTCGATCTGGAGTCTGAAGGTACGCGCATGCGCGACCGTTACGGACGTTCTCGGTTCGGCCAGTCGTGCCTGCTGGCACGCAGACTCGTGGAAGCAGGCGTCCCACTGATCCGTGTGAACTGGACACGACTTCCCGGCTGCCCGAACAACGGGCACTGGGACACTCATACCAAAAATAGCGAGTCGGTACGGAAGATGATGCCGACTCTCGACGCGGCATACACGGCGTTACTTGAAGATTTGTCTCTCCGGGGAATGCTCGACGATACGCTGGTTGTATGGATGGCGGAGTTCGGGCGCACGCCGAAGATCAACGGGGCAGGAGGGCGCGATCACTGGGGGCCATGTTTTTCGGTAGCGCTGGCTGGCGGCGGTGTGAAGGGTGGTGTGGTGTACGGCGCCAGCGACAAGCTCGCGGCGTATCCGAAGGACGGCCGCGTCACACCTGAGGAGTTGCATGCGACAATCTACCGCTGCCTCGGCATCCCGAAGGATGCCGCAATCCACGATGGCCTCGGTCGCCCGCTCTCCGTCTATCGCGCCGAACCCGTGCGACAGATTCTCAGGTGAGGTCGTGAGACCTTCGCGAGTCGCACGGCGTTACTCGCCCTTCTTGAGTGATGCTGGCTTCCAGTTCAAACCAATAGCGACCGACTTCTCCTGCTTGGCCTGCACTGCCCAGGGCGTTCCCTTGTAGTTCACCGTGATCTGCTGGAATGCGTCGCGAGCCTCCTCGGCCATCTTCTTGATGTCCTTTCCACTCCGGAGTGTCTCGGACGCCACCAGGACGTACCCGTCCTGTCCCAACTTGGGGTCCAGCGCCGGGAGCGTTTCAGTGATGAGATTACCCAGCAGTTTGTTGTACTCGTTCATGTAAGCCAGTCGCGCTTTCACGCACGCCAGGGCGAAGTCGTAGTGCGCCTGCCAGCGTTTCGGTTGTCCTTCGCGCATCGCTTCCACGCCTTTAAGTCCGTCGAGGAGCAGTTCCAGGTTGATGATGCCGACGGCCCAGAACTCTTGCTCGGCCTTGATCTCGCCTTTCTTCTTGTCGTCGAACGGCCCCTGCGCGTCGGCGCGGATCTGCGTGGCGCCGGCGCCGGGCAGCCAGTACTCGCGAATCTTGGCGAACGCTTCCAGCACGGCATTGCGGAACGGATCGCTCTTGGGATCCTTGCCGTCGTCGGCATAGGGTTTCATCACGTCGGCGGGGAAGGGGAAGTCGGCCAGTGCGAGGCTGGCGAGGCCCGGCTTGAGCGGTGGCAGAAAGAATACGCTCTCCACCGACTTGATCTCGGCCGGGGATGCTCCCTTCTCCGACTGCGGGAACTCGAATCGCACCGCTGCCTTTTCCTCGGGCTTGGGTGGAGTGAGTGTCGTCGGCGCTGTCCCGGAGATTCCAACGGTCTGCTTGCCGCCGCTGCCGGCTTTTTCGGCGAGTGCCGACATCTCGACCGTACGCTTCGCCACGGCTGGCACCCATTCGGCCACGGGCAGCGGGTCGTCCGGTTTTGGCGCAGTCTTGGGCATCCGGCCATTGCGCGGTTCGGCGACAAACTTCAGTGAATCGAGGAATGAGCTTCCGCTATAGACGACCCGACTGGCGAAACCATCGGGTCGTAGCGCGGTGAACTCCATCGCGTTCTCGCCCGCCTTACAGGAAACAACCGCCTGGACGCCTGCCGGCGGCGAACTGAGAGCCTTGTAAAGAGCCGGGCTCATTGGCTCGGACCCTGGTCGCACGCGACCACGTTCCGGGTTGTATCGGCACACGTCCCAGAGGACGACCTTCTGCGCCGCCTTGCACTTGGCCATCTCGGCGTAGAACTCCGACAGCGGAATGAGCGTCTTCTCCCATCCTTCGCCCTCGATCTCAGCTTCCATCGGCGCGATGTACGCCTTGCCATCCTTCTCGACGGCATGGCCACCAAAGTACAGAGCGATGCGATCTTGCGGGCGGCTTGTCTTGAAGAACTCGCGGTAGCTCCCCTGAAGAACCTTCTTCATGGGCAGTCGTGCCTCAGGCCCGATGATGGTGTCCGCGAGGATATAGACCTGGTTGTTTTCCTTGTCCGTGGGAATGCGCCAGTCGTAAGCGAGTCGCAGTGCGGCGGGTTTGGCCAGATCGATCCCCTCACGCGATGCGGTCAGTGGATTGAGGTACATGTACCGACTGACGGAGATGAACATCAACCGGCGGGGGAATGACGCGCTGGCGACGACTTTCGGACCGCCGTTCCCATCGGGTTTAGACTTTTCGGCCTTGTCTTCGTCAGACTTCTTATTCCCGGCTATCTGTTTGATATATTTGCTGCCATAAACGCCGCCGGCGACCAGTCCTGCGGTCAGGAACATGCAGAAACCGATCCAGATGAACTTGTTGGAGCCGGTGCGCGCACGATATGGGCCGCGCCGGCCGCCAGTTCGCGCACCAGGTCGTTCTGCTGGTGACAGCTCGAATGCGTTGGCGGGTGCGGCCGTTTTGGTCGCTGGCTTGGCTGCGGGTCTGGATGGCTGAGCCGGTGCAACAGTTGCAGGCGGCGCAGCAGGCATCGTGGGCAGACCTGGCATCGCAGCGGTTGGCGGGTGTGGCACCGGACCGGGCGCGGGCGCGGCAGGCTGCGGGTACGGGTAGCCGTGGGGTGGGGCGTAACCGGGCGGCGGTGCGTATCCCGGCGGGAACGCATACCCTGTCGCGCCTGGCATCGGAGCAGGGTAACCCGGCGGCATGGGATAAGGATACGCAGCGCCAGGCGCAGGATAACCTGGCGGTGGTGCATAACCCGGCGGCGTCGCGTAGGGGTAGCCTGGCGTTGGAGCGTAGGGGTATCCTGGCGGCATCGGGTATGCCGGGGCTGGGATCGGGTAGCCATTCGCGTCCAGCGCAGGGCCTGGCATGGGGACTGGGGCCGGGGCGGTTGGGGCCGGTTGCGACAGACCGAGGAAGTCGTCGTCTTCCGCCGTGGGCTGATTGAAGTCGAAGGCGTTGGGCTGGGGATGCGTGGCGGCATCCGCAGGGAGCGGAGTGCTCGTTTCAGTATCGTCTGGTTTGCCCTTCACGCGGACCAGCGCACCGCACCTCTTGCACTTCACGGCCTGACCGACCCACTTGGCGGGAATGCGCAGCGCCGTCTGGCACTGAGGGCAGATCGCACGCACCGTCGATTCCATTGCGGATACTCCCGGCTTTCGCTTGCGCCAGTCTGGTGTCTGAGTTTAGCTTAACAGATGGTGTTCCGCACCATCAGCCACATTTACCGGCCAGTTCTGCTTTGCGTTCACCTCTGGCATTAAACCCGTACTGGCCGCCAATAGACCGCGCTTGCCGCTGGGTGGCCTTCCTGGCATGTTGAATAGTAGAACTCTCGGAAGGGGAGCATATGCAGATCGTACTGATTGAAGGCGACGGGATCGGCCCCGAGGTCACTCAGGCAGCCTGCCGCGTTGTGGCGGCGACCGGTGTAAAGATCGACTGGGTGAAGGCACCAGCCGGCCTCCCTGCTGCGGAGCAGTTCGGCGAGCCGTTGCCAGAAGAGACGCTGGAGATGATCCGGCGTTACCGTGTCGCCCTGAAGGGGCCGTGTACGACGCCAATTGGCAAGGGCTATCGATCTATCAATGTCCGTTTACGGCAGGGGCTGGAACTCTTCGCCAGTGTGCGGCCGGTCAAAAGCCTGCCCGGTATCAAGACGCCTTATGAGAATGTGGATCTGATTGTCGTGCGCGAAAATACGGAGGGGCTTTACTCCGGAATGGAGCACGAGGTGGTGCCTGGTGTGGTCGAGAGCGTGCGACTCATCACGCGCGGCGCGGCGGAACGCATAGTCCGTTTTGCGTTTGAACTCGCCCGCAACCACTGCCGGCGGATGGTCACATTCTGCCACAAAGCCGACGTAATGCGCCTCTCAGATGGACTCTTCCTCGAATGTGCCCGTTCGGTGGCCGACGATTACCCGTTTATCCAGTTCGAGGAGAAGCCCATTGACAACGTCTGTCTGGAACTGGCGATGGACCCGAGCCAGTACGACGTACTGGTTATGGAAAACCTCTTCGGCGACGTGATCTCGGATCTCGGCGCCGGGCTGATCGGTCCAGCGGGGCCAGGAGGCGGGTTGGGGCTGGTGCCTGGGGCAAACTTCGGCACTCGGTATGCGGTATTCGAGGCGGTTCACGGCAGCGCACCGGACATCGCGGGGCAGGGGAAGGCGAATCCGATTGCGGTGATCCGTAGCGCGGCGATGCTGTTGGAGTACGTTGGTCGTGGCGATGCCGGGGCTCGCATCGAGCAAGCTGTCATGAAGACACTCCAGGCTGGCGTGGGCCTCACGCACGACCTCGGTGGTGACGGTAACACTAGCACGCTGACAGAAGAAGTCATCAAACACGTGAGAGCTTAGCCCGATCCGGGCGCGTGCTCACGGTACAATCGTTTCGCACTCGTGTGGCGGAAGCGGCCCATCCCTGGATACTTCGCCACGATGCACCCCTCCACTGACTCTCCTCTCTTCTCGGATAAGTTACCTTCCGCGGGACTCTACGTGCCCGCAGGAGGTTTGTGCCGTGGAACTCACCTACGCCGGTTATCTTCGTATCGAAGACCTGCTCGCTCTGCAGCAGCCGCGCTCGAACCCGGAGGAACACGACGAACTGCTGTTCATCGTTGTTCATCAGGCATACGAACTCTGGTTCAAGCTTCTGCTGCATGAACTCGACAAGGTGAAGGGAGACTTCCGAGATAACCGGCTCTACCCGGCGATCAGCACCTTCAAGCGGCTCCGCACCGTCATGAAGGTTGCCGTGGAGCAAGTGGATGTGGTCGAGACGCTCACACCGATGTCGTTCAATAGCTTCCGCGACCGTCTCGACAAGGCGTCAGGCTTCCAGTCGAGCCAGTTTCGCGAATTCGAGTTCACACTCGGCTACAAGCGGGCCGACATGCTCAAGCACCAGAAAGCCGGTACGGCGGCTTACGAGCGCCTCACGAAACGACTGCATGAGCCGAGTGTGGTGGATGCCTTTTACGACTTCCTCGCGCAGCACGACGTCACGATCCCAGAGCAACTCCGAACCCGCGATGTGACACTTGCGACCGTTGCCAACGAGACCGTGGAAGAGGGCGTGTTACGCCTCTACAAGTCGCAGCCGGATATGGAGATCCTCTTCGAACTGATGACCGACTTCGACGAGGGATTTCAGGAGTGGCGTTACCGGCACATCAAGCTCGTGGAACGGACTATTGGGAGCAAGCGCGGCACGGGCGGTTCGCTGGGTGTGGAGTTCCTGAAACGCTCGCTGTTCCTGCCTGTCTTCCCGGACCTGTGGGCGATCCGCCATCGGCTGTAATGTCGGCCCATGCACGAAGGCATGCAGCGCGTTGCGAAGTGGTGAAAGAACCGCAATCGCAATGGTCCTTCGTATACACGGCTCGATGGCTTTCGCGTCTTGACGTGAGATTCGATCATCACTTCCTAAGATAACCGCGACCCGAACGCGGAGGGCGACGATGCGGAAAGTGGCATTTGTGCAGGGTGGCGGGCTGGGACTGGATCAGGAGATGGCCGTGCGTCGGCTGTTCGATGTGGCGAAGGTGCCGATCGAGTTTGAGGTTCACACTGCCGGTCGTGCGTCGCTGGAGCAGGGGCACGAGGCACTGCCGAAGGCGACCTACGACGCGGTTCGTGAGTGTGGGCTGGCGCTCAAGACGAAATTGCTCCAGCCGAAGGGCGCCGGGATGCCCACCGCGCACGGCCCCTCGGTGCCGACCAACTACAATGTCACCTTCCGGCGCATGCTCGGCCTCTTCGCCTCGGTGCGGCCGGTCCACAATCTCCCAGCCGTCACCAGCCGCTTCACAGGTGTTGATTTCCTGCTGCTGCGCGAGATCACCGAAGACCTTTACACCGCCAGTGAGCACGAGATTGTGCCGGGTGTGGTGCAGAGCTTCAAGATCGTGACCGAAGCTGCCTGTATGCGATTCTTCCGGCTGGCATTCGAGCTGGCGCGGAAATCCGGACGCAAGACGGTCCACTGCATCCACAAGGCGAACATCCTGAAGATGGCCGACGGCCTTTTCCTCGACTGCTTTCGCCGTGTGGCTCAGGACTTCCCGGAGATCGTCGCAAAGGATTTGATTGTCGATAACGCCTGCAACCAACTCGTCAGTCGGCCGCAGCAATTCGAAGTAATGGCGGCCGGGAATATGTACGGCGATCTCCTCTCTGATCTGGGCGCGGGTCTGGTCGGCGGTGTCAGCACCACGGCTGCGATCAACCATGGCGAAGGTGTCACGGTCTACGAGGCGGTTTATGGCGCAAGCCACGAGAGCGTGCCACCAGATTCCGCCAACCCACTGCCGCTGGTGCTGCCAGCAGTCGAGATGCTCAAGGACATGGGTGAAACGGCTGCGGCGGGGCGCATTCGTGGCGCGGTCGAAGCGGTACTGACGGAAGGGAAGGTCCGGACCCGCGATCTCGGCGGCGATGCAACGACCACCGCTTTCACGGACGCAATTGTTGCCAGGATGGGATAGCACCTCCGCGTCAGTATCCCACGGCCATGCCGTCCTTGCGGGCCTCAGTTCCGCCATGAAGGACGCCGGTTTTGGGGTCGATCAGGATGCCCTGATAGCCGCCGCCGTTGACCCGCACCCGCTCGACAGTGTGGCCGCGACGGCGCAACTCCTTCACCACCTCCTCCGGGATGCCTGGCTCGGCCTTCACCGTGCCGCCGCCCGTGGCGCCAGGCTTGCCAGTTGGCGTTGCGCTGCCGACATGCTCCACGCGCGGTGCCTCGCCAGCCGCCTGAACGTTCATGCCGAAATCGAGCAGGTTCACGAGTACCTGAACGTGCCCTTGCGGTTGCATGTCGCCGCCCATCACGCCGAACGTGAAGTACGGCTTCCTGTCCTTTGTCACCATCGCAGGGATGATCGTGTGAAATGGCCGCTTGCCTGGCGCGAGGCAGTTGGCATGCTTCTCGTCGAGCGCAAAGAGACAGCCACGGTTCTGGATGCCGAAGCCTGTGCCAGGCGCCGAGAGACCCGACCCGAAGCCGCCATAGTTGCTCTGGATCAGCGAGACGCAGTTGCGGTCCTTGTCCACCACACAGAGGTAAACGGTATCGGACTTGCCCAGCTTTGGGTCGCCCGCGGGAATGTCCGTGAGCGCCTTCTGCGCTTCGATGAGCTTTGCGCGCGTCGCGGCGTATTCCTTCGAGATGAGTTCCCTCACGGGCACTTTGGCGAAGACTGGATCGGTGTAGAACTTCGCGCGATCGGCGTACGCCACCTTCTTCGCCTCAACGAGCAAGTGCCAGTAGTCTGGTGAGGCTGGTCCCAGCTTCTTCAGATCGTGCGGCTCCAGCAAGTTCAGCATCTGAAGTGCTGCGATTCCCTGACCCGGCGGGGGAATTTCCCACACATCGTAGCCCCGGTACGTTGTCTTCACTGGCTCGACCCATTCCGATTTGTGGTCGGTGAAGTCCTTGAGCGTGAAGAGACCACCAACCTTGTCCGAAAGCGCGACGATCTTTTCCGCAATCTCGCCCTTGTAGTACGCATCGCGCCCGCCAGACGCGATCAGTCGATACGAGTTCGCCAACTGAGGGTTCTGAAAGAGTTCGCCTTGCCTCGGTGGTCGCCGCCTGTCACCGTCGAGTATGAGGAATGTTTCACGCATCCCGCGATCTTTCACGCGCGCGATCCCCTTCCAGTATCCGGCGATGATCTCCGGCACGGGCGCGCCCTTCTCGGCATACTCGATGCTCGGCGCGAGGAGCTCGCGGAAAGACTTCGTGCCGAACTTTCGACGAAGCTGGTCCCACCCATCCACACAGCCCGGCACTGACCAACTGAGCGGCCCCGAGGTCGGAATCTCCTTCAGCCCCTTCTCCCGGAAGTACTGGCACGTTGCCTTGCCTGGTGCGCGGCCACTGGCGTTGAGGCCGTGGAGTTTCTGAGTCTTCGCGTCGTAAACGATCGCGTACAGATCACCGCCGATACCGCTATTGCACGGTTCCAGGACGCCGAGCGCTGCACTCGTAGCGATGGCGGCATCCACCGCGTTACCGCCACGTTTCAGCACGTCCAGCCCGATCTGGGCCGCGAGCGGATGGCTTGTGGCAACCATGCCGTTGTTCGCAACCGTGACCGATCGCCCGGCCTTGCCCGGCTGCGCGGTCGGTCGCTCGGCCGGGACGAGGAAGGGCGTCATGGTGAATGCCAGTATGAACGCGAAGACGGAGCGGCTGAGCATAAGAGGCTCCACAGAATAGAAGGCACACGGAGTGTGCCGTTCTTCAAATCCACGGCATGCGGAGTGGCCTACTACTTTCCTTTGGGTATCGGCACCTGTTCCTTCGCTCGCAGGTATGCGACAAGGTCGCGCACCTCCTCCGGTTTCATCTGATCGAGCAAGCCTTCGGGCATGATGGAAACGGGCGTTTGTTTCCGCCGCACGATGTCTGCAGTGGGGATCGTAAGTGTGTCGTTGACAGTGCGAACCGTGACCGCGTCCTTTGTCTCGCGCAGGACAATGCCTCCGACCACGCGATCGTCGTTGAGTGTGAGGTTGATCATCTGGAACTCACGCGGGACTACGGCGCTGGGGTCGAGTACGTTTTCGAGAACGTAGTCGAGATTCGCGCGCTGCGAGCCGGTCAGTTCCGGTCCGACGGCCTCCCCCTCACCGAACATCTTGTGGCATGTGGCGCAGTTCTTGATGAACAGCATTCGACCGTGAGCAGGATCGGCTTTCTTGAGCGAGTCTTCCGTGAGAATTCCTTTCCACTTCGTGATGAGCGCGGCGCGCTCTCTCGATGCGGGTGTGATCTTCCCCCACACCTTTTCGAGCCGCGCGGAAGACGCCTTGTCGTTGAGTGCCAGCACCTGCCGCGCCGCGGTCACTGGGACATCCGCGCGTGGGATTGTTCTCTTTTCAACGGCATCCAGTAATGCTTTCGCGAAGCTGACACGCGACGCGAGTGTTTGCACCGCGTCGAGTTTCTCCGCCGCAGTGAGTTGGGGGTAAGCGGCAAGGATCGCGGCCGGCGTGGTCGCGTCGGAGTAGCCCGCGAGCGCGCGGATCGCGACCCCGCGCAACTCCTTGTCGTCAAGCAACCCCTGAAGCGTTTTCGCGAACCCCGGCAGCTTCCGGGGCGCGAGCAATTCGATAGCGGCGCGACGGTCTTCGGCTTTCGCGTTCGTATCCGTGATTCGTTTCTCGAGCGTGGCGATGGCATCGGTGTCGCCGAAGAGAACCGAGAGCGCCTCCACCTCGCGTCGCGTATCTACAGTCGCTTCCTTGAGCAGATACCGCCGCACAGCGTGCCACGCACCCGGCAGTTTGATGTTGCGTCGACCGGCCAGTGATTCTCGCATCGCCGGGAGCATGGAGTGGGCGAGTATGGGATCTGCTGTCCGGAGTCTTTCCACGAGGTGCGTGAGTGCGGCGTTCAAGTCACTTTCCGGCACACTCAGCAGGAATCGCACCGTGTTGCGGAGAACCAGTGGGTCGGTTCGAGGGTTCAGAATCTCACTGGCCTTCGCAGGATTATTGTTCAGGTAGTCGGCCACACGATACCAGATCATCAACTTCAGGTTGGTGCTCTCGTCACCTTTCAGTTCCTTCGCGAGCGTCACGGCTAATGCGGTTCTTTGCGGCGCGTGCGCGAGTGCTGCGGCAGTCTGGAGCAAGACAAATTCCGATGATTCCTTCTGCAGAGCTTCACCGACGAGGAGGCTCGCAGCAAAATCGGGTTCCGGCCGCGATAGCGCGCAGCGGATCGCCCAGCCACGAAGGGAGACGTCGCTGGCCGCGAGCAGCGGTTTCGTGTCAGCGAGAGTGAGAAGCCCGATCGCTTCCAGCGCCCAGAGCACGCGCAACCGTTTCGGTACTTCCTGCTCGGTCTGCAAGAGTTTGCGAAGTGCAACCGGCGTCTCCTTCGCGAGCTTCCCACTCGCGGCATGTTCCTGGAGCACGCGTCGCGCCTTCCGCACCAGCCACTCGTTCGGCGACAGTTGCAGTTTCACCAACTCCGCGTCGGTCATCTTCGCGATGTCGCCCGTGAACGGTCTCGGGTCGCCGTAGCTCACGCGGTAGATGCGGCCGTTGGATGTGTCGCACTTGTCATAGTTGTGGCATTCCCCGGTGTCGCACCAGTCGCTGACGTATAGCCCGCCGTCCGGTCCGACCTTCACGCAGATGCCGCGGAACCACGGGTCGTTGGAGAATAGGAAGTCCGGTCGGCGCACGCCCTTCATCCCGCTCTTGGTGCGTTCGAGGCCATCGTTGTTCAAGCGGTTGCCGTGGATGTTCGCGGTGAAGAGGGTGTTGCGATACTCCTTCGGGAAGTTGTCGCCGAGGTAGATCGCGCAACCGGCGTGCGCGTGCCCGCCGCCGGCGTCGGAGTGCTCCTTCTTCAGCGTGCCGTCCCTGTTCGCCCGGCTGTCGGTCCAGGCTCCGCTGCCCCAGTGCCGGTAATCGACACAGCTTTTCATCAGGCCGTAGGTGTGCGGGTTCGCGTCCTGACCGTACATCCGCTCGTAGTGCCCGCCGGGGACGAAGTGGAACAGGTGGTCGATCACGCAGTTGGTGATGAACAGCTCGCCGTGATCGTCGAAGTCTAGTCCAAAAGGGTTGGTGGTGCCGTGTGCGACCACTTCGAACGTCTTGCGCGTTGGGTGGTACTTCCACACCCCGCAATCGAGATAAGACCGCTTCGCCTTCGGCGTACCCGGCGCGCCGACCCACGCCTTCGCCTGAATGCCGTTGCAACCGTAGAGCCAGCCGTCCGGCCCCCACGTCAGGGAGTTGAAGATGTTGTGCTTGGTGTCGATCATGTTCCAGCCGTCGAGTTTCACCTCCGGCTTGCCGGGTTTGTCGCCTTTCAGAATCGGTACGAAGAGCAGGTTGGGCGATGAGCAGAGCCACACGCCGCCGAAGCCGAGCTCGATGCCGGAAAGGTTCACGCCATTGTCCAGGAACACCGTCTTCTTGTCGTGAACGCCATCGCCATCGGTGTCTTCGAGGATCACGACACGATCTCTCCCCTTGCCGTTCTTGCTCCAGTTGGGGTAGCTGATGCACTCGACTACCCACATGCGACCGCGATCGTCGAAGGTGAACGCAATGGGCTGCACGATGTCCGGTTCGCCCGCGAAGAGTGTGACCCTGAAGCCAGGCGGAACGGTCATTTTCGCAGCGGCCATCTTGGTGGGAATCGGTTTGGGGTTCTCGGCGGCCAGGAGCGACGAGCCGAGTGTCAGAACGAGTAGGAGAGCAATGATTCGCATGGTGGAAACTGGCAGGTTGGGTGAGGGAGCAATCTCGGATATGGTAACCAGAAAGCCGATGGGAATCGAATCACTTTCGTGGAGCTTCAACCATGACTACCACTCTCTCTGATGTCACGGCGTGCGAGTACCACGCCAACGGCTTCCATATCGCGCGGCAGTTCTTCGAGGCCGAGGAAATCGATCTGCTCCGCCGAGCCGCGAAGGAGGATAGCGAACTCGACCGGCGTTCCTTCGGTCGTGCCGATGGCGAAGGAGGCGTAGTGCGGTTATCGCTGTGGAATCACCCCGGCGATGGCATTTATGGCGCGTTTGCGCGGTGCAATCGCATGGTGCGCTGCGCCGAGAAACTTCTTGGCGGTGAGGTCTACCATTACCACTCGAAGATGATTCTCAAAGACGCGAAGGTTGGCGGGGCGTGGACCTGGCACCAGGACTACGGCTACTGGTATCAGAACGGCATCCTCACTCCGAACCTCACCAGCGTTTTCATCGCGGTCGATCCATGCACGAAAGAGAACGGCTGCTTGCAGGTGATCCGTGGTTCGCATCACTGCGGACGCATCAACCACACACTTACTGGCGATCAGGCCGGGGCCGACCGCGAACGCGTCGAGGAACTGCTGAAACGCCCGGAACAGTTCCCTCTTGTGTACGTCACCATGGAACCCGGTGATGCGCTCTTCTTCCACTCAAACCTCCTGCACCGTAGCGACCAGAACAAAAGCGACCACCCGCGCTGGGCGATGATCTGCTGTTACAACGCGAAGGCCAACGATCCCTACAAGGAAAGCCACCATCCGCGTTACACGCCACTCTCTGTGCTGCCAGATGCAGCGATTAAACAGGTGGGCGTGAAACGGTTCTCCGAGAGCGGCAACGTGTCATGGCTCGAAGACGCACGCGACTCAAGCGCCCGGGGGCTTCTGAGTGAACCACCCGTTGGGTAGACATTCAGGGACAAATTGCGGATAGAGCTATCTTGTTTTCCGGTCACGCTCGGTTACACTCCTCTTTGTGGTTTGTCTGCTCCTCTTCTCCAACCATGGCGAGGTAAGTGATGAAGCGTTCTGGACTCTGGCTGTTGGCGTTGACGTGCGTGGTGGGTCTGGCGATCTCCGAGGCGCATGGAGGCCACTTCGGCGAGAAACTCCGTCTCAAGCGGCGCTCCCCGGTGCAGGCGACGGTTATCGAGCCGTGCGCACCAGTTGCAGCTGCGGATACGAAGGCTCCGGCGAAGGCTGCTGACACGAAGACCCAGGACAAGGCCGCGGTGGACCGCGCTCGCGAACAGGTCAAGATGCTCGACGACCTCTACAAGACCGCGATCGTGAAGATGACGGCGGTGTATGTGGGTCAGCAGGGCGATGTGCCGGCAGCAGTCGCGGCAATGGAGATCTTCGACGTGATGAAGAAGAAGGGGTGGCATAACGCCCGGCTCGTGGATGCTTCCGGCAAGCCGAAGCGCAAGGCGAACTTGCCGCAGACCGACTTCGAGAAGAAGGCAGTGGCCGCGATGAAGGACGGGAAGAGCTTCTTCGAGGAGGTTGGCAAGGAGAACGGCAAGCCGGTGTACCGCGCGGCGACCATCGTTCCTGCCGTAATGAAGGAATGCGCTGTCTGCCACAAGGTGAAGGAAGGGACGCTTCTCGGCACGATCGTTTACGAATTGCCGATCAAGTAAGGGGAGCCTTTGCCATGCGAGCGGCTGGGTTCGCCCGGCCGCTTCTGCTGTGATTGTCAGGACGTATCCGTCTGTTCCCGTCTAGAACTCCACTCCCACAGACTCCGCGATCTTCAGAACGCGCTCGCGTGCGACCTGCGCGGCGTGGTCGGGGTTCTCGTGGCAGGTGTAAAGCTCGATCGTTACCCACCCGTCGTACCCCACCTCCTTCAACGCCGCGAGCGTTGCACCAAAGTCGATGACGCCCTCGCCAGGAATAAGGTGGTGATGCACGCGCGTTGCAGCGATATCTTCAAGATGAACGTGACGTATCAGCTTTGCCAGGCGGCGAACGGTCTGGGCTGGATCGTCATTCACGCAGAACGAGTGCCCAATATCGAAGTTGAGACCCAGATACGGCGACTCGATCTTTGACGCGAACTCCAGATATTGATCCGCAGTTTCGATCAACAGGTCCGGCTCTGGTTCAACCAGGAGCATCACTTGCTCCTTCTCGGCGTGTTCCACAACTGGCTTGAGCATTTCGACAAACAGTTTCAGGCACTCACTCCGCGACCGACCATCGACCGGGCCGCCAGGTTCGGTGGTGATGCACGCCGCGCCAAGTTCCTTCGCCAGTGTCAGCGCACGTTTCGTGTGATCGATGCGAACACTGCGGTAGTGGGCGTCTGGCTCGATCCACGATGGATGCCAGTATTTCTGCCGCGAGTCGTTGACGGCGTGCATCATGAATGCGTTGACGTTCGAGATGGCCAGCTTGTTCCGGCCGAGTGCGTCGCGGATGGCCTGCTTCTGTTCCGGGAGAAGGTAGGCCGGCCAGGCGTGCGGCACATCGGCCATGATTTCGACGCCACGGTAACCGATCTTCGCCAGGCGCGTGACAGTGTCGGCGAAGGAGTGGTGCAGATAGGCATTGGTGGAGAAGGCCAGTTGCATGATCGCTCCGGGCGAACGTCTGGCGGCAGCCTTCTGGCGAAGGTAACGCGCCTCGAATGGGTTCCGGTGTCAGTCGCCTTCTAGCACACGCTGTTCGCGAGATACACTTCCAACATGTGAAACTGCGCGCCGAACTCGTGTTCTGCCACACCGACAGGGCTTTTGAAGAAGCAAGCCGTGTGTGGCATTGAGCCGCACTCGCCGCGGCGTTGCGCGAGTGTGGCGAGGCGGACAAGATCGATCACCAGCGGTGCGGCGAGCAGAGAGTCGCACCCTTGCCATGTGAACTGGAGAGTCATCTTCGTACCCAGGAAACCTTCAAAGTGAATGTGGTCCCACGCCGTTTTCCAGTCATCCAGGCTTTCGATGAACTCAATACTCACGATGGACTGCGGCTTGTAACCCAGAAGGGCCGGGAGGAGTGCATCCTTGCTCGTCACCTTGCTGGCTTTGTTGGCCGGATCGTTGAGCACTTGCCCGTCGCGGTTGCCGAGGATGTTGTGGCCAACCCAGCTCAGTACGCGGAGGTTGCGGCGTGCGAACAACGGAGCCAGCACGCTTTTGAGCAACGTTTCCCCGGTCTTGAGATCCTGGCCTGCGTGTGGAACGCCGCGCTTGCGGGCAAGTTCATCGATCGCCGGGAGAGTCGCGCCGCGACTGGGAGTCAGGTTGACGTAAGGAAACCCCGCGTCGAGTGCTGCGAAGGCATAGATGCTGCTGGTGGGCAGCGCGGCAGGCGACGAGCGATCGAGTGCCAGGAGGAGCTTCTCCAACGAACTCTGCTCGTCGGTCACGTCGAACGGCGGCTCTGTCGATGCCGCATTCACGACCACCACCTGATCCAGTTCTTGCGAAGACTGAAACGCCTTCAGATCAGCTTGAATCGCGTCGATAGCCTCTCGCGGTGAACGAGCCTGGCGCACGTCGGCGCGGTCAACCAGCGCCGAGATCGCGGAGTTGGGTCTGTACACCACACCAGGACGGATGTTCTTCGACCACGCCCGGAGGTCTTCCAGGCACAACTGGAGCGTGACGTGATCGAAGACGTTGCTGCGCGCGTGTAACTCGGCCGCGGCCGTGGCCAGGTCGCCATCGCGAATGTCGTGCCCGCCCACAACGAACGTCGATCCTTCGTCGAAGTCGTTACCGGCGAACTGCGGCAGCGCGGTAACCATGCCCGTGGTCGGCGTCAGCCCGCGTGCCAGTGCCGCCAGCCCCAACGCGGCCGTACTGGCGACGCCGCCGCATGCTCCAATCAACCACAGTCCAACGCGGCGTTCGGCCATGACAATGGTGTCCGTCATGAGGGGGTGCAATCAGGTGGGATACGGTCAGTGTAACTGAATTCTCAGGCAGCGTCTCGCCAGGTCAAGGGTGCGATGGGTTGTACCTGTGGAACGGGGCAAACCTTACGCCGATACAACCGGTTGGGCACCGACTGATCACGCCTGTACGTTTCATGACCACGTTTGCCCGACCCCGTTCGCGGAACATGTCGATCCCAAACATATCATCGCCGTTCCAGAACCTCGCGGACCAGTCGTTCCGGCACGTCATCGAAGAGGCGCACCGCCCCGATTTGCGTCGGAAGAATGAACCGCATCTTTCCGCCGACGGCTTTCTTGTCGCGCCGCATTACCGCGATGAGGTCGTCGGTCGAGAACTCGGTGGCAGGCGCAGTCGGGAGCCAGAGCGATTCGAGCAACTTTCGCTGACGTTCCACGAAGTCTGCATCAATGAGACGCATCTTCCGCGCCAGATCTGCGGCATCCATCATTCCCATCGCGACGGCCTCACCGTGCAACAACGTGCCATAACCAGAACACGTCTCATACGCATGGGCGAAGGTGTGACCGTAATTGAGGACCGCACGCAGACCTGTCAGTTCCTGTTCATCGTTCTCCACCACGTTCGCCTTTAACTGGCAACAGCGTGCGACCACACCCGGAAGTAACGCTGACTTGCGGTCGCGTACTGCCGTGGCGTGCTGTTCGAGATAGGCGAAGAATTCCCCGTCGAGGATCACGCCGTACTTCACCACCTCCGCGAGGCCACTGAGGTACTCGCGTTCGGGGAGCGTACGGAGGTGCGCAATGTCGATCCACACGCCTGCTGGTTGGTGGAATGAACCGATGAGGTTCTTTCCTTTCGGGTGGTTGATCCCTGTCTTCCCGCCGACCGATGAATCGACCATCGCCAGTAACGAAGTGGGGACCATCACCAGTGGCAGACCGCGGTTGTAAGTCGCGGCCGCGAAGCCGGCGAGGTCGCCGATCACACCACCGCCGACTGCGACGACACACGTCTTGCGGTCGGCGGCAAAGTCGTAAAGCTCGTCATAGAGTGCCGCGAGGTCCGCCATGCACTTCGACGCTTCGCCAGCAGGCACCGAGGCGAATCGACTCCGCAGGCCGCTGGCAGCGAGTGCCACCCCGACTCCGTGGCTATGCGATTCCGTGTTGCTGTCGCTGACAACGAGCGCAGTCGATGCCTTCGGCAGTGCTCCACGCACGAACGGCCCAACGCTGTCCGGATCACCGGTAGTGATCGCGATGTCGTATGACCGCGGTCCGAGATTGACGCGAACAGTTTTCATATGTGCATTTCAGCGGAAGTTCCTTTCGTCGCCAAGCCCTGGCCGATTACGATAACTGCCGATGTTCGCGATGCGGCCCCTCCCGGACGACACAACCGCCAGGCCGACAGAAGCGCCGTGGAAGGAGTTTGCTCGCGCGCCGCTTGTCCCTGTCGCACTCGCGGCGACCGTGGGTCTGCTATCCGACCGCTACCTTGGGGTGCCTCTCGTCGCAGGGCTGATCGTGTCGGTGGTAGCGCTCATCGGCTGGTTGGTGACACGAAATACCTCGATCCAGTTCGCTCTTGGCTGGCTCTTTGTCTGTGTCGCAGCGCTCGCGTCCATTCATCACCACAGTTGGCGGTCTTCCGTTCGCGCGAATGACATTCACACATTCACCAAAGACTCGCCGCAGGCGGTGCGCGTGCGCGGGCGACTGGCCGACGAACCCGATCGCATCCGCGCACCTCGTCGCGACCCTTTGATGACCGTGCAACGTGCCGCGACAAGTACCGGGGTACTCGACGTAACGGAGATTGATGGTGTGGATGGGTGGCGGCCAGCGTCCGGACGACTGCGGCTCTCGGTGGAAGGTTGGTTCGATGACGTGCACTGCGGCGACACAGTGGAAATTGTGGGCCGACTCATACGGCCAGATGGTCCGCACAATCCTGGCGAGCGGGATTACCGCGCCTTCCTGTTGGACCGACGGATCACGGCCGAACTACGGGTGAAACATTCAGCCACATCGGTCGTG
This sequence comes from uncultured Frigoriglobus sp., assembly GCA_964422915.1. Lineage (GTDB taxonomy): Bacteria > Planctomycetota > Planctomycetia > Gemmatales > Gemmataceae > Gemmata. Next base: position 114,984 of record CAYRDG010000009.1, on the reverse strand, counting down.
CGTCTGGAAGAAGGATGGCGTTCGTCGCTATTCGGGTGGCTCGCCGCGGTGCGCGGCTGGGGGTCGCGTGCGTTGCAGCACTCCTTGTCGCGTGAATCGGGCCTTGCGACCGCGCTCTTACTCGGCGATAGCACCGCCCTTGAGCGTGAAGAGTGGGATGCGTACGTCCGCACCGGTGTGATTCACGCGCTGGCAATTTCCGGGCAACACCTAGTTGTGCTTGGCTGGTTCCTCTGGCTCGCATTGCGTCTCTGTGGTGTTCGCACCCGTCGTGGTGCGTGGGTGGTCGCGCTCTTCTTGTTGGCGTACGCGCTCATGACCGGAGCCAGACCCTCGGCGATTCGTGCGGCCGTCATGGTCTGCGTTGTCTGTGGCGGCATCATCCTTCGTCGCTCGGTGATTCCTGCGAATGTGTTCGCATTCGCGTGGCTCATCGTACTTGCGGCGAATCCGACCGACCCATTCACGGCTGGTTGCCAGCTTTCGTTCCTCTCCGTCTTTGTCCTGCTCTGGGGCTCTTCGCGCTGGTTGATGCCACGAGAACGAACCCCCGTCGAGCAACTGATTGACGAGACGCGCGGTATTCCGGAACGAGTTCTCCGCGCGATCCTCCGCGCGGTGTGGAAACTCTTCGCGATCTCCACAATCCTCACTGTCGTGAACGCGCCGCTCGTCCTCGCGTGGCAGAATGTGGCTTCACCCATCGGTGTGTTCATCGGCCCGCCGCTGATCGTGCTGACCTCCATCGCTCTGGTATCTGGCTTCCTCCTGATTGTCGCATCGCCAATCGGCACATTCGCGGCATGGCCGTTCGCTCGTCTCACAGAATGGAGCCTCGCGACGTGCGAGTGGGTGGTTCACCTGGGCGATCAGGTGCCGTTGGGACACACTTATTCGCCTGCGCCGTCGATGTGGTGGCTCACGGGTTTCTACGCTCTCGTCGCCGGAACAGTGCTGGTGAATGGGAGACCCGCACGGCGATGCTTTGTGGGCGTGCTCGTGTGGACCGCGTTTGGCCTCGTGCTGAGTTTCCGACCACAATCGCTGGACGAGACGCGAGTGACGTTCCTCTCCGTTGGGCATGGTGGCTGTGTTGTGATCGAATCGCCCGACGGCCGGGTGTTCCTGTACGACGCAGGCACGATGGCAGGTCCGGACACGGTACGCCGTGTGATTGCTCCGTACCTGTGGAGTCGTGGTATCGACCGAATCGACGAACTCTTCCTCTCACATGCCGACCTGGACCACTTCAATAATGTCCCGCAACTCCTCGAACGTTTCACCATCGGGCGCGTGACCACGACGCCGACGTTCGCCGACAAGCAGAGTCCTGGTGTCGCTGCCGTCCTCGCTGCGCTGGAGCGTCACGGTGTTTCGCGCCGTGTCGTGCACGCCGGTGATCGCTTCACCGCTGGGAGTGTTGCGTTCGATGTGCTTCACCCGCCCGCGAGCGGCCCGACCGGGAATGAGAACACGCGGAGCCTCGTGCTGATCATTCGCCATGAGGGAAACACGATTCTCCTGACTGGCGATCTGGAAGGGGAAGGGCAACGGCTCGTGATTTCCGCGCCGGTCGCCCCTGTTGATGTGATGCTCGCTCCGCACCACGGCGCGAAGAGCGCGAATGCTCCAAGTGGGAGCCTGGAGAAGCCTGAACCTGGTGCGATGGCGGCATGGGCGCGACCGAAACTGGTGGTGTCGAGCCAGCGTGCCGGCACAGCAACAGCACATTTGCGATACAGCTATGGCGCAGCCGGTGCCACGGTGTGGGATACTCCGACTGCCGGTGCCGTCACCATTCGCAGTCACTCCAGTGGTCTTGTCGCGTCGGCGTATCGAACCGGCGAACGGCATGTGGTGCAGAAGCGAAAGTGAGTACGCGGGCAGTGAGACTTATATCGCGGCGAAGTTGCGTAGCATCTGAAGCCCCACGCGCTGGCTCTTCTCCGGGTGAAACTGCGTCGCGAAGAGATTCTCCTTCCACACCACCGCGCAAAACGGAGTGGGATAGTCTGCCTCGGCCGCGACGACTTCCTGTGCGGCAGGTTTGGCGAAGTACGAGTGAACGAAGTAGACGGCGGGTTCGGGCGGCAAGCCCATGAAGAGCGGGCATTCCGGCTTCGTCAGCCGCAGTGTGTTCCAGCCCATGTGCGGCACTTTCAATCCGGGTGGGTTTGGGAATCGCACAACATCGCCGCCGAGGACGTCCATCCCCTCGTGTAGCCCGTCTTCGTGATCGCGCGAGAACAGGAGTTGGAGTCCGAGGCAGATCCCCAGGAACGGCCGCGCGGCGTCGATATGGCGACGCACGGCTTCATCAAGACCTGTCTCGCGGACTCTGGCAATGGCATCGCGGAAAGCACCGACTCCTGGCAGAACGATCTTCCCCGCTTGGCGGATTCGTCGTGGGTTGTCTGTGATGGCGGCGACATGCCCGACCTGCTCGAACGCCTTCTGGACACTCCGCAGGTTCGCCATTCCGTAATCCACGATCACAATTTCGGACACGGCTACCTCCGGACATGGTGGCGGCTTGCTTCACGAAGGCAGCAGCGCCCCTTACTTTGATACTGCTGTTTCTTGTCCAACAGGACGCCGCAGGAGAAGAGCCGCTGCCAGTAGGCCGACACCCATCACACCAATCAGTACGCCCATCGTCAGGCTGTCGAAGAAGGGAAACTGCAGCCGCGGCCCAAGCCAGGGCCAGGCGAACCACGTCACGAGCACACCAATCGCCAGCCCAGGGCCAAAGGGTAGTTCTCGCGGTTCGGGCGGGCCTGTCACGGGTGAGGCCGCATTCGCGATCGCCGCAGGTTCGGCACGCGTCGGCGAAGGCAGCAGCATGCTGAGCAGTTTCAGGATCAGCGATGCCACCGCGCCGACAAACATCGCCAGTACGGGAATCTGCCAGCCGAGGAACGCGCCGGCCATCATCAGGAGGTCCGCATCGCCCAGGCCGAGTGCCTCGCGTCCCAGCCCTGTTTCAAAGAGCCACTTTGTCGCTCGCACCACCAACGAACCGGCCAGTGCGCCGATCACGGCATTGAGCAGACCAAGCTTCCAGCTACCCGGTGGGGCGAAAGCAAACGTGGGACCCCAGAAAGGCCACGGTTGCACACCGGTGGGAATGCGGCCAATCAGTTCATCCATGAACCACGGCCGGTCGGTCGGCAGTGCCTTCGCGAGCACGGTCTGATGCGGCCAGGGCCACGGCATCAGCACACCGCCGATGATGCCGACCACCAGCGCGGTGTATGTGATCTGCGTGGGGATGATGCGATGTTCGGTGTCGATGACCGCTGCCGCGATCAGGCTCGAGAGAAGGACTGCGTGGTAGATGAAGATCGCGAACGCTCGGCCTGAGGGCACACCATCACCGCCGAGTAGAGTGAACTTCACCCCTGGCAGTTTGAACCAGTCGAATACGACTTCCACGAGGAAGAGCGCCAGGAACGCGATGCCTGTACCCAACTCAACCCACAGATAACGCGACGAGAAGGTCGTACCACAGAATCGACAACGGCCACGAAGTCGGAGGTAACCGATGATCGGCACGTTATCAAGTACGCGCACTGGTCGATAGCATGCGAAGCAGCGCGACGACGGCCACACCACGCTCTTCTCATACGGAAGACGCGCGGCGAGGACATTGATGAACGACCCGACCATCAGCCCGGTGATGAGGGCGAAGAGGCACCAGACGACGACGGGGAAATAGAACCACCACTCCATGCCGTGAAGATAGCAGTGGCGACGGCCTCCGGCGACAGCCCGCTGGTATCGACAGCGAAATGCGCCACCTCGCGGTAGAGCCCCTCGCGCGCAATCAGCACTTTCCGAACCTCGTCCTCACCACCTGTTGGGGTGAGGTTCGGGCGACGGGCGGCGGTCAGTGGGTCACTCGACATGCGTGCCCAGAGTGTCTCGGGAGAAGCAGTTAACCACGCCACGAAACCGCGATCGAGCATCAGTTGCCGGTTCGCCTCGCGCAGCACGGCGCCGCCGCCAGTGGCGATCACGGTGCGCTCGTGGGCGCAGAGTTCGGAGAGCGTGGCGGCTTCCCGCTCTCGGAAGCTCGCTTCGCCCTCCCGTTCAAAAATGTCAGCGATGGATTTCCCCGCGCGCGCTTCGAGATGGATATCGGCGTCGATGAAGCTCCAGCCGAGTTGCGCGGCGAGGTAGCGGCCGGCAGTCGTTTTGCCCGTGCAGCGCGGCCCGACGAGGATGATGTTGGACACTCTGGGTGCGTTCACGACTCTCGCACGGCTCCTGTCTCGTTTCCGCTGGTCGTCTTCCCGTCTTCATCCTCATCGAGTGCTTTCGTCAACGGCGAGAGCGACTTGCGCATGATTGCGCGCATCACGTCTGTATCCGGGGTCATACCTGTGAACAGTTCAATCTGTCTGGCAGCCTGGCGCACGAACATGTCCACGCCGGTGATCGTGTCGGCGCCGCGCACGCGAGCCTCGCGGATCAAGAGCGTCGTTTCCGGTGTATAGATGGTGTCAAAGACGAGCGTGCCGGGTTTGAGGATGCTAAAGTGGCACGGCGCTTCGTCCACATTGGGGTGCATCCCAACCGGCGTGCAGTTGACGAGTACATCGAAGCTGATGCTGTGCCGGGCGTGCCAGTCCACCGCCTTGCACTTCACATCTTCTGCGAGCTTCTGGGCGCGTTCGTAGGTGCGGCTCGTAATCGTGATCTGCGCGCCTTCACGGTGGAGCGCGAAGGCGATGGAGCGGGCCACGCCGCCGGCGCCGAGGATCAGTACCGAAAGCTGGCTGAGCTGCGCGACCGGCCCTTCCTTCGCGCGTTCAACCAGATGCGACTTGAGTGAGTCGATGGCGGCGGAGTAGTCCGTGTTGGCCGCGATGAAGTTGCCGTCATCGCGCCGCACGAGTGTATTGGCCGAGCCGGTTGTCTGAACGTGGAACTCGGTTTCGCGGGCCAGTGCGGCAGCCATTTCCTTGTGAGGAATGGTCACGCTGTAGCCATGGACCGGGATCGTATCGTACGTGGTCAGTGCCATCGGCAGGTGGCCGCGCGGCACCCGGAAGGGGAGATATAGCGCATCGACGCCGAGTTTCTTGTAAAGCTGGTTGTGAAGCAACGGGCTAAAACTGTGCGACACCGGGTCGCCGAGTAGTCCGAAGATTCGAGTCTCCGGGGTGATCGTGGTAATGGGGAAGGTGGTGCGGAAGTCGTCGAGGCTCGGTAACCCCGGCGCGATGCCGCGTTCCTTGTTGAACGCCGCGTATATCCACGGCGCGCCGAACTTCAGTGCCAGGAAGCGCGACGCTTGCCCGATATCGCCCATGCAGAATGCCACGGTCGGCTTCGGCGCGGTGCGCTGGATCGCCAGCACACGGCCCACGTCTTCCGGGGACTGAGCCAGAACTGCGACCTTGTACACATCACCATCCTGTTGGAGCATCTTCGCGTAGATGTCTTCCAGATTCGAGGGTGTCTCGTTGGTGTTGTGGTAGCTGATAATTCGCTTGACCGGTCCGAAACGCTTGATCGTGTCGGCGATGTCGGTCTCCAGATCGACCCACTCGAAGACACCCGAAGCGATAGCCTGACGCAGCACAACCTGACGCTCTTGCTCGCTGCCGTTGAAACGGCCGCCGTCGATGGGACGGCGAAGCGTCGCCACCCAGGGGCATTTCTTGAGGGGCGCCAGACGTTTGAAGTCCACAGCCTTCGCGAGGAAGTCGAGTCGCAGTTCGATGAACTTCGCTCCGCGCTTCACCGCCTCATCCAGTTCGACCACCACCATCTTGTGGCGTGTCCGGCCGATTACCACGAGTATCCGGTCCGACGGCATGATGAATCCCCTTTGGGGGAAGATAGAGAGCGGAAGAGACAACGATCAAAATACAGGCAGTGGCATCGACCCGGAAACGCTCCCACATGAAAAAGAAACCCAGGCCGGCGGGCCTGGGTCTGATTCTACCGTTCGCTCTGGGTGGTGCTCACTCAGGCTTTCGGTCGGCTTACACCTTGCTGGCTTCCTTGTACATGACGTGTCGGCGAACGGTCGGGTCGTACTTGCGGAGCGAGATCCGCTCCTTGCTGTTGTTGCGATTCTTCTGGGTGAAGTAGCAGTGATCGCTGGCCTCACTCTTGAGCTTGATGGTGCTCCGTGCTTCTTTTCCCTTCGCCATGACTATCGCCCTCGGGGGGTTGTATGCGCTTGTGAACCGGGTCGCGCCGGGTAGACAGGCATGATAGCGTGTCCGTCGGCAATCGGGGAGGGGCACGCTGTGCGAAGTCAGTTCGTGGCAGACGCCGGGCAGGTGCAATGCGCAACTGCGGCTCAACGGGAATACTTCAATCAAAATATCGCGATTGTTGGAAAAATCGTTGCAACCCGATGCGCGGCCGGTTAGCATTCTTCACTGGAAAAGGAAATCTTCCCAACTATCGGCAAAAGGAATGGATTCGTCATATTCCTGCCACCCGTTCAAACTGGAACCAGTCGGTATTCGCTGCGACCGAACGCGAGCTTCCCTGTGAAGCTCCGATCGTGGGTTAGAGGATCGCCCAACGTCGCCCGAAGGAGCAATGCGATGAACACATGCCCGACACGTACTCACGAACCGGCTGATGCGCTGACTCACAGCCCGCTCGGCCAGTTGCGTCGGCTCATCGTCATCGCTGATGACCAGCAGGTCGTCATCACAGGCATGGTGACAAGCTACTACCTGAAACAGATGGCGCAGGAAACCGTGCGCCCGCTTGTCGGCGCTCGCCAGTTGCTCAACCATGTGGAAGTGGCGCCAGACGCCTGATCGACACGCCCGGAACAGCAAACACCCCGTGTGGCATTCCGCTGCCCGGGGTGTTTCGCGTTTCATGACCGATGATGCAACACTTTCGTCTCCGTTCACCTTCGTTCGTTCACTTCCTCACTGGCAGCACTTCATCCACGATGGGATGCATGCCATTGCTGCACTTGTAGCTCGCCAGAACCTTCGCCCCACCGACACGCAGTCCAACCTTGTCGCTTTCGATCTTCAACACGCCCCCGCCGAGTGTCCGAATCTCCTGACCGGCGAGGTTCTTCAGGTCTTCAGCCGTGAGACTGCGGTTCACGAGGTGTACCTGGAAGAGTTTCTTCACAGCAGTGGGGTCAGCGGCAATTTCCTGCACTGCCTTGTCCGAAAGTTTCTTGAACGCAGCGTCGGTTGGCGCGAAGAGAGTCCGTGGGCCAGACCCACGGAGAATTGCGGCTCGTTTGGCGTCCATTGCCGCAGTGGAGAGGACCGCATGGTCGCGACTGGCAACAAGCGTGTCAGAGATGGACGATCCATCGGCAGCGAGCGTCTGCGAAACGGCAATCGTTGTGAACCATGCCGCGAGGAAGTGTCGGTGGGTCAGGCGATTGCTCCGGACAGTGCTGCGAAAGAATTCGTACCTCCCACGACGGTTCCGCTTCCTGTAGAATACCTGCGTACACTATACGCGACAAACGCGGAACTCACGACATGAGCCACACACCCACGGACGGGAAGGAGCGACAGACGCGGTTGTTCGCGGAAGACTTCGACGGATTCGGCCCCGGTCGCTATCGCCCGGTCGATGAGGTTCCCCTGGTCCGCGCGATACGCGGCAAGGAAGCGAGCACGCTCAAACGCGGCGTCAAGAAGCACGCGCCGAAATCGCCGGGCGTTTACGGAATGCTCGACCACCGTGGCCGGCTCATCTACGTCGGAAAAGCCAAGAATCTCCGTTCCCGCCTCCTCTCTTACTTCCGCAAGAACAGTCGGGACCCGAAGGCGGGCAAGATCATCGAGCAGACGAGACGCCTGCTCTGGGAACAGACCGGCGACGAACTCGCGGCACTCCTGCGCGAACTCGAACTGATCCAGCGGCATCGCCCGAAACTCAATGTGCTGGGCGTGCCAGGCCTGCAACGACACCATTACATCTGCCTCGGCAAGTCACCCGCCCCGTTTGTGTACATCGCCACGAAACCGACCGGGAGAGAACTGGGCGCCTATGGTCCGCTCGTGCGTCGCGATCAGTCGGAGGAGGCCGCACGCAGGCTCAATCACTGGTTCAAACTCCGTGACTGTCCACAGACAGTGGCGATGAACTTCGCGGAACAGGGAGAGTTGTTTGAGTCCCAGCGCGCCGCGAAGTGCCTTCGGTATGAACTGGAAACATGTTGTGGACCGTGTGCCGGTGGCTGCACACGCAAGGAGTACGGAACAGGAGTACGTGGCGCGAAGGCGTTTCTCGAAGGCCGCAACCGTTCGATTCTCAAGAAACTGAAGAAGGCGATGCGAGAAGCGTCCGTAGCGCTCGAGTTTGAAAAGGCACTCTCGCTGCGTGACAAACTGGCAGCGGTGCAGTGGCTCGACGATCGACTGTGCCTCCTGCGTCGCGCGCGGAATCAGAGTTCCTACGTTTATCCACTCACTGGGTACGATGGTCGTGTCCGCTGGTATCTGATTCAACGCGGTGAAGTGCAGGCGGTGTGTTTCTCGCCCACAATGGAGACGGCTGCTACGATCGCGACGCTGATCGAGTCGTCGTTTAGCAAACTTCCTGTCGCAGCCACACTTTCGGACGCGACTGTGGACAGTGTGCTACTCGTGGCGAGTTGGTTCCGGAAACGGAAGGAGGAACAGTTGAGGATGTTGACACGCGTGGAGGCCGAGCGGGAGTGTTCAGGAGTGCCGGACGCACGCGCCTGACACTCAAGGATACACGGACGGCAGATTCGGCCAGATGTAGAAACTGACCAGCATGCAGGCAGACGTGACAGCCGCCAGGCCACCAATTAGCATCGAGAAGACCGCCATCGTGTTGCCGGAATAGCGACCGCCGGACGCCTGGACAGCTTTCATCGCCCAGCCGCCGAAAAGGGCTGCGCCGCTGCCCATGAAAACCGGTAGCACGAACGCCACGAACGCGATCGCATTTCTCGCATTCTTCGACCGTTCCGTGATCGCGAGAAGTTTACGGTCGAGACGGTCGCCGAAGACGCGGACCTCTCCCTTCGTAACGACCCGGTCATACCACGGACCGGCATTCGCACCACCATTGGAGTTGCCACGCGCGACGCGCAGCGGGCTACCAGCGATATGCTTCTCGGCCGCAATTGCGCCGTAGAGTGCCAGCACGCCTGCGACCACGGCCATCACAATACCCACCCACGACATCCAGTGAGTCGGCGCACGACTCGGTAGTGTCACCATCTTCCGTACTTCTCCGTTCTCGCGCCCCGGATCATCCTTCACGCTGGCATCTCGCCAAATGGTTGGGTAAGGTGTTCCAGTCGCTCAACCGCGTGCTGCCTTCACAACCCCCATGAATACCGCTGCCGCACCGCAATCCGCATCACTATTACGCTGGTGGGTGTGCCTGCTGCTGATGCAGGCCACCATCATCAATTATATGGACCGGATGGCGCTGAATCAGTTAGCGAAGCAGATCAAGGCATCGCTGCGGCTTGACGACTTCGAATACAGCCTGATCGAGAGCGTTTTTTCCGTCGCGTTCGCAGCGGGCGCGGTCTGCACGGGCTTCCTTGTGGACCGGGTGAGTGTGCGTTGGGTCTACCCGCTGGCTGTGCTGGGGTGGTCGGTTGCTGGGATGCTCACTGGGTTCGCGGATTCCTTCAGGATGCTTCTGGCCTGTCGTTTCGCACTGGGGGTGTTTGAAGCCGCCAACTGGCCGTGTGGGATACGCACAACACGCACGGTCCTGCGTCCCGAGGAGCGGACATTCGGCAACTCACTCTTTCAGAGTGGCACGGCATTTGGTGCCGTTGTCACGCCGCTTGTCGTGCTCGCCATCGTGAAATGGGCGGCGGCCAATGGCGTGAGCGATGCGTGGCGCATCCCGTTTCGGATTATCGGGTCGCTCGGGCTGGTCTGGGTGGCAGTCTGGTTCCTCACGATACCGGGTCGCGTGGTACGGCAGTCACCGGAACCGAATGAGGAAGGGGCCGCGACGCGGGGCCGGTTCGTTGATGTCCTCCGTGATCAGCGATTCTGGGCGCTGGCGGGTGTGGTTGTCGCCATCAACCTTACCTGGCACGGCTACCGGACCTGGCTGCCATTGTTCTTGCAGGATCAACGTCACTATTCACTGGAGCAGATGAGCGAGTTCACCACGCTTTACTACCTCGTTGCAGATGTCGGCTCGTGGACGGTCGGCCTCATCACGTTGATATTATGCCGACGTGGAATCGGTATCCATCTCAGCCGGATGATCGCATTTCTGGCCTGTGCTGTCCTCACATTCGCAACTGTCTGCGTTCCCTTTCTGCCCAACAACTGGCTGTTGCAAGCTGCGCTGCTGGCAGTCGCGTTCGGCGCTCTGGGATTATTCCCGACGTACTTCGCGCTGAGCCAGGAATTGTCGAACCAGCACCAGGGGAAAGTGACAGGGATACTGGGTGCGTGCGCTCATGGCGCACTGGCCGTGACCTATCCCATGGAAGGGTGGGTATGCCGGGCGACGCATTCTTACGAGTGGGTTCTCGGCGGTATTGGTGTCTTTCCGCTTCTCGCACTGCTCCTGGTGCTGTGGTTATGGCCGAAAGACGGACCGTCGCCACCCACTGGTGATAAAAACGAAGTCTAGATTGAGTCGCCGGCAGGCTTACACCATGTATCCTGCGGCGAGATCGCGAAACGCATTCAGTTGCGCGGATTGCCACGCCTCACCGTGGCCAAGTTCGCGCGCAAGCAGTTCCGCCACACGCGGAGCCATCGCGGTCGCGGCCTTTGCGTTCAGGAAGAGCGCGCGGAGGCGACGTGCGAGTACATCCTCGACTGTTCGGGCCATCTCCACTCGCGCTGCCCACACCACTTCCGCTGCGGTATACGGTAACGCCGGGTGAAGTTGCTCCGCCAGATCCGACCGCGTGCGCGCGAGCTCCTGAATCGCCGTGGCATCCGAGCCATACACCGCGAGGTGATCGAGTGGGTTACGGTTCGCAGTTGCGCCATGGATCGTGAGTGATTGCGTGATGCAGGGTCGCTGGACTAATCCGCCCAGGAGCGCGGCGCGGTTCACGCAGTCTTCGGCCATGTTGCGGTAAGTTGTCCACTTGCCGCCCGTGATGGTGAGCATGCCGTCGTCTTCGTGGATCGTATGATCGCGCGACAGTGCCGCGGTGTTCTTCCCCTTGCCGGCCCTCACTAGCGGCCGGATGCCGGCGAACGTACTCAGAACATCCGCGCGCGTCGGCGCTTTCTCGAGGAAGCGGCCCGCTGTCTCGAGGATGAAGTCGATCTCCTCGGTACTCGGTCTGGGTTCGAGTGGTGTTTCGGAAACGGCCACGTCTGTTGTCCCGACGAGCGTATGCCCATGCCACGGGATGGCGAACATCACGCGGCCATCGGATGTCCTGGGCACAACGAATGCGGTTTCGCCTGGCAGGAAGGAGCGGTCAAGTACGATATGGGCGCCACGACTGGGTTCAACCATGTCTTCCGCGCTGGGTTCCACCATGTGACGCACATCGTCGCAGAAGGCACCAGTCGCGTTCACCACGATCCGCGCCGCGGCGTGGAACACGCGATCGCTCTCCGTGTCGCGCACGCGCACACCGTTGATGCGTTTCTCCGCGTCGCGCGTCAGTTCCACAACACGCGCGTAGTTCAGCGCGACGGCATCGTGTGCAGCGGCAGTTTGAATGAGATTGATGAGGAGTCGTGCGTCGTCGAACTGACCATCGTGATAGAGTATGCCGCTTCGGAGTCGATCACGTTTGAGAGTGGGGACGTGCGTGAGCGCGGAATCGCGCGACAGCCAGCGTGTCGGTCCGAAACTCCACTTGCCAGACAGCATGCTATAGGCCGTCAGCCCGACACCGTAGTACGGTGAGGCCCACCACGAGTAACCAGGAACGACAAAGGCTCGTTCGTGGACCAGATGTGGCGCATTCTGCCGCAACAACCCGCGTTCGCGCAGCGCTTCCCGTACGAGCGAGATATTCCCCTGCGCGAGATAACGGACGCCGCCATGCACGAGTTTCGTGCTGCGGCTCGAGGTTCCCTTCCCGAAGTCGTGCTGTTCGAGCAGGAGCACCGAATAGCCGCGAGATGCGGCATCCACCGCAGTGCCCGCGCCGGTCGCTCCGCCGCCGATAACTACCAGATCCCACGGCTCGGTGCGCGATACAGCCACATCGAGCATCTCGTCGCGGTTCATGTGCCCTCCCTTTGAGCATCCCGGCACCGGCACTTTATCGGATCGGCTTCGGCTTGACCCGCAACGCCTGTGATTGATACCCTGCCGCGTCCCCCTCGTCGCATGGAGGCGATGATGTCGAGCGAACCTTCCCCGTGGCGTGGCCGCCGGGCACTCGTGACTGGCGTGACTGGCTTCCTGGGTGGCGCCGTCGCCCGCGAGTTGCTCTCGCAGGGCGCCGAGGTAATCGGCCTCGTTCACCATCGACCCGACGGGGAGTTGCTGGCAGGCTTGCGGCTGGTTCATGGCCGCGCCGACAATGTCTTCAGGCTCCACTCGGCAATGGCCGTGAACGAGGTCACGGCGGTCTTTCACCTCGCGGAGTATAACCCCTTTGCCCATGATCGCGGTACTACGGCACTGCTCCAGGCGGTGAAACTCTATTCGCATCGCGTGCCGGTGGTGGCCGCCCGGCAGATCCCGGCGCTGGCGATCGCACAGACTGGAGAAACCTGCGAGGAACGGATGAGCGTGGTGCGATTCGGCGAGGTCTTCGGCCCTGGTGACCGCGCGATCTTCCGAGCCGTTCCCACGGCGATTCGCGATGTACTACGCGTGGAGAGTGCGGCCAATTTGGAGGGGCCGGCTCGCGACTTCGTATTTGTGCGCGATGCGGCCCGTGCGTGCATGCTGGCGGCCGAAGCGGCAGCCAACAACGGTCCTGCCGACCACACGTTTCGCAGCGGCTGGCTTCTCACGGATCAGCAAATGGTTGAAGCCGTGCGTGCCGTGAATGCCGGCCGCACGCCTGATCTGCCGAACACGGCTCCGGTGAGCGGCGTGCTCCGCTGGACTCCAGCGCAGCCACTGGGCGAGGTACTGACGGAAACGCTGGCGTGGTATCGTTCGCACTTCCAACCGATGAGCGACACCCGCCGCGCGGCCGCCTGACACAAGCCAGGTGAACTGCGCTCAGTGCGAACTCGTACAACATCCCTGAATCACCTTCTCATTCCGGGATGTTTCGATGTCCTCTCCAACACTCGCCGCGCGGCTGGCTGATTACGCTCATGGGCTTACGTTCGACAAACTCACGAAAGAAGCCGTTCACGAGGTGAAACGTCGCTTTATCGACTCGTTCGCGACCGCGATCGGTGCGATGCCGTCGGAGGCGTATGCCATTGCGAAGCGATGCGCGGGTCGCGTGAGTAGCACGCCAGGGGCATCGATCCTCGCCGGTGGCAGGTCGAGCATCGAATGGGCAACGTTCGTCAACGGTCTGTTGATTCGCTACCTCGACTTCAACGACACCTACCTGAGCAAGGAACCGGCTCACCCCAGCGACAACCTTGCCCCGGTACTCGCCGTGGGCGAGGCAGTCGGCGCTGGCGGGAAAGACCTCATCACTGCGGCAGTGCTGGCCTACGAGATTCAGTGTCGCTTCTGCGACGCCGCTAGCCTTCGCAAGCATGGCGTGGATCATGTCACTTACGGGGCGATTTCCTCCGCGGTTGCCGCGGCCAGACTCATGAACCTCGACGCGACGCAGATCGCGCACACAGTTGGTCTCGCCGGCGTGTGCAACATCGCGCTTCGCCAAACCCGGTCGGGCGAATTGAGCATGTGGAAAGGATGCGCATTCGCCAACGCGGCTCGCAATGGTGTCTTTGCGGCAACACTTGCGGCCGAAGGGATGACTGGACCGGCGCCAATCTTTGAAGGCGACCTGGGGATTTTCAAGCTCGTCACGCGCGAAGACTTCACGCCTGCTCCTTTCGGCGGCGACACGGGTAACGCCGACGGCTACATGATCAACAAGACTTACATCAAGTTCTGGCCAGCGGAGTACCACTCTCAGAGTGCCATTGACGCGGCACTACAACTCCGAGCGGAGCTAAAGGGCGATGTGTCGAAGGTGGCGAGTATCGAAATCGCCACGTTTGAAGCGAGTTACAACATCATTGGGAAATACCCGGAAGCATGGACGCCGAAGACCCGTGAAACGGCCGACCACAGCCTGCCCTATTGCACGGCTGCGGCGCTCCACGACGGAGATATTTACCTCGACACCTTCGATGAACGACACTTCACGGATCCAAAACTCGTTGCGTTCACCAACCGGGTGAAAGTGACGCACGACAGCACCCTGGATTCACGCTATCCGAAGGGCATTCCCAACCGCATCACTCTGACGATGACCGACGGAAGCACACGGGTGAAGGAGGTGGAGTTCCCGCGCGGGCATGCGGGCAACCCCATGACGGATGCAGAGGTGGAGGCAAAGTTCCGCCGTGTCGCGGAGACGAGGTATGGTCAGGCGAAGGCCGATCAGATTCTTGCACGCTGCTGGGAACTGGAGAAACTCACCAGTGTGACCGACTTGATTCGACTGTTTGACTGAGTGTGCCTACTACCGCCATGCAAAGCGCGACCGCATGGGTACAGGTGGAACAAACACCACCTCCCACGCGGTCATCGCGGATGCGTTTCCAGCGAAATCAGTCTGGCCCGAGTTTCCACACCTGCACCGTCGCCTTCTCTGGCGGCACGTTCTCCGGCCAGTGATACGCGATTCGGGCCGTTGAGTGGTGGAGGCTCTCCTTCGCCGTGTCGTAAGCCGGCAGGCGCGAGTGCGGCGACGGACCAGTTTCCCAGACGATGTAGGTGTTGCGCGAGACGGGTGGGTTCCACGACGTGCGGTACAGTGTGCGACCGGCATACCATTCGGCCCAGCAAAATGGGTCGATAATGGCATCGTTGCTGGTCAGGTGTGTGGCGAGCCAGCGTCCGGCGTGCTTGTGCCCTTCACGGTTGGTGTGCATCGACTTCAACGCGAACGGCAGCGACGATGCGACCAGTGCCACGAGCAAACTCGCCGCAGTGATTCGGACACCGAGCTTCTCCACACGCGGGAGGAGTTGCCCCAGTGCTGCGGCCAGGAGCGGCAATCCCGCAGCAGCGAAGAGGCATGCGAAGTACGTCAGGAGTGCCGTATGACGCTCAGATACATACCCGACACGCGCGCCGAGGTACGTTAACAGGGCGACGTTGCAGACAGTTAGCACCACAGGCACCCATAGCGCCGGCTCGGTTGCGAACCGGCGGCGAAGCGCGATCACTGCGAAGATCGCCAGCGGCCAGACGACATAGTTCGCGCTTTTGCTTGTCTCTTTCACCACAGCCTTGATGGCCCAGAGTTCGCGCGGTGTCCCTGCATCGCGATCCGGATTCCACCAGGCAGCGAAGATTGTGGGATTCACAACCGCTCGCTGCGACGTGGGTGCGCCGCGATAGAGCGGCCCGGATGGCTGGTGGAGTGGGTGGAGGTAGCCGGCAGTCGGCTTGTTGCTGATCTTGCCAATCAACACCATGTATGGCGCGGAAATCAAGGATATCCCGACCGCAAGTGCTGTCAGGCGAGCCATCGCCTGATCGCGCGGCCAGCGTTGCGTCAGGCCGAGCCACATCGCCACTGCGACCGGCCCCGCTGCCATCATCAGACCTTCCGGGCGAACAAGATAAGTCGCCCCAATCGCCATCCCGCACAGCAAAAAGCTGCTGATCCGTGGCACCCGCACGGCCCGCACCCCCAGCATCACTGCCAGGGATGCCGATAGCAAATAGACGCCTTCCGTGAGGCCGTCGCTGGTGATCTGTGCAGGTACGGGTAACACTTGAAACAGGAGTGCCGCGGCGAAACCCACGTTCCGACCGAATAGCATTCGCCCAGTGAGGTACGTTGGCACAACAAGGAGAACCGCGGCGATGGCACCGGCAAGTTGTGTCGCTAACAGAGCACGATCGGGTATCGCCATATCGGGCACGGTACGACGAAGTGCAGCGTGCGTGACCCATACTGTTAGCGGAAAACCAGGTGGATGCTCCGCGTCGCGAACGAGGTCCATCATGTTCTTCGGCCGGCCGTCCGGATGTGGGGGCGCGGCCGTGGGAAGTCCGAAACAGAGAGCCTGACGAGCGAACCCGAGGCTGTCACGGGCCGTCACTGCCGTGTGCGCAATCAGCCAGGAGTGGACGGCGACTGCAACGAGAACCAGCCCCGCCATACGTAGGTAATCCGGGCCGAAGAGGGAGCGTGGCCGCTGGACCTCCTCGATCCGCCCACCGACATTAGGTCCCATGCGCCCCGCTCCTCCGGATTTCGTCCATTATCGCGACGGTGGACGATAGGCAAACTACACCGAGCCGTCAAGCCAGGGTGCGAAGCGAGCGAGCCACCGGTATCGAAGAGAGATCAATCGGCGACACCTGGACGGAGTCGCCAGGAACGGGAACTACCCATGCTCACCATCACAGATACTGTCTCGATCCCGGATGATGAACTGGAGTGGAGCTATGCGCGTTCCGGTGGACCTGGCGGCCAGAATGTGAACAAGGTGGCGTCCAAGGCGGTGCTGCGATGGAAGGCGCGCACCTCAATTGCGGCGATACCGGTCGCGGCGCGCGATCGGATGCGGGCCCTCTTTCCCAGTCGGTTCACCACGGATGGCGATGCCGTCATTCAGTCGCAGAAATATCGCGATCAGGAGCGCAACAGGGAGGATTGCCTCTTCAAGCTCGCGGACATGGTGCGGGCTTCACTCGTCGAACCTACTGTGCGGAAGAAGACGAAGCCATCTAAGGGAGCGAGGAAGCGGCGATTGGCAGACAAGCGCCGCACAAGTGCCAAGAAGCAGTCGCGACGCGTGCCGCAAGACGATTAACAAGCTCGATCAAGGCTGCCGTTTCTGTCAGTGTGCCGGCAGGTCCTTCGATGCTTCGCCATTGGATCAAAACACAATCAATCCTGGAGGAATGTGAACTCTAGTATACTGTAGCAGTGAGGGGGCAGAAACTGGCCCCCATCTGTGAAGAGATCACGCATTGACCCGATCCGCAGTGCAGTGTCCTTACGGGTAAAGGCCGCGCTTGGTCTTCTCCAGAGCCACCTTCTGAACGCCGAGGCTCAGTGCCGCGATGCGGTTCGAGGTCTTGCGACGCTTCGCCTCGTTGCGAACACGCGTGAACGCACCGAGCATCAGTTTCCTGAGTTGCTTGTTGACCTGATCTTCATCCCACATGAACTGCGCGAGGTCTTGGACCCACTCGAAGTACGAAACAGTGACGCCCCCCGCGTTGCAGAGAATATCTGGAATGATGAAGATGTCGCTGCTCGCCAGCACCGCATCGGCATCGGGCGTGGTGGGACCGTTCGCGCCCTCGGCCAGCACCCGGCAGCGGAGTTTCCCCGCGTTCTCGGCCGTGATCATACGCTCCATCGCCGCAGGTACGAGCACCGTGCAGGGGGTGGTGAGGAGTTCGGAATCGGGTATCGCTTCCGCTTCGGGGAAGCCAACGATGGTGCGGCGTTCGTTCTTCGCCACGTATTCGTTGAGTTTCGCAATGTTGATGCCACGTTCGTTTCGGATCGCGCCGTAGCGGTCACCGATGGCGATGATTGTCGTGCCGAGTTTGGTCAGTTCATCGCACGTCACGGAACCGACATTCCCATAGCCTTGCACAACCGCAGTACACGCTTCCGACTTCAGGCCAAGTTCTGCGAGCGCCAGCGAGATGCAGTACACAACGCCACGGCCGGTCGCTTCGCGACGGCCAACGCAACCGCCCAACTCAACAGGCTTGCCTGTCACGATCTCGGGGCACGCGTAACCCACTTTCATGGAATAAGTGTCATAAATCCATGCCATCGTCTGCTCATCCGTGCCCATGTCTGGAGCCATCACATCGACGCGGGGGCCGATGATGTTCTGAATCTCATCGGTGAAACGGCGTGTGAGACGTTCCTTTTCGGCGCGGCTCAGATCCGCGGGGTCCACGGCGATGCCGCCCTTGGCCCCACCGAACGGGAGATTCATGATGCCGCATTTCCAACTCATCCACATCGCCAGCGCCGCGATTTCACCTAGATCAACATTCTTGGCATACCGCAACCCGCCCTTGCTGGGACCGCTGGTGAGCGAGTGCTGGACACGGTAACCGACGAAGTTTTCGGTATGTCCATCGTCCATCCGCACGGGCACCGCGACAATCTGTGACCGTTTGGGGAACATCAGCCGTTCGAGGATGCCAGGGTCGAGTTCAACCTCGCGCGCCACAACTCGTAGCTGCTGGCACGCCATCAGGTACGTCGGAGAGCCGGCGAACGGGTTCAATGCAGGATTGCTGGGAGGCATCGCGGACATGGAGACTCCATGCACGGGGAAGAGGGCCATCGTGTGGCACTGATGAATTATATCCCCGGCAAGCCGGACCGTGCGCGATCGTGACGGATCAAGGTGATGGCACGGCCCGGATTTCCCTATTTTTCGGTGAACTTGAAATCCTTGACGTAATAACAGAGGTTACGGCCGTCGGTGACGAAATAGGGCGGTGGTTTGCAACGAATACGGATCGAGGAGCGGCCCGGCGGCAGGTCGATGGCGTAGGCTCGCTCCTGTCCGTGCCGCTGACCGGTAGCGCTGCCAGGCGGGCGGTCGAGAGTGAACGTGTCGTTCACCAGCCCCGAGAGGATCATCTCGAACGGGCCATCGGCATCGACACCAATGGTGAAGGTGAGTGTGAAGTGTCGGGTGCGATCGGTCGGGTTGACTAGCCACGCGGCTGCATCTGGCGTGCCCCAGACATACCACTCGCCATCGTCACCAGGGTCCGTGACGAAGAAGCCCGCCAGCCAGAGTGCCGCTACCCAGTCGCGTTCGTAAGCAACCGCGGCAGCGAACTTCGCTGGCTCCTTCAGTCGCCAGGCGTCGCGGAAGGGACGGAGATCAAGGAAGAACTGGCGTCCGTCCTCGTGAACGAGTTGCGGGAGGTCGGCGTTCTTCGGCCACGCAACCGCGCGGTAGGTATCGTTGAAGTGCTTGATAATTGCCGCCGCATGATCCACATTCCTTGCCGGCGGGAAACCGCGGCCGTCGATCAGTATGCCGTCGAAGCCACCCGCGACGATTCGCCTTAGCATCTCCTCCGGCTTGCGGTTCATCATGTACGACACGTCCTTCTGCCACACATCCGCCTCGCGTCCCTTGATCGCGCCGAAACTCCAATAGAGGGTATTGGTGAGGACATATCCGCGGGCGTGCTCGTAATTCGCCATCTTGTATACTGGCGGGCTTTCGGGAAACGGAGAATAGGGCAGGCAGAAGATGCGCGAGCCGGGGGGCATCGTCTGTTCGATCTGTTGAAAGAATCGCCGGTCGGATTCGAATCGCGCGGCGAACTTGTCGATTGGGTCGAGTCCGGTGGGGTTCAACGGATTCCAACTCCAGGGCGTCTGATCAAAGTAGCCCAGTACGAGTAACAGGGCGAAGGCCGGATAACGGAATCGCCGCATCGACTGACTGGTGCGAGTCAGGAGAAAACGGTCGATCCACCAGAGCGCCGCGAAGATGGCCAGGAACGCAATGAAGACGCTGATGCGGTTGTAAGCACGAATCTGGGCCGTTACGAGCAGGTTGAAGAGTGATCCACCGGCGCCGACAGTGCCAAGCAGGACAAGGTAGACCGTCAGTGCCCCGATTGGTCCTTCTGGCCATCGCTTGCGATACGGGAGGAGCACCAGGAGCATCAACGCCACCAACCCGGCGCCACCGATCAGACCGAACGACCCAGCATTCTCGTGGTCGGCAGGACGCAGGGGCGTTGTGTATCGGGCGCGGAGCGCCGCGAATGGGCGGAAGTTGTGGTCGGGTGTCGGCAAGAGCAAGTGTGCGAGTTTCAACCCATAACTCTCGGCCTCGTGTGGCTGCCGGACAGTGAGGTTATGCTTACCGTATTGGTAATTGTGAATAAACATCGGCAGATGGTACGCGAATCCAACGGCAACAACCGGGGCGATGACCAACAGCGCGGAGACAGCACCGCGCCACGTTCGGTACACAATCCAGGCGTACATTCCCGCGAAGCCATACGCGGCGCACGCGAAGAAGGCGTAATATGCGCCGGCCGACGCGGTTACGATGCCGACCAGAATGGGCCACAGCGCCCGCCAGGTCACGAGGTTCCGCACAAGCCAACGAACGCCGTGCCCTGACGACACGAGGAGTTGCTTCCATGCACCCCTGGAGAATCGCACGGCACCGGCGAGGGTCGTCCGCACTCTCGCCCAGTTAATCTCCAGTGGGAGGTACTCACCTCCTGCGCCACGGCGGAAGAATGGCAAGTCACCGCGGCAGAGCATGATCGCCGGCACCAGCGACACCGGCACCCACCAGTACGCTGCCAGGAAGTAGTGATACTGGTAGCGTTCCTGATGGTAGGGCAGGAAGGCGTAGAGCAGACCGCCGAGTGACGCGGCCGGAAGCGAGAGCTTCAGCCAGCGCAGCACCCACATCGCCACGAGTGCCGTGAGTGGGTACGCCAGGATGCTGTATGCGTTGTAGATCACGAGCAAGTCGGAACAGACCTTGCCGATCGCCCAGAGAATGGCGAAGTGGAGGAAGTCGATGATGGGGAAGTCGTAGAGTTCCTGCACGCCTGGCGCGCCTAGCCGTTCTGCATGCCAGCAGTTCCAGAATCCATGTTCCACCGCAGTGCGTGTCAGCGGGAGGTACAGCAGCGCATCGAGATCGTAGTAAAACGGGGCGTGGAGGTTCCGTTGCCAGAGTCGCAGCCCAAAGGTGAGGAGCAGGAGTGCCAGTATCATCGTACCGGCATACCATGCCAGCCGTTCAGTCCAGCGTGGCTTCGGCAGAAGATCGGCCGGTGCCGCGATCGTTACCGAAGCGGTATCGGTGGGCGTGTCAGCAACCACCGGTGATGGAAGCGGCGGCGTGGGCGGTTCGGACATGCGGACCAAGTGCCTCGGCAGGTGGGCGTGTTCGGAATTGCTCGACACGAGTAGTTAGCGTAAGTGGAGCGGCGTCCGATGTCATCCCTTGTTACATCTGAGTTGCCACTGCTGATTATCGGCTGTGGCTACCTCGGCCGACGAGTTGCCGCGCTCTGGCGGGTACGCGGGCAACGTGTATCAGCGTTGACCCGGCGTAACGCGGATACGCTCCACGCAGCGGGGATCGAGCCTCTCACCGGCGACGTACTTGATGCGCCGAGCCTGCAAGGGCTTCCACCTTCCTCGACTGTGCTCTACTGCGTGGGAATGGACCGCACGGCCGGACGGACGATGCGAGAGGTGTACGTTGGGGGGCTCACCCACCTGCTCGACGCGGCTCCGATGACTGATCGGTTCATCTATGCTTCCAGCACTGGTGTTTATGGCAACACCGATGGCGCGTGGGTGAACGAACAGAGCGTCACGGAGCCGAGAGAGGAAGCCGGAAAGATCGTACTCGAAGCCGAACAACTCCTGCGGTCGCGGCGGCCCGACGCGATCATACTCCGTTTCGCCGGCATGTACGGTCCCGGGAGGTTGCTTCGCAAACAATCGCTACTCAGTGGTGAACCACTCGTTGGCGATATGGGAAAATGGCTGAACCTCATTCACATCGACGACGCTGCCACGGCTGTACTGGCGGGAAAAGACTGCGGTACTCCTGGAGAGACCTATAACGTCGCCGATGGTTCACCTGTCACACGTCGTGACTTCTACACAACGCTGGCAGCGTTACTTGGCACGCCTGAGGTGCAGTTCGACCATCGTCTCGAACCCGGCACGCCCAACCGCCGCATCCTCGGTGAGAAGGCGAGAACCACACTCGGATGGTCGCCGATCTTCCCCAGCTATTGCGTCGGTTTGCCAGATGCAGTGGCGCGGAGCGAAGGCGTATCGCCGACGACGTAGGGACGGTACGGTCACGTTTACTGGACCTTCACACGTTCACTCATCCATGGTAAGACCGTGGAACGGAGATTCGTTACGGGAGTCGAACGCCACGGGACGCCCCGCAATTTCCCGTCGCGCGCCAGTTGCCATTCCGTGCCTTCCCGTTTACCTTGTCGCTGCCTCCCGAACTCGACAGTTCCTCTCACCCTCGGAGTAATCCATGCGTCCGGTTAAGGCCGTACTGCTCGCGCTCGGCGTGAGCGGACTGGCGCTGGGCACTGCCCGCGCCGATGTGAAACCGCACCCGATCTTCAGTGACAACATGGTGCTCCAGCAGGGCGGCGAAGTCCGCGTCTGGGGCAAGGCGGATCCCGGCGAGAAAGTGACCGTGGGGTTGGGTAAGGCAGTTGCGGCCGTCGCGCCTGCGACGGTGTCGGCAGTGGCCGACAAGGATGGGAAGTGGAGTGTGACCTTACCCAAGCAAGCCGCCGGCACAGGGTACATGCTTGCGGTGCGCGGGAAGAACGCGGTACTGTTCAAGAATGTCGCAGTGGGCGAGGTGTGGGTCTGTTCAGGTCAGTCGAACATGGAGTGGCCAGTGAACGCTGGCGAAGACCCGGCTAAGGTCAAGGCTGGGGCGAAGAATCCGGACCTTCGGCTTTTCACGGTACAGAAACGCACCGCCGCGCATCCGATTGAAGATCAGAACGACCTGAAACACTTCACGAAGTGGATTGAGAGCGCGCCGGAGGTTGTCGGGGGATTCTCGGCGGTCGCCTACCACTTCGGTCAGAAACTCCAGAAAGAACTCGGCGTGCCCGTGGGCCTGATTCATACATCGTGGGGTGGGACCGTCTGCGAGGCATGGACAAGCCTGGAAGCACTCGATGCCGAGCCAAGCCTGAAGTATCTCGCCGACCGCGCCCGAGCTGCCACCGTGCAGTACGGCAAGACCAAACGCGCGGTCGGCCCGAACACGCCAACCGCTCTCTACAACGCGATGATCTACCCACTGTTGAACTTCAAGGTGAAGGGTGCGATCTGGTATCAGGGCGAGTCGAACAACACACGCGCCTATGAGTATCGCACACTGCTACCGACCATGATTCAGGACTGGCGGAAGCGGTTCGACTGCGACTTGCCTTTTATGGTCGTGCAACTTGCGCCATTCGGCAATGGAAATGCCAGCGCCGTTACCTACGCAGAATTGCGTGACGCGCAGTTGCACGCGTCGCAGAAACTTCCGAAGGTTGGATTGGCTGTCATTACCGACGTGGGCAACGAGAAGAACATCCACCCGATACCGAAACAGCCAGTCGGTGAGCGGCTCGCACTGCCTGCACTCTTCATGGGGTACGACAAGAAGATCGTCTACAGCGGCCCCGTGCTGAAGGAAGCGATGTTCCGTGGCGAGACTGCGACGCTGACCTTCGACCACATCGGTGGCGGCCTCGTGGCGAAAGGTTCGTCCGGCGGTGAGGTTGTCGGCTTCATGGCCACTGGTGCTGATAGTGTCTTTCACCCAGCGAAGGCGATCATCAAGGGTGAAACGATCGTGATCTCGTCACCTGATGTGAAGGACATCAAGGCCGTGCGTTACGGCTGGGTGAACTTCGCCAAGCCGACTCTCAATCTTTTCAACAAGGAAGGGCTGCCTGCCAGTCCGTTCCGCACTGACAGCCTGCCACTGACGACGCAACCAAAGAAAAAGTGACAGCGGGTCAACGGTCCGTGGGATTGTTCGCCCCGGCCGGGGCGAACAGTTCACCGGATGATGAGTGACGCTCAGTCAAGCGGTGAACGATACCCACGGGTTGACCCACGGCGACCGTTCGCCATCGAGGATCCCTGCATGTCGAATCGAGTCGTGGTGATCGGCGGTGGGGTGGTCGGCGCGTGCAGTGCCTACTATCTCGCGAAGGCCGGGCATGCCGTGACGCTGATCGATCGTAGCAAGTTTGGCGAAGGTTGCTCACACGCGAACTGCGGCTACGTCTGTCCCAGCCATGTGCTTCCGCTGGCCGCACCTGGTGCGCTCTGGTCCACGCTCAAGACACTCTTCAGTCGAAACTCGCCGTTGAAGGTGCGACCTGGCACAGTATTGGCGAATCCCCACTGGTTCCTCGGGTTCGCGCGTAAGCGCAACGCACAGGCTATGCTCGCCTCGGGGCGCGCGATACAGGCGTTACTCAACTCCTCGCGCGCTCTGTTCGACGAGCTCCTCGCGCGTGAGCATCTCCAGTGTGAATGGGAAGAGAAGGGGTTGCTGTTCGTCTTTCAGACGCCGAAGCACTTCGAGCATTATGCGCATACCGACGATCTGCTGCGTCGCGAGTTCGCCATGCCGGCGAAGCGCCATGACGCTGCGGAACTCGCACACCTGGAACCGGCACTCCAGAGTGGCATGGCCGGTGGTTATCTCTACGAGTCCGACGCGCACCTGCGGCCCGACAAGCTGATGGCCGAACTCAAGCGAGTCTTGGTCTCGCTCGGTGTCGAGATTCGTGAGGAGTGCGCCGCGACTGGCTTCGTGAGGACGAACACAATCGCGACGGCCGTTCGGACAAACAGGGGCGAGATTCCCGCCGACCAGATCGTCGTGGCGATGGGTGCATGGACGCCGCAGCTCAACACAGAACTCGGTTGCCATGTGCCCATCCTGCCAGGAAAGGGCTACTCGCTCACCATGCCCAGGCCAGTGCTGTGCCCAACGCATCCGCTCATCTTCGAGGAGCATCGTGTAGCTGTCACGCCGTTCGCGTGCGGCTACCGGCTCGGTTCAACGATGGAGTTCGCCGGTTACGACGACACGCTGAACCGCTCGCGGCTCACGATTCTCACGGACGCCGCGAAACTGTACCTCAAGGAGCCTCTGGCGGAACCCGTGCAGGAGGAATGGTGGGGGTGGCGCCCGATGACCTTCGATGGTTTGCCAGTCATCGACCGCGCGCCTGTCGCAGACAATGTGCTCATCGCCGCCGGGCACAACATGCTTGGCCTTTCGATGGCGCCTGCAACTGGCAAGCTCGTGAGTGAATTGCTCACAGGTACGACGCCGCATCTCGACGCCGCGCCGTATTCGCTGAAGCGATTCTAACGTGTTGCGTTCGCAGAACGAACGCAACTGGCTCACGGCTTCACTACTTTGTCAGTTCCACAACCAGACCCGCGTCGATGTACTGGCCGCCACCGGTCTGGTGGCAGTGAATAGCGATCACGTTTTGCCCTGTCTTGAGAGCCTTGCGGCCAGCCGTTGTAAGCGGAATATCGACGTACTCCGTTGTGTAACCCGTGATGCGCGCAGCGAGGACGCCGTTGATGTACACTTCCGTATCCTCGTCGTGATGGATGCGGAGCATCACTTCGCCTTTTGGGATCGCCTTCAAGTCGAAGGAGCGGCGGAGCCAGATGTTCGGCGTCTGCCAGTCGGTTCGCACGACCGTACCCGGTGTTTCCTTTGTGCCGAACCCTCCCTCGCTCTCCTTCCATCGTGCGGTATCGAAATCGGCTGCTTGCCAGCCATCAGCGGGCTTTCGCAAAGTAAAGAGCCACTTCTGGGCCTTCTTTTCCGAAGTAGGGATGAGGTCGCGGAACTCAGGCACAGGTCCGAACAGCGCCTTATGCCACTTCGCAGTCTCCGCCACATCGAGCTTGATGATCTCGCGGTCGTAAGTCATCAGGCCGTTCACTTCCACCTCGACATCGGTGGTTTGCGTGTAGACGGCTGCGGAGAGGCCCTTGCCGACGAGCGCATGCAACCGGCGCATGAGGATGCGGTAGCCATCGCGCAGTTCTTCACTTGTCTTGAAGGTACGGTAGCCCCAGTTGTCGGAATCTTTCCACAGGTGTCCCTTCAGCGGCAATCCGAGTCCGCCGAACTCGCCCAGCACGCTGACGCGCTCAGGCATCACGGGGAACATACCAGGGCCTGGGTATCGGTGCATGTCTTTCATGTCGCCGTAACCACGATCGGCCCAGCCGCTCGGCCCATTCACGAGTCGCGTTGGGTCGTACTTCTTCACCCACTTGAGGATCTCGTTGGTATTGTGTTGCCCCCAGCCTTCATTGAATGGCACCCAGACTACGATGCAGGGGAAGAAACGCCGCGCGTCGATCATTGCCTTGAGTTCGGCGCGGAATTGCTTGTCGTCGTCCGGGGCGAACTTCGCGTCCTGTTTCGCGTTCGGGGAGATAAACTGGCCCTGACTGGGGATACCGGCGCTGGGCATATCCTGCCAGACGAGGAGTCCGAGTTCGTCACAGTGCCGGTAGTAACGCGAAGGTTCGACCTTGATGTGTTTGCGGAGCATGTTCATGCCGATCTTCTTCAGCACTTCGAGATCATACTTCATCGCTTCATCAGATGGTGGCGTGAGAAGCCCATCGGGCCACCAGCCCTGATCGAGCGGCCCAACCTGGAAGAGCGGTTTGTTGTTGAGCATCATCCGCATCACGCCATGCTCGTCCTTCGCCACGTTGATCTTGCGCATGGCGAAGTAACTCTCCACCGAGTCGCTGCCGCTCTCAGCCTTCAACCCCACAATGCCGATCCGCAATCGGTAGAGGTGTGGTGTGTCTGGTGTCCAGAGTTTCGCGCCGGGCACCTTTATCGTGTGCCTGGAGTCCGACCCGGCCGACTTTCCGATGACCTTGTCACCCTCCAATACCTCGACGCTGTACATCGTGTTGCCGCGCGGCTGGCTGGTGGCGACCGTGACACTGACCTCGTTCTTGTCGATGTCAGTTTCGATTCTCAGATCAGTGATGTAGCCCGGCTTGTTGACTGGTTCCAGCCACACTGTCTGCCAGATGCCCGTGACGGGCGTGTACCAGATGCCGCCAGGCTTGCTCACCTGCTTGCCGCGCGGTTGCGCGCCCGCATCGGTCGGGTCCCAGACGCGAACGACCAGTTCATTCTTTCCCGTGTTGAGTTTGTCGGTGATGTCGAAGCTGAAAGGATCGCTGCCGCCCTTGTGCGTGCCAAGTTCCTTCCCGTTGACGAAGACGGTCGACTCCCAGTCCACGGCCTCGAAGTGCAGCAGAACTCGCTTCGCATTCCATCCAGTCGGTACTTCAAACGTGCGGTGATACCAGAGATTCTGATCCTTCGTGACGTGCTTGCCCACTCCTGAGAGCGCCGCCTCAATGCCGAACGGGACGAGAATTCGCCCCTCCCATTTCCGTGGTTGCGCGGCGAGCTTGTCCGTGATGGCATAGTCCCACAGTCCATTGAGGTTTTGCCAGTCGTTGCGAACCCGTTGGGGCCTCGGATACTCGCGCCAGGCGTTCTCCGGCGTTACCTTCTTGCCCCATCGTGTCATGAGTGGCGCTGGCGCCGGCTTCCAGTCGGCCGCGAAGACTGTTGGCAGTTGTGTAAAGAGGAGAGCTGCGAGGAAAAATCGAACGAGTGGCATCACACATCCTCCACGAATAGTGATCTAAGGTATACTATGGGTGACTGCGGCGCTCAAGTCAAATGCTCTGGACGATTTTTTCAGTCCACCATGCGACGAGTCAGGTTGCTGTAAGCGTCGATGCGCCGGTCGCGGAAGAACGGCCAGTTGCGGCGAACGTCCTCCATCAGTTTCCGGTCGCACCTCACCACCAGCACTTCTTCTCTGTCGCTGCTGGCCTTTTTCAGTACGCGACCGAATGGATCGCAGATGAACGAACCGCCCCAGAACTCCAACCCCTCACCCACAATCCGTTCATGCCCCACGCGGTTGACTGCACAGACATAAGTGCCGTTCGCGATGGCGTGCCCCACCATACTGGTCTGCCAGGCGTTGTGTTGTGCCTCGCCATACTCGGCCTTTTCTTTCGGGTGCCAACCGATGGCCGTGGGGTAGAAGATCACCTCCGCGCCCTGCAACGCAGTGAGGCGCGCTGCCTCGGGGTACCACTGATCCCAGCAGATGAGTGTGCCGATTTTCGCTGCGGGCGTGCGGAAGACCTTGAATCCGAGATCGCCTGGGGTGAAGTAAAACTTCTCCAGGAAAAGTGGATCGTCCGGGATGTGCATCTTGCGGTAGATGCCGAGCAGTTCGCCGTTCGCACCGTGAACGGTCGCGGTGTTGTGGTAGAGGCCAGGCATCCGCTTCTCGAAGAGAGAGCCGACGACGACGATGTTGTTTGCCTTCGCGGCGTGCGCGAGTCGATCCTCGCTGGGGCCAGGAATTGGTTCCGCCAGGTCGAAGAGGGCCGCGTCCTCTTTCTGGCAGAAGTAGTAGCCTGTGAAGAGTTCCGGCAGGCACACCACTTGCGCGCCCTGCCGCGCGGCCTCCGCGATTGCGGACTCGGCGTTCGCGAGATTCTTCTCGCGTTCCGGTGCAATCTTCATCTGGACCGCGGCGATGGTAAACGTGTCCGCCATTCCTGCTCCGTTGCGAAATACGGCCCGGCACCCTAATCTGATGCCTACCTGTTGTCGTTGTAGGGTGGGACAAGGCTTTGCGCAGTCCCACCGCCATCTGGCTTGTGGTGGGACTGCGCAAAGCCTTGTCCCACCCCACGGGAATCGCGCATGTCCTCTCCAACCACGGACAAGAATATCACCAGCGTGCTGAAGGAGACGCGGAAGTTTCCGCCAACGGCGGAGTTCGCCGCACAGGCCAACATTAACGTCGCCGAACGAGAACGTCTCGCGCAGTGGGCACGGCGCGACCCTGATGGCTTCTGGGCCGAGCAAGCGAAAACACTCCACTGGTTCCAGCCGTGGACGAAAGTCCTCGACTGGAGTGATGCACCGCACGCGAAGTGGTTCGTCGGGGGAACGCTTAACGCCAGTGTCAACTGTCTCGATCGGCATCTCGCCGCGAACGGAAATAAGGCTGCGATACTCTGGGAGGGTGAGCCGGGTGATAGTCGCACGCTCACATATCAGCAACTGCATCGCGAGGTGTGCAAGTTCGCCAGTGGGTTGAAGTCGTTGGGCGTGACCAGGGGTGACCGCGTCACCATCTACATGCCAATGATCCCGGAAGCGGTTGTGGCGATGCTGGCGTGTGCGAGAATTGGCGCGACTCACTCGGTCGTCTTTGGCGGTTTCTCAGCAGATGCCGTGGCCGACCGAAACAACGATGCACAGGCGAAGGTCATTATCACGGCCGATGGCGGCTGGCGGCGCGGCAAGGTCGTACCACTGAAGGCGAATGTCGATGCGGCACTGGCGAAGTCGCCGTCTGTTCAGAAGTGCGTTGTCTTCAACCGTTGCAATACTGCGGTTGAGATGCAAGCAGGGCGTGATGTGTGGTGGCACGATGTCATGGCGACGGCCAGCGACGATTGCCCCGCGGAACAACTCGACAGCGAGCATCCCTTATACATCCTCTACACAAGCGGCAGCACCGGGAAGCCCAAGGGAGTCCTTCACACCACAGCCGGCTTCCTCCTCGGCGTGTCGCTGACGCACAACTGGTGCTTCGACATCAAACCCGATGATGTGTACTGGTGTACGGCTGATGTGGGATGGGTCACGGGTCACAGTTACATTGTCTATGGCCCGCTCTGTAACGGTACCACTGTGGTGATGTATGAGGGCGCGCCAAACGCGCCGCGTGAGGATCGATTCTGGGAGATCATCGCGAAGTACAGGGTTACAGTCTTCTACACAGCACCCACCGCGATCCGGGCCTTCATCAAATGGGGCGATGAGCATCCGAAACGCCACGACCTCTCTTCTCTTCGCGTGCTGGGTAGTGTTGGAGAACCGATCAACCCGGAGGCGTGGATGTGGTATCACACCGTGATCGGGGGTGGGCGGTGCCCTGTCGTCGATACCTGGTGGCAAACGGAAACTGGCGGCATCATGATCTCACCGTTGCCTGGTGCTGTGGCAACAAAGCCTGGCAGTGCGACGCTTCCACTCCCAGGAATCGAGGCCGATGTGGTGGATAAGGCCGGGAATCCGGTTCCCGCGAACACGGGCGGTTTCCTGGTCGTGACGCGGCCGTGGCCAAGCATGTTGCGCACGATCTACGGCGACGACGAACGCTACAAGGCAAGCTACTGGAGCCAGGTTCCAGGCGTCTACTTCACTGCCGACGGCGCGCGCCGCGACGAGGACGGCTATATCTGGGTGATGGGCCGCGTCGATGACGTATTGAACGTCAGCGGCCACCGACTCAGCACGATGGAGGTGGAAAGCGCTCTGGTTCACCATCCGAAGGTGGCTGAAGCCGCGGTGGTCGGACGCCCGGACGAACTGAAAGGCGAAGGGATCGTTTGCTTTGTGACTCTCAAGCAGGGCATCGCACCAAGCGAGGAGTTGAAGAACGAACTGAAGCAGCACGTCGTTAGCGATATCGGCGCGCTGGCACGCCCGGACGAAGTACGCTTCACTGAGGCGCTTCCCAAGACGCGCAGCGGGAAGATCATGCGGCGCTTCCTTCGCGATATCGCCGCCGGTCGCCAGTCTACTGGCGACGCGACAACGCTTGAGGACTACACCGTGCTGGCGAAACTGCGAGAGGAAGAGGAATGACGTTCGAGTAAGCAGCAGAGACGCTCTGTGTGCCGACAGGAACGGCACACAGAGCGTTCCCATTACTTTCGACTCGTGAGATATGCCACCAGGTCCTTCACCTCCTGATCGGTCAGCGAGTTGAGCAAGCCACTGGGCATGATTGACTGCTTCGCCGCGCGAATCTCTGCCACATCACTCGTGAGTACCTGGAAGCGATTTCCTTTCTCATCGACGTAGACAGACTTGTCGAGGTAAGTGCCGATGAGTTGGCCCGTGCGCGTCTTGCCGGCCTGCGTCTCGACGATCCACGCCTGGAAGTGAGGTGCCACGACCGCGCTGGGCTGGAGAATCGACTCCACGATCCACTTCCGCTCGGTGCGGCCGATGAGAGTGAGATCCGGTCCGATGTCTGCTCCGCGCCCCTCGACGCGATGGCACTTGTAGCACCCGGCGAGCTTTGTACTCTCGAACACACGTCGACCGGCTTGTGGGTCGGCCTGTCCGTCGAGTCGCTTCAGCCATGCGGCAATCTCCATCGCATCTGGCCGTTTCGTACTTGCCGGCTCACCGAGTACGCGTTTCAGCAACTCCGCGCTATCGTCCTTGCCGGCGACTGCTTTTACGAGAAATTCGTTCTGCTTGCCCGTGAGCCGCGCGCCGGTCAGCGTGCGCAGTGCTTCCTGTCGCACGGATGGCTCTGCATCGGCTGCAAGCGTGACGAATGGTTCGGCTTCAGTCGTGAGCGCTGCGAGCGTCAGGATCGCCTGCGCGCGAAGCGTGGCCGGTTTCTTGGTGTCCAGCGCGATCGCACGCACCGTCGGTGCCGCTGTCGTATCACCACGCTCTTTGAGTGTGCGAAGTGCTTCGATTGCAACCGACACGTCGTGCTTCGTGAGCCGGATGAGCGTCTGTGTCGGCAATCTGGGGTGGCCCGCTGGAATGGCACGGAGGGCAACTCTGAGTGTCTCAGGATGAGAATCGTCCAGCAATGTGATGTACGCTTCGGCCAGTGCATTTTCGTGGACGGGTTTGCCTTCCAGGCGCAGTTGTGCCGTCACGAGTGCGAGGTGGGTGCGTGGAGCGAGCCGCGCGGAGGTCAGATCTCTCAGCGTTCCCTGGAACGCGGTCAGTTGCTCATCACTGATCCACTTCAGCGCGAGCAACTGCACCTCTGCATCCGTGTCGTGTAGGAAGTGAGACAGGTGATCAGTAAAATCCTTTCGACCCGACGCACGCCAAGCGAGCAAGACTCCGGCCCGTTCCCTCGCATCCTTGAGCAGAGTGGGTTTGAGTGTTGTCAGCACGTCAGGTGAACGCGACAGACTCATCACCGCCGTGTGTCGCACGAACGGGTCCGGGTCGGTCAGGTGTTTCAGGATACGCTCCCGGCCCTTGGGAGCCTCCGCCGAACGCTGATCGGGACGGAGCGCCGCAAGTGCAGTTGCCTTCACTCGTCGGTCTCTCGAGGAGCACGCGCGCTGGAGTAGTTTCTGACCGGCCTGGGTCTTCAAGAGTACTCGCGTCGCGTCCTCGCGTGTTTGGCGGTCCTTGCTCAAGAGCGCGTCGACTGGTTCCGCCGGTCGCTTCAGTGGTGTGTGATCTTTCCATCGTACATGCCAGATTGCACCCTTGCCGTGCAACTCGTAGCTTGCCGATCCCCAGTCACTGACGAAGAGAGAGCCATCGGGAGCGACTGCCAGTCCCGAAGGATAGAAGTCCTTCCCACCCTGGATGACCCGTTTCCGCTCCGCAGTGAAGCTCGTCCCTTTCGGCTTCAGTGTGAACTGATCCAGTTGGTGATCGGCCCAGGCAGGAACGAGCAGTTTCCCCCGATACTCGTCTGGCAGTCCGTCGGACTCGTAGCAGATTACCTCGCAAGGCGATTCGCCAGTCCCGGCGACCATCGGCAGTGTGCCAGGAAGTTCGCCGTTCCAGGCCTGGAATGGGTGTCGTCCGGCGTGGCCGTAGCGGAACTGAAAGCCATAGTCGCCACCTTCCACCACATGCAGCAGTCGGCAGGGCGGTGAAGAGTCCGGGTCGTTATCAACCACGAAGAGCCTGCCGTCGATGTCGCGGCACGAGCCGAACGGATTCCAAAAACCAGTCGCAATGCGGCGAAGTTTCGTGCCATCGGCATTGCAGTGGAAGACGTTTCCGCCCTCGCCGCCACCCGTGAGTGTTGTTCCATCAGAGCCAGACAACTTGTACGCCTCGCCCAGGTTTTCACCGATACCAAAGGTGAGATTGCCTTTAATATCGAACGATAGACCACACAATCCGTTGTGCGGATAATTGCCCTTCGTGTCGAGGATAACGATGGGTGTTCGTTCGTCTGCTCTTCCGTTTCCCTTCGTGTCGCGTAGTCGGATGATTTCATTGCGTGTGGCCACGTATATCGAGCCATCCGGATGGACCGCGAGATCCATCGTGTGCGTTGTTCCTTCGTAGAAGGTGGTGATCCTGTCGGCCTTGCCGTCGCTGTTGGTATCCTCGAACCTGCGGATCCGGTCGAACTTCGGCCCGATATACTACGCCGGGCGGAAGTGCGTGTGGCTCTCCACAACGAGTAACCGTCCCTTCGTATCGAAGCAAAGCGCAATCGGTTGCACGATGTCCGGCGCTGCCGCGAACCGCTCCACGACGAGCCGCGGGTCCAGGCTCACTGGTATCTCTGGCAGTTTGGGGTGCGCGGAGGCAACGGTAGAAAGTAAGCAAAGACTCAGGGCAGCGACGACACGGCTCATGATGGTTCTCCGATTGGTTCTGTTTGTTCGCGCCTGGGGAGTTACAATCTACCCGAACCATGCTGACAATCCGACAGGAACTCACCCCATGAAGCAACCCCTTTCTGCCGCACTCACTGTCATCTTCGCAGCCGCAACCACGACGCCTCTCTTCGCGCAGAACAGCCCGCCGCTCCCGGAAGGCGTGACGTTCGAGAAAGGAATCGAGTACTCGAACCCGGACAACCAGCACTTGCAGTTGAACTTGGCTCGGCCGAAGGGGAAGGGGCCGTTTCCTTGTGTGCTGTGCATCCACGGGGGCGGCTTCCGTGCGGGCAGCCGGGAGGGCTACAACGCGCAGGTCATTCGCCTGGCGCAGCATGGCTATGTCGCAGTGACAGTGAGTTATCGTCTGGCACCGAAGTATCCATTCCCAGCCGCGGTGCATGACACCAAGGCCGCCGTACGGTGGCTCCGAGCCAATGCCGCGAAGTATGGCATCGACACGGGGCGCATCGGTGTGACGGGCGGTTCCGCAGGCGGAACGCTCGCACAGATGCTCGGCGTGACCATCGGCGTGAAGGAGTTTGAAGGGTCCGGCGGCAACCCCACGGAGTCGAGTGCAGTGACATGCGTCGTGAATTTCTATGGCGCCAATGATTTCACACGGTCGTACGGCAAAAGCGTCGATGCGGCACAGGTACTGCCGCTCTACCTCGGCGGGGACCTGACGAAAGCGCGACCCGCGCACATTCGGTCCAGCCCGCTCTACTGGGTCACACCCGATGCCGTGCCCACGCTCTGCATTCACGGCACGAAGGACCCATACGTTCACGTCGAGCAGGCAGAAATGCTCGTCGAGAAGCTGAAAGCAACTGGCATCGAGGTGGAACTGCTGAAACTCGAAGGTGCCGGCCACGGCTTCAAGGGGAAGGATGCGGAGCGCGCCGAGCAGGCGATGATCGCCTTCTTCGACAAGAAACTGAAGACGAAGTAATCGCAACATGTGCGCAGGGGGAATTCGGATGAGTGAAGGGAAGAAGGTCGCAATCGTTACCGGAGCGGGTTCCGGTATCGGTCGTGCTGCGGCGCTGGCACTCTTGCGCAAAGGCTGGTCGGTGGCGCTCGCGGGACGGCGCGCGGATGCACTGGAAGCAACTGCATCGATCGCGAATGCCGGTTCTCGCACCCTGGCTGTTCCGACTGACGTATCCGACATGGCTTCCGTCTCCGCGCTCTTCGAGCGAACGCGTGCGGCGTTCGGCCGTCTCGACCTCCTCTTCAACAACGCCGGAATGAGCGCGCCAGGAGTGCCGCTCGAGGAACTCCGGATCGAGAAGTGGAAACAGATCGTCGACGTGAACCTGACTGGCGCCTTCCTCTGCACGCAGGAGGCAATCAAGCTCATGAAGTCGCAGTCGCCGCGCGGCGGCCGCATCATCAACAACGGCTCCATCTCAGCGACAGCACCACGGCCAAACTCCGCGCCCTACACCGCGACCAAGCATGCCATCACGGGACTGACGAAATCGACCGCGCTCGACGGCCGCAAGTACGACATCGCCTGTGGGCAAATTGATATCGGCAACGCTGCCACAGAGATGACCGCGAAGATGATCGAGGGTGTTCCGCAGGCCGACGGCACGCTTGCGGTCGAGCCGCGGATGGATGTGGAATGCGTCGCGAATGCGGTTCTCTACATGGCAAGCCTACCGCTGGAAGCCAACGTGCTCTTTATGACAGTGATGGCGACAAAGATGCCGCTTGTGGGCAGGGGATGACGGATGAGAATCACACGCCTCGAAACAATTTACCTGCCGGAATATCCTTCAATCTTGTTCGTAGCGGTGCATACCGATGCGGGCCTCGTGGGTTACGCCGACACCTGCTATATGCCGGAGTCAGTTGCGGGTTACATCCACCAGTTCGCCGCACCGATGCTGTTGGGTCACGACCCTCTGGCCATCGAACTCCACTGGCGACGGCTCTACGAGGTCGTGGCGCATATCGTGGGGAAGGGAGCCGAGCTTCGCGGCCTCTCGGCCATCGACGTCTGCCTCTGGGACATCTTCGGTCAGGCTGCCGGACTGCCTGTGTGGCAGCTTCTTGGCGGCGCGGCGCGCGACCGCATCCGCACGTACAACACCTGCGGCGGTCCTGGTTATGGTCGCGCGGCGCGCGGCGCGGTGGGCTATGGTACCGAGAACACGAGTGGCCCATACGAAGACCTGGTCGGATTCATGGAACGGCCCGGTGAGCTGGCGCAGGAGTTGCTCGCCGAGGGACTGGGCGCCATGAAAATCTGGCCGTTCGACTTCGTCGCGCACTTCCCCGGCAGCGGCTGGGATTCCTGGCGTTCCTTCCGCGGTATGTTCGATCCAAACCTGCGCTCACTGGGCGGACACGACATCTCCGCGGCCGACCTGGACCGCGCGCTCGAGCCGTTCCGCAAGATCCGTAACGCCGTCGGCAATCGCATGGAGATCATGGTTGAAGGGCACGGGCTGTGGTCGCTGCCAGCAGCGCTGAAGATCGCGCGTGCGCTTGAAGAGTTCCGTCCCGCGTGGATCGAGGACCTGATGCGCGCCGACGATATCGACGCACTGTCGGAGCTCCGTCGCGGTACGACGTGTCCACTGCTGGCCAGTGAGTATCTCGCGACCCGTTACGAGTACAAGCCGCTGCTCGAGAAGCAGTCCGCTGATATCGTGATGATCGATCCGACGTGGGCTGGCGGGATCACCGAATGTAAGAAGGTCTGCGCGATGGCCGAAGCGTACAAGCGACCCGTCGCCATGCACGATTGCACCGGGCCGTTCACCCTCTACGCAGGCATCCACCTCGCTCTCAATGCCACGAACGCGATCTATCAGGAATCCGTGCGTGCATACCTTCGCGTGAACTATCCGGACCTGGTGACGGAATTGCCAGCGGTGGAGCAGGGGCACCTCCTCGCGCCGACGAAGCCGGGCCTCGGCACGACCTTGAACTCCGACGTCCGTACGCGCGAAGGAGCCATCGTAAGAGTATCCGGCTAGCGACCATCGGCTCTCGGCAGCGGCACGCGCATCAAAGGCAGTTCCTCAGCTCGCGCAAGAATCGTTCCACATCGTCCATCGTGTTGTAGCCGTGGATCGCAACACGCAACCGGCCGGCATGGCTCATCACATGGATGTTCGCGTCATGGAGCTTCGCATGAATCTCCGCCGCGCGCGAATGCCGGAAGGCCAGAATTCCCGCAATATGCGCGGGTTCGTCAGGTGTGAGTAATTCCACTGGCAGTTTCTTCAACTCCGTGAGGCAGTGCAGGACCAGCGGTCGCGCGTGGGCATCGATCTTCGCCACACCGACAGTGCGGATGTATTCCAGACCGGCGCGGATAGCGTAGTTCGCAGGGTAATTCGGCATTCCAACAGCGAAACTCGCTGCGCCAGGCTTACTCACAACTTTCTCGAAACGCTCAGGGCTGAACGCGTCTTCGAGGTTGAACCACCCGCCAGCTCGCGCGGTGAGTTCCGCGGCGTGTCCCCTCGGCACTCCCACCAGCCCGCCGCCGTGCGATGCCAGTATCCACTTGTGGGTGCTACTGACAATCAAGTCTGCGCCACGGAGGTCGAGCGGCACGCGACCGAGTGCCTGTGTCACATCCACCGCGACGAGCGCTGGCGAGTGCTTCCGCACCACTTCGATCAACTCATCAAGGCGGATGCGGAAGCCATTGAAGAAGCTGACGAGCGACACTGTGACCAGGCGCGTCTTCGCGTTGACCAGTGGTACGAGGTCTTCGACACGCAGCGCACCACCACGGTTCCGCCAGACACGCGCCGTCGCCGGGCATGTTGGCTGGAGCCACGGGGTCGCGCCGGCGGGAAAGTCGAGATCGTTGACCACCACCTCATCGCCTGTCTGCAGTTGCAACGCCATCGCCGCGAGGTTGTATGCCTCGGATGAACACGAACAGATACCGATTTCCTCCGGCGCGAGGCCGTAGAACTCCGCCGCGAGCGACTTCGTGGCTTCCCACTGCGCCTCGTGCGATTTGCGGCCGTCCATGCCGCGTTCCTTGTCGTGGAAGTACTGCGCGAGAGCCTCGCCCATCACCTGCGGCGGTATCCCTTCTGCAGCGGTGTTGAGGTACGCCCTGCCTGCAAGCGACGGGAAGTCGCGCTGTCGGGATTCTGCCGTGAGCATGAGTTTCTCCTCGTGTGCGTGCGGCTGTTGTACAGGAAAGTAGTAGGCACACGCCGCGTGTCGTTGCTACAAGGTAGGAGATTCAGAGCGACACCCGCTGCGTGTCGCCAAAGCCGAAAGGGTATCATGCTCACTCGACGATCCTTCCTCGGAACCGCGCCAGCCGCGCTGTTCGCACCGAAGCTCTATGCTGCACCGCAGGCGAAGAAGAAACTCGCAGTGGTCACAAATGTCTGGACGCAGGGGAGCCACGCCTGGCACATGGCGGAGAGATTCCTGCACGGCTACCCGGTCGAAGGGCGGTGGCACAGTCCGCCGTTTGAGGTGGTGTCGGCTTACGTCGATCAGCAACCCGCGACCGATCTCAGCCGTACTCGCGCGACGGAATTCGGATTCACAATCAGCAAGTCGGTCGCCGACGCGCTCTGTTGCGGCGGCGAGAAACTCGCGGTCGATGCTGTGCTTGTTATCGGCGAGCATGGCAAGTATCCGCGCAACGAGTTCAACCAGATTCAGTACCCACGTTACGACTACTTCAAGCAGGCCGTGGATGTATTCCAGAAAGCCGGCCGTGCGGTGCCGTACTTCAATGACAAACACCTCTCGTACAGATTCGACTGGGCGAAAGCGATGGTCGATACAGCGAAGCGGTTGCGGTTCCCACTCCTGGCCGGTTCGTCACTACCAGTAACGTGGCGCATGCCTCAGATCGACATGCCACATGGCGCCGAAGTCGAGGAAGCGATGTGTGTGGCGTTCGGCGGTATTGATGTGTACGACTTCCACGCTCACGAAACGATTCAGTGCATGGTCGAGCGTCGCAAGGGGGGCGAGAGCGGCGTTGCCGCCGTGACGGGTCTGAAGGGTGAGGCTGTCTGGAAGTTGCTCGCTGAGGACGGTCTCGCGAGTCTCTTCGAGGCGTGCCTCTGCCGCAGCCAGACGCTCGCGCAGTTCAGCGATACGAGCGACCGACACCCCACCCTCGACCAGATGAAGAAGATGGTGCGGGAACCCGTGATGCACCGTGTTGAGTATGTCGATGGGCTGAAGTCGTCGATGTTGCTTCTCAACGGACTGGTGAAGGATTTCACGTTCGCGGCTCGCCTGAAGGGAGAGAAGAAACCGATCTCGGTACTCTTCCACCTGCCGCCAAATCCGAACGTAACGTACTCTGCGGCACTGATGGAGAGGGCGGAGGAGATGTTCCTGACCGGCAAGTCGCCGTATCCCATCGAGCGAACGTTATTGACCAGCGGCATTAATGAGGCTGGGCTGAAGTCAATGGCCAGTGAGGGGAAACGGATCGGCACGCCGCACCTCTCAGTGAGGTATGGCGTGCCAAAGGAGTCGCTGTTCTGGCGAACGTGACGTTCGATACGGACTGGGAATCACGGCCCGTTGAGGCCCGCGGGTCGTGCCGGCGCCCCGTAATACACGCGCGGTTGTTGCAAGAACGGACCGTCGCCCGTCACGATTGCGAGGTCCTGTGTGAGGAACGCGGGATTGTGATTCGGGAAGAACGACAGGTCATCGTCGTCACTTGGGTTGAACGCACC
This sequence comes from uncultured Frigoriglobus sp., assembly GCA_964422915.1. GTDB lineage: Bacteria > Planctomycetota > Planctomycetia > Gemmatales > Gemmataceae > Gemmata. Next base: position 76,158 of record CAYRDG010000009.1, on the reverse strand, counting down.
CGGTTTGAGGTACGCGACTGTCATATTGAGGACGTGCGAATAGTCTCGTGGGAACGGTGTGAACTGGAACTGGAACTGGGCCAGCCCATCGAATACGCGCACCTTCGTGTCGATATGCACACCCGGGGGTGTGATCTGCGAGACGAATATCTGGGCGCCGGGGAAACCATTGGTGTTCCCGGCTGCGACTGTCACACCGCCTGTCTGGGCAGGATCGAACGCAAAGAACGAGCGGCGCAGCGTGATGGCACCCGTTTGGACATCGAACACCTTCACGTGGGGAATGTTGGTCGCCGCGCCCACGATGATCTCGTCATAAGCATTGAGGTCGGCGAATGTACCTGTGCCTGTGTTGGGATCAAAGAAACCTGGCGATGGAGTTGAGTCGATGTTGGCCGAGGCGACTGTCACTCCACCGCGGTAGCCCAGGTCGAACGCCAGGAAACTGCGCAGAATGACGCCATTACCGTTGGCAACGACAACGTGTGGGGTATCGCCGGCCGCGGCACCAATGATGATCTCTTGCTTGAAGTTGCCACTTACGGTGCCGCCAGGGAAGCCGCCCGAACCGATCCCACCCAGCACGTTGCCGACGGCGATGTTGACACCGCCCAAGAACGCCGGATTGAAGGCGTAAAAGCTGCTCAGCAGCCTTCCGGTATTGTCGAAGACCTTGACGTGCGGCGGCCCATGACCCGCGACCGCCGCGATGATCTCCAGTTTGGCATCACCCAGCACGTCGCCAACAGCCACATTGATACCGCCCGTGAATCCCGGGAACGGATCGAAGCTCAGGAGTGGATAGTTTTGCCCGGCGTTGTTCGTTCCGTTGAGCCGCCAGATTCGGACACGGCTCTCAACACCAGGCCCCGTGCCAGTCACGTACTCGTTCTGAGCAACGCCAGATGCACCGCCAAGTTCAGGGACCAGGTTCCCGGCAGCGATGCTGAGGCCCCCTGTCGGCACGTTCACCCCGTTGACGTTGATGATCTGCGACCCAGGTCGCGCGATGAATGTCGGGGTGGTCCGGTCTTCAAGCGCCTCGAGCGAAAGTCGCGCGGTTCGTGGCTGATGTGGGTCTTGCTGGCTCGACATGGAGTCTCACTCCCTGAGAAGAGTTGGGCCTCTGGCGGCTTGGAAGTCTGGTTCAAACGACAAGGGGACACATTAGAAGATAACTCTCATTCCGTCCGACAGGAATTCATAATCTGGCCGACTTGCCCAGAACTGGTTCCCGTTGACGTTAGAAACGGCATCCGCGCCGCTGCCGCCAGCGTCGGCACCTGAGCGCACCATTTTTCCGAAAATGCATGGTGAGCGCTGCATCCAGATGACGATTTTTCGCGAATCACTCTGGCAGGCGCTTTTCCGCGCCTGTACCCTTCTATTCGACTACGGTTCGTTCTCATACGGCCGCCTTGACTCTCACCAACTTATCACCGTTTAACTGATAGGTGCAGCATGGCATCATCGCGTGGTTCGCGGCCAGATCGTGCGACTCTGGGCCTCGAGAGCCTGGAAGACCGCACGACCCCTTCGTACAACCCCTCACTCCCGCTCGACCAGCAAGTCGTTTCGGGCGCGATCGCGGGCGACCGCGTGACCGTGGTCATGTCCAACATTCACGCCAGCGGTATCCCGCTACAGGGAACGCCCTACGCCAGCGCTGTGCAGTCGCTGGGGTGGGGGATGTACAGTGTCCGTCTGACGCCAGGCACGGATCTGGACACGGCTCTCAACTATTACGCGAAACTGCCTGGCGTTCAGACTGCTGAACCCGACCAGATCGTTCACGCGCTCACAACGCCCAATGATCCTCGCTTCGGCTCGCAATACGCGCTTCCCCAGATTGGGATGCCAGCGGCATGGTCACACACCACCGGTAATTCGAAGTTCGTTGTTGGTGTGATCGACACAGGTGTTGATTACCTCCACCCGGACCTGGCCAAAAACATTTGGACCAATCCTGGCGAAATTCCCGACAACGGCGTCGACGACGATGGCAACGGCTATGTGGACGATGTTCATGGCTACAACTTTTCCAACGACACCCCCGACCCAATGGACGACAACGAGCACGGCACGCACGTTGCCGGCACCATCGGGGCGGTGGGCAATAACGGACTGGGTGTCACAGGGATCAACTGGAACGTCAAGATCATGGCGTTAAAGTTCCTCGACTCTACTGGTGCTGGGTCGACCAGCGCCGCCATCGCGGCCATCAACTACGCGGTGATGATGGGGGCGAAGATCACGAACAACAGTTGGGGCGGTGGTGGTCCTGATGTGGCGCTGGCGCGCGCGATATCACAGGCTCAGCAATCCGGGCAGATTTTCGTGGCTGCTGCGGGCAACGACGCCGCCGACAACGACCAGACGGATTTCTACCCCGCCAACTACTCAACCCAGTTCGACAACGTAGTCACGGTCGCAGCCACCGATAACATGGACCGGCTGGCAGGCTTCTCCAGCTATGGAGCAAAGTCTGTCATGCTGGCAGCGCCTGGCGTCAACATTCTCAGCACATTCCCAGGCGGCACTTACGGCTACGATAACGGCACCTCGATGGCGTCGCCGCATGTCGCCGGGGCGCTGGCACTGTTCTGGGGAAAGTATCCGACACTCAACTACACGCAGGTGATCGATCGCCTCAAGGCCTCGGTTGACCCCATCCTCCAGTTGCAAGGCAAGGTCTCGACGGGCGGCCGACTGAACGTGGCCAACATGTTCGGCTACACTTCCACGCTACCGATCGTAGTGGGTGCGCCCTTCGGGAGCGAGACCGTCCGCCTGCTGGGTCCAGGTGGGGCCACTCAACTCGCCATCGTCCCGTACAGTGGCTTCCTCGGCGGCGTGCAGGCTGCAACCGGCGATGTGACTGGCGATGGCGTTGCGGATGTCGTCACGGCCGCGACGCTTGGCGGCCACGTCAAGGTGTTCAACGGCACCAACGGCGCCCCACTTCGCAGTTTCTTCGCATTCCCAGGTTATGTTGGCCCCATCGATGTGGCTGTTGGTGATGTAACTGGTGATGGGATTGGCGATGTCATCGTTTCGGCAAGCCTCAACGGCCACGTCAAGGTGTTCGACGGCGCGAGTGGGTCGCTGGTCTTCAGCCGCTTTGCATACGCAGGCTATTCCGGCCGTATTGAAGTGGCCGCGGGGGACATCAACGGCGATGGGCAGAACGAACTGATCACAGCCGCCAAGGGGACCGAAGGGATCCACGTCAAAGCGTTCGCCCCGCTCACACTGAGCCTCCGAGACTCCTTCTTTGCGACCGGTCCTGGCGGGTGGACGAACTTCAGCGTCTCGGCCGCCGACCTCGAC
>CAYRDG010000009.1:40686-72818 GCA_964422915.1 uncultured Frigoriglobus sp. | reverse complement strand
ATGGTGTCGCGGAATACCTCGTCTCGCAAGGACCGCGCATTCTGGTGATCGACTCGCGAACTAAGACGGACCGAGCCGACTTCCTCGCTTTCGATCCGATCACAAACGACCCGGTGCATGTGGAAGCAGGTGGCTACCGTGGCGATTCGACGCCAGAAGTGGTGGCAATCCGCCAGACGGGGAGCCAGTCACAGGTCGGCGTGTTCGACGGGCCAGACTTCACGAAACTGGCCTCGTTCTACGCAGGCACTCGTTAATCCTCGAAGGCAGGAACGCAAACCGCGCGGCCAGGGCAACCCTGGCCGCGCGGCTATTTGTGGTGCTGTTACTTCAGGATACCCTTCACGATGTTGCCATACACATCGGTAAGGCGGAAGTCGCGTCCGGCGTGTCGGTAAGTCAACCTCTCGTGGTTGAGATCAAGCAAGTGAAGGAGAGTGGCGTGGAAGTCGTGAACGTGGACCTTGTTCTCGGCCACGGTCGCGGAGATCTCGTCGGTCGCACCGTAAGCGATGCCTGGTTTCACACCACCGCCAGCCAGCCACGATGAGAAACACGCGGGGTGATGCCCGCGCCCCTTCGGTCCATCTTGCCCTGGCGTGCGACCGAACTCCGTCGTCCACACCACCAGCGTATCGTCGAGCAAGCCGCGGCGTTTCAGATCGTGTAAGAGGCCGGCGATTGGTTTGTCGATCGCCTTCGCACGCGGCTCGTGTTGCGCCATGTCCGAGTGCGCGTCCCAGTTGTTGCTGGAACTACTATCAATGATCTCGATGAAGCGGACACCGCGTTCCGCGAGTCGGCGGGCGATAAGGCACTGCCAGCCGTAGCTTTCCGTATCGCCGCGCTTCACGCCGTAGAGTTTCATTGTCTCGTCGGTTTCCTTCGACGTGTCGAATGCTTCTGGCGCCTCGAACTGCATCTTGAATGCCGTCTCGAAAGTGTGGACACGCGCCGCGAGTTCGCTGTCCTCGCCGCGCTGCGCGAGGTGTGCCTTGTTGAGCGCCCCTGCAAAACCAAGTTCGGCTTCTTGCATGTTTACGGTGGCCTTCTGGCGTTTCACATTGGGCACCGGTTCCTTGCCAGGAATCACGCGCGTGCCCTGATGGTATGCGGGGAGGAAGTCGTTGGCGAATACCTGAGTGCCTGCATAAGGGAGATGTGGGGCGATCACAACGAACGACGGCAGATTCTGATTCACGGTGCCCAGACCGTAGCTGATCCAACTGCCAATGCTCGGCCGCGATGCGAAGAACGAACCCGTGTGAATCGCCAGCGCGGCCTGAAAGTGTTCGTTGTTATCGCTGCTCATCGACCTGATCAGGCAGATGTCGTCCATGCGGTCGCGGATATTCGGAAAGAGATCGCTGACCTGCGTTCCGCACTTGCCGCCGGGCTTGAACTGCCAGCGAGGCTTGAGCAGTGGTCGCTTCTCCAGCGACAACCCGCCGCCGACTCCCAGTGTCTTGCCATCAGCGGCAATGAGTTTCGGCTTGGGGTCGAACGTGTCCATCTGCGACACGCCGCCGGTGGAGAAGAGCCAGATGACGCGCTTGGCCTTCGGCGCAAAGTGCGGCTTCTTCGGCGCGAGCGGGTCGTGGGAAGCGAGAGATTCCGCTCCCTGTGCGCGATCCAGATCCGCGAGGATCGCGGGCAAGAGCGACGCGCCGAGCATCGAGCGGATTACCGATCGGCGATGCGGGTTCGGTGTAGTAAACATTGGCAGTTCCTGTATCGACCGTTCATTCTCGCGGTGGGAGTGGCCACGAGAGCGTGTGCAAGCGTGTCAATCCACGTACACGAACTCGTTGCTGAGGAACAGCGCGCGGGCCAGACTCTCCCACGCTTCGTCATTCGCGCGCGGTCCCGGATGTTCCCTCGCCAATTTCGCCAGATATCTTTCTGCCGCGGACACCTCTTCAGTTGATGGTGGCCTTCCGTACAGTAATAAGTATGACTGACGAATCCGATCCTGTCCAGACGTTTTTTCCTTCTTCAGTCGTTCGACGAACTTTCTGGCCTGAGCATGGACGAACGGGTCGTTCATGAGGTAGAGCGCTTGAAGCGGCGTCGTGCTGACCAACCGGTGATCGGTACTCGCGTTGGTGTCTGCCCCGTCGAACAGCCCGAAAAATGGGTGACGCTGAAACCTTTGCGTCATCACATACACGCTGCGCTTGTTTGTCTCATACACCGCCTTGAACGGGTTGTGCTGCGTGAAGTTCCAGCCCTTCATGGCCGGAAACGGATGCTGGCCGCCTGGTGTGCGATCGAGGTTGCCGCCAACGGCCAGGAGTGTGTCGCGAATACTTTCGGCATCGAGTCGGCGACGGTCGAACTTCCAGAGATAGTCATTTGCGACATCGATCTTGCTGTTGGCTTCATCGTCGCGGCTGGATTGCTGGTATGTACTCGAGAGCATGATCAACCGGTGCATACGCTTGATCGACCAGGCGCTTTGATGCGTGCCGTCCGCCTTGGGGTTTACCGTTGGCGAGACGAACTCGCTTGCGAGCCAGTCGAGCAAGGTCGGGTGCGTGGGTGGGATTCCCATTGAGCCGAAGTTGCTCGCGGTTTTCACCAGTCCCGTGCCGAAGTGATACTGCCAGATGCGGTTGACCATCACCCGCGCGGTGAGCGGATTCTTCGGATCGGCGATCCAATTGGCGAGTGAAAGCCGACCGCTTCCCTTCTCGCTTTTCGGCAGCATCTGCCCACCAAGCACCGTGGGGAAGCGACGAGGCACCTCCGGGCCAAGTCGCTCCGGGTCGCCCTTGATCTGCACGCAAGCGTTTCCGACTTTCTTCTTCCCGGCAGTCTTCCCCTCCGCGACGGCATAGGCTGTTTCGTACTGCGGCGCCTTCTTGACGTAACTTTCGAGAGTTTGCCGTGCCGCCTTGATCTTCTGCTTCAGTGCGTTCACTTTCCTGTTTCCGGAGGCGATTTTCGCTTTCTTCTGGACCTGGTCCTTGATCTTCTCGGCCGCGGCAAGCTCTTTCTCCGCGCCCTTCTTCTCAGCCTCGGCAGCCTTCACCTTCGCATCGAGTTCCGCGATCTTCGCGCGTCGTTCCTTCTCAATGGCGGCGATTTTCTCAGGTGGCCCGAGCGGAACGAAGTCATGCTGCACCTTGTCGAGTTCGATTCCCGGCCACGGGTAGCGCGTGCTGGAGAAGAAGCCATAGAGGGCGTAGTAGTCGGTCTGGCTGATGGGGTCGAACTTGTGGTCGTGGCAACGCGCACAGTTAATCGTGAGCCCCAGGAAGGTGCGGCCGAGATTGTCGATCTGATCTTCGTATGTTAGATACCACGGATATTGCGAATCGTCGTAGGATCCAAATCGTTTCGTGTTCGCGAGATACCCCGTGGCGATGATCTTCGCGCGCCGGTCGGCATCATCTGTATGCGGAAGCAAGTCGCCGGCAATCTGTTGACGGATGAATCTGTCGTACGGGAGGTCGCGGTTGAAGGCGTCGATGATCCAGTTTCGGTAAAGGTACATTTGTGGGATGGGGTAGTCCGAGTTGTCGCCGGCAGTGTCGGAGTAGCGGACCACGTCCATCCAGTGCCGTCCCCAGCGTTCGCCATACGCGGGTGAGGCAAGTAGCCGATCCACCACTTTCGCAAATGCGTCTGGTGATTTGTCATTCAGGAAGTCCGTGATCTCTTCAGGCGTGGGCGGTAACCCGGTGAGGTCGAAGGTCGCTCGCCTGATGAGTGTGCGTTTCCCGGCTGGTGGTGAAGGCTTCAACCCCTTCGAGCTGAGCCTGGCCAGGATGAAGGCATCGATGGGATTCTGGCTTCCGTTTTGCGGATTCCGAACCTGTGGCACCTTGGGGCGTTCGACCAGTCGGAACGACCAGAACTCTCTTGCTTTCTCCAGGTCGATGCGGCTGGCGCTCTTGCCGCCGGTACGTGGGTCGGGGGCACCCATCTTCACCCAAGCCGCGAGATCGGCGATCTCCTGCGCGGAGAGCTTCCTGTCCGGTGGCATCGCCTCGACATCCTTGGCATGCTGGATCGATTTGATCAGCAGACTCCTCGCCGGATCGCCAGGCACGACCGCTGGACCCGTCGCGCCGCCGCGCAACACCCCGTCGCGTGTATCGAGACGCAACTGACCCTTGAGTTTTTTCGATTCGGCGCTGTGGCACTTGTAGCAGTGCTTGACGAGTACCGGCCGTACCTTCTTCTCGAAGTGTTCGATCCCTGCTGCCGATGGCTTCGTGATCGGCGGTGCGGCGCGTGCAGTCTCTCCTGATGCGGCGAGCAGCAATACCCCGAAAGCAATTGTCGAGAGCGCGACGCGAGACCCTGTGAAGACCGAATCGCAATGACGAAGTGGGGTCATGAGAGAACCTCGGTCCTTCGCGTCGGGTGGGCTGACTCTGCTTCCCCGCGTCGGGGGTGAGAGTTGCATTCTACAGGAGGGAAAACCAGCCAGGCTAGTTGCTACTTTACTGAGGTCACAGTATCATGTCAAGGAAGGGAATCCGACGTTCGATACATTCCTCAACGCAGAGGTTGGTCGTGGGCAGATCGTCCGGGTCGAAGACTGTCAACCGAAATACTCTGGCTGGTGCACGTGGCGGCCGACGGTTGATGAAGGAGGCCGCATATGCCGAGATCAAGGAGCGAATTCTCTCCGGCGAGTTCGAGGCGGGGCGGTTCCTCTCTGAGCGTCAGCTCGCGTTGCGACTGAAGATGAGTCAGACGCCGGTACGCGCAGCTCTGGAGAAGCTGCAGATGGAAGGACTTGTCGCCATCTCGCCGCAGCAGGGGGTCGTCGTCTGCGAACTGTCGATCCATGACATCGCGGATCAGTTCGAGTATCGCGAGGCCATTGAGGTGTTTGTCGTGCGTCGCATCGCGGGGCGATTGACACCATCGCAGGTCGCCAGACTGCGTGAGAATCTTGAGCGGCAACGTCGGGTGGTTCTTACTGGCGATGTGCCAGGAAACATCGAACTGGACACGGAGTTCCACCTGATGCTGTGCGAGTTCCACGGCAATCGCGAGTTCCTCCGCGCGATGGAGGCTCTGCGAGACAAGATTCACCGCGCCATCGTACGGGTGCAGACACGCAATCCCGACCGGTTAAACCAAGGGTATGAGGAACACGTTCGCATCGCGGAAGCCGTGATCGACGGGAACGCGAACGAGGCCGCGCGAACGATCCTCGCACATCTGGAGAGTGGAAAGGCAGTTTTGCTGTCACCACGAAGCGTCTGATGAGTTGTGGGTCGCTACACCCCAGCGACCTTCTCCGCCATGCGTGCCACTTCCTCCGGTAGCGGCGTTCGCTTGTAGCGGTAAACACCATTACCGAATGATACTTCCGCATCCTCGTCGGTGCGCATCTGCTCGCTAACGCAGAGTACGAACTTTCCGGACGCACCCTTCGAGAGATTCGCGTAGTGTCTCTCGATGTCGCCTTTCCGCCAGAAGCCGAAGACCTCGACGAATACTTCCTTGCCACTCCTGGCATGAGTCAGCTTGAAGTCCGGCACCCATACGCCAGTCTTCAGCGCGATCGGGTGCGGGTCCGCATCCAGAATCCACCCCTTTACCTTTGATGCAAATGAATCGGCGAACATTTGCAATTCCGGCGGTGTGTAGACACCGAAGTCGGGTGTGTGGGAACGCAACCCGTCGAGTCCCGAAAGCGCGAACTGCTTCTCCTTGCGTTCTGCGCCCCAACGGACATTGGCCCGCAGGTCGAATGCTTTACAGTGGAGAAGGGTGGGGAGGAAGAGTGCCAGTTGCAACCCATACTTGTTAGTGGACGAGAAGAGTGACAGCGGGCCGTCGAGTGTGAGCTTGTAGCTGTTACCAGGTGTTTCCTCAATGGTGCAGATGAGCCGGTGGAATTTTACCGCGCGAAAGAGTTGCCGAAAACGGGCTGGCGATTCCGCATACACACGCACTTCCATCAGTGTGGAACGCAGGATGATCGCCTGTGCGAGCGAGACGTTATAACGGTGGAGGAGTTGTTCCGCGGTGAGTTCCTCGAACGTGATGACGCGCTGTTCGGCCTTGAGGTCCGCGAAGAGGCTCCGATCGAGTTGCTCGGGGGTGAGGGTGAGTGAGAGTTGTTCGGCGACTTCCGCGATTACGGCGCGGCGATCGAATGCCTGACTCGACCTCACCGCATTGACACGCGCCTCGGCGGCGGCCTTGAACACGGCTTCGCGCAGTTCGTCGGGCGGATGGTCGGCGGCCACCTCGAACTCGCAGCGATCCTCGCAGAGTTTCGCCAACCCTCCTGGGAGTAACCCGCGTGGCCCTTCCGGGATGAAATCCTTCAAATCATCGTCAATCTCCCCGCGCGTGCGACCAGGCGCGTTGCGATAAGCGAGGAGAATTTGTTCCGACAGCGCGCGTAATCCCGGGTCCGCTGGAGTCACATAGAGCGGAACGAGTTTGTTCTTCGCATGTCGAACGCGAACGAGTTTGCCTGTGAGCATGTCGATTGGTCAGCGCGAGGTTCCGCTCCGGACGTGTGGCCGGGGTTCGCGGAGTTACTGGAACGCCCTGTGTTGTCGCCGTCGATCCGACACGAACTCCTCGGTGGTGTTGCGTGCGATGATCTCGTAAAGCACGGCCTGCTTGTCACCATACTTACGGAGGATGCGGCCGAGGCGTTGCACGTTCTCCGTTGCGCTGCCCGTACCACCCATCACAATCCCCACACCGGCCGCCGGTACGTCAACACCTTCGTTGAGTACCTGACAGGTTACCACGGCGTTGTACTCGCCGGAGTGGAACTTCGCGAGGATTGCCTTCCGTTCCTTCGGTTTGGTCTGGTTCGTCATTGCCGGAATCAGATACCGACGCGCGATCTCATACACAGTCGCGTTATCGGCGGTGAAGATAAGGGTACGGTCGTTCGCATGCCGACCCAGCAACTCTTCGAGCAACCTGAACTTACCACTGGCCGCCTGGATAATGCGCTTTTGCTCGCGGTACGCACGGATCGCCTTCCAGCCATCGGGCGACTTGCTCGCCTCGAACAGAAATCGGCGGAAGCCATCGGGTCCATTCATGTTAATGTGCCGGTCGTTAACGAAGTTGCGATACTCCTCACGGCAGTTGCGGTACGTCGCTTCCTCTTCTGGTGTGAGATCAACGAAGAGTCGACGAGCCACATACGGCGCGAGATGCTCGCCACTCACGTCGGTGATGTCGAGACGATAGGATATGGGTCCGACGAGATCGGGATATAACATCTCTCCGCCGTCAGATCGTTCGGGTGTGGCGGTCAGACCGATCCGGAACGGGGCGAGGCTCGCGCCAGCGATCACACTGAATGCCGGACCTGGAAGGTGGTGGCATTCGTCGAAGATAATAAGGCCATATTTGTTTGCCCATCGTTCCAGATGAATGTACGCGGAATCGTATGTGATAGCGGTGATCGGCTTCCACTGGAACTCGTTGCCGCCCACCATTCCCACTTCGATACCGAACGACTTCTCCATGTCGCCGGCCCATTGCACCATGAGGTCGATCTTCGGCGTGACAACGAGCGTCGGTCTGCTGATCTTTTCGATGCACAGAAGCGCTGTGAACGTCTTCCCTGTTCCGGTCGGCATCACGATTAGCCCACGACGTCCGCTCTTCAGCCACGCACTCACCGCCGCTGTCTGGTAGTCGTAGGGCGTACGGGCGTTGTTGAGCTTCCAGCCACACGGTTCATTCGCCCACCCGCGCGCGGAATCTTCGTAAGCCACCTTCTCCTTGATGAGTTGCTCGACAATGGCTCGGTAGTGCCGGCCCTGCGCGCGCTGTGTGCTGGTGCGTGGGTCGAAGACCACGCCAGGAAGTGTATCGAAGAGGAAGCCAGGCGGTCCGCCGCTGACGACGACGGTGCCGCGGTCGTATGCCAGCGTTACGGGTGATTCGCTCATGAACGGATTATGACGGATGCCACGCCAGTTGCCTAGCGCAGCTCACGAACTGGGAGCCGTATGCTCTGTCGGCATGTCTGGCGGTTGCCGACCCGTTCATGACTCACCAATCCCGGCGCGTGAGATTTCTCAACCGAAGTAGATCGCGGTGCTTGACTCCTGGTACACGGAGTGCGACGGTAGCGTCACCTGCCCTCCCTGGAGCCGATCGCCATGCCACTCACATTGCACGCCACCACTGCTGCGGACATCATGAACTCTGGTCCGGTATCCATCGCCAGCAGCGACACCGTACCGGAAGCAGTCGTGTTCCTCACGGAACGCGGATTCGGGGCTGCTGTCGTTATCGACGAGGCCGGCCATCCCATCGGTGTTGTCACGAAGACTGATGTTCTCATGCACACGCGCAGACGACAGCCTGGCCTGGAACCAGACGACACCCCTGTCACGGAAGTGATGACACCTGCGGTCTTCTCAGTGCGACCAGAAACATCTGCGGGGTCTGTGCTGGAGCAGTTGTTGGAAGTCGGCGTCCACCATATTTTCGTGAAAGACGCCGGTGGTGTGATTGTCGGAGTGATTAGCCCGGTGGATGTACTGCGAAAGTTGAAGTGATCGCCATACTACTGCTGCTGCGTCTACTCTCTAGCGGCGTCTACATACGCCTCGAAGTTCGCGACGGGTGTTCCCTTATCGACTCCGTGGTTGAGGTTGACGACGTGCCGGTGGCCACCTCCAGCGCGAAGGCAGAGGCGAACCGCCTCGCGCACCTGCGTGGGCGTGCCGTCACGAAGGATATGCTCATCCACATTCCCCTGGAACACGAGGTTCGGGTAATCACGCCGCGCTGCTGCCAGGTCGTGCGTGCTGCCGAGGCTAATCACTTCGGCCCCGGTCGTGCACATCTCCGCGAGATAAGGCCCTTCTTTCACGAAGAGGATCCGCGGTACACCTGTAGCGCGAGCGAGAATATCTGCATGATAGCGCTGCGCCCAGAGTGTGTATTCCTGGGGCGTGAGAAGCCCGGCCCACGAATCGAAAAGTTGATACGCATCCGCGCCATCGGCAATGAGCATGTTGAGGAAGCCGACCGTCGCAGTGGCCAACTTCTCCAGCAGGCCGTTCCAGACGCTCTCATTCTCCGCGGCAAATCGCCGTGTGGCTTCCGTGTCCTTGCCTGTGCCAATGCAATACGCCGCGACTGTGTATGGCGAGCCTGCAAACGCCAGCACTGGCAACTCGCCACGTAGCTCACTCTTCACGCGCGCCAGGAGGGCGCGGATATGGGCATAGCTGTCCGGGTGCGGGTTCGCGCTGAGACGGTCGAGGTCCGCGTGTGTACGAACAGGATGGTCTGGTACTGGTCCCGCGCCACTCTTCAGCGCGAAGGGCAGCCCCATCGAAACTGGTAGCGTGGTGATGTCGTAGAAGAGAATAATGGCATCAACTCCAAACCGCCTGGGGCAGAGCGAGGCACGAGCCGCTGCTTCCACGTTCTCGGAGAACTCATAGAATGTCATGTTGGCGCGGATCGCGCGAAATTCCGGGTCCCAGCGACCGGCCTGGCGCATTGCCCACACGGGCGGGCGTTCAACGCGCTCGCCTCGCGCTGCGCGGATGAGTAGGTGCTGTTCGTGGAACTGGTCAGGCATCTGGGGGAAAACTCACGGGATTCAGTGGCACAGAGTGAATGAAACCGCACCCGAACTTCGTGCGGCCTCATCGCATCCTAGCGAGGGGAGACCGGTGAGCAGGTTGCGGTGCTCTTCACACCAACATACAGAGTCGCCACCCCGAACGTGAACGGCTCGTACTTCACTTCCTCCAACCCTGCGGTGCGCATGCGGTTGGCGAGTGCTTCGTAATCGGGGAAGTTCAACACGCTCGCAGGGAGGTAACGATAAGCGCTCTCCTGGCTTCGCGAGATGAGTTGCCCAACCATGGGCAATACCGTGCGGAAGTACCAGAGGTACAACCGGCCGAGGATAGGGCTGCGCGGCTTCGAGAACTCCAGCACCGCGACGCGGCCGCCTGGGCGCGTCACACGTACCATTTCACGTAGCCCACGATCGGTGTCTGTCACGTTCCGGAGTCCGAACGCGACGGTGACAAGCTGGAAGGCATCGTCAGGGAAGGGGAGCGCCTGTGCGTCGGCCTCCACGAATTGCACGCGGGATGCGGCGCCGGCGGCCTCAGCTTTCTTCTGGGCACGGAGCAGCATCTCGTGTGAGAAGTCTGCGCCAAACACGGGAACCGAACCGCCAGCGGCGCGGTCGTAAGTGAGTGCGAGATCGCCGGTGCCGGTGCAGAGATCGAGGATCGGACCCAGAGTCGCCGGGCCTGGCGGCACCAGACGCGCCGTGCGATTGCGCCACCGCTTGTCGATGTTGAGCGACAGCAGGTGGTTCAGGAAGTCGTACCAGGGCGCGATCTGGCTGAACATCCGACGGATGCGAACCTCGCGCTTGTCGAGCAGTGGGGAATGCACAGGGGAGTTCTCAATTCGCTTGTGGCCGGGCGCACGCTGGTTTATTACTTTAACCGTGTTACGTCATCTGGATTAACACTCGCTCGTGGAGCAGCCTGCCATGCTGGAGAGAAACACGTTCGTGGTGAAGGAAAAAGCCAAGATGATGTCGTCGCGGAACTCTTACGAGATTCTCGATGAGGGCGGCACCGTCATCGGCACCGCCGAACAGAAGACGGGCACGTTGGCTGCAATTATCGGGATGGTCCTCGGCCCACCCAACACGCAGATCGACTTCCGCGAGAAACCCGATGACTCACTCGTGTTCTCGATCCGGCGTACGGGCCTGCTGTTCAAAACAGTCGATGTGGTCGACGCGCACGGTGCAGTCATCGGAAAGTACAAGGCGAAAAAGTTCAGCCTCAGCGGCGGCTTCCATGTCTATGACACCACCGGTAAGCACGTCGCCGAGATTCGCGGCAAGATGATGAAGTCGGACTACACGTTCTTTCAGCCCGACGGCAAGACAGAGATGGGGAAGGTCTCCAAGAAGTGGGCCGGCGCAATGAAGGAGATGTTCACCAGCGCCGATACCTATGCGGTGCAGATTCAACCGGCGTTTGCCGACCAACCGTCTGTGAAGATGCTCATCCTCGGGGCGGCCGTTGCGATCGACGCGCTGATGAGCACGCGCGGCGGTGGGAGCAGCGGTGGCGAGACCGATTGATCGAACTGCTCATCCTTGGGGATCGCGCACGCGGCTGGACTGATGTTTTCAACCTGATCCTGCAACCTGCGGGGAACGTCACATGCTAACTGCCGAGGGCTGCAGGTCGCGCCGGCAACGATTCCTTGAGGCGTTGAAGCCAGCCCATGCGATCGTGCTGGTAGACCCGATCCACCTCCGTTACTTCGCAAACCTCTATGTGGAGGCCGTGAGCAGTTCGGCGGACTTCGGTGCGCTCCTCGTTCTCCAGAACGACGGTCGCACCACTCTCTACCACGAAAACAAACTCCCTGGTGTCGGCGCAACGCATGTCGATGAGAAGAAATCCGTCCTCTGGTACACCGGTCAGGAACCGGAAACGGCCAACCGCCGCATCCTCCTGCGTGACGCTCTTCAGGCCAGCGGCGCGCGTGTTCACGACTTCATCGGCGACCCACTGGCACCACAGTTATTCGCGATTATCTCCGAGATGCGGCGACGCAAGGACCCGGACGAACTCGCGCTCTTGAGGACGTGCATGAAGGCGTGTGACGCCGGCCATGCCTGGGGCCGTGCGAACATCAAGCCTGGTATGAGTGAGTTGGAGGTCTACGCTGGTGTTGCGCGAGCCTGCTACGAGGCACTGGGCCACTTCACCACCGTCTACGGCGACTTTACCGTGTCGCCCGGAGCAAAGAAGCGTGGTGGGCCACCTACACCGCACCGGATCGAGGCGGGCGAGTTCTTCATCCTGGACTACTCGGTCATTGTGCAGGGTTACCGCAGCGACTTCACCAACACGATCTGCGTGGGTGGCAAGCCGACCGCCGATCAGCAACGTCTGATGGACCTGAGCCTCCAGGCGCTCGCCGCCGGCGCGAACCAACTGAAGGCCGGCGCGACCTGCCAGCAGGTTTACGATGCGATGCGGAGTGCCTTCGGCGACATGGCGGACCACTTCACCACGCATGGTGGGCACGGTCTGGGGCTGTCCCACCCTGAGCCACCGTATCTCGTGAGGCACTCGTCCGAAACTCTCGTCGCGGGCGATGTGGTGACACTTGAACCGGGTCTGTATGTCGATGGAATCGGCGGTCTTCGCATCGAACATAACTACCTCATCACCGACACTGGCTACGAGCAACTGAGCAACCACACGATCGCCCTGGTCTGACGAGGCCGCTGGCCGCCAGCACGATGACGCCTACGTAGTCGCGGGTGTTTTGTGTGAGCGGATCACGCGATACGGTTCCTGCTGCTTCGTTCAAGTTGTAGACATGCTGTAACGATCACGCCGCGAGATTCACTCGCGGCGTGATCGTTACAGGTATTCTGATCCGCCGAGGTTTCGATGACACCCGCCGAGTTCCGCACACACGGCCACCGGCTCATAGACTGGATCGCTGATTACCGCGATGCGATTGCGGCACGACCCGTACGAGCGACAACCGAACCAGGCGAGGTGCGCGCACACTTACCCACGGAACCACCGACAGAGCCGCAACCGTTCCACGCGCTCCTCGCCGACTTCGAGTCGCACATCGTTCCGGGACTGACTCACTGGCAACATCCGCGCTTCTTCGGCTACTTCCCTGCCAACGCGGATCTCGCCAGTGTTCTCGGCGACCTGCTCAGCAGCGGTCTCGGCGTGCTCGGTCTCAACTGGCAGGCCAGCCCCTCACTCACGGAACTGGAAGAGGTCGCGTGCGACTGGATGCGGCAGATGGTGGGGCTTTCGCCGGCATGGAAAGGCGTGATCTATGATACAGCATCCACTGCGAGCCTCATCGCGCTTCTTTGCGCACGCGAGCGAACCTCGAACTTCTCGCTGGATCGGGGAGGGTTGCAATCGGAGCCGCGTCCACTCACGGTGTATGCATCAACGCAGAGCCACAGTTCTATTGAGAAAGCCGCGCTCCTGGCCGGTTTTGGCCGCGAGAACGTACGCGCGGTTCCAGTCGATGAACAGTTCGCGATGTGCCCGAAATCGCTGACAGAAGCAATACGTCTGGATATCGAGGCAGGGAAACTTCCCTGCGCCGTCATTGCGACCACGGGCACAACGGCGTCGACGGCTCTCGACCCGATTCGCGCACTTGCCGAACTCGCAGAGGCACACAATCTCTGGCTGCATGTCGATGGTGCGATGGCCGGTTCCGCGATGATCCTGCCGGAGTGCCGGTGGATGTGGGATGGTGTTGAACGTGCCGACTCGCTCGTCTTCAATCCGCACAAGTGGTTGGGTGCGGTCTTTGACTGCTCGCTCTCGTTCTATCGCGACCCGCAGCATCTGGTCCGTGTGATGTCCACAAGTCCCAGCTATCTCCGCACAGCTGCCGATGACCTGGTGACGAACTTCCGCGACTGGGGTATCGCGCTCGGACGACGCTTCCGGGCGTTGAAGCTCTGGTGTCTCATTCGTTCCGAAGGAGTGTGCGGGTTGCAATCGCGGTTGCGGCGAGACATCGGTAACGCGCAGTGGCTCGCGGAGCAGATCGCTTCGACTGCGAACTGGCGTGTCGTTGCCCCGGTACCACTCCAGACTGTGTGCGTGCTACACTCACCACCCGGCCTTTCTGGTGAGTCGCTCGACATCCACACGCGGGGATGGGCCGAGCGTGTCAATGCTTCGGGCGCCGCGTATCTGACGCCCACGCTGCTTGGCGATCGCTGGGTGGTCCGCGTCTCCGTGGGGAGCCTGACCACCACGCGAGCCGATGTGGAAGCGCTGTGGCAGATCATGCGAGAGGTCGTAGAGGGGTAGCGTCGCGAACGCGGGGCGGTTACGCTCTGCGAAACTCATACGCTTGGAGTGTGACCGTGAACGAAATGTTCGGTGCCATGAGCGGGATGCCGTTGGATCTTCCAGCCAGCGAGTTGCTTGGTGAGTTCCTCGGAACGATGGTTCTCATCACCCTCGGTTGCGGCGTTGTCGCAGGGGTTGTGCTGGACAAAACGAAGTCGCAGAACGCCGGCTGGATCGTTGTCACAGCCGGCTGGGCGTTTGCCGTGATGGGGGGCATTTATACTGCTCGCGCGATCGGTGCGCCGGGTTACGTGAACCCAGTCGGGCCGCTGGCAGGCGCGTTGACTGCCGGGCTTGCGGTGGAGAAGGCTCTCGCAATCGCTGCAGCGGAGTTCGCCGGCGCGTTCGCCGGGTCGGTCATCGTCTGGCTGCATTATCTTCCGCACTGGCGCGAGACATCGGACCCTGGCGCGAAGCTCGCAGTCTTCTGCACGTCGCCGGCCATTCGCAACTACCCCTCCAACGTTCTCAGCGAAGCCATCGCGACGTTCATCCTCGTTTTTGTCGGTACCGCGGTTGTGGAGAAAGGGCTGAACTCGTTGCTTGCGGAGAAAGGGATGGGGGGCGCACTGGCGGCCCCGCTCGGCGGCGCGCTGGTGTGGGGGATCGGTCTGAGCCTCGGTGCCACGACCGGTTACGCAATCAATCCCGCGCGCGACCTCGCGCCGCGCCTCGCCCACGCCATCCTACCGATTGCAGGGAAGAGTACCTCGGACTGGGCCTACGCATGGGTGCCCGTGATCGGCCCGTTGCTGGGCGGTGCCGCTGGCGCGCTCCTCGCGAAGGCCGTCATCGCGCCGTAAATGGGTTACTTCACCAGCACGCAGAAGTCGATCTGGTAAGGAATCAGTTCCGGGCGTTTGCTGATCTCGGCGACGAGTTTCTTTGCCTCAGGCGCGTTTCGCACCTCGAAGCACACCTGCAGTTTCTTCGTGCCCGAGTGACGGACTTCGACACCACCTGCACGCCCCTGACAGACACTCTGGATGAGCGCCGCGACAGAATCAGGCTGAGAGTCGTCGATCTGGCCACGCGCGACGACTGGCCGCGCGTCCAGGCTTCCCACCGCTGGCGATGCTCCCACGGGTACGGTGGGGAGCGGCGCGTGACCCTGGGCGGGTGCCCATGTGCCTGGCGCTGGGGTCATGGGTTTCGCTGCGGGTTGCCAGCGCGGTTGCTCTGTCCTGACAGAAGTCGGTAGCGGTGATGGTGTCGTCTCGGTTGGGTGTTGTTCCGGCACAGTCTGCAAGGGCTTTGCAATCTCCACCGGGGGAATCACCGGGAGCGGAGGCAGCGCCGCGACCGCTTCCGATTTCGGTCTCTCCGGAAGCAGCGGTACCGGAATCGCCAGTGGCGCGATCACTGGCGCAGGCATCTTGGGTGCTGGTGAAACGGCAACCTGCGACTGACCACCTGGCGGCGGGGTCAATGTTGGCACGCCCACTGGTGTGTGTGTGGGAGTTGCGATTGTCGTTCCTGGCAGGAACTTCGATTCCGGGTGCGAGAGTTGCGGCGTTCTGATCGGTGGCGGCGTTTGTGTACCCACGCGCGGTGACGGTTGAACGCTCACAGGCTGAGGCTGCCAGTTCGGCTGATACTGACGGACAGGTGGTTCCGCTTGCGGAGCGGGAACAGTGCGAGCCAGCCCATAGTGTGGCGGTTCAGTTCCCGACATGACGGGAACGCCGTTAGCAATGGGAACAGGGAACGCACCTGGCGTCGCTCCTGTAATCGAGTACCAGTTGGCGGACGCCTTGGGATACTGACCAGCGGGCGCCAGCGGGTTTGCGCCGGGCGTCACGCTCCCCCAACCGTACCACCTGTAGGCGGGCGGTCCGGCGTAGACCGGCGCTCCGTTGGCACCTGTGCCACGGAATGGTGTTCGTGCCGTCGGCGTTTCCGGATGCGGACGTGCGAGGCGATTGGGTTGTAGGGGTGCGGGCGCGGTGGGTTGCTTCTCACCTGTCCCCTTGAGGCGACCGAGGAAACGCAGTTGCGACGGAGATTCGTCCTTCGACCCAGTTCCCTGCGGTACGAGCGGACGCGCACCCTTTCCCGCGACGGTACCTGCCGCAGGTTTCACGTTTGGATCGGCACCGTTGAGCCAACCCGGACCCGACGCCGAGGCGGTGTTGCCACGCTTCAGCGGTGTGGTGGGGAAGTTCAATCCACTCGGCGGGAGGTCGTCTGCAACGCCGCGCGCGACGGTCGGTATCCGACTGGGAGCCAGTGGTACTGGCGTCCCAAGTGCGGCTGCGCGTCCCGGTTGAATTGGCGGCTGAGCCGCCGCAACAGTGACCGCCAACCCCAACCCGGCGATGGTACCTACGATAACCCGCATGGCCTCATCCTTGAGTGCGCGGTTCGCTCTGAATCACGGCCGTCACGACGGCCACGTTATGCTGCTGACTAGCGCCGCCGGACTGGCGGCCGGTTCCCCATACCCGCCAGTCCTGGCCTCAGCCCACCGCCGCGATTGCCATACGGCGAGGGGAAGAAGCCCAGTGTATTGTTGAACACCGCTGGATGGCCGGCGGGTGGCAGCGTCGGTGGTTTCGAAGCCCCGTTCTCGGTTTGCGCTTCCTCGGGGTCAGGTGCGTTCATCTGTTGGGGGAAAAACATCGCTCGGTTCCCACCACCGGCAGTGAAGGGCGCTCCGATGCCGAAGCCCGTTCCACCTGCTGTTCCCGGCCTTACACCGTAGTAGTAGTTCACACCCGGATTGCCGCCGCGCATCAAATTCAGGTATGGGCTAAGCGGTTGATTCACCGGGTTAAAGATGTTCGGCATCACGGTCGGCGTCTGAAAGTACGACCCCAGGGAGGACTGCGTGAATGGAAGCTGGTACGCCCCTCCCTGAAACTGGGGTCGCTGGAACGGCTGAGCAGCGGCGAGGCCGGCGGTGCCCAGTATGGCAGCGGCGGTCAGGACTTCGCGAATCATGCCGATCTCCCGGTGTTAGCCGTCCGAAGGGCTAGCCAGTCGGACGGCTCGTGTGCCGCACTAACGGTTGTTGTTGCCACCGAAGCCGTTGCCGCGGCCGACAATCTGGTTAACCGTGCTCGTGCCAAGCAGTGTGATGCCGAACATCCGCTCGATGGGCGAGATCACGCGGGCCAGCGTGCGGTCGATGGTCACGATGCGCTGGGCCTTCACATACACACGGTCGCCTGGCATCAACTGATAGTTTGTGGTTGTGATGCCGTGCTGACTGGTGCCCACCCAGTCCACCGGCAGAATCTGCCAGGGCTGGCCGGGGTGCGGAGTGCGTCGCGCCACCCAGATATTTCGCTTGCTGGACACGTCCGACAGCCCACCAATGTTGGCAATGGCGTCCATCACCGTCTCACTGCCAGTAATCGGTAAGGCGGTGACCTGCTCGCCGAAACCGGCCCCGTCGGTGATAACGTAGTACCGTTTACTATTGTACGCGATCACATCCACGATCACTGTGATGTTCTCGGCCTTCGTGCCATACTGCGCAAGCACCGGGTTTCGTACCACCTGGGCACGAATCGCCTCAGACGCCTGCTCCAGCGTCAACCCAGCGACGGGAACCGAACCCCAGTATCCCAGTCCCACTGTGCCGTCGAGCCGCACCATAAACGGCCCCGAAATCGCCTGCACGGGGAGCCGCTCACTCACTGGGTCTTCGATCACTTCCCCGGTCTTCTCATTCTTCAGCGCCTTGCCGTCCTGCCCGATTCGCGGTTGCTTGGTACGATGGACCACCTCGATCAGCAACTGGTCCGGCGCCTCGATGACGTAGGGCGGCAGCACGATCTTCTGGAGTTCCACAGGCACTGTGCCCGGCGGTGGTACGGCGATCGGCGGCGCACCGCCTCCCTCTGGCCCCATGGGACCAGGTGGTGAATGGAGACAGCCGACCGATGCCAGCAAGCCACTCGCGAAGAGAACCCCCAACCAGCGTGGCGCGATCGGCATATCCAGCCTCCCTCCGCAAACCGCCCGGCACAAGCCGGCATCGGAGGATTTATCGGCGCCACCTGAACGCTACCTGAATCAAACTCAAGGAAACGGCGCGGTTTCATTCAAGTTCGGCAAGCTGCGTCAGGTGAGAAGTCGCGCGAGGTTGAAGTACGCAAGCAAGGCTACCACATCGGCGCAAGTGAGAGCGATTGGGCCTGCCGCTACCTGCGGGTCGCGTTTCAGCAATCGCAGCAGATGCGGGATACTCAGCCCGGCGACTGCGGCGCCTGTTACGCCAATGGCAATTCCCCCTCCAACGATCACGAAAAGGATACCGATCTGCTGCCAGAGCGCCGCGATGGTGCCAACAAGTAACCCCGTCGCGAGTCCCAATAACAAGCCGGTTGCCCCTTCTGGCTTCAATCTGCCAAGAAGGTCCCGCCAGGAGGGCCCCGCCGTGCGGAACGCATCCAGCGCCAGTGTGACGGACTGAATCGCGACGCTTTCCGCGAGTGCCAGCACTACAGGGATGAACAGCGCCAGAACCGCGTGCTGCCATTCCAGTTCATGCTGGAAGATGCCGGCGAGAATTGCGGCCAGTGTGCCACCGGCAACGTTGCACATCAGCCAGGGGAAACGCCCGCGGAATGCGACCAGCGGCCGCGCCTGTTGGGCCTGCGTCAGTCGCACGCCGATGAGCTGGAACACCTCGTCAGGCTTGGCCAGCGTCGGCTCATTCGGCTCACCCGTCTCGGCCAGTTCCTCCGCGTACGCCTCAATGTCGATCACGCCCACGATCCGACGTAGCTCGTCCACAATTGGGAATGCGAGAAGGCGGTGGAGTGTGAAGAACTCGCACGCTTCCAGGAGTGTGGCGGAAGCGGGTATCGCTATAACCGAAGGGATCATGATCTCCTGCACGCGCGCCTCGGCAGCCGCGAGCAGTAGCCGGCGCGTGGGGACGACGCCCACCAACCGAAGCCGTTCATCAACGACATAGAAGTAGATGATCCGACCCGGCGGCGGGTGCTGGCGCATATGCTGGAGCGCTTCGCCAGTGGTCCAGTTGGGATCGAGGGTAGTAAAGTCATTGCGCGCATACGACCTGACGGATTCATTGAGCTGGGCTTCGGTCAGGTGTAACGGCATCAGCTCCCTCAGTGGCGGATCGACCGCCTGTTGCAACGCACAATTCTACCGGACATACCAACGAGACACGCCAGGCGAACGAGTGGCTCGCGCGGAAAACGCCGATCATGGCCTGCGAAACCGGAATCACCACACGCGGCCGGCGTCTACACACGTAAGCTGAAACCACCCGAACCCACAAGGACTCGCCGTATGGCTGCAGACGTCGCGGGTGTCGCCAACCGCATCATCGCCAACATCGAGAAGGTCGTCATTGGCAAACGTCCACAACTGATGATGGCCGTCGCGGCGTACTTCTCTGAAGGGCACATCCTACTGGAGGATGTGCCAGGGGTGGCCAAAACGATGTTCGCACGCGCACTGGCCCGGAGTGTTGGTTGCTCGTTCAAGCGACTCCAGTGTACGCCCGACTTGCTCCCAAGCGACGTCACCGGCGTGAGCATTTTCAATCAGAAGTTGGCGGAGTTCGAGTTTCGACCCGGCCCTGTCTTCGCGCAAACACTCCTCGCCGACGAGATTAACCGCGCAACGCCCCGCACACAGGCCGCGCTACTGGAAGCGATGGCCGAACGTCGCGTCAGTGTGGACGGTCAGACATTCGTACTGAAGCCACCGTTCCTGGTCATCGCAACTCAGAACCCGGTCGATCAGGAAGGGACATTCCCACTCCCGGAAGCACAACTCGATCGCTTCCTTGTCCGGCTCAGCCTGGGTTATCCCAGCATGGAGGAGGAAGCGAAGATGCTCGTGCGGCTTCAGCACGGGCATCCCATCGAGGAACTCAAGGCGGTGGCCACGGCCGATGACGTGCTCGCATGTCAGGCTGCCATCCGCGATGTTCACGTTGACGACAAGGTGACGCGCTACATACTGGAAGTGGTTCACTCCAGCCGCGCGAATGAGGATGTACTTCTCGGTGGCAGCCCGCGGGCTTCCATCGCGCTCTTTCGGACCGCTCAAGCCCTCGCAGCCGTCAGTGGTCGCGACTTCGCCGCGCCGGACGATGTGAAGAAGATGGCGCAACCGGTCCTCGCTCACCGGCTTATCCTCAAGCCGGAAAGTCGCCTCCGAAAGCGTACTGCTTCGGCTGTGGTGAAGGACCTCGTCAGTGACGCCCGAGTGCCCATCACCGACCGCATGAAAGCATCGCAAGAAGATTACTTCGATGATTGATGGCCGCTGTAAAGGCGAGTGCGAGCGTCACGCGCGGCAACCGGAAGCTCTCCTGCTCATGACCCACCACCCCGTATGATCTGGTTTCTCATTCTTGTGCTGCTCATCGGCGCGGCGGTCGCCCTCAAGGCGGGACTGGTTGCGTTCGCGGGCTACGTCCTGCTGGGCGTCTACCTACTCTCGCGTTGGCTCGCACGCCGATGGGTGCATAACCTTGAGGCCACGCGCGAGTGCGATTCCACCCCTCACGAGGTCGGTGACACATGCGAGGTGAGAGTCACGCTCACCAACACCGGCACGCTGCCGGTCGCGTGGGTGGTTGTCGAAGACCTCGTACCGGACTTCGCAGTCAAGAGTCGCACGCCGCGGCTGACAGTGAAGGGAAAGCGCGTCCACGTCGTCTCGCTTCGCGGCAGACAAACGAAGAAGCTCAAGTATACGGTCACATTCGCGATGCGCGGCTACTATCCGCTTGGGCCAACGCTACTCGAAACCGGCGACGTGTTCGGCCTCCACCGACGACATCGTGTCATCGGCATGCCGGTCTATGTCATGGTCTATCCCAGAGTCGTACCGCTGCCGAGGTACGACTTCGCCTCGGAACGGCCCATCGGTGAAGTTCGGCTTCAAAACCGACTTCACGAGGACCCAACCCGTACTGCTGGAGTACGACAGTACGTGCTGGGCGACCCTCTGCAGCGAGTACACTGGAAGGTAACGGCTCGCACCGGGCAGCTTCACTGCCGTATCTATGAGCCAACGACCCTTGCAGGGGCGACCATCCTGGTCGACTTCCACTCCGAAGGGTACCACGCGCGCGGTGAACCTCACCGGTCCGAACTCGCCGTGACCACAGCAGTGAGCATCGCCTACGCGGTGTCGGTGCTCAATCAACAGGTGGGGCTTGTCAGCAACGGACACGATGCCGCCGACCGTATTCGCATCGAATCGCTGGCTGCAGAAACGCCCGAAGCTGAAGCCGAAGGACACGCGACGCGCGAGGAAGCACGCGAACGCTTCGAGATGGGAGCCGAGAGCGACCGTCTCCGCCCGCTGGTGGTGGAGACACGCCGCGGCTTCGATCAGTTCCAACAGATTCGGGAGGCACTCGCCCGGCTGGAACTTTCGGACGCAATGGACTTCGCGCGGCTCTGCCTGGAGATGGTTTCGCGAATGCCACGCGATGCGACCGCGATCGCGATTCTCCCGCGCGTGCCCGTCGAGACCGCAATCGCCCTCGGCACACTCCGACGACAAGGCTTTGCTGTCACGGCGATACTCATTGGGCTGGACGAGGGCGAGATACTCCTTGCGCACGGCCGGCTACTCGCGGAGACCGTCCGCGACATCCGGTATGTGAATACGGTGGAGGAACTGGCTCACCTCGGTGGGAACACGGCCGCGCCAGGTGCGGCGGCCTACGCTGTCGATATACCACTCGCATGAACCGCGCACGCTTTCTAGCATTCGCCCAACTTCTCCGCTTACCGAACGTCTTCACTGCGTTTGCCGACATCGCGTTGGCTGCGTCTGTGGTGCTGGCATTCAACCCCGCGCACGTTCCGGCAGCTTTATCGGGTTGCTTCGCACTGCTTTTGCTCGCGTCAGGGGCGCTCTATCTTTCTGGCATGGTTTGGAACGATGTGTTCGATCGGAAGATCGACGCCGATGAACGCCCCTTCCGGCCGATTCCGTCAGGCCGTGTGACGGTGGGGATCGCCGTAGTACTGGGCATTCTGCTGATGGTTCTCGGTGTCACGTTCGCGGGCCTCTCCACCGCGTCGGTCGGCGTGACCTGGAACGCCGAGTCATTCACCCTCGCACTCGTACTCGTGGTCAGCATCTTCCTGTACGACGCATGGCTGAAGCACACCTGGGCCGGGCCTGTGGCGATGGGATGGTGTCGTGCCGCCAACGTCGCCCTCGGGCTGACGTTGCTTGGCTCGTTGCCGGCCGACGTGGAGCCACTCACCCCGCGGCTACTTCCGGCCGTGGTCGGCATCTACATCGTGGCTGTCACGGTCCTCGCGCGGAATGAAGCCCAGACGAGTCGACGAGGGATGCTCCTGCTCGCCGCGGTACTGTTCGTCGCATCATTCGTCATGGCACTCTTTGTTCGCGCCGGACTACCAGGAGGCTACGGCTCTGTTCTTTTCCCATACCTGCTCGTGAGCTTCGGTTTCTGGATCGGGCTTCCTATCGCGCGTGCATACCGCAAGCCTGGCCCGCATGAGGTTCAGCGCGCCGTGAAACGGTGTATCCTGGGGCTGATCGTGTACGATGCGATTCTCGCCACGGCATTCATCGGCCTACCAGGACTGCTCGTTCTTTTGTTGTTGCCCCCAGCACTGCTGCTTGGAAAATGGGTCTACTCGACCTGACCCGTGGAGAACTCTCTCATGTCAACGGATCGCCGCAACTTCCTGATCGCCGGAGGCGTAATCGTGAGTGCTACTGTCCTTCCTGATTCGCTGAATGCTGCGGACGCCAATGATCAGGCCGCTGTATTCATCAAGGAACACGTCGCGAAACTCCGCCCGCTGGAGGTGCAGGCCAGCATCGCCTGGTGGAATGCAAATACCACAGGCAAGGATGCTGACTTCAAGAAAAAGGAAGAGGCGCAGAACAAGATCGACGCTGCTCTCTCAGACAAGGAACGGTTCGCCCGCCTCAAGGCGCTGAAGGCGTCGGCCGACAAAGGCAGCATCACGGACCCGCTCGCCGCGCGGCAGGTTCAGATGCTCTACCTCCAGTATCTCGAGAAGCAGGTGCCACCGGAGTTACTCAAGAAGATCACGGCGAAAGCCAACGCCGTCGAACAGCAATTCAACGTCTACCGCGCGAAGGTGGATGGGCAGGAAATCGCGGATAGCAAGGTTCGCAAGACGCTCAAGGAATCGACCGATTCCGGGTTGCGACGGAAGGTGTGGGAAGCCAGCAAGGGCGTTGGTACTGCGGTTCGGGCCGATCTTGGCGAACTGGTACAACTCCGCAACGAGGCCGCCACGCAGCTTGGCTTCAAGAACTTCCATGCGATGATGCTCGCGCTGAACGAACAGGACGGGACGGAGCTTGTCAAACTCTTCGATGAACTCGATGAACTCACGAAAGAGCCTTTCACCAAAGCCAAGACTGACATCGACTCACGACTCGCCAAGAAACTCGGCATCAAGGCGGCGGAACTGATGCCGTGGCATTACCACGATCCGTTTTTCCAGGAATCTCCTTCCGTTTTCGATGCCGACCTCGATGCGCCGTATCGCAAGGCCGATCTGCTGAAACTCTGCCGCGACTTCTACGCTGGCGTCGGGCTTCCCATCGACGATGTGATTGCCCGCAGCGATCTCTACGAGAAGAAAGGGAAGTCGCCGCACGCGTTCTGCACCGACATCGACCGCGAGGGTGATGTCCGCGTGCTTGCCAACATCGTGCCCAACGAACTCTGGATGGGAACGATGCTGCATGAACTGGGGCACTCGGTCTACTCGTCGAAGAATATTCCCCAGTCGCTACCGTATGTGCTGCGGGCCGAGGCGCACATTCTCACCACTGAGGGTGTCGCCATGCAATTCGAGAGGTTCAGCAAATCGCGCGCGTGGCTCGAAAAGATGGGAGTGAAGGTCGAGAATCCGGCCGCGTTCGACGAGGCGGCGGCGAAGATTCAGCGGAATCAGTTGCTGATCTTCAGCCGCTGGTGCCAGGTGATGTTGCGGTTCGAGAAGGCGATGTACGAGAACCCGAAGCAGGACCTCAACGGGTTGTGGTGGGAACTGGTGGAGCACTACCAGCAAGTGAAGAAGCCCAGGGACCGAAACGCGCCGGACTACGGCAGCAAGATTCACATCTGCTCGGCACCGGTCTACTACCACAATTACATGATGGGGCAGTTGTTCGCCTCGCAGGTTCACCATGCGCTGTCGAAGGAGGTCTTCAACACGCCGCCGAAGGCGACAATCTATGTCGGTGAGAAGAAGGTGGGCGACTTCATGAAGAAGAAGGTGTTCGAGCCGGGGCGAACGAAGACCTGGAAAGAACTGACGAGGCACGCCACCGGCGCGGAACTGAACGCGAAGGCATTCGCGAAAGACTTCCAGGGCTGAAACCCGAACGTGAGCGAAGCACCGAGCGAACGACTCGCTCGCGCGTACGGTCAACTCACGATCGCGAACGATGCCGATTCTGGTAATGAGGCAGTTGCGCGCAGAGCAGTATGCACACACTGTGTGGCGTGATTCTGGAACGGCACACGGTGTGTGCATACTGCTCTGAAACCCTTGCGTGTCGATGGAGTGTGATTATCCGCCTGCTGATGCAGGCAGGTCGACAACCGGTTGCTCAACTGCTTGTTGAACGGTTTGCGTGAGTGGGTGAGTTTCTTCTCGTATCACGACGTTCGTTCAGATTACGTTCAGCCGCGCTATCCGAGTGCAAGATTGCCAACGGGGAGATGTTGGCAATCTTGGTAATCCAGGAAATCTTGACATCGAGTGCGTCTACGGTTTGCAATGCCCGTTCTGCCTCTACTGCGTCTTGAATTGTGTGTCTGCCCTGGCTGAAACCCAAGCAGGAGCCGACTGGCGTCTATCAAATCGACATCATCGTCTGCACTGCACATTTCGCGATGTCCTCACGACGAGTGCTTACTTGAGAGGTGTTTGAGGGTTGCCATTGTCCGAGTCGATGGCGCTACAACACGGCCGCCATGGACTGAGCGGGCGGAACCTCCTGGCCGACCGGAGTGGCCACTTCGACGTGTGGAATCACCTTCACCTCACAGGAACTCCTGGTTTCCCGGCTGCCGCGCAGTCCGGCTTGATTCCCCTGGAGCCGCCTCTATAGTCCCCGGCCTTCATAGCCAAACAACGAGGCTGGAGAAACCGCGTGGGGAGCGGGCGGGGTTCAACCTGTGTCGGGCTGGCTGCGGTGTTGGC
This sequence comes from uncultured Frigoriglobus sp., assembly GCA_964422915.1. Classification (GTDB taxonomy): domain Bacteria; phylum Planctomycetota; class Planctomycetia; order Gemmatales; family Gemmataceae; genus Gemmata. The sequence continues at coordinate 47,752 of CAYRDG010000009.1, read as the reverse complement.
GCTGCTTTTGGCTGCGTCTTCCGCCGCTGCGCAACCGGACCGTCGTGTCGGCAACCTTGGCGAACCGTTTGCCGCGGTTCAGCCGGAGGCCGCCGAGATGCCGGTGCGCCAGATGGTGCCGCCACGGACTGCCTATCAGCCGTCGCTTCCCCGCCCTCGCGACTCGCGCCAACCGGACTTCACCCTCCCGAACGGCGCCGCTATCCCTGTTCCGCAGTCGAAATCGAAACGCTACCAGGTCGGGCCGCGGTACGGCATCCTGGGAAACCAGGAGGGCGTCGATTTCCCGGACGGGACCACACGCATTCTGATTACCGGCGGCGTCGTCATCAACGTTGCCAGTCTCGACGGCACCGAGCAGACGGAATTCGCCACCGACGACGCCGTGGTCTGGATTCGCAACTCCGGCGGAAAGGGGTTGCTCAACGGGCTGGTCACGGGGCCGAACACGAAGTCAAAGGTCGAAGTCTACATGGCGGGGAACGTCGTGATCCGCGCCACGCGTGGCACGAAGGCCAAGCCTGTGACGCAGACACTGCGTGCTGCAGAGGTCTACTACGACACCGAAGAGAACAAGGCGGTTGCGATTCGGGCAGACCTGGAGATGTCGCTACCGAACTCGCCGGATGCGTTCCACCTCAAGGGCGAGGAGGTTCGCCGACTCGACCTGGAAAACTGGGAAATCCTGCGGTCCAGTGCCAACGCCAGCAAGCTACCCAGTGATCCCGGCTTGCGACTGGATGCAAGGCGGTTCACCCTCAGTGAACGCCGCGTGGTGCGTCGGAACATCTTCGGCATACCGTTTCGTGATCTCTCCACGGGCGAGCCGGTGCAGATCACCGAGCAGATCGTCAACGGCGAGAACGTGGTGACGCGACTCGGTGGCGTACCGGTGTTCTACACGCCACTGCTCCGTCTCAACGGTGAAGATCCGCTGGGACCACTCACCGGATTGGGCTTCAGCATCAACAGGCAGTTCGGGCCGCAGTTCTACACAACCTGGGATATGTATGAACTGCTCGCGCTGCGCCCGCCGCCGGGTCACAACTGGCGGTTGTACCTTGATTACCTGGCCAAACGCGGACCGTCAGTTGGCACCGACTACTCCTACAAGGTGCCTGGCGAAACCCTCACCGACTCGCCGCTCGGCTCGGGCCTCATCAAGCTCTACGGCATATACGATCGCGGCTACGACCTGCTCGGCGGTTATCGCGGTATCCAGCCGATGCCATCCGAGTTCCGTGGCCGCGCGCTGTGGCGACACCAGCAGGAACTGACCGAAGAGTTGTACTTTCAGGGACAGTTCTCTCTGCTGAGCGACAAGAACTTCCTTGAGCAGTACTACAAGAACGAATTCGATATGGGACCGAACCAGGAGACGTTCGGCTACCTCACCTGGGAACGTCGGAACTTCGGGGCAACGGCTCTCCTGTCAGAGCGTGTCAGTCAGACGTGGGTGGACCGGACGAACTGGCTCCCACGGGTGGACGGTCACTTGATCGGCCAGACGTTCCTCAACGACCTGTTCGTCTACAGCGCCCGCGGCTCGGCCGGTTACGCGCAGGGGCGCCCGGCAGAATACATTCCTTATCCCCTTCTGCAGACGGACCGCAGTGTCGATACTGGCCGTTTCGATGCAAGACAGGAATTGAGTGTCCCGCTGGCGCTGGGTCCGGTGAAGTTCGCACCGTATGGGGTTCTCGATCTGACGGAGTACACCAGCGACCTCAATGGCAACACCGTCGGTCGTGTGTATGGCGCTGGAGGGGCTCGCGCCAGTCTACCCTTCTCGCGGCTCTATAGTGATGCGTCCAGTGAACTGTTGAATGTTCGCGGGTTGTACCACAAGGCCGTACTCAGTGGAAATTATCGTTACGCCCGGACCAACGTGCCGTATACGCAACTCCCGCTTCTGGACCGTCTCAACGACGACGCAACCGATCAGTCCTGGCGGTACATCACGCCATTTCAGCCGTATATTCTGCCGGGGCCGAACGGCGCCCTGCTGGCACAAGGGCCGGGATATAGCCCGTTTAACCCACAACTCTATGCGATCCGCCGTGTGGTTGAGAATCGCGTGGACACGCTCGATAGCATCAACGTGCTTCAGATGGACCTGCGGCAGCGACTCCAGACCAAACGCGGTTATCCGGGCCTGGAGCATACCGTCGATTTCCTGACCTTCGACGTGTCGGCGTCGTACTTCCCGGATGCGTCGCGCGACAACTTCGGTCATCCGTTCGCGTTCCTCGAATACTCAGGTATCTGGAACGTGGGCGACCGCACCGCGTTGACCTCCAGCGGTTGGTTCGAGCCCTATGCCAACGGTAGCCGCTACTGGAACGCCGGCGTCTACCTCAACCGTACGGACCGGACGAACGTTTACTTCGGCTACCGTCAGACCGATCCGATCAACAGCAAGGCCGTGACTGCCAGCCTCGGTTACCGGCTTAGCCCGCGATACTACGTCACGGCCTCGACGAGTTACGACTTCGGCATTCAGCAGGCGTTGGCGAACACTGTGATCCTGAGTCGAACTGGCACCGACCTGACGGTCTCCTTCGGCGTCTCATACAACGCCTTCGTGAACAGTTTCGGCTTCCAGTTCTTCGTGCTGCCGAACATCGCGACCGTACTGGGTGGGAAATACGCCAACATGTCTGGCGGCGTGGGTAGCCAGGCTCTCGGCTCGCGGCGCTGACGGAGTGTGCTGCTGGAGAGCAGGCCAGACGCGTTACCTGTCGTCGCGCGTGGACCGGAGGCTGATGTGAGAGTTGCCATGTCCCACGAAGCAAGCGACACCGCCGGCCTCCCGTCTGCGCGTCGCAAGCCGCGTTGCTGGCGCGACAAATTCCGCGAGGCGTTTCGCGGTGTCAAGCGTGGGGTACGGGGGCACTCAAGCTTCTTCGTTCATTTCTTCTTCGGTGTGCTCGCCGTGGCCCTGGCAGTGGCACTGGATTGTTCTTACCTGGAATGGTGCATCGTCGTCGGTTGCATCGGGATCGTGACGACTGCGGAACTGTTCAACAGCGCGATTGAGGAACTATTTAAGGGGTTGGAACAGGAGGCGCGAGACCGCGTGTACGGTTGCCTCGACATCGCGGCCGGTGCGGTGCTGATCGCAGGGCTGACATCGGCCGTGGTGGGGGCCATCATCTTCGGCCGAAAACTCCTCATCCTCACACGATTCATGGAGTCTTAGGCTCAAAGACTTCCGTAAATGCGAATGTCGGCCCGATAGGGCCGACATTCGTCTGTTCGCATTCGTTTACCAACGGTACATGAGTCCGAAGCTGATACCCTGGATGAAGAAGCCATTCGTCTGCATGATCGGGAACGGCTGCGCCGGATTGACTGGCGTTCCTGTGCCAGGCGGCAGGAAGTTCGGAATGCGAGCCGCGTCGATGTTCGGATTCACCGCCCCGCCGGGCCGCACCACGCTACTCAGCGCGATGATGTTGTAACCCACGAACACCTTCAGGTTCTGTGTCACCTGGTAGCCAAGATTCACACCGACCTCTGGCAGAACCGCGAAGTGGGTCTGGTTCCAGTGCCCGATGTTGGCACCTGGGACGGCCAGCAGCCCGCCGGGTGTGGTCACCACAGCCCCGTTGGCCATCATGAGCTGCTGCGAGCCGCTGATGTCTACGGATTGGAAGGTCGTGCCGAAGGCAATGGCTGCCCGCGTATCGAGCGACCACCGGCCGCGCTGGATCGTGCCGGCCAGTCCAATCTGACCACCGTGGAAGTGGTTCTCCGTGCGGATGCGGTCGGAGATCACCCCTGCCAGGGCAGGGGTGCCGACAGCCAGATTCGACCCAGGCTGACGGATGAACGATTCCGTGACGGTGAGCTGTTCACCGAGGTTGAAGTAACGATACCCGAGGAGCAGGTCGAGTCGCGAGAAGCAGTTCCCCGCAAGGAAACTGCGGTAGTTCGCCTCGGCACCCCAGATCGTGGTTGTCAGTTGTGACGTGACTTTCCCGGTAGCGACACCTGGCCCGGCGACGACTTCTGCCGTTGGCCCAACCCCCAACCCAGGCAGTGTGATATTCGGGTTCGTGTTGTAGAACGGCCGAGCCAGGAGCGCGAATGGTGGAGTGGACGCGCTGAAGTTCGCCGAACTGGGATCGAGCCAGAAGACACGCCAGTCGAAGCCATTGCAGCCCTCGTCGAACCAGTGGCCACCACCGACTCGCATGCCTGAGTGGAACGTGTTGTTGAACGTGCCGCCAAGCAGCACGCGCGTGTCGCCCTGACCAAGGACGCCGTTGTACGCGGGTGAACTGGTCGTCACCAGTGGCGGCACCTGGGCACTGCGGTTCCACCACATCAGGTACTCGGCCGATACCCAACTACGGCCCCAGTTGCGAAGTCGATCTGTCCCGGTTGGGGCCGGGGCACAGAGTGGGTTGTCGATGTTCAGGTCGCCGCAGCCATACCCTTCGGGTGAGACTGAGGGAGTGAGAAGGCGACCGGTGGGGATGCGGCCCGTTGGGTCGCGCGACTCCGTGACCATCGGTACCGGCCGCGCCACTCCTGGCACGGAAGGTGTCGTCGCCGGTGGGGTTCCACTTCCCATCGGTACGGTCGATGGGAGTTGCGTTGGTGCCGGCAACGGTGAGGGGATGCTGCCCGACGGTTGGTTGAAAACCGGCATCGGCCTGCCGAAGGCGGCCGGGGGCGCATAGGAGCTTACAGGGCGTGGTGTGCCCGGTCGGAAGAGACCCGCCGGGGTCACGTCGTCACCTGGCGCGGCCGCACGAACCGCAGGTAAGGCGACAGGCCGACCGAGTTTCGCGGCGCGGGCGGGCGGGTTGTTCGATTCGGGTTGCTGCGCGAGTGCGGGCGGCGCGAATGCCCCCAGGCCAAGCGCGAAGCCGCCGATCAGAATGCGGCGCATGGAAAGCGGTCCTCCTGACACGTTGCGCGGGCAGTCTCCGCCGCCCGGTACACGTCGCCTCACTCCCTTTCGGCGTCCCATCCCGATCACGCCTAGAAAAGTACTCGCCACCATGACGACTTCTCACCACCGTTGCCCATCCGCACGGTCTTTCGTGCGCTTCCATCACCACCTCACACAATTGGCAGCTTCAGCACCAAGGAGTAAGCGGCGGTATTCGCGTAATCCACACGAATGGTTCAAGCCACGCGGCTGCGCAATCCGATGAAATCCTCACACGCCGCACGATCCAGGTGCCCGGCACCAACGGCGCAAGGAGGGAGTTATGGCCCGCCAGTTCAAGAAGAAGCTGAAGAAGTTGCTTCCTGTCGTGACCGTCACGCTGACTACTGTGCCGTTCACGGTCTGGACGCCGACAGCCTCGGCGTTCTTCCCGCCGGTGTGGCCGGTATCTCCACCTGTAACAGTGGTGCCGCCAACTGTTCCACCTGTGGTTGTTCCTCCCACGGTCCCGCCGCCTCCGTTCGTGCCGCCGGTGGTCCCGCCCGTGATTGTCCCGCCGCCGGTGGTGCCACCTGTGGTTGTTCCCCCTACCGACCCCAACAGCACGCCCGAACCGGCCACACTTGTCAGTAGCGTGATTGGCCTGGCCGCCGCTGCGGGCTATGGACTGCGAAAGCGCCACAAACGCGATGAAGCGAAGGACGCGTGACAGTGGCGTGGTGCTGAGATTCCGATCGCACCGCCGTGGAACGGGAACGTGAGTCAGCACGCGTGCGCTCGTCATTCTGAAACGTGCGATCAATCCACTCTGGGCGCACTGCCGCCGAGCGACCGGAACAACCAGGCCCGAGCATACGCCCAAGTCGAATAGGCCTTGCGCGGTGACACTCCCAGCGCGGATGCGGCCTGATCGATCGTCAGGCCCGCGAAGTAGTGGAGCTTGACCAACTCAGCGGCCTGGGCATCCACCGCAGCGAGTTTGTCCAACGCCTCGCTGACGGCCACCACATCTTCGACACCTGTCGGGCGTCCTTCCATGTCGTCGTGAAGTGAAACTCGCACCTGCTCCCCGCCATGTCGAACCCGCGCCTTCCGTCGGGCATTATCAACGAGGATGCGGCGCATGGCTTCGGCGGCGGCGGCGAAGAAGTGGCCGCGGCCATCGTACTTCTGATCGCCGGCCAGTCGCAGATAGGCTTCGTGGACCAGCGCCGTGGCATCGAGTGTGTGGCCGGGCTTCTCGTGCGACATCTTCGCGGCGGCGAGGTTTCGCAACTCGTCGTACACGAGCGGCAGCAACTCGGCGGCGGCCTGACGGTCGCCGTGTTGAGCCGCATCCAGGAGTCGCGTCACGTCGGTCATTTCTTCTCCGCAGGCTTCTCCAGTTCCGCCAGTAGCTTATTGAAGTCGTCGCGGTTGCGGATCGCGTCGAGGTCGGTGTCCTTCCTCATGTGCGCGGCGTTTTTCCAGCCCGCTTTCACCGCCTTCTGGAGCAACTCCATCGCCCGGTCGGCGTAGACCTGCTTCTTCTCCGCGATCTTGCCGCTGGCGACGGCGTACACGCAGGCGAAGTCGTACCACTGACCGGCGTTCCAGTTCGACTGTTTCGTCAACTCCGCGACCTCGGTCACGGCCTCGGCTGCCTGACCGGCTTGCAGGAGCGATGTGGCCCGCAACGCGTGGAACCATCCCTGCTCCGCCTTCGTGCTCAGTTCGATTACCCGGTCCCAGTCCTTGACCGCCTCGGCGGATTTGTGGAGCTGATCAAGGGCCTGAGCACGGCTCCAGTGGCTATTCCGCAGGTATTGCCTGGCTCTCACATTGCGCGGTTCGCGTTTGTGTACCGGTGTCAGGGTGCGGATCGCCCTGGCAAACCATTCCAGGCTGTCCGCTGCCTGGCCCCTGTCGCGGATGAGAATCCCGAGATTGCAGTAAGAGCCGCCGAGACCGATCTGGTAATCGGGCACGGCGGGGAACTCGGCCGCGAGCTTCTCCAGGATCGCCAGAGCCTTGCGATACTCCCCTTCCGCCTCCGCACGCTTGCCCAGACCCGCGAGCAGGAGCCCCAGGTTGTTGCGGCTCATCGCCAGGTCGTTGCGATACGTGGGCACGGCGGGGAACTCGGCCGCGAGCTTCTCCAGGATCGCCAGAGCCTTGCGA
>CAYRDG010000009.1:0-40586 GCA_964422915.1 uncultured Frigoriglobus sp. | reverse complement strand
TTGCCCAGACCCGCGAGCAGGAGCCCCAGGTTGTTGCGGCTCATCGCCAGGTCGTGGCGATACTCGGGCACGGTGGGGAACTCGGCCGCGAGCTTCTCCAGGATCGCCAGAGCCTTGCGATACTCCCCTTCCGCCTCCGCACGCTTGCCCAGACCCGCGAGCAGGAGCCCCAGGTTGTTGCGGCTCATCGCCAGGTCGTGGCGATACTCGGGCACGGTGGGGAACTCGGCCGCCAGGGAAGCAAAACCTTCGCGGGCAATGCGGAATGCCGCCGCGGATTCCACCTTCCGACCCAGCCGATACTCGATCATGCCCACGCGAAAAGCCGCCTCGGCATGACGTAAGCGGGAGAGCTGATCGTCCGCATTCTCGCCGGCGAACTCCCGGTAGTAGCTCAGCACCCCTTCCAGGAACTTCTTCTGCTCCGCGCTGATCTGCTTCTGCGTGGTCAGCGAATCGCCCGTGACTTCGGAGACCATCGCATCGAGCACCTCGCGTGTCCGGTCCGCGGCCTTGACGGCCTTGCGTCGCTGCGTGGCTTCATCCTCCCTGGCGATTCGCTCTGCATCCGCGGCCTTGACGGCCCGGCGTCGCTGCGTGGCCTCATCCTCCCTGGCGATTCGCTCCGCATCCGCGGCCTTCACCGCCTCCCGCTCCTTCTCCTGGGCGATCCGTTCCTTCTCCTGGGCGATGCCCCGCTGCTTCTCGGCCCGGATCAGTCCCCAGGTCGTGCCGCTGATGCCTGCCACAAGCGCCAGCGCAATCAGACTGGCGGCGATCACCTGCCCCTTGTTGCGTTTCACGAACTTGTGCAAGCGATAGCGCACGCTGGGCGGGTGGGCGATCACCGGTTCGCCGGCCAGGTAACGCTGCACATCCATCGCGAAGCCGTTGGCGGTCTCGTAACGCCGCGTGCGGTCCTTCTCCAACGCCTTCATCACGATCCAGTCGAGTTCGTTGCGGAGCAGGCCGGTGAGCTTCTTCGGCTCCGTACCGCGGTTGGCGCTGAGCGAAGGCAATGCGTCGGCGGTGCTGAGTTTGGTACTGGGCCGCGGCGGTTCCTCCTCGCGCACGACTCGCAACATCTCCAGCAGCCCCTTCTCCCGCAACTCCTTCTTCGAGAACGGCGGGCTGCCGGCGAGCAGTTCGTACAGCAACACGCCCAGGGAATACACGTCGCTGCGGGTGTCGATGTCGAGATTGTTGAACGTCGCCTGTTCCGGGGACATGTACTGCGGCGTGCCGACGACCCCCATACCCGTGTCAATCGTCGCCTCCGTTAGCGTGCCGCCGGTCGCCTTCGCCACCCCGAAGTCGATCACCTTCACCACGGGCTTGTCGTCGTAGAGCGCGATCAGCACGTTCGAGGGCTTGATGTCCCGGTGGATGATCCCCTTCTGGTGGGCGTGCTGGATCGCCTGACACACCGGCACGAACAGTTCGAGCCGCTGGTTCGGGGAAAGCTTGCGTTCGTCGCAGAACTTCGTGATCGGCACGCCCTTCACCAGTTCCATGACGAAGTAAGGGCGCGATTCGTGCAGACCACCGTCGAGCACCTTGGCAATGTTCGGGTGATCCATCAGCGCGAGCGCTTGCCGTTCGGCATCGAAGCGCGCCAGCACGGCTTTCGAGTCCATGCCGGCCTTGATGAGCTTCACCGCCACAAATCGCTTCACGGGTTCCGTTTGCTTCGCCCGCCAGACGGCACCCATGCCGCCCTCGCCGATGGCCTCCACGAGCGTGTACTTGCTGGCGATCACCGTGCCGGCGAGCGGGGACGGCGCATCGTAGGCCCCGGTGGAGTCGGGAGAACCAAAGTTTTGAGCGAGATTGGCAGTGACACCGGCCGGATTGCGCAGGAAGCCGCCGACGCGGGTGTGCATGGCGAGCAGTTCCTCGACCTCGGCGCGAACGGCCGGGGCGTTCGCGCATGCCTCGGAGAGGTACGCGGCCCTCTGGTCGGCGTCTTCGATCGCGAGCGCCTGGCCAAAGATCGACTTCACATCGTGGGAGGGGGGAGGAGTCACTTGCGTTCTCCGTGAGCGTGAGCGTTACCTACCCCTCAATGCGCCGAAACCGCTGAGCGACTGCACGAAAAACTGCGCGGCGAGAACTGGAACCACAATTGCGACCGAAGTCCATTGGGACCAACGGTTTGCAGGATACCTGATCGGATGATGGCTTACAATGATCTTGCATTCATTCGTGTACTCGTTGGTGTGTGGGTTGCTCTGTGGTTGATCAACGGCAGTTGGGGCAAGGCTCGATCCGCGTTCCACCTTGATCGGTGCCGGAGTTTCTCAAGGTGATTGCTGGCCGTACTTTGTAACAACACCAAGAACATGGTGAGAGAACTAATCGGCGGGCTTGTGGAGCGGCAGTGGCTCGCTTACACTCAACCCGACTCGCTAACTGATACCGCCGCCTCTCCCATTCCAAGCCGGAGGCGTCTCCATGCCCAAGCTGCAGGCACTTCTTGAGTGTGTTGGACAGGCGTTGTGCGAAAAAGGCCGGAAAGCCCTCCAGGGGCAATGGCCATTCGCAGACGTTCTGCCCGATGTGGCACGCATCGCATTCGACTACGCACACAAGAAACTTCCCGGGGCCGACCTGCGGATCGCGCTGGCCGACTGCGCCAGCGTGGAACCTGATGAGTTCCGCCGTCGTGTCGGTGAGTTAATCGGCGAGTTGTCCACCACGCACGCCGTGCCGAAGGCCGAACTGGTCGACTATATCGGCGCGTTACCGGTCGCGGTGCGGCAGATTCTCCGCCGTCCTTCCGATCCTGATGGCCGGACTGTGCCCGAACAACTCACACTGTCCAAGCCGGAAGAGTTCGCGGTGTTCCTGCCGCCCCGCGTCCCACGATTTCGCCCCGGCGACCAACTCGAAGGTCTCGATGGGTGGACACTCACAGAACTGCGTGGGATGGGGCAGAACACCGAGGTCTGGCGCAGCGAGGACGAGTCGCAACCGGAACTGTCGCCTGCGGCGATGAAGTTCATCATCGAGGATGAGTCGATCGAACGTGTCCGTGCTGGCACGGATTACTTTACCCAGGCATTCGATCTCAACGATGTCGCCGGTGTGTTGCCCCTGCGTTCGGTCTATCTTCAGACCAATCCGCCATGCCTGGAGACACCGTTCGTCTACGGCTACGATCTGGCGGGTCTCATGTTCGAGTGGAAGTGGCGCTACGATAGTGCCAAACCGGAAGCATCGCTGAAACTCATCCGTCGGCTGGCTTCCATTGTGTCGAAGGCGCACGCGGGCGGTGTCGTTCATCGTGACCTCAAGCCAGCAAATGTGATGCTCCATCCCACCGAGGGTGGGAAGTTCACCATGTGGGTGGCAGACTTCGGGTGGGGGCCGATTGCGAGTGTACGCGCGCTGGAACTGGCGAAGACTGGCCCGCGCGGCGAGCAGCCACGGCTGGCGCATCGCGGAGCCGCCACGAGCCTCTATGCCTGTCCACAACAGGTGAAGAAGGAACCGCCCGCCCCCACCGACGATGTTCATGCCATCGGGATGATCTGGTATCAACTTCTGAAACGTGACCCCTCGGCAGCGGCGCCGTTTGGCATCGAATGGATCGAGGAACTGCGCCCCTCGGGATTCACCGATTCTCAAGCCCGTGTGCTGCAAGCCTGTCTGAGCACCCGCGCCGATAAGCGGCCGAAAGATGCCACGGTACTGGCTGAGCAACTCGCTACGGTGACCGTAGCGCCGCCCGATCCTGCCGCAGCCGATGGCTCACGGCTCATTTCACTGAAGCCGCTGACAGGCACGCATACGGTGCAGGCCACCGCACGAGGTAAGGACTTCAACGCCGATGCCGCAGCGAGAGTCTCGGCGGCGCTGCTGACCGCCGCAGGGGGTGGGCCTCTGGTCGGTGGCGGGCCGGGATCGTCAGCATCTGGCGGCCCACTGCGGCTCATCAAGAATTCCATCGGCATGACCTTCGTTCGCGTGCCGCCGGGCGTCTTCAAGATGGGCGACGACACGTCCGGCCGTTCCTTTGAAGGTCCCGTTCACGAAGTCACGATTGGCCGCCCGTTCTACATGGCGGTGGTGCCAGTCACGCAGGGGCAATACGAGGCGGTGAAGGGGAAGAACCCCAGCAAGTTCCGCTCGCATGGCTCCGGGGGTGAGCATCCGGTTGAGCATGTGACCTGGGACCAGGCTGTGCGTTTCTGCGAGCGACTGGAACGTATGTCTGACGAGCAGGTCCACCGGCGAACGTATCGGCTGCCGACCGAGGCAGAGTGGGAGTATGCGTGCCGTGCGGGTACCTCAACCGACTACTACTGCGGTGACAAGCTGACTGCCAAAGACGCGCTCTTCAACACGTCCGGGCACAAACACTCTGGCAAGAGCACCTGCGCTGTGGCGCATTTTCCGGCCAACGCCTTCGGACTGCACGATATGCTCGGTAACGTGCAGGAATGGGTCCACGACTGGTTCGACGAATATTACTACTTCGACAGCCCGGCGAAAGATCCAGTGGGGCCGAAGATGGGTCAACTCCGCGTCGTGCGCGGCGGTTGCTACGCGATGCTCCCCATCGACTGTCGTTGCGCGGCGCGGCGCGGTCATGCCCCGGACTCAGCTTCCGAGACAATCGGCTTCCGCGTTGTGATGGAAGTAACCTGACATTATCGGCCCAGCAAGAGCCGCAGTGCCCCTTCGAGATCGGGGTTGTTGAAGTGGTAGCCGGTCGCCTGGAGTTTCGCTGGTCGTGCCTTGATGCTGGCGAGTAGCCCCTCCTCGGCAAACTCACCGAACATGAGCCGCAACACCAGACGCGGCAACCACAGGAACGCCGGCCGCCGTAGCACGCGGCTGAGCGTCCTGGTGAAGTCGCGATTTGTCACCGGATTCGGCGCGACCATGTTGACTGGTCCGCGCACGGCCACGGTCTTCAGACAGTGGCAGGTCGCGCCTATGATGTCGCCAATGGTGATCCACGGCAGCCACTGCTTCCCGCTGCCGAGAACCGCACCGGCGCAGAGTTTGAACGGTAGCAGTTGTTTCCCCAGCGCGCCGCCATGCGGTGTGAGTACCACGCCCACACGCATGTTTACGACACGAATGCCGACTGCTCGCGCAGGATCACACGCCGCCTCCCACGCACGTACCACGTCCGGGAAGTAGCCCGTGCCGGTGGCAGACTCTTCCGTTAACTCCTCGTCACCACGACTGCCATAGAAGCCGACCGCGCTTGCGCAGATTAACGTCTTCGGCCGGACCTCCATTCGTGTCGCCGCGATGGCTTCTGCGATGTGACGGGTCGGTATCGTGCGGCTCTCCAGTATCTTTCGTTTCTTCGTTTCGTTCCATCGTTGATCGGCCACATTGTCGCCGGCGAGGTGGATCACAGAATCCACTCCGTCAAGTGTGCCTGTGGGGAGCGGTTGTTCTGGCTTCCACGGTATCCAGGTCGTCCCAGCATTGGCTGACCCGCTGGCACTGCCCGTGACCAACCGGATGACGTTGTAATTGTTGGCGAGGAGTGCCGGCACCAACTCGGAGCCGACCAGCCCGCGCGAGCCGGTGACAGCGACGGTCTGTCGCGCACCCTCTCGTTGCGAATACAATTCTTCGGTCGCAGGCTCAAACGGAATGACAGGTTCGTTGAGCATCGGTTGTTCGGCCGGGAGGTCGCCCGGCCGCTCATAAGGCAAGGACACAAGAGAACCGCAATGACGACCCCGCGAGTAACGATCCGGAACCTCCACGCTGACCTCGCGGCGAGTGTTACGCACTTTGCCAGCGATACCTCGGCCGTGGAACGCAGTCGTGCGCGGGTGGAAGCGGCGCTCACCGACGGACTGCCGCACTACGGCATTAACACCGGCTTCGGGGCACTGGCAAACAGGCGAGTCCCTGACGAGCAACTCTCGGCGCTACAGCGGAATCTATTGCTGAGCCATGCGGTTGGCGTGGGGGAACCGGTACCGCCAGAGATCACGCGGCTCATGCTGCGACTGAAGATTCAGTCGCTGGGACTAGGGTATTCCGGAGTATCTGTGCCAGTGTTCCGCCGCCTCGTCGAGTTCGACCGTCGCGGGCTATTGCCGGTGGTGCCAAGTCGCGGGAGCGTGGGCGCAAGCGGCGATCTGGCACCACTTGCGCACCTCTGCCTGCCTCTCATCGGCCTGGGTGAATTCTGGGTCGAGGACCGGGAAGGGCGGATGCCCGCGGCCGACGTACTCCGCGCGCACGGACTCGCGCCGCTGGAACTGGGAGCGAAGGACGGGCTGGCTCTGATCAACGGGACACAGTTGATGGCGGCTTACGGCGCGTGGGTGCTGGAACGATGCACGCGCCTGGTGGATCAGTTCGATCTGGCCGCGGCAATGTCGCTGGAAGCGCTCCAGGGGAGTCTCACGCCGTTCGACGCACGCATATTCGAGGTCCGCCCGCATGCCGGACATGGCGCGGTGGCCGCTAACGTGCGGTTCCTTCTGCAACACAGCGAGATTCTGGAATCGCACCGCAACTGTGGGAAAGTGCAAGACCCGTACTCGCTGCGCTGTGTACCGCAAGTCCACGGCGCCAGCCGTGACTCACTCGCATTTGCCACGCACATGCTCGAAACCGAGTTGAACTCGGTGACAGATAACCCACTGGTTTTCTCGAACGGCGACATCGTGAGCGGCGGCAACTTTCATGGTCAACCGCTGGCGCTGGCACTCGATTTCGCTGCCATCGCGCTGGCCGAGTTCGCGAGCATTTCGGAACGTCGCATCTACTTGCTGCTCGAAGGGCACGATGGGCTTCCCAAGCTCCTCATGCGCGAAACCGGCCTCAACTCCGGCTTCATGATCCCTCAATACACGGCCGCTGCGCTCGTGAGTGAGAACAAGGTGCTGTGTCATCCCGCAAGTGTGGATTCGATTCCCACAAGCCTGGGACAGGAGGATCACGTCAGCATGGGGAGCGTGTCGGCTGTGAAGTTGCTCACAGTCCTGCGGAATGTGGAAACAGTGCTGGCGATCGAACTCCTCACCGCCGCGCAGGCGCTTGACTACCGGTTACCACTGCGGCCTGGCCGCGGGGTGGAGGCCGCTCATCGTTGCATCCGCGGTGTCACGCAGCATCGCGAGGCCGATTACCTGTTTCAAGACGACCTACACCGGATCGGTGAGTTGATCGAAGGGCGGGTGTTGCTGAACGCCGCAGGAATGGCCATGACGGACATGTGAGAGCAGAAGTTGAATAGCTTTTATCTGGAGAGCGACACGGTTGCGTGGGGGAAGCGAATACAGTTCCACCAACAGTCGAGAAGGGGCAATTCAACGCCTGGATGGTCCCGTACACAGGGGATTGCAGCCGCGAAACAAGTACCACTTACAATGAGCGTTATTCGCACACGCTGGTGACGACGTGCAGTTTGAGAACGTCGCAGAGCATGTGTCAGTCACGTTGGAAGCCGCTACATGAAGATCGCAGATGTGCGACTCACGGGTCTTACGGGTGGCACCGTTGAGGGCGGGTGGGCCGAGGAACTCACGCCCGAAGACAATGTGCATACTATCATTGAAGTACTGACCGAAGACGGTCTGACGGGCGTCGGGAGTACCTTCACAAGCAGCCATCTTGTCGCTGCCGCGGTGAAGTTGCTGAAACCATTTCTCCTTGGCGAACGGGCCGACGAACCGGCTCGCGTGAGCGAAAAACTCCGACAAAACACCTTCTGGCAGGGACGTGGTGGAAGTGTTGAGCATGCCATCAGCGGCATTGACATCGCGCTGTGGGACCTGTTCGGCAAGCTCACCAACCAGCCTGTCTCGCGATTGCTCGGGGGGAATTATCGCCAGAAGATCAAGCCCTACGGTTCGCTCCTGTTCGACGAAGCCGATGTCCTACGCGAGAAATTGAAGGCGGCGGTGGTACGGGGATTCCGAGCAATCAAACTGGGCTGGAAACCGTTCGGCCGACGCGACGCGAAGACCGACGAGTTACTGATTCGCACAGCCCGCGAGACGGTTGGCCGTGATGTGGAACTGATGGTCGATGCAGGCGGCAGCGATGCGTACTGGCCTCATGGTTACAAGTGGGCGTTGCGGACGTCGCAGATGCTCGCGAACTACGACGTGGTCTGGTTCGAGGAAGCGCTCCCGCCAGACGACCTGGCTGGGTTTGCGGAACTTCGTCGCCACGCACCCCTGCCCATCACAACGGGGGAAGTCCTCACCCGTAGGCAGAGTTTCCGCCCGTTCATCGAGCAGAAGTGCGCGGACATCCTGCAACCGGACTGCACGAAGTGTGGTGGGCTTACGGAAGCCTGGCACATCGCGTGGATGTGCTACGAGCATAACATCCAGTGGGTGCCGCACGGCTGGAACACGGCCGTTGGCCTCGCGGCCGATTTGCAACTCTCGGCGGCGATGCCAGTCGCGACATACGTCGAGTTCCTCTCGCCTTCACCGTATATGGATGAACTCCTCACGACGCCGTTTCGACCCGATGCCGATGGTATGCTGACGATCCCTGATACACCGGGACTGGGTATTGAACTGAACCGCGATGCGCTTCGCCGATTCGGAACGAGTGCGTAGGCCCGTCGTCGCGTCAGACCGCCGTCATGGCCGCGCGCAGGGTAGCCTCATCGGTGACTCCCTCAAAACGACGAACCACCTCACCGTTCCGGAAGATGAGCAATAACGGGATGGCTGACACCCCGAACTTCGCGGCGAGTTGCGGATTGCTCTCGGTGTTCACCTTGCAGACCTTGTAATCGCGGGCCAACGTGTGCATCACCGGAGTCATCATCCGGCATGGCCCGCACCACGCGGCCCAGAAGTCCACGAGTACTGGGCCTGCATCGTCCAGCACTTCGCGTTTGAAGTTGTATTCCTCAAGCAGCATCACACTTCCTCCCGGATCCCCGGCGCATCTGACGCGCATTTTAACCGGAATCAAGCTGGTTGTGCGGAGAAGTCTCTGTAATATCTTGTCATCAGGGCAGGTATCAAGGCATTGTTCTCACCTAAACCTGGAGGTCGCATGTCCTCCCGACGTGCATTCACGCTGATTGAACTACTGGTCGTGATCGCAATCATCGCGATTCTGATCGGTCTCCTCTTGCCGGCAGTCCAGAAGGTGCGCGAGGCGGCCGCGCGTATGAAATGCAGCAACAACCTCAAGCAACTCGGCTTGGCGTTGCACAACTTCGAGGGCGCTGTTGGGAAGTGGCCGCCGCTCTACCCTGGCCGTCCGCCTGGCTCCTCTGCCTTCGACTACAAGTACACCTGGAGCGTGCTGGCGCAGCTCAATCCGTATCTGGAGCAGACCAACATCTACAACTCAATGGACTTGAAGTTGCCGATGTACGACGCCACAAACAACATCACGGCGCAGAACCGATTCGCTGTGGTGCAGAAAGTGTCGATCTTCCTCTGCCCGTCTGATCGCGGCGTGCCAGTCAGTAGTGCTTACGGCGTGAGTGACATGGGGCCTTCCAACTACGTCGCCTGCCACGGATCGGGACTGAGTGGCGGCGGCTACGGCTCACCGATCGCGGCCGACGGCATTTTTCCTGCCGTCAACGGCGTGAAGATCACCGACATCATTGATGGAACGTCGAATACGGCCGCATTCTCCGAGAGCACGTTGGGCGACGGCGCCGAGATTTCGCCCTCACAGCCAGGCGACGAGCAGGTCGCGTACAAGTACACCGGCTACAGCGGCACTCTTCCCAGCGATTCCAACTGTGCCGGTAACCCGATGGTATGGAACGGCTATAACCGTCGCGGGTTCATGTGGGCTTCTGGTGAAGCGCGCTGTGTGAGTTACAACCACTACTACCCGCCGAATGCGAAGAACTTTGACTGTATCGCCAACGATCCGTCCATGACGTACATCTCGGTTGGCTATCGCGCTGCGCGGAGTCGGCACAGCGGTGGTGTGAACGTGATGCTCGCGGATGGCAGTGTGCGTTTCGTTTCCGGTTCCGTGGACCCGATCACCTGGCGTTACGCATCGACGCGCGCCGGTGGCGAAGTCCAGGGGAACTTCTGACATGGCGACTGCGATCGAAGCATCGTCTGGGCGTCGCATCCTCACGGCGCCAACCGCAGTGGCCGCCGGCGTGGCCGCAGCCGCGATGGTGGCAACTCTGCCTGGCCGTACGCATGGGCTGGGTCTCGTTACTGAATCACTCCTCACCGAACTCAACCTGGGTCGTGTGCCGTTCGCAGCCCTCAACTTCTGGGCCACGCTCACGGGCGCGGCGTTCTGCTTGCCGGTGGGGTGGTTGATCGACCGACTGGGTGTGCGATTCGTTCTCACCACGGTGTTGCTTGCGCTTGCGGCAGTAGTGCTGGCCATGACCGGTGTGGCACCTGCTGCCCGGATGGTCGCGCTCCCGGTGCCAGACTTACGCTTCGTTCGTGGCATCGAGTGGTCGTCCGTACCAGTTGATCTCTTCCTGTTGGTTTTGCTCACGCGCGGACTGGGGCAGAGTGCGCTCTCTGTCGTGAGTCTTGCGCTCGTGGGCAAGATCGCTGGTAAGAAACCCGGCGTGGTGATCGGGCTTTACTCCTTCCTTGTCGCGATCGGTTTCATGGCCGCGTTCAGCGCTGTGAAGTTCGCCTTTGAGCAGTTGCACGCAGAGTGGCATCAGGTCTGGGGTACGATGGGATGGGTGCTGGTCGGGTTCGCTGTGCTCGTAGCGATATTCGTCCGCAATCCGAAAGTCGGCAGCCCGGATGCACCGTACTCGGCTGGAATTGGGGAACGGAGTTTCACGCTCGCTGGGGCGCTCGTCACGCCTTGCTTTTGGGTCTTCGCACTCGCTACATCCTTCTATGGTATGGTCGCGGCGGGCACATCACTGTTCGGTCAGTCGCTGCTCGCGGAACGAGGGTTCTCGCGGGAAGTGTTCTACACCATCACGGCGGTTTCACCCCTGATCGGTCTCGGGGCAAATCTCGGTGCTGGCTGGCTGGCAATACGGATGCGACTCGGAGTTTTGCTCGGCGTGGCACTCTGTATCCAGGCTGCCGCGCTGGCGTGCTTTCCATTTGTTACATCCCTGACACAAGTCTACACCTATGCAGTCGCAATGGGTGTCGCCGGTGGCATTCTCACAGTTGTGTTCTTCGCGGTCTGGCGGCAAGCATTCGGCCCGGTCCACCTGGGTCAGATTCAGGGCGCGGCGCAACTCCTCACCGTGGTCGCATCCGCTGGCGGGCCACTCGTGCTTGCGGCAGGACATCGCGCTGCGGAGTCCTACTCGCTGGTGTTCCAGAATCTCGCGGTCCTTGCCGCTGGCTTCGCCATCGCGGCGTTTCTCGTACCCATGCCGAAGGGCGAGACGATTAGAGAGGAGGATTCGTGATGTTGACCGCTACCGTCGGACCTGCGACGGTTCCCGTGCGTGTTGGGTATGAACGTGATGGCTTTGTCATCGTTCGCAAGTTGTTCGATGACGCTGACATGCAAGAAGCTCGCATCGATGCCGACCGACTTCTTCGAGCACATCAGCATCTCCAGGACACCCGCAACCTCCGTTGCAGGTGGCAGGACAACGTTTTTACGGGTGAATGTACGTTTGAGACGTTCGATCCCGTGATCGATCTCTCACCGGTCTGCGGCCGACTGGCGCATGACTCGCGATTGCTCAACCTGCTTGCGACACTCTACGGCGAGCCTGCCAGCCTCTTCAAAGACAAGCTGATCTACAAGCCGCCAGGGGTGAAGGGCTATGGCCTTCACCAGGACTGGATCGCATGGCCTGGTTTCCCTCGCAGCTTCCTCACGGTGCTCATCCCGTTCGACACTACGGATCGTGACAACGGTTGCACCGTGGTCTACCCTGGCTACCATCTCAACGGCCCGATCAGTGAGCCAGACGGGAAGTATCACGAACTGCCGACAGGAACAGTGGATGAGTCGCATGCTGTGCCACTGGTGTTGGAACCAGGCGATGTGGCAGTCTTCGGCGGCTTCACGCCGCACCGGTCCGACCCAAACGTCTCCGACCGCTGGCGCAGGCAACTCTATCTCAGCTACAATGCCTCCTCCGATGGCGGCGAGCAACGCACTCGCCATTACCGGGAGTTCCACGACTGGCTGAAACTCAAGTACGCCGAGTATGGGAAGACCGAAACGTACTTCGAGTGAGCATTGGAGCGACGCGCACACGCTGGCGCACGTATTCGACCAGGACAGGATTCGCTACCAGTAGCTACCCGCAACTGCCCGCGAGGTCATCATGAACGCACCTGTACGGTTCCATCTGTCCTTGAATGTGACCGACCTCGACAAATCGGTGGCGTTCTTCCGAATCCTCTTCGGATTGGAGCCAGCGAAGCAACGAGCGGACTACGCGAAGTTCGAGGTGGACGAACCCCCACTGGTATTGTCGCTCGAACCGACGAGGGAAATCGCTCGCGCCGGGGCACTCAATCACCTCGGCTTTCGCATGCCCGACGCGAACTCGCTCGTCGCGATGCAGGAGCGACTCGAACGCGCCGGGATGCGGACACGTCGCGAGAAAGGCGTTGAGTGTTGTTACGCAAAGCAGACGAAGTTTTGGGCTCACGACCCCGACGGGAACCTCTGGGAGGTTTACACCTTCGATGGGGACATCGAACACCGCGGCGCGGGCCAAACGCAGGAGGAAGTGCTTACGCTCAGTAGTTGCACGAACCCGGCGGCCGAGGTGATTTGGGAGCACCGGATTGATCAGCCATTGCCATCGTGCGTACCACTGGCGAACGCCAGTGCTGGCGAGGTACGGCTTCGCGGTACGTTGAATCTGCCGCTCTCGCGAGAAGAGCAGAATGCGATTCTCACGGAGACACTGCGTGTGCTGAAACCACGCGGCCGGTTGTTCGTTCACGTCCTGACCGGTGAACGTGCTGTTGAGAACCCTGAACTGCCCGGACCCGCAGGAGTGGTGCGGTCGGTGCCGTTCGAGGCGGATCCCGTGAACGCACTGGAGGTCGCGGGTTTCACGCGCGTGCGGCTGCTGAAACTCGACTGCAACCCGTGCTTCGTCCGCGATGGGGTGGGAATGCGCGAGATGCAACTGGAAGGCTTTGCTCCCAGCGCGGCGACAGAGAGCGAGGTCGAGGTGATGTATCGCGGGCCATTCCGCGAGGTCCGGGACGATGAGGGGCTAGTCTTCACGCGTGGGAGGCGGGTGAGCGTCCCTGCGAGTGTTGCCGGGAATCTTCGTGAGGGTGATCTGGCAGCGCAGTTCACGGTCTTCGAATCGACGACTACCCGGCCTGCGACGGCCACTGCGTGTCGACAATGAACCTGTAACCCCGGGCAACAGGTTCACTGACGTTGTGGGATGATGTCAATGAGACGCGGGTTGAGTTCAGGTTCCGCCTCGCCGTTGCGTGGCGTGCTGACGGCTTCATGGAAGGCAGCGTATTGACCCAGCGTGCTCCATAACACGGGGTTCTTCAGAATTGTCTCGGAGGTGCGACCCATCTGTACGGCGTGACGGATGGCCTCAAGAGCGCGGTCCAGCAACTCCGGTTTTGCAGTTGCGGACATCGCGAAAATCTGCGCCGTGTTCATCCAGGTCTCGGCCGTGTTTGGCCCCGCCTGGGCGCTCACAGTGGCATCTTCCAGGGCTTCCGGGATGAGTGTCCCTGAGCGATGGTGCAGTTTCACTGCCACCGCAGCGCGTGTGAGGTGTGCCGCACGCAGGTGCGGGTCGAGTCGCAACGCCGAATCACAGTCGTCCTTCGCTTCATCAAGTTGGTTGATCTGCAGGTTTGCGAAAGCGCGGTTCGCATACATCTCCGCTGTGCGGTAGCCACATCCGATGGCGAGATCTGCCTGGACCAGTGCCAGTTTGTGTTCCTTCAACCGTAACAGGCAGTACGCAGCGCAAGCGTGTGCGCGTCCATCCTTGTTCTTCACGGCCACGCGCTGGAATTCGATCCGGGCGGAGTTGTAATCACCTTGCTCGGCATACCACACGCCTCGGTCGAAAGGATCTGTGGGCTGTGTGGTTGACCGTGAGGTAGCGGGTGCGGGACGGTCGGAGACTGTCCAGCTCACTACCGGCACGATCAGAATCGCGATGCTCAGTGCGTACTGCGCAGTGCGGCGGCGCGGCCGCGGCTCCGTGACCTGGGCGAAGAGTTCGACGAGTTGGGCCGCTGTGGGTCGGGCGAGCGGGTTGAGCGCGAGGCAATTCCGCAACGCACCGCGAACCTGTCGAGGAATGTATGTGGGCAGTTCGGGAGCACCGGTGGACTGTGCAGCGAGTAGTCTCGTGGCCGCTGCTTTCTGGCTTGTTTCTGCCGGAGTTTCACCCATGTCGTATGGGTGGCGGCCAGTGAGTAGCTCGTGGAGCATGACACCAAAGGCGAACACATCGCAGGGGCGCCAGTCGGAAGGTGGAGCCGCCTTCTGATCCGCGACCATCGCCAGTTGTTCCGGAGCCATGTACGGCAGTGTGCCTGCTAGTCGCCACGGATCATCGGCACCAGTCGCTAGGTTGAAGTCGAGCAAGTATGGGTGGCCTGTCGGGGCGAGCAGCACGTTGGAGGGCTTCAGGTCCCGGTGCGCCAGCCCCTTCGCATGCAGGTAGACCAGAGCCGAGAGCAACCCACGCGCGATCGTGAAGAGTCCGTCTTCGAACCGCGCGCTGGCGTGGAGAGAGAACTCCGGGCGTGCGGGGAACTCCGGGTCGCCGGGTTGCCCACCGCGCGACGCGGCTTCGAGCAGTACCGCGGCGCTGGCTGGCCGAGTCGCTGGCGCTCCCCACGCCGCGGAGAGGGCGTCTTCCAGCGTTGCGGTGCCAGAGAATGGCATCGCCACCACGTTCCACGGTTCGACCGTCCGCGAGGAGTATACCGCTGTGAGATGCGGATGTGTCAGTGGGCCGAGCGTGCTGGCCTCGCGGCTGTTGGCCGCGGACACCTTCAGTGCCACGGGCCGGTTGCCCGCCGAGTGTTCCAGTGCGAGGAAGACGCGCGAGAAACCGCCGCGCCCCAGTTCGCGCACGATCAGGAAGTCCGCGACCGTCTCGCCTGGTGCAGGCCATGAGGTCGGGGCGGTGGTCAGGGCGTCCGGGTGAAAATCGAGGAAGCGGTGGACGTTGATGAGTCGGCGGAGCGATGTGCCAAACGAAAAGCGAGCGCAGAACGCGATGGAGTCGAGCCGCTCACCGGCTTCCTCGCGCGTGCAGAACTCCTCGTAGGCCAGTTCGATCGCCACCGCGCGGTCTGCAGCCAGTTCCGGGTGTTCGCGGAATGCGGCCGCCGCGTTGGGCGCCGCGCCGGCGCGCCAGTCGCACTTGACCGCCTCGGCGCGGGCGGCCCGTTGGCGGGCGGATTCGACAGGAAATGGCGCGGTAGGCATCATGACAGCTAGCCTGGCCCCGTGTCCCGTCCCAGGACGCGGCGGAGGAGTCTCTGGATCGTTTTCTCCGACAGGCCGAACGCCGCGGCGGTATCAGCATGGCTGTGACCGTCACGAAGCATCCGGAGCATTTCGCGCTCACGATCGGGCAACCGAGCGGTGAGTCGCTGCCATTCGTCATCAGCGATGGCTGCGGCGCTGGGTGTTGGTTCACGGCCAGCTGGCGCGGCTGTGGTTTCCACCAGCGACGATTCCCGTCCCATTCCCACTTTCTGCGTCGACTGGTGGCGATGTTCCTCGACGACCTTCAGTTTGGCCATCTGCGTGAGGTAGGCAATGAGCGATGCCTCATCGCGGAGTTCGGCTCGGTCGATGGCCGTGCGGAAGAACGACAGCCACACCTCCTGTGCGAAATCCACGGTATCAAAACGCGTCCGCATCCCGGTACCCAACCGACGTCGGACTGCTGCCTGGACGTGTGGTAAGTAGCGGTGTACCAACTCTGCCACCGCTCCAGGCTCGCGCCGGCGGCACGCAGCCAGCAACAACTGAAAGTCGTTCGGGTGCGACATACCAAATCGGTCAGGGATCGAGTCACTATCAGTTTCGCGAAGTTTTAGCGGAACGCAAGCCCCACTCGAGCGTTCTTGCAAACTCTTAACAAAACGCGTCCATCACGTTCCGATGCCCACGAACCGCTGCAAGGCGTTGATGAGCATGACCAACAGCACGTCGGCAGTCAACACCAGCAACACACAGGCGACGACACTATCCGTGGCGGCCCGGCCAACGCCTTCCGAACCTTCCCGTGGACGCATGCCAATCCCGCAGCCCGTGATCCCGACAACCAGGCCGAATACGAGCGTCTTGAGACCCGCGGGTAGCACGTCCTCCAGCGATAATTCGCGGAGTGCAGCCGTCATGTATTTGAGGGTGGTTGTGGAACCCGTGAGGCTCTCCGCGACGAACCCGCTCCCCAGCGCCATCGCGGCGATGAGAATGTGTAACAGCGGTGTGGCCAGAACGCACGCTACAACTCGCGGCCCGACCAGTCGGCGCATCGGTGATTCGCCCAGCACTTCCAGTGCATCGATCTGCTCGCTGACGCGCATGGAAGCGAGTTCTGCACCGAGGCTCGCCCCGGTTCGCGCCGCGACGATCAACCCGGCTCCCACTGGAGCCAGTTCCAGCAGCACCGCGGCGGCAAGGAAGGTGGGCAGATACTCAACTGCGCCGGTCCCTGTGCGTGCCAGCACATCGCGCGTGTGGAGCCAGATCACGACTCCCATCGCTAGCCCGGCGACGGCCGCGAGCGGAAAGCCTCCAATAAGTACCGCGTGGAATGGCCGCAGCCACGATTCAGGGCGTGTTACAGATGCGATCGAAGCGGGCAGCGCGCGCAGCGTGAAACCAGCAAGGCGACTCAGCCAGTTGAAGGAGCATAGCACATTGAGCAAGGGATTCCGCACGATCGCGACCTGCGGCTTGAGTGGACCGAGTTCTGACGTTCCGACGCCCGCCCACTGTCATTCGCACAAAACCGGCATCGATTCAACCGAAGTTGCTCAATTGCACGTGTGATGGGCAGACTGACTCGCGCGCAGAGTCGGGTTTGCACGCAGGACGGTGCCACGATAGGATTCGCTGTATCCAACCGATTCCTTCCAGGGGCGTGCCCCACTTTCAGCTGCGAACATGGCTTCACCACCGATCACGTTTCCCTGTCCGTTCTGCGGCCGTCGAATGGGCGTCCCGGAGTCACTGCTTGGCCGGCAGGTCCGCTGCCCAAACTGCAAACAGGTCGTTGTGGCTCCGGCCACCGCGCCCGAAATGCAATCGAACCCGCCACCTGCGCCTGGGATTCAGATCATCAGCCCACCGGCAGTTCCTCAACCGCCCGTACCGACTCCGTCCGCGCCGCCTGCTCCAGAACCAGACCTGCCCGTCTTCAACATTCCACAACGGAAAGAAGGCGCCGACAGTATCCTGGGTGAACCCGAGGAATCGGAAGACGAGGTGTTCGGCACGCACAAGAGCGGCCAGTTGAATCCGCTTCCACGGTTCGATCTGCCTGCTTCCATCCCCGCGCCAGCCGATACGCTGATCACGGCACCAGTTTCACCGCCGCCTGTGGAGCCGCCGAATCCGTTACCTGAGCCGATACCGACGCCAACCCCAACGGAGTTGCCCGAAACACCGGCGAATCCCTTCACGGACTTCGAATCGCAAGCCGCCACGCCGCCCGAACCGAAGCCGGCCCCTTCCGAAGAACTGGAACCGATCGAACGCCCTCAATCGCGGAAGAAACGCCCCCGTGATGAGGAGAGCGATGAAGAGGTGCCCACACGCCCCACACGCGGCCAGGCACCCGCCAAGGCCGGTGGCGTTAGCCCAATACTCCTCGTTCTTGTTGCAGGCTATGCGCTGGTCGCAACGGCCGTGGCTGTGTATGGGCTGTTCTTCCATTCGGGCGGAAGGCCAGACGAGGCCCATCCGCTCTCGACCATTCCGGACAACTTCGGCGAGTTCGACCCAGCCACGCGGAAGAAGGTGACCCGTTACAAGTTCCCGGTCAACGGTGAACTGCCGCCGGGTCAGCGCGCGAAACTCGGCGAGACACTCGCTCTCGATGGCCTGGAGATCAAACCTCTCAAGATCGTGAAACGTCGGTTGACGGTCGTGACTGAGGGGAAGGACGAGAAACGCACCGATTCGCCTGGCACCGCACTCGTGTTGCACATCGACATCAAGAACACCTCGGCCGATCTGAGTCTCTACCCGATGGACCCTGCCTTCACCCGCAAGGCATCGGCTGGCGACGACCCCATCACTCGTATCGTGGTCGACAGGAAGGTAATGTTCGCCGGTGGCGCGATTCAGTGGCCTTTCGGCGACAGGGTGAAGCGAAGGCTGGAGGTTCAGCAGCAGAACGATTATCTTCCACTGCGGCCTGGCGAAAGTCGGGAGTACGTTGTCTTTACCGATGTGCGACCGGAAGTCGTTCGGACAGTAGAGGGCACCAAGGGCGAGATGGAGTGGCGGGTACAGGTGCGTCGCGGGCCAATCGAGTATCGCGGCCGTGAGGTTCCCGTTACTGCCATTATTGGTGTCGAGTTCACCGCTGCCGACGTTCACTGAACGCGTCACGCAAGAGTATCGTTACAACTTGCCGTTCAGCGCGACGTACGAGTCTTTCCGACCGACACCACTTCCCGGCCCTGGCCGGTTCACGGATGAGATTATCTCCCATTCGGTAGAAGTCCTGGCCGTTGGCATTCACATCGGAGCCGCTGTTGCACGTGAGCGAGTGCGTCAAGTGTGTAACCGAAGCGTTGTATCTCGGTGATACCCGAAGGTAGACTCCATCACGCTTTGCCAATCGTGACGGGAAGTTTACCCAATCACTCTCGGGTGAGAGATGCGTACAGCACTCCTGGCACTGGTGCCATTCTTCATGCTGCCGGGCACGGTCCAGGCCGCAGGGAAACTCCGTGTCATTATCGAAACGGACATCGGCGGCGACGCCGACGACCAGGCCTCATTCGTGCGTTTCCTGCTCTACACCAACGAGTGGGATGTAGAAGGCATCATTGCCGACCGCCCATCTTCCACGTTCGATAAGGACCCAGTTCGCGACCATCTTGGATTGCACGCCAGGAACGGACACGAGTTGGCGCTGGCGTATCTGAAAGCCTACAGCGAAGTCTACCCGAACCTATGCAAGCACGCCCGGGGTTACCACACTGGAGAGTTCCTCCAGAAGCGGACAGTGCCCGGGCACAACGACACCGACGCGGGCGTGAAACTCATCACTGCCGCAGCCGATCGCAATGACCCCCGGCCAATCTGGTACGGCAACTGGGGTTCCAATAGCGGCGCGAAGTCCAACTTGCGGCGTGCGCTCGACAAGGCCAGCACCGAGCGTACACCGAGGGAGTTCGCGAGGTTCGCGGGTAAGTTCCGCATCGTCACGCTCGACGGTCCAGGCCCAAACACGCGCCAGGGCTACGACGACCATATCCTCCTTCATGTGGAAACTGGCTACCCAATGCTTGATGGCGCAAAGTGGTATCACCGGTTCCGACCGCTCACCGAGAAAACCGCTGGGTTCAACGTGACACGCGATGTGAAGCACGTCGGCGCGCTTGGCGCACTCTACACGACACCCAAAGAAGGCGACAGTTGGAGCTTCGTCTACCTCATCCCCACTGGCTTGAACGATCCCACGCAGCCAATGTGGGGTGGCTGGGCGGGGCGATACGGTCCGCGTGAGAGTGATCCCCTCAACAAGCGAGGTCCGAAGGGGAAGCAGTTCTACTGGGCCAATCAGAAAGACACATGGAAGGGCAAAACGAACCGCGACAACACGGCGCAACGCTGGGCGGTTCATCTTCAGAACGACTTCAAATCTCGACTGAAGTGGTGTGTGAGCGAGCGTTTCGAGAATGCCAACCATGCACCAGTCCCACACTGTCAGGGCAACAGCACTCGCGAGATACTTCAGGTGGAGGCGAAGGCCGGAAGGCCACTCGCACTCGATGCGAGCGGTTCTTCGGACCCGGACAGCGACAAACTGAGCTATCGATGGTTCGTCTACCCTGAGCCAGGGACGTATCGTGGTGACGTTGGAGTGCGGAATGCCAACAACGAGAAGGCTACCCTTGACGTACCAGACGATGCTACAGGCAAGACCATCCACGTGATCCTGGAAGTGACCGATGCCGGTGAACCTGCACTGACTCGTTATCGCCGGTTGATCGTGATGTGTGAATGAGCCCTATCAGATGGAACGATCCAGGTTGATCATTTCCGCGTTGGCCGAAGCGAGTGCCAGGCACGTCTACTGAAGTAGAAGGCCGGCGGGTGTTTCCGCCGGCTCCCCAATGCTGTTCGTGTGGACTCGCAGTTAGCGATGGAATAGGCGATGCTTGAAGCGGGTCGGGGGAGTGTAGATTGGCAGCTCCTCCACTGGCTCCGCGCTTGCGGCAGGCGGGAAGTTTCCGCCAGGGTAAACCATGGTAAAGAAGCCCGCCTGGCGTGACACAATGCCGTCGCCCAACAGATAGTTGCCGGTGTCGTAAGGGTAATAGCCATGCAGTCCGACGAGCGTGCCGCCACTCTTCTGGAAGACGACAACCGGACCAGGTGGTCCAGAGTACGTCGGCATCGGCGGAACAGGCGGCGGGTTAGGAACTGGAACTGCCGTTGGTGGCGTGGGCATGAGTAGTGGAACAGGCGGCGGGCCGATTCCCACACCGGATCGCAGAGGTATGGGTTGCGCCAGCAGTGGCGTGCCAAGCGCTGCGGCGAAGAACGCCGCGATCACGAATCGCTTCATGGTGTCTCCTCCTGGAGGGGCCGATTCCAGTCTGCGCCCGACTGACCCCGATGGCGTCCACGATTCGACACGGAGTGCGACAGCGGAGGGTCAACGCGCGGGGAAGTCGGAACAATCGTTACTGCCGGTACGCGATGCTGCTTCAGCCCGATCGGTCTGTACGTTGGCGTACGGGTAAGAGCTTGTCGGTTGGGCGGCGTTGGGTCATCCGTCGGCTTACGCAAACGGGTCATTCGAAGCAATCTCAGCAAGATGTGACCGAGAACTGTCCTGTGTTACTGTTCGTTCCGCAGGACAGTTCTCCCTGGCAAGCCGTCCTCACTTCTTCTTGCAGTAACTCAGTGCCATGAGTGCGTAGCCAGTATCGAGGTCGGCATTGCTCTCCATCCAGTTCTTCGTTTCGTTGGTCCAGCTACCATCCGGCTTTTGGCGCTTGATGATCGCGGCCTGAAGGTCGGCTCGCCAGTCGTGCTTGACGCCCTTCGCATCAGTGAATGTGTCCTCGCCCAGCGCATCCATGCACTTCGCGAAGGTGTGGTAGTAGTAGTAAAGCCCGCGCTGGCTGTTAGCTTCCGGCATGCCGGGGTTGGCATCGAGCGTGTAATTCTTGGCGATCCATTCCAGAGCCTTCTTCATCCGCGGGTCGTCCTTGGAGATCCCGCAATAGATCATGCTCTTGATGCCGGCATAGGTCATTGATCCGTAGCCGCCCATGTCGGTCTTGCGGCCGGCGCCATCCGTGCGGCGGTTCTCACCGCCGTTCGCTCCGGTATAGATGAAGCTGCCGTCGTTGTTCTTCGCTGCCCACGCGGCCTTGTTGTGCTCGCTGGGGAAGTTCTGGCATCGGCTCACGAAGATTGCCGCGTTCGAGAACGCTTTGTCGTCCTTCGGCACACCTGCGGCCTTCAGAGCTTCCAGAAAGAAGGCGGTATTGGAAAGGTCCGGTCGCGACTTGTCGCCTGCGTAGCCCGCGCCACCGTAGTAGTTATCATCGGGTTTCTTGCCGCGCGCTTCGTCCCACTGGTACTCCTTGAGGTACTTCGCTGCGTTCTTGATGATGCCCTTGTACTTGTCGCTCTTACCCGCGCGATCCAGCGCCATGATGTTGATGCTGGTCGTGTAGTTGATGAGGCCGGCCCTTGCGTCGTTGCCTGCGATGTGGCCGGACTTCTCATTCACCAGACTCTCGATGAACTTCACCCCCTTCGCAACTGGCGTCTCGTCTGGCTTGACGCCACACTGAAGCAACCCAACCGCGGCGATACCTGTGATGCCCCGGTTCTGGGGCATCGGTCCCCAACTGCCATCCTCGTTCTGCGTCTTGGCGAGATAGGCCCTCGCCTTGTCAACGGACTTCTTCCATGCTGCCTTCCTGTCATTCGGCTGTGCCGGGGCAACGTCTGGCAGAAGTGCGACCGCCGTGGCGAGCGCGAACAGTGTCACGAATACGCGCATTCTCATTGCAAGAACCTCCTGAGCTGGTGTGAGGCCATCCTACACAGCAAATGAGGCGCCACGACAAGAAACACATCAGAAGCCGACCTGAGGGGCAGCGTGCTGGAAATGTGCTGCGCACGAGTGGTCACAGGCTGTCCAGTAACGTGCGGCTTGTGGACTGGCTTTCGTGTCATCACGGGCATTCTCGCCAGAGAATCACTCGCATCATGTGAGCATCTCGCTCCTCCACCTTGATAGTATACTTAGGTTCATATATGTCAAGGTGTGTGGTCGAGATTCTCTGCGCCGCGAGTGGCGTGTTGCCGGGGCGCCGATTCAACAGTCTGGACGAGTCGGACCGCGCGGCTCGTGGTGGATCGTCCGAATGTGCTTTTCAGGTATAAGATCACCTCGCGTCCCGCGATGGGATTCACTCGCTACCAGGATCGCGATGTCTTCAGGCGAAACCAACCCGTTGAACGCGACGCAGCCACCCGCGACGCGAATGCCGTGGCGTCTCGACGTTCTCTGGCTCGCACTACTGGCGGCTTGGTCGGCGGTCTACTGCCTCAGTGCGGCACCGAGACTTGGCCTTACCTACGATGAGCCATTCTATCTTGACGCAGGAGTGGAAGCGTGGCGTGGTTGGGCGCGCGACAAGCACCCGTTTGGCTTCGCGCACGACCTACTGGCGACAAGTGGGACGATGCCGCTACCCCCGGACGTGGCCACGCTGCCCATCTACCTGATGGAACGGCAAGCCGGCCACCCATTCGAGTCGCAGGAGCGGATCGAACGACTGCCGTGGGCGCGGGCGATGACGCTGGGCTGGATGTGGTTGCTCATACTTGCATCGTTGCGTCTGGGTCGCGCAGCGGGTGGTGTGTGGGCGGGTCGCATCGCCTCGGGGCTGATCGCGGTCGATCCCAATTTCCTCGCGCACGCCTCGCTGGCGACAACCGATGTGGCAGCCTCAGCCTCGCTCGTGGCGTTCACGCATGCGGTGTACGTCGGACGCGGCGGCGGTTGGTGGAAGCGCGTTGTGTTACCCGGATTGTGGTTCGGTGTCGCGTGTTTGTGCAAACTCTCTGGCCTGCTCTATGGCGGGATCATCCTTGTCGTGATCGAAGTATGGTACCGCTTCGCAAGCGGCGCGTTGTCGCGCCCCGTGGGAGCGGGTCTTGGCGCGTGGATTCGAAATGCCGGCAGCGCGACCGTTCGTTCCGTGCTAGCTGCGGCGGCGGTCATCCTGATCGGAATTTCGCTCGCGATGCTTTACTTCGGCTACCCAGGGGAAGGAGGCGAATCGCTGAAAACGGTCGTGGCTGCGATCCCATCGACCGAACCGACGAAGCCACGCTATGAGAAGCTAGCGGCAGACTCCGGGCGGGTTCCTTATGCCGCGTGTGCCTTCGTGTTTCAGTGGTGGTGGAACAACAGCGGGCGCCCAACGTTTCTCAACGGTACTTACTACCCCGAAGGCTACCGCTGGTATTTCCCAGTGTTGTTACTGATGAAACTCCCGGTCCCCATCCTCTTGCTGGGCCTCGCCACGTTGCTCCGCCCTCGGGCGCTGGCAACTTCGCTCACACTGGCGGCGGTGCTGCTCGTACTCGTGCTCCTTCGGGCAAACCTTCAACTGGGTGTGCGGCTGGCACTGCCAGCCGTGGCCGTTGGCTACATCGCAATCTCCATCGCGCTGAGTCGTGGCTACCCGCGCGTTGCGCCAGGGATCGCGCTACCGGCTGTGGTCGTAATGGCGATGACTTCGGTCTGGGTCTGGCCGAATGGCCTGGGTTATCTGAACCAGTTCGCTGGCGGTACCGAAGCCGCGCCGCGCCGCGTCACGGACTCGAATTTCGACTGGGGACAGGGATTGCCAGAACTGAAGCAGTGGTACGAAGCCAACGGTCACCCCCACATAGTCGTCTGGTATTTCGGTGCGGACCCGGCAGTCCATCAACCGCCGTTTCAGCGTTTCCCACTGGAAGCTTTGCCGATCAAGAACGGCCGCGATCTTGTGAAAGCGGTAGGCCCGCAGGTGCTCGCTGTTGGCTACACGGTCATCACGCTCCACCCAGACGCTCCCCCTGCGAAGGTCGCAGCGCTGGAGTATCTCAGAACGCGCAAGCCTCTGGCTCGCACTGCGACCTTCGTCCTCTATGACTTCCGCGACCAGACGAACGGCCCTCCCCCCACGGGAATGAAATGAACACGTGCGACAGTGTGTCGCGGTCATGCTGCCTTCCGAACGTCGCCGGGTGCGCCGCGGAGAATGCCATCGAGATACGCAAACAGTTCCGATTCGAATCGATCCTTGCGGAACAACAACGCTTGACGTCGGGCGGCACGCGGGTCGAAGCGGTCGGCTTCACGTTCGAAGTGCTCAATCGCTTCGCACGTCGCATCCATTGTCTGCTCGTGGAAGAAAACGCCGGTCGGTTCGTTTAGCTCCCCGAGAGGGCGAACCGTTTCCGTCAATCCGCCCCGGGCAAATCCGACGACCGGACAACCGCACGCCTGCGCTTCCAGCGGCACGATGCCGAAGTCTTCCTCGCCTGGGAAGAGTAAGGCCCTCGCACGGCGGAGGTGGTCGCGAATCACCTCGTCTGACTGCCAGCCGAGGAATTGCACGTTCGGACTCGCGGATGCCTTCAGTTTCGCCTCGTGCTGGCCGCTGCCGATGACGATGAGTTTCTTGCCAAGTTTCGTGCAAGCATCAATAGCCAGATCGAACCGCTTGTACGGTGCCAGTGCCGACACGACGAGATAGAAGTCTTCCCGGGACTGATGGCTCGGCGTGTAGAAATCCGTATCGACTGGTGGATAGACGACGGCAGCATCTCGACCATAGCAATCGCGAATGCGATCGCGCACCGTGTTACTAATCGCGACGAAGTGCGTGACGCGACCGGCAGTGCGTCGATCCCACTCACGGATGCGACCGAGCAGGAGGTCAACCGCCGTGGCCTTCACCCGACCGATGACCCCTGTGGCGCGGAAGTAGGCTTCCTTCATGTGCCAGGCATAGCGCATCGGTGTGAAGCAGTAACAGACATGCGGCACGCCGGACGGCGGTTGAGCAGACTTCGCGACCGCGTGGCTGAGACTCACGACCAGACTGGCATCCGGGATTCGCCAGCCGGCCGCGAAAGGCATCAGAGGCAAGAGGTAGCGGTAGTAGCGTTCCACCTGCGGGAGCAAGCCAAGCACACTCGGTCGAATGCGCATGCGTTCAATGCTCGGGGAGACACTTCCTCGCGTGTGAAGGAGCGTGTAGAGTGTTGCATCCGGCCAGCGTCGGCAGAGCGGTTCCAGGCACTTCTCACCGCCGCGCATGCCTGTTAGCCAGTCGTGGACCAGCGCGATACGTTCCAAGCCGCCGGCCTCCATGCCAAGCCTCCTCGCTCCGAGTCTGAGAGTCTCCGTCAGAGATTCATCGGAGGGGAGTGTAGCGTGTGTTGGCTCACGGCGGAAGGCGGTTCGCGTGCCTGGAAATCCGGGAATGACGGTAAAGACGGTTATGTCAGGGGGAAGGGGCGCGGCGATTCGTGGCCGTCTCGTTGCGTGCCGCGCGTTAGCATTGTAAGTTGAATGCAGTTACGGAGATTCCGCCGGCTTGGAGGGGTGGTCAGATGGCGTTTTCGCTGAACATCGGCAAATGCAGCCTGCTGGGTAATTACCGCGAGAACAACGAGGACGCCATTGACGTGAAGGTGTTCCCCGATCTCACGGTGAACATCGTGGCCGACGGGATGGGGGGCCAGGCTGCCGGCGAGATCGCCAGCCGGAAGGCCGTGGAGACCATTCCGCGCGAGCTCCGCAAGAACCTCACGCCGCATCTTAACGCCGACGGCGTTAAGACGACCATTCGCCAGGCCATTGTGCAGGCCAATGAAGAAATCATGGCGATGGGTGCCCTCGACAAAGACATGAAGAACATGGGCACCACGGTGGTCATGGCCATCTGGCGCAAGGGCGGCGAGGTTTTCGTGGCAGGCGTGGGTGATAGCCGCTGTTACTTCGTCCGTAACAAGCGTATTCAACAACTCACTGTCGATCATTCACTGGCGCAGGCACTGGTTGAAGCCAAGACGATATCACCTGCGGAGGCGAAGGACCACCGCTTCCGCAATGTGCTCTGGAAGTATCTCGGCAGCAAGGAAGTGGGTGAAGGCCCGGAAGTGCAGGTAGTGCCGGTGCAGGCTGGCGATCGGTTCCTGCTCTGCACCGATGGCCTCACGGGTGTTGTGCCAGACGACCAGCTTGCGGAAGAGATCAGCGCCGCGGAAGACATGCAGCAACTCGCCGAGCGACTCGGCCAACTGGCGCTGGATCAGAACTCACGCGACAATGTCTCGTGCGTCGTGTTTGAAGTTGTGGAGTAATGGAGCCTCAGCTCGCGCAGCTGGCGAGTGAGGCACCAGGTCGCTGGCTGCGTGTGAGGGAGTTGTATCACCAGTACAACTGATTCGTGGGCTTGATCACCAGTTCTGGGATCGAGACACGCGGCGGCAATACCGCGACATACAGCACTGCATCCGCCACATCTTCCGCCTTCAACATCGCCGCCTTCTGCTCCTCGGTCACGGGACGAGGCCGCACCGCAAGAATCGGCGTGTCAATCTCACCTGGATAAATGTTGCAAACCCGAACACCGCTATCTTTCTCCTCGTTCGAGAGCACCAGCCCCAGACCCCCCATGCCGAACTTCGCCGCGACGTAAGCCGCGCCGCCGAGCGGGTTGGCTCGCTTCCCGGCCACGCTCACCACGTTGACAATCACGCCATCTTTGCGGTCCAGCATCTGCGGCAGTACAGCTTTCGTGCAGTAGAACGCGCCGTTGAGGTTGGCGTTCACCATGCTGTCCCACGCTTCGGGGGTCAGTTCGCGTAGCGTGCGTTCCTTCACGTTCGATCCGGCATTGTTCACGAGAATATCCACGCGACCGAATACTTGTGTCGCACACGCGATGAGCGCGGCGCACTGATCGGCCCGGCCCACATCGGTCGTATGAGTACGGAGACGATCGCCTGCACCGAGTTCCTTCGCCACGGCTTCGAGCTTGGTCGCATCGCGTCCCGCAATGACAACCCGCGCACCTTCTTTCAAGAAGAGCGCAGCCGTCGCTTTTCCCACACCGGAGCCTCCGCCTGTGACCACGGCCACTTTGTCCTTGAGCTTCGACATGGTGCTTCACCTCTGCGGCCCAGGGAGCGTGATCCGTGGGCGTTGATGGGTTACTGGGCTTCTCGGAGCACTCCTCGCTATGCTAGTGTCTAGGTAATCAGGTGGCCGAGGAGCCTCCTGTCCCAGTCTGTGACAGGCGCGATGCCTGTCGCACATGAGAACCGCGATGAACCCGGACCTCCGGCGACGTACCGACGAACTCTGCTCCCGGCTCACCCAGCTCCGGGACTCTCTTTGACATTGCCGGAAAGACAACACAACGTGACCAGCTCGAAACGAAACAGAGTGAACCAGACTTCTGGGGCAACCAGGAGAAAGCGAAGTCTGTCATCGGGCAGTTGAAGGTACTCAACTCACTGCTGAAGCCGTATGAGGAGCTGAAGTCGGCTGCCGGCGACATCAGTGCGATGGCTGAACTGGCCGACGAGGATGCATCGTTCGAGGCTGAACTGGAGCCAGCACTGGCGAAAGCTGAGCAGCAGTACGAGGCGTTCGAGCTTCAAGCGATGATGAGCGGCAAGCACGACTCGGCTTCGGCTATTGTCTCGATCAAGCCAGGAGCCGGCGGTACTGATGCCTGCGACTGGGCAGAAATGCTCTTTCGCGCTTACAAGATGTGGGCTGCGAAGCACGGCTTTGACATTCCGAAAGACGAGGTGGACATTGAACCGAACCTCGAAGCCGGGATTCAGAGCGTCACGTTCAAGGTTGTCGGCCCCTATGCTTATGGTTACCTCCAAAGCGAAATCGGCGTCCATCGGCTGGTGCGAATCAGCCCGTTCGGGGGCGGCGACACGCGACAGACCTCGTTCGCGGCTGTGGACGTGTTACCGGAACTCCCTGACGACATCGAGATCGTGATCAAGGACAGCGACATCGAGTGGCAGCACTTCAGCACCGGTGGTCCTGGCGGCCAGCACCAGAACAAGACACAGTCGGGCGCGCGTGTGATCCACAAGTCTGGAGTGCGTGCCGAGAGCCGCATTCACAAGAGCCAGCTCAAGAACAAGGACGAGGCCCTGAAGCAACTCAAGGCGCGGCTCTACGCCATCGAGGAACAGAAACGACTGGGTGAAGCTGGTAAGAGCTACGACTCGAAGGGTGAAATTGCCTTTGGCTCGCAGATTCGCAGCTACGTCCTTCAGCCTTACACGCTTGTCCGAGAGGAACGCGACGGAATCGACGTGAAGACACCTGGCGTGCAGGATGTACTCGATGGCGACTTCGACCAGTTCATGCACGCCTACCTGCGTCACAAGACTGCGAGAGCGAACAAGGCAAAGGGGAAGTGACCAGTTACCGCCAGGCGGTCGGGAATGCTTCGCACCTCGAGTTACCGATCGCCATGATCCGCACCCTCGACATCGCCGACGTCGTTGAAACGGAAGCAGTCGGCCGCCGACTCGGTGAACTGCTATTTCCGGGTGCGGTTCTCGCCCTGGTGGGGCCAATGGGTGCAGGCAAGACACACTTGACCCGAGCCGTCGCGGAAGGACTGCACGTGCAGAACCTCGCGGCAGTCAACAGCCCGACTTTCGTCCTGATTCAGGAGTACCGCGCGAGGCTGCCAATTTACCACTTCGATGCTTACCGACTCGCAGGTCCCCACGAGTTCGCCGAACTCGGAACCGACGAATACTTCCAGGGTGATGGCGTCTGTCTTGTCGAGTGGGCCGACAAGGTGAAGGAGGCGCTTCCCGCCGAGTATCTTCACATAGAAATTGATATCGTGGGTCCGCACGCGAGACGGTTCATCCTCACGGCAAATGGATCACGCTACGAGGAATTGCTGACCAGGCTCTGAACATTCGCTCGTCGCACTTCTGCACAGGTA
Source organism: uncultured Frigoriglobus sp. (assembly GCA_964422915.1). Lineage (GTDB taxonomy): Bacteria > Planctomycetota > Planctomycetia > Gemmatales > Gemmataceae > Gemmata. Next base: position 11,445 of record CAYRDG010000009.1, on the reverse strand, counting down.
GCTACGCTTGAAGTGAGGGAGCGACGGCAGTAATTTACGAATCACAGCCTCATACGCCGCCAGGCTCGCTCCCGAGACGCCTCATGCCTCTAACACTGGAACAATACGTCGAGCGACTGGACGGCCGCGCGGATTTGCCGTGGCCGGCAGCGCCGAAAGTTGAGTCAGTGAAGGCGAAGCCGTCGATCCACGCGTTACCGGTCAAGGCGGTGTTCTGGACTGTTTATGGCACACTCATCGCCGTGCCTCGGGGAGAGTTGCAGTTCGAACATCCAGATGAGGACGTGACACACGCGGCGCTGGACAAGGTCATCAAAGAGTTCAAGATGTGGAACTCGATGAGCCGCAAGCCCGGCGCGCCGTCCGAATATATGCGGGAACTGTTCAACAAGGCACTGACTGCGCTCCGGATGACCGGGAGCGGCGGCGAGAAGTTCCCTGAGGTGCTGGCCGAACGCATCTGGGACGACATCGTCAAGAAGTTGATGCAGAAGGAATACAGCTTCGATGCTGTGGCTTACGGTTCTCTGGACGATTACGTCAAGAAGATCGCGTACTTCTATCATGCGAGCATCCAGGGCGCCGGCGCATACCCTGGCGCGGCGGATACTCTCAAATTGCTTGCCGAGCGCGGCGTTGTGCAAGGTCTGCTGACCGACGGGCAGTGCTTCACCGTCGGACAGATGCAGCGGTGCTTGCGGAAGCAAGACCCTGACTTCGAGGTTGATGCTGTCCTCCCTCCATCAATGCGGCTGATCTCGTCGGTGAAGAAGGCACGGAAACCGTCGGAGACACTGTTCAAGGCCGCGATAACTGCTGCTGGAGCCAGAGGGCTGTCGCCCTCGGAAGTGTTACACGTCGGATCGAGCCTGGCACGCGATATCGGTCCCGCCAAGAAATACGGATTCCGCACGGCGCTGTTCGCTGGCGACCGAGCGAGCCTCGCGGCGACACCCGACCAGCTGAAAGCACCGGCTCTACGGCCGGACGTGCTTATCACTGAACTGCCTCAGATGTTAGAAGTAATATCGTAAGGATGTTGGGATGAGGACGGCAACCATGACGATGGAAGCCCCGGATCTTGATCCGCTGGTTTTCGATTACGATCATCCGCTCGCCGGGATCGAGCAGATTCGCACGATGAATCCTCACCGGCATGAGTTTGAGCTACTCAGCGGGATTGTCCACATCGATCCGGCGAAGCATGTCATCGTCGGCTTCAAGGACATGCGCGATACCGACTTCTGGGCCAGAGGGCACATGCCTGGCTTCCCGCTATTCCCAGGTGTGCTGATGTGCGAAGCCGCCGCGCAACTGTGCGGCTATTACTACATATCGCAGAAGATTGGCGACCCTGGCTCACTTCTGGGGTTAGCGGGTATCGACGATGCTCGCTTTGTTCGTGTCGTGCGCCCAGACGAACGGCTTGTGATGGTCGGCACTGGCGTGAAGGTTCATCGCCGAATGACACGATTCCGCGTTGTCGGGCAGGTCGGCACGGAACGGGCGTTCGAGGCTGTCATCACAGGCGTACCGCTGGGTAAATTGGAGGAACTTCGCGGTGCGTAAACCCCGCCGGCTGACGCCGGAGGAACTGGCCCCGTGGGTTCTATCAATCGGCAGTGCGCAGCAACACAGGGGCAGGCAGAAGTCGGAAGGCGTTCCGGATTCTCCCGCGTCAATGCTTAGCTGGGGCCACATTTTCGGGAATACGAATCCTGTAGAGATTGAGGTTGGAACAGGGAAGGGACTGTTCCTGCTGAATGCAGCTACCTCGCGGCCGGGCGTGAACTTCCTCGGCATCGAGGTCGTCCGCAAGTATCAACTCTATGCCGCGACGCGATACGCCATTCGCAAACTCACAAACGTGAAGACATCCTGCGCCGATGCGAAGTTAGTCCTGCGAGACTCTGTCGTGTCAGCAAGCGTGGAGGCGGTCCACGTCTACTTCCCGGACCCGTGGTGGAAGAAGCGGCATCGCAAGCGTCGAGTCTTCACGCCTGAGTTCGCCGCGGACGTGGCCAGGGCGTTACGGGTTGGGGGAAGGCTTTATATCGCCAGCGACGTGGAGGAATACTTTGGAGTGATGACCGCGATTCTCCGGGCCATGCCAGCCTTCTCGGAGCGTCCCGATGAAGTGGATCGTGCCGCACCGCGAACCGAGGCGGGCTTCGCCACGAACTTCGAACGGAAAGCGCTGGCGACTGGTGGCTCCGTGTGGCGTTCTGTCTTCGAGCGAACCATTCAACCGGCGACGGTGGTCGCAGATCCCGCCGGAGAACTGGAGTAAGAGGCGGAAAGAGCAGGTCCTGGCTTACCAAAACGAACGAGACGGGCAACCCGTCTCGTTTGTGTGTAGTTGGTGAACTCTACTTGCCGGAGTCGCGCTTCGGTGGCGCCGGCTTGTCGTCATCATCATCATCGTCGTCTTCGCCGTCGTCGTCATCATCGTCATCGTCATCGTCGTCTTCGTCGTCGAACTCATCGTCGAACTCATCGTCGTCGAAGTCCTCGTCGTCGAGGTCGTCGTCGTCGAGGTCGTCATCGTCGAGATCGTCATCATCGAAGTCGTCATCGTCGAAGTCGTCGTCATCGTCATCGTCGTCGTCATCATCATCGTCGTCGTCTTCAAAGTCGTCCTCTTCCTCATCCGCGGCGAGGATCGGTACAACGAGGTCGAAAGGTCGGGGATCTAGTTCCCGGTGCTCAGTCAGGTCCAGTGCGACCGTGGTGAACAAGGCGCAAGCGGGCATTCGGTCATCCCTCATGTTCAGGTAACGGCCGGTGGCTCGGATGGCCCCAGTGCTATCGGCGTCCGCCGGCCCGAAATCCAGTTTCGAATCCGTTCGCGGGCTAGCCTGCCCCGCGCCGGTGATTACCATCAGTCCTTGTGGAGCGGCACAACCGAATATCGATTCGCGGTTGTTCACCGGTTGCACCACACCGCCTCGTGTTGGCTGCGGACAAAGGTAGGCGCTTCTTAGGAAAGGCATTTCGTGGTGTCAAGCATGACTCACGGATTTTCTATTTCGTGTAACATATGCTGGGAAAAGAACTTCCGTCGATATTCTTGACAATTCGCAGAATTCTTTCCACTTGTGACAAGTAGAGCTGGAGACGTTCGTGCCGCAGATTCCGCCAGAAGAACACGCGAGACGCCCCGACTGGGGCCTATTGATGAACGGCCGCCTCCCTGATGGTGGGCCGCGTTACGTCGAGACGCCACTGGACCCTTCCGGCCCTGCCGCGCCGTTTCCGGCTGAGCCATGGAACACGATCACCGCGGCACTTTTCATTGTTATCGCGGTAGGTTGGCTCTGGAAACTCCGTGGCCGGTATCGTGACTATCCCTTCGTCGCATGCTGTATGCCGATCCTCCTTGCGGGCGGCATCGGCGGAACGCTCTACCACGGCACGCGTGCGGCGCGGCTATTCTTTCTCCTGGATGTCGTGCCGATCTCTCTGTTGGGGTTGGCCGGTGCGGTCTACATGGCGTTTCGGTATTTGGGTCGTAACCGGCTCTGGATTCTGATCGCGCTGCTTGTGGTCTACGCAGTGGTGAATCGCCTCTTCTTTGCTTTCCTCGGTCCGATGAACCGGCAACTCAGCATCAACCTGTCCTACGCGTCGCTCGCGGTGATCGTTCTCACGCCAATCACGCTTGTCCTGATACGGACGCGATTTCGGTATGGCGGTTGGATCGCGGTCGGTCTGGTCAGTTTCAGCATCGCGTGGTTCTTCCGCCTCGTGGATCAGTATAGCGCCGAGTATCTCTCGATGGGCACTCACTGGCTCTGGCACAGCTTCGGTGCGGTCAGCACGGCGGCCGTGGTCTACTACTTCTACAAGGTCGAGGGCGACCCTCGGGGCGTTCAACGTGTCGTGCTAGCATCACCCCAACTATGAACGCCGGGCAGCCTCCGTCGTGTTCGCTACAACAAACTTCGTACTTATCCGCAGGGGCCGCGTATGCTCACGCTCGCGAAGTATTCTGTTGGCGTCGGAGATCGGTTCGCGCACCAGGCGCAGGCGCAACTTCGCGCCTGCATTCTTGCCGCAGAGCAAGGCGTCGAGGTGGTTCCAGTCTGGAACAAGTCCAATCGCGAACATACCATCATCGGTTCTGAGCCAGCGGGTGTGCGAGCCGCTGCCGATGCCGCCGTGAAGCAACTACGCTGGAACAACTCGTATCACGTTGACGCCGACCATATCCGACTCGATACGGTAGAGCGATTTCTCCCTGCATGCGATTTCTACACGATTGATGTAGCTGACTCCATCGGTCAGCCCGTGCCACAGAACGCTGTGAAAATTTTCGCGACTCGCCATCCCGAATTCCTCGGCACCATTACGATTCCAGGTGTGTCTGCGCCTTTCACCACTACTGCCGCCGACGTGGAGCGCGTCGCTGCGAAGTACCTCAAGGCAGTGAAGGACGCCAGCGCGATCTACAACAAAATCGCCTGGGCGAAGGGTTCCGATAATTTCATTGCCGAAGTCTCGATGGACGAAACAGATGCTCCGCAAACCCCACTGGAGTTACTCTTCATCCTCGCGGCACTGGCAAACGAAGGCGTGAGGGTGCAGACCATCGCCCCGAAGTTCACAGGCCGGTTCAACAAGGGTGTCGACTACGTCGGCGATGTCGCCCAATTCGAGAAAGAATTCCGCGACGACCTCGCAGTCATCGCTTTCGCCGTGCAACAATTTCGACTCCCGGCGAACCTCAAACTCAGTGTTCATTCCGGCAGCGACAAGTTCTCCATTTACCCGATCATGCGCCAGGCAATCCGCGACGCCGGCGCGGGTCTGCACCTGAAGACCGCCGGGACAACCTGGCTGGAAGAGTTGATCGGCCTCGCCGAGAGCGGGCCCGATGGGCTGACACTGGCGAAGGAGATCTACGCGAAGGCGCTGATCAAGAAGGACGAACTCTGTGCCCCGTACGCGAGTGTCATTGACATCGATCCTGCGAAGTTGCCATCCGCGGAAGCCGTGAATGGCTGGACTGCAGAGGAGTTCACCGGCGCGCTGCGGCACGACCAGAGTAACCCGGCATTCAACCCGGCATTCCGGCAACTTCTGCACGTCGGCTTTAAGGTCGCAGCCCAACTGGGCGACCGTTACCTGAAGATGCTCGAAGCGTGTGAGGTCGCCGTTTCACGCAACGTGACCACGAACCTCTATGACAGGCACATCAAGCCACTCTTCGTCGGATAAGCGAACAGCGAACACCCGCACTGACCAAGGAGTTCCCATGACGAATCTGTTCGACCTGTCCGGTGAAGTCGCCGCAGTGTTCGGTGGCACAGGCGTTCTCGGCGGCGCGATGGCTGATGCCCTGGCCGCTGCCGGAGCAAGCGTCGCGGTGCTTGGCCGCAGTGCAGAACGCGGCGCGGAGCGTGTGCGTGCAATCGAGAAAGCAGGCGGTAAGGCGATCTTCGTACCAGCGGACGCAATGAGCCGCGAGTCGCTCACGAAGGCACGCGACACCATTGTCACCCAGTTCGGCAACGTCACTGTGCTGGTGAACGGGGCAGGCGGAAATAAACCGGAAGGGACCATCACACCCGGCGGGGACTTCTGCAAGATGCCGCTGGAGGGGTGGAATGCCGTATTCGACCTGAATCTTGTGGGCGGCACATTGCTGCCGTGTCAAATCTTCGGCGAAAAGATGGTGGCAGCAGGGAAGGGAAGCATCGTGAACATCGCGTCGATGTCATCAGTGATTCCACTGTCGCGTGTGGTGGCGTATTCTGCATCAAAAGCTGCTGTGTTGAACCTCACGATGTGGCTGGCGCGCGAGTGGGCGACAACGGGCGTGCGTGTCAACGCGATCAGCCCTGGCTTCTTCCCGGCGGAACAAAACCGACGCATGTTGATAAACGAGGATGGCAGCTACACTCCACGCGGGCAGGCCATCATCGGCCATACACCAATGAACAGGTTCGGCACCCCGGAAGAACTGGCCGGTGCAATTGTGTGGCTCGCGGCGCACAGGGCATCGGGCTTCGTCACGGGGCAAAACATTGTCGTGGATGGCGGCTTTTCGTCCGTGACGATCTGAGCGATAGGTACGACATGCCTTTTCTCAGAGGCGCAGCGACGGTACTCGGTTACAGACGGAGCGATTGCTCATGTCGCCGGTGGTGTTCGCAGCGGCGTATCCGGCTGAACGAGTGAGTACTCGTCACGGATTCTGGCTATCGTTTATCTGGACCCTCTGACCGATCTGTTCGGCCGCTCATCTCGAAATCGCACCCTCACTGCGGCGTCTTGTAGAGTGTCGAGGGGGGTTGTTCATGGATTATGGCGCCATCATCTTTGTCCCGGCACTCGTCGCCGCGGCGATTTGTGTCTTCTTCTTCCTGACGTTCGCAGCGCACTACTACCTTACTGTGCTGGAGGGTACGGCCGCCGGTGCGAAGCACATCACCTGGTTCTCCGAATCCATCATCGACAACTTCTGGAAGCCCTTCTACCTGGCCATCTTGCTCTGCATCTGGCTCGGGCCAGCCTACGTTGTTGGTCGGTTACTCGCAGCGAAACTCGGTATGCCGTGGCTGGTGCTAGGGTTGCCTGTCTTCGTCGCCTGGGCACTCTATCCAGTGAGTCAGTTGTCGTCTCTGTCTGCATCAAGTGTGTGGTTCCCACTCCATCCGCAGGTGTTCGCACGACTGGCCCAGAAGCCCGCAGTCCTGCTCGGATTCTATCTCATCACGTTGCCTGTGTTCTCGCTTGCAGCACTCACCTTCAACTGGGCATTCCTCACTGCAGATCGCTGGGAACTGCTCTTCATTGGGGTGCCATTACTGGTGTTCTGCGGATTCCTGTACGCTCGTCTTCTCGGCCGTCTCGCCTTCGCGCTGATGTTCACGCGGGACCTGCTCAAACGAAGGAAGAAGAAACCAAAGCTCACGCCGCAGCGTATGCGAGAGGAACAGCAGGCATCCGTTTCTACCGGAGTGCAACCAAGTGAACTCCCTCCGATCAACACGCCAGACGGCGAACTCACTGGTTACAACGTCCTTATCTCGGACGTTCCACCCGCACCCAGGCCGCGTGTCATCGCGGAGGCTGCAGAGGATGAGCCTGACGAGGTGTTCAAACTCGAAGAGGAACGTCCTGCAACCGCGCCGGCTCGTGAGGAAATCGCCGCCTGGACAGACGATGACGAAGATTCCACCCCATACGTTGCACAGGAACCAGAATCAGTTCCCGAATCGCACACGCCGAGGTGCGTGATCAAACCAAGCGCAGAAGAGATGGACCTGCTCGAACGTAGCGACACGCCGAAACCGCCGAAGGTGGTGTGGAATGCCGAAGTGTTCGCGTTCTTGACACAGCCTGGAACGATTTCGGCGATGGTCGTGCTAAGCGGGATTGCGATGCTCGCGGGGGTAGCCGTGCGTGTCGCGAGAATGTTCAACCCGGTCGCTGGTGAGTGAGAATTTCGAATGGAGTCATCGTAACGCTGCGTTACTGCAACTGAAGAGTACGAACCACTCTTGCACCTTGCGACTCCCCTCCGGTGAGAAGGGTTCCGCGGAACCGTTGACGCTTCCCGACGTGGCTTTTATAAACACTGTACACGAAGGGGCAGTTAGCTCAGTTGGTAGAGCGAGCGACTGAAAATCGCTAGGTCCCCGGTTCAACCCCGGGACTGCCCACTTGATGCCAGGCGATGCGGGCCGGTGCAAAACAGCGCCGGCCCCTTGCATTTCCAGGGGTTGCGAGTTCTCACCTTCACCTGCCCCAACAATCCGAAGATTGCAAGTTGATGCCGATTGATGCCCCGAAATGCCCCCTGTCACTACGCCCGGCACTACAGAAAAGCGGACAATCTTGTCCGCTTTCGACCCTTCCTGCGCCGTCCGCAGATCGACACCGTTGCGCCCAAGCATGGTCAGGTAGGTGTGCCGCAGGGCTTGGAAGGCGCGTGCTCGGGGTCGTCAGGACCATCGACGGCTTGTATCACGCGGGAAAGCACACACATTGTGCGTGCTGAGCGGATATCATCGCATGAAACTCAGACCTGGGGTGATCATGCGACACGTTCTCACCACTCTTGCCACACTCATATTGGCTTCCATGGCGGCCGCTGCTGACCCTCCTCCCGCGAACAGGCCCAACGTCGTCATCTTCCTCGCCGACGATATGGGCTTCTCCGACGCAGGTTGTTACGGCGGGGAGATTGATACGCCGAACCTCGACGCGCTCGCGAAGGGCGGCCTACGCTTCACGCAATTCTACAACACCTGTCGTTGCTGGCCGACACGCGGCGCGCTCCTCACCGGCTACTATGCTCAGGCGATCCGACGCGACACCGTTCCTGGCGTCAAGAGCGGCTCAGGGGGTACCCGTCCGCCATGGGCGAAGCTATTGCCGGAGATGCTCAACCCGGCCGGTTATCGTTGCTATCACTCCGGGAAATGGCACGTTGATGGACTTCCACTCCAGAATGGTTTTCATCATTCGTATTCGCTCAACGACCACAACCGACACTTCACCCCCAGACAGCACACCGAGGACGATAAACCTCTGCCGGCAGTGCAACCGAAGGACGGTTACTACTCAACCACCGCTATCGCGAATCACGCGATCCGGTGTCTCAAGGAACATGCCCGACAGTTTGGTGAGAAGCCGTTCTTCAGTTTCGTGGCATTCACATCGCCGCACTTCCCGGTACAGGCTCCGCCCGAGGACGTGGCAAAGTACCGCAAGAAGTATCTCACTGGCTGGGATGCGATGCGCGAGGATCGCTGGAAGCGACTTCAGGAACAGAAACTCGGCGGCAGCGTACTCTCTGGCATCGAACGTGATGTGGGGCCGCCCTACGCATTTCCCGCGGCGATCAAGAAACTCGGACCGAACGAGTTGAACCGACCGCTGGTCTGGAAGTCACTGAGCGATGATCAGAAGAAGTTCCAGGCCGACAAGATGGCCGTTCACGCCGCGATGGTGGATCGCATGGATCGCGAGATCGGCCGCGTGGTTGCACAACTGAAGGCCATGGGCACCCTGGAGAACACGTTGATCCTGTTCCTCTCCGACAACGGCGCGAGCGCGGAGATCATGGTTCGCGGCGATGGCCATGATCCGCATGCCGAATGTGGTACGGGCGCGACTTTCCTGAGCATTGGCCCTGGCTGGTCGAGCATGTGCAACACCCCCTTCCGCCGACACAAAACGTGGGTCCATGAGGGTGGAATCAGCACGCCACTCATCGTTCACTGGCCCAAGGGGATCGCTGCCAGGGGCGAATTGAGACACGCACCGGGGCACGTCATCGACATCGTGCCGACCGTGGTGGAACTGACCGGCGGAAAACGTCCCGAGATGGTTGAAGGCAAGCCGGTGCCGCCCGCACCTGGTCGAAGCCTCGTTCCGGTGTTCGCGAAGGATGTCCCGCTTCCGCGCGGCTCGCTCTGGTGGCTGCACGAGGGCAACCGCGCGTTGCGCGCTGGAAACTGGAAGATCGTTTCGGCTGGCAAGGGTGGCCCGTGGGAGTTGTACGATCTCAGTACCGATCGTTCCGAGACGAAGAACCTCGCCACAGCCAGGCCGGAGAAAGTGAAGGAACTCGCTGCGATTTGGGAGGAACAGTTCACGCAATACAAGGCGATTGCGATCAAGGACGTGCCACCAAGCCAGAAGCTCAACCCGAAGAAAAAGTAAGAGTTGGCGATGAAACGCGCCCGCGCTGCCTTTGCGACGCTGGTCCCTCTGCTTGCGCACACTCCCATTCGCGCCGCAGAAACGCCGCGAGTGAGAACGACCTCAGCATTGATGGTGCATCGCCTGGTTCGCGCGAACTCGGCCGTGTGAAGTAACGTCAACACCCGATCGCTGAAGACGGCAGGATACAACAAGGCTTCGAGCGGAAGAAGTAGTCGTTGTCCGTGGTTCGCGCGCCGGTTCAGATGTGGCAGAAACACGCTCGATTTTCATCACTCGGTTTGCCATTTTCTTGTAGTCTCAGGATTTTGTTACTGTACCATGTTGCAAACGTTTCCGATTCCACTGGTGTAATTTTGACCAGTGGAACCGGCCAGGCAGACCGCACCATGCTTTGTGGTAGCTGGAAGTGGTGTTGTGCGTACTGATGTTGCCGCAGTCATCCGTAGGGGTGCTGTCCGCCTGTAGATTCCAGTCACCTTTCTGTGGCTCACACGAATCGGTTCGCGCGCATCTGTCGAAGTCTGTATCGGTGTACCGGCCTGACTCATGACCAGGAGGACCAGTCGATGTCGAACACTCGCTGTCTCGGTGAGAATGTCGCTCGTGCCTTCTCGTGCATGGCGGCGCTACTGGTTGTGGCGGGGCTATTCCCTGGCTCAGTGAAAGCGGAAGACGATCCGCTTGATACCACGAACCCTACGGGAGTACTCCGCACGATCACGCTCGATGGCAAACCACTGGATCAGTCGAACCCGTTCTTTCAGAGTCTCGGGACCAACGGGCGCTCGTGCAGTACATGTCATGTGGCGTCCACGGGGTGGACGATCTCTCCCCCTGAGATTCAAGCACGGTTCAAGGCGACGCGTGGTCTGGACCCCATCTTTCGCACCAACGATGGTTCGACCTCGCCGCGTGCCAGAGTCTCCACGCTCGCAGCCCGACGTGAAGCGTACAGTATGTTGCTCGAGAAGGGCCTGATCCGTGTTGGACTACCCATGCCGGCCACGGCCGAGTTCGACCTGACCAGTGTGGACGACCCTTACCATTTTGCGTCGAAGAAGGAACTTTCGTTGTTCCGCCGGCCGCTTCCGTCCACGAATCTGCGATTCCTGACGGGTGTGATGTGGGATGGCCGCGAGTCATCTACAGCACTCGGGACAGTTCCGATCCGGTCGGATGCCACCCCGGCCGAGAACGCTGCGGCACTGTTGGCTGATCTCAAACATCAGGCCAACGGTGCTACCACCGGACACGCGCAGGGCCAACCGCTCACCGACGCGCAGAGTACGGCAATTGCTGAATTTGAACTCAACCTGGTCACGGCCCAGGTATTCGATAAGACTGTTGGCCGTTTGACGGAAAGGGGCGGTCGTGGTGGGCCGGGGCACCTCGCCAGGCAGAGGTTCTACGTCACGATCAACGACGTTCTCGGTGCGGATGTGAAGACCGGGCGTTTCAACCCCAACGCGATGAGACTCTACGATGCATGGGCCAGGTCGCGAAACCCGCGACAGGCATCGATTGCCCGCGGTGCAGCACTGTTCAATACGAAGCCAATCGACATTACTGGTGTCGGCGGCCTGAACGATGCTCTGAACAAGACCGTCATCTCTGGGACATGTTCTTCATGCCACGACACGCCGAATGTCGGCAATCACTCTGTCGCACTTCCCATTGACATCGGAGTCACTGACGAAGAGTTCCGCACCGGGTAAGCGTTCACAGGTCGGGGTAGCGTAGCGGGGCGAGTTTGGCTACGGTTCC
>CAYRDG010000008.1:0-155569 GCA_964422915.1 uncultured Frigoriglobus sp. | reverse complement strand
CGCGTGGGTGCCCCACGACACCCGTGACCAGGTGGTCGATTACGTCCGCGACTGGTAAAGGTACGGTACGAAGCCGAACATGATGGAAAGGCGTCAGACCGGGCCGAGTACATCGACTTCCTGGGAACATTCGATGGCCAGATGCAGCAGACGATTCTGAAGGAATGCCTTGAGGCGCTGATTCAGTTGGCGGCTGAGTGTGAAGCCCGTGGCACTGTCGTGAAGCCCGCCGACGCCCGAAGCAGGATCATCGACACCCTTGAGTTCCTGAACATCGTCGAGAATCAGGGAGAACTGGCGAAGCAAATCGTTGTTCTTTTCCGACGCCGTTTCAATCCGCAGGGTACTACATCGGAACTCGTGGACGCCGGTTTCGACAAGGTGTGGTCAGCGGAGATTCTGGAAGGAATTCTAGGCTATTCGGCAGGGATCAATGGCGCTCAGACGTTCGAGGAAATTCGTCAGGTCATCTCGACGCTCTTCGAGCGACGATGGCATGAGGTCTACGGTCGTGTCAGTCAATTGGCTGGCCCACCTGCCTCTGACTCGCCCGATTACTGGTGGATGGCCCACAACAAGGTCTTGTTCGAGCAGGGAAAACTTTCGCAGGAGTCGATTGACCTCCTGGAAAAAATTTCGTGGTGGAGATGGTCAAAGGGATTTGAAGGTCGTTGGGAAGAACGGCATGAGGCGATCCGCCAGCTTCCTGAACCACCACGAGCGGGCACGCAGGACTACTCTTGGGTACGTCAGCAGCGCAGGTTGCACAAGCAAGGTCGTCTTCCTCAAGAAAAGGTTGCCGCCTGCGAAGCGATTGCTTGGTGGGAGTGGGAGACGAATCGAGACAAGTGGATGGACGAGTATCAGCGGATCAAGAAAGGCGAGATGCCCAAGGCTCCCTCGGCAGATTACGAGTGGGTCAAGTATCAGCGCCGAAGATTTGCCGAAGGCAAGCTGGCTCAGGATCGGGTTCGGATGCTCGAAGCGATCTCGTGGTGGAGTTGGGCGATCTGATCCGCTGAGGGGGCAAGGATGCCGCCGAGATCGAGAAAGTGATTTACAACCAAGTTTCGGTGTGGTAAAAATTTGGGATCAGTGCTGGGGCCAACTTTTTGTGGCCGCTCTGCGTTTCCCCAGCCTGCCTTGCCTCGGACGACGGCCCGAAACCGAGCAGGCGATCCCAAGGATCACGCCATTTTGCGTGAGTTGGAGATTGTCTGCACATGGTAGCCGTAGTTTCTCAACGTCCGAACCTCAACGGTGCCGATCCGGTTTCCGTTTCGTACCAGTCCAACGAGTTGGTCTTGGCCAACATCGCAGGCCGCAACGTCGCCACGATTCTGATCTGGTGCCGTGACCTGCTGAATGTTCCTCGAATTTCGCTGCCCTTCGTGAACGGCGTGCGAGTCCGTGGCCATCACCAACTTCTTCCAGGTGACAGGCTCGAATTCGTTTTCCCTTGGGGCTTCAAGGGTGGCGACGATTTGCTGTCGCCTACCGAACTGATGGCGTGGCGACGGGTATCGCCAGAGCAATACGAAGAGCTTCTTCGTCGTGGCCTCCCTTCCGCCCCAGCCAAGGACGGTTCCCGGTTTCATCGGCGGGAGGAAGTTCACCGTTGGTTCGCCGTCGTGCCTCATGGCGCACCCTCTTGGGTAAAAGCCGACCGAATTGCTGAGACGATACGAGTGTGGCAACCGAGGTATCAGGAACTTTTGACGCCGGACGATGCACTCGAAATCCTTCTGAACGCTCGCAATCTCTTGGACGTTCTCTTCCCGCTGAACAGTGAAGGCAAGGAGGCGGGGCGATGAAGAAAACACGAACAATCCTGCTGAAACGGTTTCTTGCGTTGGCACGAGTCAGCAGGCGGGAACAAGAACGAGAAGGCTTCTCGCTGGACGTGCAGGAAGATGCGTTGAAGCGTGAGGCTGAACGTCAGGGTGGAACGATCATCAAGTTTTGGCGAATTGCTGAGACTGCGAGCAAGAAGGACTCTCGCAAGACCTTCAAAGAACTGATTGCCTACGCCAAGAAGCACGCTTCCGAAATTGATGGGATTCTGTTCTACAAGATTGATCGAGCCGCCCGGAACCTGTTCGATTACGTCGAGCTTGAGCGGCTGGAGTCCGAGTTCGGCGTGCCATTCTTCTCGGTGACACAGCCCACCGAGAGTTCGCCAGCAGGCCGTATGATGCGCCGGACGCTGGCGAATATGGCGAGCTTTTACACCGAGCAACAATCGCTCGACGTGAAGGAAGGCGTCAAACGGCGGGTCGAGGAAGGGTTGTTCCCTCAAAAGGCTCCTTACGGCTATCGAAACATTCGGGTTGACGGAAGAGGTTTAGTGGAGGTTCATCCCGTGCATGGCCCAACAATAACCAAAGTGTTCGAGATGTTCGCTTACGGTCAATTGACCGGCGATCAACTTCGTGACCGGCTGTATCAGGAGGGCATCCACTACAAGGATTCCTGTCCCCGGTTTCCTCGAAGCAAGCTCTACAGCATCCTGAAGGATCGGGCCTACATTGGCGAGATCATGTACCAGGGCCAGTGGCGACCCGGCAAGCACAAGCACCTTGTTGATCGTGCGACTTGGAATCGGGTGCAAGTCAAACTTGGGGAGAAACCCTACCGTTCTCACGACCTGACCTACGCTGGTGGATTGATCCAGTGCAGACATTGCGGCGGGACGATCACCGGCGAGTCGGTCGTCAAGAAGTCCACAGGCAAGGAGTACGTCTACTACCGCTGCTCGCTCTACAACACGACAGGACATCCGAGGGTGCGGCTGAACGAAGAAAAGCTCGACGGCCAGCTTCTCGCCCTCTTCGACACGATGCGCCTCAACAGCGACGAGGAGCGGGCGTGGTTCGTTGAAGAGTTGCGCAATCGCACGGACGATGAACAGGCCCAGGCCCGTCGCAAGGCAGAAGAAATCCAGCGGCAACTCACGCTCCTGCGTCAGCAGCAGGACCGCCTGTTGAACTTGCGTCTGCTGGGCGAGATCGACGAGCAAGCCATGTCTGCGAAGGCAATGGAGCTTCGGGATCGAGAGGCCAACTTCAAGCTCCTCCTTGACGCTTGCGACCTCGGACGGCACGAGAATGCCGAGATTGCGATCAAGGCTTTTGAACTTTCGCAAAACCTGCGTGCGAAATGGCTTACCGCCGATTACGCCGAAACGCGGCGGGTGCTGGAGATCGTCTTTTTGAACTTCGTTCTCGACGACGTAACTCTAGTGCCAGAAACAAGAAAGCCCTTCGACATGCTCGCCGAAGGGCTTCTTGTCTCGTCAAGTCGGGCCGGCGGGATTTGAACCCACGACCTCTTGCACCCCAAGCAAGCGCGCTAGCCAAGCTGCGCTACGGCCCGATTCTTCGACACGAGCTTTGTAATCGATTGGAACCCGAACGGCAACGGCAACCCCAATCGTAACCACCAACCTCCACAGATGGTCCGACTGAGACGGTCCTGCCGGCTTCGCAGCCACAAGCCGCGTTGGGTATCCTACCCCACTCTTGCGTTCCGGTCTGCCGTTCGCTAGCCTGAAGCAAAGTCCAGCAAACGATTTCCCATCGCTCGCGTTGTATCTTGAGCCTGTCACACCGTTCACGGTTCGGGGGAACCGATGCCACTCTCGCGCTATACCTTCAAGACCATGCTTCTCGCTGCCGGGTTCGCGCTCGTCTCGCTTCCTGCCGCGCAGGGGCAAGATACGCCGTTACCCCGCAAACCCAGCACGACACTCCTGAACACGCTTCGCACCGAGAGGCCACGCGGTGGCATCACGGCCGAAGAACTTCCGGAGGCACGCAAGGCGTTCGAGGCGTATGCCAGGTACTTCGCCGATGTTGTCGCGCACCCGCTGGTGTGGAAAGCATCGCAGGAGATCAAGGCCGACCCGTTCAGCCGCATCCCGGTCCTGGATGGTCCCAATGGCATCATGCACGATATCGATCGTTACCTCCTGGAGCCGGTTCCCGGCGGGCCAAAGTCCGGGAATCTGGAACCGGCCAGTTATATCCGTGAGATGGGCGCCGCGTTCGATGTCGCGTTCAAGAAGCTGATCGAAACCAACCCAGAGCGGATCGTTCGCATCAACGCGGCCCGTGTGCTTGCCCATGTCGCACGCACAGGTGCGCCGGCTCACTTTCCAACGGTCACGACCATGCTGGCTGACCCCAAGACGCCAACGGCAATCAAGTACTACCTCTTCCGCGCCGCAGCGGGAATGCTCAATGCCAGCGACCCGATCGACACGAGTGTTCGTAAGCACGCAGTCGATCCGCAAGCCGTGGGCGCGCTGGTCAAGGTACTGGAGGAGTGTATCACCAACCCCGCGATGCTCGTGCCTGGCTACAAGCCGGAAGCGGCGACACTCGAACAGTTGCAGGTCATCGGAATGGTCCGGCGGCAGGCGGTCCGGGCGCTGGCCCAGGTGAAGTTCGTCACGGTTCCTGGTCCCGATGGTAAGACGCCACTTTACCCCGCATACACACTCGTCCGCGTTGCGATGAGTGATCCCCGGCTGGTGCCTGCTCCTGGCCCCGCCGAGTGCGCCGAGGCGGTCATGGGTCTGTGCAACATGGCGCCAGCGAGGTGGCAAGGCTCACGACTCGTCGCCGTGAAGAACTACAATGCAGATGTGGCGGTTGAAGCCATGACACAGGGGCTGATCACCTTTGCGGAACCGCGTGCCGGTAACCGCAGTGATCGCACGCTGCCGTGGCGCTCGTACGCGGTACGGATCGCCGAGGCCATGATGAAGGCCAAGCCGTTGTTCGACATCGATGCCACGCCCACGTACCTGCCTACCAAGTTCGAGCCGAAGTTCGTACCACAGAGCTTCGAGCAGCTTTACCGATTCACACTGCCAAACATACTGGCACCGATGGACAAGGTAGACAACAAGGATAACCCGGTCGGCGACCCGAATGTGCCAGGACTGCGCGACCTGCTGAACCGGATGAAGACCAATCCCAAGCGCAAAACCGTACTGTTCGACGGGCTGCCTCAGACCACGATCGAGTTCCCACAGCCCAAAAAGTAAATCGCGCGTCGCAGACGAGTTTCCCATTGCGAATCGCTGCGGCCTCGGAAACAATCAAAACATCATTATGTGCCGGGCAGACCGCCTGGCGCCTGGAGAAAATCCATGAGGCGTGCCCTGCTTGCGCTGGCGGTCCTGCTGATAGCCAGCACGTCGCCGGCCCTCGCCGGTTACATCATTATCCGTGTTCTGCTGGAAGGCGGTTCCGGATCACCTGGTTCCACTGCCCCAGGCACTACGCCGGGCACCCCACCGGGCTACCCAGGCTCGGGACCACTGGGAATGTCGCCTCCTGGCATGAAGCCAGGTGGGCCGCGCCCCCCAGCGGGCATGCCTGGAATGACAGGGCCGCCGGGTTCGATGGGCCCTGATATGGGGCGCGGCACTACTGCCAGCGTGGCCGAAGAGGATCCGAGTCGTTCAGTCGTCGTCGTAATCCCGATCGAGGGTGAGTTCGGGCGTAGCCGCATGGACCCGAAGAAGACCTACTATGACATGAAGGACAACCCGAACTACCGGCACGTCTCGGTGCCATTCTCTGGGAAGCGACTTCACGCCAGCCTCTTCATCGATAGCAGCACGATCCAGCTTTACGAACAGGCCATCGCCAAGCCCGTGTCGAAGCGGACCTACGCAACTCAGGTGTTCAGCAAGCACGACCAGTGGCGGCGTGGCAAGAGTGACGTGCAAGTCCTCTACGATGCCATGCTCATGGCATTGCACGCCGGTATCGTCAGCGAACCGGTGCCTGTGCTCGCCGCCCGTGAAGCCCCTGATGCGCTGAGTATGGCCCAGGAACTCGTTCAGGTGGCTAGCGAGAAGAAACTCACTCTGCCACCTGATGTCCAGCGGTTCGTTGCTGTCTGGGAGAAAGTCGGCCCGGCGATCAAGCGGCCCCCACTGCCCTCCGATGAACTGGAAATCTGGAAGGCCCGGCTCGATGCCACTGGGGCACGCATCGCAGGTCGGTATGCAATGATCTACTGGGATCGTGATACCAGTTCCGAGGAAGTATCGCGTCGCGCCCATCAACTGAACGATAACCTCGCTGGTTTCTTCCTCTGGCACGCCACACGCGGCATCTCTCTGCCAGTACCGGAGAAGCCGCTCCTGGTGGTTCTGGCACGGCAAGGCCAGGCGATTTTCCCTCTCCAGCAGGCCCTCGATGGCCTGCCGCGGCAGACCGATGCGTTCTTCTCGCCCGATCACAACATCCTGGTACTCTCACCGGAACCGCTGGACGACGTGGCCCAGACATTCCTGCGTCAGAACCAGCAGGTGTTCAATAAGGGGTTCAGCCGTCATGCGCTGCTTGCGCGGCAGATCCCCAAACTCGACCACACCGGTGAGAAGGGACCCAAGCCAGACGACGTGGCCCGCGCGAACACACTGGCACTGGTTGAACGGTTGATGCTCACCGATGCCGAAATCGCCGCCATCAGCCACGAAGGGACGCGGCAACTGATGTTCTCCACTGGCGTTCTGCCGCGGTACGTCACACTGCCAAACTGGCTCTCCATCGGGGCAGTTGATACCTTCACACGCCCTCGCGGGCCAGCGTTCGTCACTGTGGGTGATGACGACAAGCCACACATGACGGTGGCGTTCACCACGGGTTATGGAACACCCAACTACGTCCTCCAGCGCTACTTCCACGAGATGGGCGACAGGTTCCACAAAGAACTCAACCCGAACCCGGCGAAACTCCTGGAGAATGTACTGACGGACGCCTACTTTAACGGCATCAAGACCGGCACCGATCCTGATCCAGCGTCGCCAATCAAGAAGAAGCCCAAGAAGCCAGCCGGTGGCGATACCATGGCCGGGGGTCCTCGCTCCCCTGGTGGCATGATGACGCCTCCTGGTTATGGCCCCGGCGGGATGAGCCCGCCTCTAGGTGGTGGGAAGAAGCCTGGCGGCGTTCTGCGCCCACCGGGGATCGGCGGCGGCACACCATCTTTCCCAGGGATGCCGGGAATGCCAGGGATGCCAGGGATGCCGGGAATGCCAGGGATGTCCGGCGCCGGTTCGCTGGGTAGCGATGAGGAAGACCCGGCGGTCACCCTTCGCAAGAAGCGCGATCGTCTGACGATCAAGGCCAACGCCACCGCCTGGGCACTCTATTACTATCTTGCCAATAACCGACCCGATGAGTTGAAAGCCTACATCGCGGAGTTGAACAAACTCCCGCGTGATCTTCCCATCGACGGGCGCACCGCCCGCGACGCCTTCGTGCGGGTCTTCAAGCTCTCTGCAACTCCCGGCGGTCCGGCCGATCCCGCTCGCCTCAACCAGTTCGCGAAGGAATGGCTTGGTTACATCGCCACCGTTCCTGCTGCTGGCTTCGACATCGCACTTGAGAAGCCAGAACCGCCAAAGACTGATGGGCAAGGCGGCTCGAAACCGGGTTTCCCGCCAGGCATGCCGCCTGGGTTCCCTCCAGGTGGTCCAGGCCCGAAGGGTGGACCATGACGATGTGGGTTCGCCGCCGGAATGCTTGACGTTCCGCCGTCGGCTCTTAACATACGCTCAGAGCCGAGGTGGCGGAATTGGCAGACGCACCAGATTCAGGTTCTGGCGCTCGCAAGGGCGTGGAGGTTCAAGTCCTCTCCTCGGCACCTTTAGCACCACAAGGCAAAAACCTTGTGGTGTTTCTTTTTTCCCTAGAAACACTGGGCTAGCTGACGTTTGGCGATGCTCAAACGTCGTGTTAAACAATACCACCGACGGGTCACCAAACAAGCCCGGAAACGCATTTTTGGTGACCTCCGTGGTGACCTGTCTGGCGACGAAAACCTGTGACCCACAACGAGCGCAAGAACCTGAATCTAGTGCGTCTGCCAACTCCGCCGCTTCTTGCGGACAGCACCTTCTCCCGGCTCGCAACCATAACCGCAGCGCCTCCGAGCCAGAACACGCTACAAACGACGTACATCGTGTAGGCACTCTTCCGCTCGGCGGTTGCGGGGCTGGGGACGGACCACCGCTTGCCCTCGTCGGACAGTGGCTCCGACTTAAGCGAGGGTATCCGACACGCCCACCCGTAGCCGCAGTGCGGGCAGGTGAGCCATTCGGTTGCTCCGGCGGCACCGGCTGCGCTCCCGCCGCAGGACGGGCACGGGACCGGGTACTCGATGGCCTGGAAGACGCTGGCGACACCCGTTGTGGAGATCAGCAACCCCGCCAGGAAAAGCGCCGGGCGGGCGAACCGCTTCCACCGACCAGACCTCGGTTCCGGCACACTGCGGGGTGGCGGGCACGCCCACTCGTGCTTGCAGTGCGGGCAGATCGTCCACTCGCTTTCTCCGGCGGTTCCGCTGGTGCTCACGGAGCCACCGCAGGAGGGACACGGAACCGATCTGGTCGGCACCATCTCGCTCATGGTTGATCTCGTTCGAGGTTGAGTGTCGGTCGCCACGGCCCTGGTCGGGTGTGTGGGGTCGGCTCAGGTGCTCCGTCTCGCCGCTCCCCACTCCCGGAACGACAGCCCGCAGACCATGCCGGTGTAGCCCACGAAGAAGACGATGGCGTCGCCGCCGACGGTCAGCACGAGTGTGACCAGGAACCCGGCCCACCGCTACCACCCAGGGGCGAAGAAGCAGGCGGCGAGACAGCCCCGGCGGCGAGGCTCGCCCGGTCCCACTCGAACGCCCACAAGCCGACTGGGGCTGCCAGTGTCCACGACGCACGTCACGGTCGGTGCCCTCTTCGGCATCGGCACAGTGAACGGCACCGCGCGAGCGAAAGCGATTCTGTCGATCCTCGTTGCCTGGGTGACAACGCTGCCACTGGGTGCCGCGGTCGCCGCACTGCTCTACGTTCTGACTGGGTCGCTCCTCCGCTAACTCGCGGCCTGCTTCGGCTGCGGGAGCAGATGCGACTCGATCAGCGGCGGCCACTGGAACTTCTGCGCCAGCGCTGCGATCGGTTCGCCGAGTTGCGGAATCTCCGCCTCATGCATCCGCCCGATGCGCTTCATCCCACCCAGCACCAGCGTTGGGATGCGATCCGGCGGCATCCCCATCAGCCGCGCGCCGGTCGCATCGATCGCCAGCGGATCAACGCCCATCATCAGCAGCCCCGCGTGCTTCGCAGTACCATGCAAGGGGCCATCGCCCTCCATCCCGATAATGCCGTCCACGATGCAGAGATTCGGGCCGCGCGTGCAGTTGATGTCCACGATGCTGTTGGCAATGCCCCGCCAGTGGAGTTCATTCTTCGGCCAGCCGTAGCAAATACCCGGCAGCGTGCCGAAGAGGTTTTTCATGGAGAGCGTCACACCCGCCCAGTGGTGCATCTTCAACTTGGGAATCGAGATCAGCACGTCCGAATACAACACCGTACGCGACATGTACAGGTGGTCGAGCTTCGTACAGCGGCCGAGGTTGATGACCTTGACCGGTTCGTCATGGTTGATGTCCACAAACCGCACGCCGTGTTTCTCCAGCACCGCCCCCAGCCCGCTCTCCTTCACGAGGAAAGCCACATTACGCCAGTGGCCCGGCCCCTCCGCGACCACAATCTCCGCAGCTCCTTCGCGTTTGCACAGCGTGATGACCGCATCGACAACGCGCGGGTCGGTGTTGATGACCTTCTCCGGCCGATACTCCACAAGATTTGGCTTGAGCACAACACGCTTGCCCGCCAGCGGGCACACTTCGCGGTAGTGGGCGAACTGCGTGGTGAGAATATCTGCGAGCAGTTCGTCGTAGCTCGCCGCACGGGCAATGTGAACTGCGGAAGTCACGGGTAACGGCTTGAGCTTCCCAATGCCAGCGACCATCGCGCCTCGAAACTTCGACGCGACCTTTGCCAGAATCCCTCCCCCTCGGGTCGGCTTCCCGGCGGGAAGTAGCTCTGTGCCTGAGTGCGCGCCATACCGCAGGCGGAACGGATTGTTCTCCGCAAGCGCGATGGCGGCGAGCGCGAGTCGGTATGGGGGTGTGTTCGGCTCCTCGGCGAGCACGCCGATCTTCTTGTCGATCGCGGGAAACAAATCGCGTGTAGCGGTGTCGCCATCGTGGACGCCCAGCGCGATCCGCGCCCAGGCGAGGTGTTCCAGGTCGTTCGACTTCGCAGCCTGCACGCGCAAATAACCAACGGCGGCATCGACCCGCGGGTGATCGACAGCCCCCTGTACAGCCAGCAACATGATCGCGCTGGGGCCAGGGATTGGTTCCGTCGAACTCCCCAGCACGACACGGTTCCCGTAGTTCACGCCACCGGAATCGAACGACCGATCGAGCAGAAGTTTCAGCCCCTGCTGCACACGCGGATGGTTCTCCTGCCCCGCGGCGCGCAGTGCCAAACATGCCCAGGCGGTCGGCTCCACCCATCCGAAGTTCGCGGCCGCCCACGGCCAGCCGATGAGCGACAAGTCGATGTCGTTCTCCATATCGGTCGCTTCGGGCGACTTCGTCACCGACCGGCTCTCGACCGACAGCACTCGCTCCACAGTCGGCTTCATCTCATCAATCGCCGCACCCAGCGCCAGCCTCGTGAAGAGTGCGATCGCGGTCGTCCATTCGGCCTCGGGCCGGCCATCCGGAAGCCGATAGCCGCCATCGGTCTGCCGGGCACCTTCGAGTGCTGCGAGGCTGTTCGCAATCTGCTGCGTGTACGAACTGCGATCCGTGGCCATAGCCAGTAGCGCCAGGCACGTCGATTCGGGATGGCTGGCCTTACCAGATTGGTAGCCCCAGCCGGCATCAGGGTTTACAAGCGCGGCGAGACGGGTGAGCAACGGGTGCGAAGCGGACACGGACTGCCTCCGGCGGAACAGGTGATACTTGTTTATGCCACGCAATACGCCTTCATGCCAGTAGAACAGCCAGTGCTGGCATGCAGGCGTCCGCAACTGTGTGTGTTAGAGAGGAAGAGTAATGCGCGTGGCTCACTTCGATTGTTTCAGCGGGATCAGCGGCGACATGGTCCTCGGTGCGGTCCTCGATGCAGGTGTGTCAGTTGATACAATCCGCGCGGCGCTCGATTCACTCGGCTTGCCAATCACGCTTGAAGTGGAGAAGGTGAAGCGATGCGGCTTCGCGGCGACAAAGGCCACCATCGAGGCCGCGGATCAAGAAGAGTATCGCTTCCTGCCGGATGTCGAGGCCATCCTCACGAAGGGGGCGCTCACACCGAGGCAGTTTGAGCTGACGAGGGCGATCTTTCAAAAGGTCGCGGTGGCAGAAGCGACCGTCCACGGGATGCCACTGGAGCGAGTTCACTTCCACGAGGTCGGCGCGCTCGATAGCATCGCCGACATTGTGAGTGCCGCGGTTGGCCTCGATCACCTCGGCGTGGAGCGGTTCACCAGTACACCCGTACCGACTGGCAGCGGGACAGTGAGGTGCGCACACGGCCTCATGCCAGTACCCACGCCAGGCACCGCCGAGTTGCTCAAGGGCGTTCCACTCGCACCCTCGACCATCAAAACCGAGTTGACCACACCCACCGGCGCCGCCATTCTCATCACCGTTGTGAGCGAGTTTACTGCAACGCCTGCGATGACCATTGACCGCGTCGGCCACGGCGCCGGAACAAAAGATTTCCTCGATCAGCCCAACATACTGCGATTGATGGTGGGCACGACCAACCCCAACCGGAAGGTAGAAGGCGAGACCGACACCGTTCTTGTGCTGGAGACGAACCTCGACGACTGCACCCCGGAGGTGATCGGCTTCACGCTGGAGAAACTGCTGGCCAGCGGCGCACGCGACGCCTTCACCGTGCCCATTCAGATGAAGAAGAACCGGCCCGGCGTCTTACTGAGCGTGATCTGCGATGTGGCGACGGCGGAGGAACTGGAAGCGATCCTCTTCCGCGAGACAGGCACCTTCGGAGTGCGACGTACCTCCGCCGCGCGTACGAAACTTCAGCGTGAAGGGGTGACCGTGCAAACGCCGTGGGGAACAGTGAAGGCAAAACGTGGCTGGCGTGCGGGACGGGAAGAACTGACGCCAGAATATGAGGACTGCGCACGCATCGCACGGGAACACAACGTCCCGCTTCGCGATGTGTACGCAGCCGTGCATCGATGAGTTTAACGCCGAATCCGCTGGAGTTGGCTCAGTATCGGATGGCTGCGCGAAACGCGATAGCCACGGCGCTCCGCGACGATCACCGCATCGCTATGGTCGGCCAGTGGCACCGCGCCGAATCGCATCTGGGCATCAGCGCCGAGCGATTCGAGCGATTCCATCAGTGAGAGTGCCTCGGAAGCGCTATCATCGTCCGCGACCACAATCACACGTGGCGGAGTGGCGTACTGCGATTTTTGCCGGACGTTGGACAGAGCAGGTTTCATCACAAACCCTCGACCATAACTACGGCAGCGAGGTGATTCAGACGTTTGTACTCTATCCCACTCATCGTCTTTTCACAACTCCTTTTTCTCTCATAATTGCAAAATTTGCTCCACGTGCTCCCCTCTTGAACTTTCGCCCTCAGTTCGTCTCCTTTCCTTGTGGGCGGTCATGGTGAGGCCGCTGCCAACCTTCGAGTTTCCCATGCCGACTTCCAGCGAAATCCGTCAGCAGTTCATCGACTTCTTCTGCACGAAGCACGGCCACGCCTTCGTACCGTCATCGCCCGTCGTGCCCCTCAACGACCCGACACTCCTGTTCGCCAACGCCGGGATGAACCAGTTCAAGCCGTACTTCCTCGGCACCGAGAAGCCGCCGCACTCGCGCGTCGCCAACACGCAGAAGTGCATCCGCGCCGGCGGCAAGCACAACGATCTCGATGACGTGGGCAAGGACACTTACCACCACACGTTCTTCGAGATGCTCGGCAACTGGAGTTTCGGCGACTACTTCAAGAAGGACGCCATCGCCTGGGCGTGGGAATTGCTCACGCAAGTCTGGAAACTCGACCCCACACGACTGCACGTCACTGTCTTCGAGGGCGACCCAAGCGCCGGAATCCCACGCGACGACGAGGCCGCTGGCTTCTGGCGCGCCGTCGGTGTGCCCGACGATCACATCCATCTGGGCAACAAGAAGGACAACTTCTGGGAGATGGGCAACACCGGTCCGTGTGGGCCATGTACGGAAGTCCATATCGATCGCACGCCGGACAAAAGCGGCGGCAAACTCGTCAATGCCGGCACCGACAGGGTCATCGAAATCTGGAATCTCGTCTTCATCCAGTTCAACCGGAATGAGGATCAGAGCCTTACGCCACTGCCGGCCCGCCATGTTGATACGGGCATGGGTTTTGAGCGGATTTGCTCGGTGATTCAGGGTGTGAACAGCAACTACGATACCGACGTCTTTACGCCGATCTTTGCGGCGATTCAAAGGGTGACTGGCTACGAGAAGCCATACGGTGGCGTGCTCGACAGCCTGCCAGACACCGCTTACCGCGTCATCGCCGACCACATCCGCACGCTGACCTTCGCACTGACTGATGGCGCCACCATTGGCAACGTCGGTCGCGACTATGTTCTGCGTCGCATCCTCCGCCGCGCGGAACGCTATGGGGTGCAGGTACTCGGTACTGGCAACGAGCCGTTCCTCTACAGGCTCGTCCCCACCGTGGTCGAGTTGATGGGCGATGCGTTCCCGGAACTGAAGCGAAATCCGCACAAGGTCATCGATCAGATTCGCGACGAGGAAGCCGGCTTCCTTCGCACTCTCAGCCGCGGCATCAAGCTGTTCAACCGCATCGCGGATCGCATGAAAAACGATGGCCTCACCATCGTCCGCGGTGAGGAAGCGTTCCAGCTTCACGATACCTACGGCGTACTCATCGACATCACGCAACAGATGGCGCAGGAGCAGGGCTTCACGGTGGACATGGCCGGCTACGAAACTGCAATGGAACAGGCCAAGAACAAGGCTCGGGGTGGCGGAAAGAAGGTCGTCGTATCAGCCGTGCAAGGAACACTGCCGCCAACCGACGACGCACCGAAATTCCACCCCGAACCCATTCAAGCGAAAGTACTCGGCTGGGTGAAGGACAACACTGTCATCACCACGGGCAAGCTCTCTGCAGGCGAGAGCGTTGCCCTGTTGCTCGATCGCACCTGCTTCTACGGTGAGCAGGGTGGGCAGGTAGGCGACTCAGGGACAATCCGCAGCAGCAGTGCCGACTTTGAGGTCGAGGACACGCAACGACTGGGCGAGACGGTCCTGCATGTCGGCACGCTCCACGATGGCGAACTGAAGGCCGGTGACAGCGTGGAAGTGATGCAGACCACGGGGCGACGCATCAACATCATGCGGAACCACACCGCGACACACCTCCTCAATCTCTCGCTCCGCGAGGTTCTCGGCGCGCATGTCGAGCAGAAAGGCTCGCTGGTGGATGAGGAGAAGACTCGCTTCGACTTCAGCCACGACAAACCCGTGACGCCCGATCAGATTCAGGAGATCGAACGCCGCGTGAATCGGCATGTCGCCCTGGATGAGCCTGTCACGGCGACCGTCATGCCGTTGACGCAGGCAAAGGAACTGCCTGGCGTTCGTGCAGTCTTTGGTGAGAAGTACCCGGATCCGGTGCGCGTAATCACCATCGGCGCGGAATCGCCAGAAGCAGCGAATCTCGATGATTCAGTGGAGTTCTGCGGCGGCACGCACCTGCCACGAACCGGCCTCATCGGTTACTTCAAGATCGTCGCACAAGAACCCGTGGCGAAGGGCGTTCGCCGCATCACAGCGGTAACGGGTCGTCCAGCATACGACGATGTGCAAAGCCGCAGCGCCTTGGTGGACGATCTCACTGGGAAGCTGCAATGCCGGCCCGATGAACTGCCCGCGCGCGTCGAGTCGCTCCAGGAACAACTCCGGGTGTTGCAATCACAACTCAAGAAAGCCGCCGGCGCAGCGCTGACCGGTGTGGTGGACGATCTTCTCGCGAAGGCCAATGAGGTAAACGGCGCGAAGGTGATCGTCGCGCAGTTGCCCGAAGGGGCCAGCAACGAGACAGTCCGCACTCAGATCGACCGCGTGAAGCAAAAGTGCGCGTCGGCGTTTGTCGTCTTCGGCTGGACGGAGGGCGAGGGAAGCGCCTCGATCATCGCGGCGGTCACCCCGGACCTGGTGAAGAAGGGTGTGAAGGCCGGCGACGTGGTCAAACAGGTCGCGCCGATCATCGGTGGCGGCGGCGGCGGCAAGCCCGACATCGCTCAAGCTGGTGGCAAGGAGTCGGCAAAGCTCCCCGATGCGCTCCGTCAGGCCGAGAAGATCGGACGCGAGTTACTGGCGAAGTAACGACCCGCAGAATCCTCACAATCATCCACGCACACCTGGTTGTGTTGCGGACGCTTCGTTTCCCTCACCACGTCCTGCCACGGGCGACGGTATCCTTTTGCGTCGTCAGTATCACCCGGAGGGATTCAGCCATGATCCGCCTCGCGCTCCCCGCGACTGTCGCCATCCTGCTCAGTTACTCTGTGGCTCAGGCACAACCTCACCCTACCTCGCCTTACTATGTGCCACCGATGAACTCGTCGTTCTACCAGTACGGTGTGCCGAATGGCTCTCTGCACCGCAACCTCGGCAACGGCCAGAGCATCTATCCGTGGTTCAACTTCGGCGGTTATCGCTCGGTGAATCCAACGATGTATCCTTCTCCCGCCGCGGAAGCGGCCTACTCCGGCACGCCCATCACACAGGGACGCCGGCTGGGCTGGCGCTTCGGCCGACGACGGTGACACGCCAGAATTTGCCATCGATCCAGGCGAACTGGTACGGCGTCTGCACTTCTTCCCGTATCCGGCTCGCCACTGTCCCGTCTGGATCGAACGTATGTGCTTCTCACCTGAGGTCAGCCTGAGCACCGGCACCGCCCTGATCGTCGCAGGTGCCGCGATCACACACACCGCATGGCGCAAGGATCGGCGTTACGTTCCGCTGGCACTCATGCCTGCGATCTTCGGAGTGCAGCAACTCTGCGAAGGTGGTGAGTGGGTCGGCATCGACCACAGCAGCCCAACTGCAGTACATCACTTCGGGTTGCTGTTCCTCTTCTTCGCGCTCTGGTTCTGGCAGTTCTGGGTCCCGATCGCCACTGCGGCCGTGGAACCGCCAGGCGCACGACGGCGCACCTTCATCGCGATTGGGTTGATCGGGCTGCTCCTCGGCGCGGCCGGCTATGCCGAGGCCGTCGAGGTGGGACGCGGGGAAGTGCGCGTGATTCACAACTCGATCCGCTATGCGTTCCCGGATCACATTGGCGGGCTGGCCAATTCCGTGTGGGGCATCGCGTACGTTGTCGTGGTCAGTGCGCCACCCTTGCTCTCGAACAACCCACGTATCCGTGGCTTCGGCGCGGCACTTTTGCTCTCCGCCGCCTTCTCGCACTACATCTTCATGTACGCCTTCTCGTCGGTCTGGTGTTTCTTCGCCGCGGCGTTGTCGGTGTACCTCGCTTACGTTGTGCGCCAGCTCCCATCGCCACAAGCAATGCTCGCTCCTGCGTGACAGTTCAGGTCACCAGCTTGTGTCGGCTGCTCACTGCGGGTAGGTTCTTCGGTAACCCCCGGAGAACCGACATGCTGCCGATCCCCTCCCCTTCGCGCCGTCAGTTATTCCATCTCGCCGCGGCATCGTCACTCACACTCACAGCCGACGAAAGCTTCGCACAGGAGAAGAACGCCACGGCAACCGCGTCTCTCAACCGGTTTCCCCGCGTTGTTCAGGAATGGTACGTCGCCCAGTTGCGCGCCGCCGAGCGGCGCGGCAACGAGGCACGCGCGAAACTCAAGACGAAGGAGGACGCTGAAGCCTATGTGAAGAATGTACGCGAGCGGATCATGACGTGCTTCGGCCCGTTTCCGAAGAAGACCCCGCTGAATGCGAAGGTGACAGGCAAGCTCGAACGCGACGGCTATACCGTCGAGAAGGTGATCTTCGAGAGCCGGCCGCAATTCTTTGTGACGGCCAATCTTTACCTTCCCCGTTTAAAAGGGAAGAAGCTGCCTGGCGTGGTCGGCACGTGCGGCCACTCCACCAACGGCAAGGCCGAGGCGGCATATCAGTCGTTCTCGCAGGGGCTGGCACGACAAGGATATGTGGTGCTGATCTATGACCCCATCGGGCAGGGCGAGCGACTCCAGTATGGCCACGTCGAGAAGCCGCACCGACCTGGCGTGGGCGTGGGCGAACATCTGTTGGCCGGCAACCAGCAGTTCCTTGTCAGCGAGTTCCTCGGAAGCTGGCGTGCCTGGGATGGCATTCGCGCGCTCGATTACCTCCTCTCGCGTCCAGAAGTCGATCCCAAGCACATTGGCGTAACAGGCAACTCTGGTGGCGGCACCATGACCACCTGGCTTAGTGGCGTGGAGCCGCGCTGGACGATGGCCGCTCCGAGTTGCTTCGTCACCACCTTCCGCCGCAACATGGAGAACGAACTCCCCGCCGACACCGAGCAGTGCCCACCACATGCCATCGCGCTGGGCCTCGACCACGCCGACTTCCTTGCGGCACTGGCTCCGAAACCAGTCATCATCCTGGCGAAGGAACGCGACTACTTCGACGCGCGCGGCGCCGAGGAAGCTTACCGTCGCCTGAAGCACCTCTATAAATTGCTCGGCGCGGAGGAGAACGCCGGGCTCTTCATCGGCCCCACACCGCACGGCTACACGCAGGAGAATCGCCAGGCGATGTACCGTTGGTTCAACAAGGCCACGGGCATTCCTGGTGCTGAAACCGAACCGAAACTGACTATTGAGAAAGACGCTGACCTGTGGGCCACACCGCACGGGCAAGTGAGCGAGCTGAAGTCACGCACCGTGTTCTCGTTCACCGCGGAGAAGTCGAAGCGACTCACTACGAAGCGGGTCTGGTCGAAGCCTGGCAGTCTGGCAAACGCAATCGAAGCCGCGCTGCGATTACCCAAACGCGACACCGTGCCCGACTATCGCATCCTGCGACCCGTAGCGAGCCGCAAGTACCCGAAGCTACACGCGACCACATACGTCATCGAAACCGAATCGCCGGCGGTGGCAGTCGTGTATCGCCTCAGCGATATTTCGCACCTGTCGCGCCCACCAAAGAGTACCGCCCCTGCAACGCTCTACGTCTCGCATCACTCGGCTGACAGCGAACTGCGAGGAGAACCGCTGCTCGCTGAGTTGGTAAAGGCCGATCCGAAGGGCACCTTCTACGCGATGGATGTGCGCGGCGTGGGCGAATCTCGCCCGGACACCTGCGGTGGAACGAAGCAGTTCCTCACCCCTTACGGCAGCGATTACTTCTACGCGATTCATGGCATCATGCTTGATCGGCCCTACGTCGGGCAGAAGACCCACGACGTCCTTCGCGTCCTCGACTGGCTCAAGAGCTTCGGTCACAAGGAGGTTCACCTTGTAGCGAAGGGATGGGGTGCGATCCCGGCGACATTCGCCGCAATGCTCTCGGAACTCGTGACGCGCGTCACACTCAAGAATGCGCTCACGAGTTACTCGGACGTGGCCCAGTCCGAAACGTATGCGTGGCCGCTGTCGTCGTTCGTGCCGGATGTGTTGAAGTCGTTTGACCTCCCGGAATGTCACACGGCACTGGAATCGAAGAAGCTGAAACTGATCGAGCCCCTCAGCGCGAGCAGCAAGCCAAATTGATGCATATTTGTACAGATAGCAGGCAAGATTGTCACATTGCCAGCATATCCCCGCTGGCAATCTTGCCCTCGGAGTAGTAGGCACACTCCGTGTGACATCTCTTCACACAGGCAACGCCACGCCGGCTACGGCTTCGAGGTCAGGGTCTCGATCTTCGCTCAATGTCAGGCTTTCCCTGACGACGACCGAGAGCCACCATTTGTGAATGAGCGTTCAGGGGGCAGCGCGGTCTATCACCGACCAGTTCGCGGCCCGAGGAATCGCTTCCAGGCGCGAAGGAGTATCCCCTCGTTTCCCTGCCTAACTCACCGGAATTTGCCTTCTTTCCTGCCATAACCTAATTACTTCGCCTCCTGTCAGGGAAAACGGAACGCAGCGTGCATTGCGTCGTCTCGATGACCCAACCCAACGCTCACACACCTTGATGACCTGGGAGAGATGATGAGTCGCATCCGCGTCTTGCTGGTGGAGGACGGCACCACTGCCCACAACGGTGTCGCGGCCCTGAGGAACCACGACGGAATCGACATCGTCGCGTCTTCCAATGAGAACGCGGCCGTGCAACTCGCTGCCGATCTCAAGCCGGACGTGGCCGTGCTCGACTGTGACAATCCCACATCCGCCAGCACAGTGGCCCGGTTCCGCGATGAGGCCCCAACGGTGCGTGTCGTGGTACGATCTCCACAGGAAGACCGCGCGGCGTTGCGTCATATCCTGGAGTGCGGCGCACGTGGCTATGTTGTGAAACGCGATGTGGGTGATTCCCTGGCGGAGGCAGTGCAAGCGGTCGCCACCGGGCGAACGTACATCGATCCGGCGCTGGGTAACATCACGGCAACTGGTACGGGGCAGCCTCTCAGTGCGCGTGAGGATCAGGTTCTGCGATTGCTGTCGTTGGGGCACGTTAATAAAGAGGTCGCGGCGGCGCTGGATGTGAGCGTAAAGACTGTGGAGACGCACAAGTTCCGCGGTATGGCGAAACTGGGTCTCCACAGCCGCGTTGATCTGGTTCGTTACGCACATCAACACGGCTGGTTCGATCACATCTGAACCCATTGAACGAGCGATTTCCTCCCACCGCCCGCGTCTCGGCTTCCACTTGGATGCCGTGGCGCGGGCGAGTTGCCGATCCGATCGCGGATTGTGGTTCTCCCACTCCCTCCCCTTCTCCATGCTGCGGGCACGCGGAACACGCCGCGGTTTGCCCGCGTATCGCCGGCCTGTTCAGCTTCGCGCCGTGCTGCGTTCCAGGCTCAAATTTCTCGATCAGAACGCCATTTTCGGGGCGAAAAGCGCTTGACCGGGCGTGAGCGTTCGTTATCGTCCCGCGACGTTTCAGCGCAGGTGCGCGAAGTGCTGTGTATCAGGGGAACGGCAATCCGGACACGTCCGGTTGCCGGGTCGGGACAGGTTGGGGAGCCTGTCCGGGCCGGTTGTCCACGCTGTGAAGGGGGATGCGGGTTATGCGCCATCGGTACATCGGGGGAGCCGTTCTGGCGGCAGTTGTTGCAGTCGGTTGGCCAGGAGCGGCCGCGGCCCAGGAGGGCGGCTTCCAGGCGCCGATCAACGGCGACGGGTTGCCAATACCAACGGGGTCCACAGGTCAGCCAGGATTTTACACGGGCGTTGAGTTCGTGATGCTCACGCAGTCGAAGTCGCTGGGTAACCAGTCGATTGCCGTCCGGGGCTTCTACGACGCCCAGGGAAACATCACCGGGCTGCCAGGCACATTCGTTGGCACAGGAGCCGACGCCCTGAACACGCGCAACATGGGGCCACGCGAGTTCGGGCCAGGCTTCCGCGTCACTGTCGGTTACAAGTTCGACACTGGTGTGAACGTCTACGCTAACTTCTTGCAGTTAGCTGACGTTCACTACACCGCGGGAGCAACGCAGGTGCCGCTTGGTTTCAGTAAGCGGTTCGACCTGGCCGACACGTTCATCTCGGCTCCGGTGTACAACTTTCCACCGGCCTTCGGTGGTGCCCAGTTCGACACCGGCTTCGACACCACACAGAACGGTGGGTTCAACACATACGGCATCTGGAATGCGGCCGATGTGATGGATACCAAGTTCCTCCAACGGTACACGCAGGCCGATGTTGCCGCGCGAACGCCACTGTTCGCGACCGACTTCAGTAGCGTGTATGGCATGGCTGGTGGTCGGTTTGCCTGGTTCTTCGAGCGGTACACCTGGCGAACCGTGGACATCGACTCTGGCGGCAACGCCCCGCCGCAAAACGTGGCGATCTACAGCAACACTCTCTCGCAACGCATGTACGGTCTCTTCGTCGGTTGCGGTCACGAGGTGTATCTGGGGAACATGTTCTCCGCCAGCCTCGACCTGACTGGTGCCGCGTTCCTCAACGTGGTCAAGGAACGGGCGAAGTATGAGCTGGGCGACCTGAGCACGCAGTCGAAGTTCGGCCGCACGAACTACAGCGTCGTGCCCAGCGGTACGGCCGAGTTCAATCTCTGGTTCTACCCGATCGAGGGTGTCCAGATGCGGCTGGGTTACATGGCGATGACGTACTTCAATACCCGTTACATGCGTGAGCCTGTCGGCTACGACTTCGGCCAGATCGGGCCGAACTACGGGACGAAGTTCTTCCGTCTGGTCCACGGTTTCAACGTCGGCGTCGGCTTCTTCTTCTAGTCGGCTGCCGAGCCTTCACACATCCCCAACCGGCACACGCCGCGCGCTCCCAACAGGGCGTGCGGCGAGCCGCGTTGTTGAATGCGGGAGCAGAGGCCCTCTGCGCCACATTCCAACTCACCCACCTCCACACTGTTTTCTGGCCTCGCGAGCGGGCAACTCACTTTGCGCCATCGGGTGCGATTGCCGCAGTTGCGGCCAAGGGTATAATCCCCCCCTGTCCCGCGGACGCCCATCGCATCCGCGAGTTGCGACGCGCGCACACCCGATTCAAACAGGAGCGAGCATGGCCGACGGGCGAGACCAGTCAGGCGGCTACAACAACCGCACGGCATTGCCGTGGACGAACATCTTCCGCTGCTTCCAGATCGCACTCGATCCGCGCAAGCTGTTCGTTGCCGCTATCGGCATCCTCGCGATGTCGTTTCTCTGGTGGCTCCTCTCGCATATCTTCTGGTACAAAGCCCCCACGATCAACGATGCGGAATACAGCACGGGGGAGGTCAAGAAGGATTTCGAGGGGAAGAAGAACCCAGCGACCGGGCAGGATTACACGAATACGGAACTCGATGCCGCAGTCGAAAGGGAACGGGCATCCCGCTACTCCTACGACTTCGCGCGGTGGCAGCAACTCGATGCACTCGCCGGGCCTGGCGGTCGGCTCCGCACGCTCCCCTGGTACGAGTATCGTGGCCGTAACCCCTTCCTCTTCTCCACCGATTTGCTCGGCGGCACCGCCGGCGAACGCGAACGCGCCATCTCGGGCTTCTTCAATGGCTGCGTGCCGGTGCTTGTTGAGCCGCTTGTGAAACTGCTCCTGCCCGTAGCGAAGTTTGTCTCTCCGGGCGTTACCCCGCTGACGCGGCTCTATCTGTTTCTCATTATCCTGGCGAATGTGGCGGTCTGGGCGTTCTGCGGCGGCATCATCACTCGCATCGCGGCCATTCAGTTTGCCAACAAGGGGCCGATCACGTTCATGCAGGCGACGCGGTTTGTGAGCAACCGCTACGTCAGCTATCTCGGCGCGCCGCTGGTGCCGCTGGGCATCATCGCCGCGGTGGCGATCGGGCTGTGCATTTATGGTCTGTTCGCGCTGATCCCGTTCGTCGGCGACGTGGTGCTACTGGGGATCGGACTGCCCATCGTCATCGTCGGTGGGGCAATCATGGCCGTATTCCTCATCGGGTTGATCGGCTACCCGATGATGTATCCGACGCTGAGCGTGGAAGGGGATCAGAGCGATACCTTCGATGCGCTATCGCGTTCGGTCAACTACGTCTACCAGTCGCCGTGGAGCTACATCTGGAACTGGCTGGTTGCGATCCTCTACGGCGCGGCGGTCACGATGTTCGTGCTGTTCTTCGCCTCGCTGACGGTCTACGTCGGCAAGTGGGCCGTGGGCCTGACCGCCAGCGCAGTCTGGTCGGATCGTAAGCCCGAATACCTGTTTATCTACGCTCCGGAATCGTTCGGCTGGAAGGAACTCCTGACGAAAGACAGCCCGTATGCCATTCGCGGCGAATGGGTCGGTCTGGATCGCACCGGGCACGAAACGGCCAATCCGGCCGAGGCCGTGCGTCTGGTCTTCAGTTACAAGCCCGTGGCACCGGAAGCATTCACCCGCGCGCGCAACGATTTCTACGTCTACAACACCTGGGGTGCCGGGTTGGTCTGCTTCTGGCTGACGCTCGCCTTCCTGATGATGCTGGGCTTCAGCTATAGCTTCTTCTGGTCGGCCGCGACGATGATCTACTACCTCATGCGGCGGAAGGTGGATGAAGCGGAACTCGATGAGGTGTATGAGGAGGAAGAACCGGAAACTCCGCTGGCACCCCCGAAACTCGTGCCCGACTCGGCACCCACGGCCAGCGTGAGCGGCACGACATCGTTGCCGGTCGTGAACGCGCCGCCTGCCGCGGTCGCGCCACCAGCCGCACCACCGCCGCCACCCGCGACGCTGCCGTTCAGCGCGCCCGAGTCGTCCAGCCCTCCGGACGCACCACCGCCACCCGAACCGCCGCCGCCACCGGCCACGCCAAGCGACTCGGCTCCGCTGGGCTGAGCTTGCCGCAGTGACCACCGCTGAGGCATAGTGACATCGAGATGGCAGGAGAGATCGTTCGTTGCGAGCTGTTTCTCTCCGCTTCTCGATGTCGCTGCGTTGATGTGGCAAATCGGATTTCCGTCTTCAACGGGTGAGTCATGGGAAGACCGATCCTGCTCTTCACAGGCCCGTGGGCAGACTTGCCGCTGGAGTCGTTGGCGGCGAAGGCGGCCGGGTGGGGGTATGCTGGCTTCGAACTCTGTTGCTGGGGCGACCACCTGGAGGTACAGCGCGGCCTCTCCGACGATAGCTACGCACCGGCGCGGCTCGACCTGCTGGCACGCCACGATCTGCAAGTACCTGTCATCGCCAATCACAAGATCGGGCAAGCGGTCTGCGACCCCATCGACAAACGGCATCAGTCGCTCGTGCCTGATTACGTCTGGGGCGATGGCGCACCGGGCGGTGTCCAGCAGCGTGCCGCGGAAGAGATGACGGCAACCTTCCGGCTCGCCGAGCGACTCGGCACGGGTGTGGTCAGCGGGTTCACGGGTTCACCGATCTGGGGCTACGTCGCTGGCTACCCGGCCCCCAGGCAAGATGTGATCGCCGATGCACTGCGACAGTTCGCGAAACAGTGGAACCCGATCCTCGACGCTGCGCGTGACTGCGGCGTGCGATTCGCGTGCGAGGTTCACCCAGGGCAACTCGCCTTCGACCTGTACTCCGCCGAGATCGTCCTCGACGTGCTCGATGGCCGCGAAGACTTCGGCTTCACCTTCGACCCCAGCCACCTCCACTGGCAGGGCGTTGATCCGGTCGAGTTCCTGCGACGCTTCCCCGACCGTATCTATCACGTTCATGTCAAGGACGCGCAACTCACACTGAACGGCCGCTCCGGGATACTCGCAGGCTACTGGCCAAGTGGCGATCCCCGCGCCGGCTGGCAGTCTCGCTCACCCGGCCACGGCGGGATCGACTGGCCGGCCATCGTCCGGGCACTCAACGCCATTGACTACGACGGAGCGCTCTCGGTGGACTGGCACGATCCGGGCATGGATCGCGAGTATGGTGCCGCCGACGCGCTGCGATTCGTGAAATCCATCGACTTCGACCCCCCGACGCACGGTCCCAAGACATTTCGTGGCTGATTTTGATACAGGAGGCCATTCGTTGCTCCTGAGTGGTCAAGGTTTCTCCACCGGCATTTTCCCCGCAGCTCTTCCAATTGGTCACTTCGTGCGCCAACAATGGTAACGGCCCCTTGTGTGATCCACGAAGATGAGAGAAAGTGGAGAAATGGGGTGAGGGGAGTCGAATCCTTCCACGGTATCAACTAGACTTCACCGAATCATCGCCAATCGTTTCCGCCGGAGTCGCACCATGACCCTGCCACGGTCGGCCCGCATGGCCGCCTGTTTCGGCCTCCTGATTGCAATGTTGTCGGCGGGCGCGTCTGCCGCCGATCCTGCGCCAAAGCCCACACAGAAGTGGGACCCCGCCCGCACCACCGATCCCGAGAATCTCGACGAGCTGAAGGCCCTCCAAACTACGGTCGAACGGGTCGTCGAGAAGTGTACGCCGGCCACGGTCGCAGTCCTCTACGGTCCCAGCGCCGGGAGTGGCGTGATCGTCAGCGAGGACGGGCTGGTTCTCACGGCCGCGCACGTAATCCGCGACTACGCCACACCGCGAAAAGGATCGCTCGAAGGACGCGCGCTCCCTTACACCAGCGGCAAGGCCGTGAAGATCATGCTGCCGGATGGGACGCGAGTGAACGCCAAGACTCTGGGGATCAACGAGGGCATCGACAGCGGCATGGTGCAGATCACCGACAAGGGGCCGAACAACGGGAAATGGCCCTTCGTGAAGATTGGCAAGTCGGGTGCGATGCAGAAGGGCCAGTGGGTGGTGGCACTGGGTCACCCCAACGGGCCGAAGCAGGGTCGCTCGCCCGTGGCGCGGCTCGGCCGCATCCTGGGTAGCACCAAGAACGTCCTGCGGACGGATTGCACGCTCGTTGGCGGCGATTCTGGCGGGCCGCTCTTCGACCTCAACGGAAATGTTGTCGGCATTCACAGCCGAATCGGGTTTACGATCTCGTCGAATATCCACGTTCAGACGGATCGCTTCAAGGATCAGTGGGACAAACTCGTCGGCGGCGAGTGGGTTGATCAACCGGCTTCCTCGAAGACCGCGTCGGCGTACTTTGGCGTTGTGTTCCCGGAGAATGACGAGGATGATGCCTGGCTCAGCGAGGTGGAGGAAGACGGGCCTGCCGGCAAAGGAGGCCTGAAGGCCGGCGACACGATCACGAAGTTCAACAGCGCCACGATCAAAACCGTGAAACAGTTTCGTAAGCATCTGACGGATAGTAAACCGGGCGACAAGGTGAAAATCACCGTCCGTCGCGGAACAAACATCATGACCCTGACCGTGACTCTCGGAAAACGCGCGTGATGGATTCGTGCGTGCTTGCCCAGCACGCGGTTTTCTCTGCTATCCTTGTTCTGATTCCTCACGGGCTAACACCCGTGCCGCGTTCAGCAATGACCAACACAAGACCCCGCTGGAGCCTAGACCGATGACCTCCCGCTTGCTCGCCGCCGCCGTCATCGCATCCGCGCTGGCTGCGCCGGCTTCCGCACAACTCGCGAAGGACGCGAAACTCCTGGCGCCCTTCAAACCCATTGTCGCAAAAGCCACAGAATCCACTGTGCGTATCAAGTGCGACGACAAGGATTGCGCCCTGGGTACCGTCGTGGACCCAGACGGATACATTCTCACCAAGCTCAGCGAGTTGAAAGGCACCCTCTATGCCCGGCTCTCCGACGGCACCGAGTACGAGGCCAACATCGTTGCCGCGCACAAGGAAACCGATCTGGCGCTCCTGAAGGTCGATGTGAAGGGGCTGAAGGCAGTCAAATTCTCGGACAGTAAGAAAGTTCCGCGCGGCGCCTGGGTGGCGGCCAGCGGCGTTCACACTGACCCGGTTTCCGTCGGCATCATCAGCGTGATGACCCGCAAACTGACCGGCCGCGACGCCCTCATCACCAATCCGAACCGCGGTTACATGGGCGTGATCCCGGAGGACGATAAGGATTCCGACGGTAAGCTCACTGGTGCCAAGCTCATCGAGGTTGTTCCTGCCAGCGCCGCCGCGAAGGCGGGCCTCAAGGTCGGCGACGTGGTGATTGCCATGAACGGCAAGCAGATTGTCAGCCAGGCCAAACTCCGTTCGTTCCTCGATACGGTTCGGGGTGGCGACGTGATCAAGGTCACGGTCAAGCGCATGGACGAAACGAAGGAACTGAAGCTCATCCTCGGCAGCGCACCGAAGGACCGTGGCGACATCCAGAATGCAATGGGTACGCTCCTGTCCGCGCGGCGGACGGGCTTCCCGGAAGTGCTTCAGACCGACATGGTTCTTGACGCGAAAGATTGCGGTGGCCCAGTAGTGGACCTCGAAGGCCATGTTCTGGGTATCAATATCGCCCGCGCCGGCCGCGTCGAAACGTGGGTGCTGCCGAGCGAGATCATCAAGTCGCTGCTCCCCGACCTGAAGTCCGGGAAGTTCGCGCCACACAAAACCAGTAGTGATGCCGAGGATAAATAGCCTCGGAAGCAGGCGAATTCACTCCTGAACGCCACCCGCCGCGCGGCCATCCGCGCGGCGGATTTCATTTCCCCTGGCGTTGGGGTTGAATCGCCCCACCGCCGCCGTTTACCATTTCTCCCTGACGCGGCCTGCGCCTGGATTGGGCGATTCTCGGGCCACGCCTCGCACGGATGCGGACAACATGCCGACCATCAATAAGCGATTCCTACTGAAACTCTTGCTGTCCCTGCTCCTGTTCATCGGGCTGCTCGTTGGAGCGCACGCGGTGCAGGCAACGCGTATCCCGGCGGCACTCAAGGCGCAATCGGAACGGGCCGCCGAGGCCGGGAAGCTCGACACCGCGATTCACTACCTCCGTCAGTATCTCGAGTTCCACCCCGACGATGTGGAAGGACAGGTGGAACTCGCGGGTCTCGTCGAGAAACGCGGCGTCACGGGCCGCGGGCATTGGCAGCTGCTGTTCCTCTATGACAAGGTTCTGCGGCTCGACCC
The DNA here is from genome assembly GCA_964422915.1 of uncultured Frigoriglobus sp. Lineage (GTDB taxonomy): Bacteria > Planctomycetota > Planctomycetia > Gemmatales > Gemmataceae > Gemmata. Next base: position 128,143 of record CAYRDG010000008.1, on the reverse strand, counting down.
CGATCGTGAAGAGATTCGCCGCAAAGCGCTGACCGCAACGCTCCGCCTCGGACGCCACACCGACGCACAGACACACGCCGACTATCTGCTGAAAGCCCATCCGACGGAAGCCATTCTCTGGCGGCAACTCGCCGAGGCACAGTCCGGCCTGAATCAGGTTCAGGAAGCACGCCGCTCCTACGAGGCCGCAGTGAAGTACGCGCCGCAGGAAAAGCTGGGCTATCAGCTCCTGGCATTCCATGTCTGGCGGAAGGTGAACGACCCCGCTGGCGCGCGTGAGGTACTCAACCAGATGACCGCGGCGCTACCGCAGGACGCGGACGCATTCCTGGCCCGTGCGCGGTTCGAACTGCATACCGTCGATGAATTGAGTACGCAGCCTGGTGCCGGCGGCGACCTCGCTCGCGCCCGTACCGACCTGTTGCGCGTCTTCGAGTTGGACCCGGAGAACCCGGAGGCATCGCTCCTGCTGGCCGAGATCATGCAGCGCAACCGGAACATCCCGGCGGCTCACGCGCTGTTGCGCGATGCGGCCACGGCACACCCGCGCAACATCCGTCTCATTCGCGCACTCTCGTGGCTCGAACTGATCCGCGGCAATCCTGCCGCTGCGATCACTGTGCTTGAAGACGGACTCAAGGCCATCCCCGATGGCTTCGATCTGATGGTGCCGTTGGCCGATCTTCTCGTTCAACAGGGCGACACCACCCGCACGGCTGAAATCCTCCGCCGCCTCCAGGAGCGGAAAGCCCCCTCCACGCAGGTGAAGTATCTCCAGGCCCGTGTCGCAATGCGCGAAGAACGGTGGACGGATGCCGTCAAGGTACTCGATTCGCTCCGCTCCGAGGCCGTCAATCTGCCGGGGCTGGAGATGCAACTCAACGTACTCCTGGCGTCGTGCTTCCAGAAACTCGGCGACCCGGTCGCTGAGGAGAAGGCTTACGAGCGCGTCACCAACAGCGACCCACGCCACGTCATCGCGCGCGTCGGACTGGGCAACCTCTACATGAATCTCGGTCGCTTCAAGGACGCTGCACACCAGTTCGAGACGGCGGTCCAGTCGCCCTATGCCACGGGCGCTGTTGTCTCACAGTGGGTGAGGCTGAAATCGCAACTTCTGGCGCGAACCAACTCGCCGGGCGAGTGGCTCAAGCTCGAACAATCGCTGGCGCGACTCGCCGACCGATTCGGCCGCGGTTCGCCCGAACCCGCGATGCTCCGAGCTGAGGTGATGGCGGCACAGGGGCGGCAATTGGAGGCTGTAAAACTGCTCCGCGCGGAGGCCGCATCTCGCCCCGGCGATCCACGCCCCTGGGCGCAACTGGCGATGATGACGGCCGACCTCGGTGGTAGCGCCGCAGGGCTGGTGGTCGTGGATGAGGCACAGGCCGCGGCAGGCGACACCGCCGACATCCGCCTGGCCCGCGCCGCGCTCTACGCACGCGAACCAGGGCGAGTCCGGCCGGTCGGCTCACTCGGCGAGCGTGTCGAAAGCTGGCCGGAGAGTGAGCAAATCCGGCTTCTCACGGGGTTGGTCGAAGTCTACGACCGTCTCGGCGACCAGGCCGCCGTGCTTCACACGCTGCATCGCATCGTCGCACGGCAGCCGACGAGCGCCACGATGTGGCTCAAACTCCACGAACGAGCCGCACCCGGCAATGCCCACGCAAAGGCCGCGCGTGCGGCGCTCGTGCGGATTGAGGGCGAGAGCGGCCCTTCGGTGCTGCTTTGCGATGCTCGCCATACCGATCCCGCACACGCCGGCGAAATGCGCGCGAAGCTGATTCAGACCTTCGGTGCGAATCCAGTTCGCGCCGATGCTTGCCTCGCGTTGGCGCGTCTCCAGGAAGCAGCCGGCGACACTGCGAGTGCCGGTTCACTCATCGAACGCGCGTTCCGGCTCGAACCGACAAGCTACACAACTGCGGAATCGCTGGTGGCGCTCTACACGAAGCGACACGAAATGGACCGGTTGCGACAAACACTGACGCGACTGGCAGCCGATCCGCGCTGGGAAAACGAGCCGTTCCGGCGTGTCGTGACGCACGTCGCCACGCGTGTTCCGGCCGCCGCCGTGGAACTTCTGAACCTCGCCCGGCCGCTCATCGCCTCCGATCCACAGGGGCCGGGTTGGCTCGCGGAGCAGGCCGCGATGTGGAAACACCCGGAGGCTGCGGCACTCCGTGAGGCTGCCGTCAGGCGCGCAGGCGCCACGGCGGACGACTGGCTCCGCAAGGCCCTATACGATTCGGCGGAGGATACCACCGCCGGGCCACGTGTTCTCGCGGAAGCGAAGACGAAGCTCACGCCATCGGCGTATTTCGCACTGGTCGCAGTCTTCGCAGACAGCGCCGCAGGCAGCACGTTCGTGCCTGAGGCCGCCGATCCGAAAGAGAAACGGATGCTCGCGCAGGCGCGACTCGCGGTGAAGCTCTCACGCGCAAAACACGCCGAGGCCGGCAAGATTCTGGAAGAGTTCCTCGCGGGAAAAAACATTCCCACGGCGGACGCCGACTGGGCGCGTCGCAACCTCGCCATGATCTGCGCCACCGGCGGAACACACGATGACCGCGTGCGTGCCGTGAGCCTCCTCAACGGTGTGGTGGCCGAGACCGAGGTGAAGCCGGCGGATCTGCGCGCCACCGTGAGCGCGATGAGCGTGCTCGCGCGCTACCTGGAAGGACCTGACCGTCGCGCCGCGCTGGGCAAGGCCATCGAGGCGCAAACCGCGATTCACAAGGTCAGCCACTCGCCAGCCGATCTGTTCGCGCTGGCACAGCTCTACCGCGCCGGCAACAACCATCGCGAAAGCCGCCGGCTGCTCCAGCAGTTACTTGGTCTCAAGGAAATCGACAAGAACCCCTCGTATGCGTACTACCTGACCGCAGCGCTGGAGGAACTGGTCGAGGAAGGGAACTTCGCATCGGCGGAAACATTCGCCAACAAGCTCGTCCAACTGCGGGCCAACGACTTCCACTCGCTCGCAGCCATCGCTCGGTTCGAGGCCCGGCGCGGATTCCCGGAAAAGGCGCTGGCAGCGGCCGAAGACTATGCCCGGCTCGCCGACTCCACCTCAGGCGACTACCTCGCTCGTTGCGCTCAGGTCGCGGAACTCCTCGACGAACTGAGTCGCTTGCCGGGGGTCCGCGGGACGGAAGCGGGTCACCTCATCACGAGCGCAGCCGCCGAGCGATTCGCCGCCATCGTTCCGCGCCGGCCAGAAGCCATCGTCGGTGTCGCCGGCGCGCTGGCGTCCGACGGCCGCGCGGCGGAAGCCTTCGAGCGAATCGCACGCCTTGGGCGATACGTCCCGGCACGGCTTCGCGCCAGCGCCGGCCTGGCGGTCGTGCGGAGCGGCCCGGTAACGGATCAGCAAGCCGAACTGGTGCGCGGCTGGCTCGACGCCTGCCTGACGACTGAGCCGGATTCCACGCCTCTCTTGCTGAGCATGGCCGAGTTCCTCGCAACGCGCCACGACACCACCGGTGCCGCCGCCACATACGAAAAAGTATTGGCGAAAGAGCCACGCAACATCGTGGCGCTTAACAACCTCGCATGGCTGCTCGCGGCCGACGCACGAACCGCCGAGAAAGCGCTGGACCTTATCACGAAGGCCACGCGTGAACGTGGGCTCACCGGCGACTTGCTCGATACACGCGCGCGTGTCCGCATCACGCTGAAGCAGTTCAAGGAAGCGGAAGCCGATCTCGCGGAAGCCATCAGCCACGACCCGACGGCGCTACGATGGTTCCACGTCGCGCTGTTGCGGACAAATCAGTCGCCGCCGGCAACTGCGGAAGCAAAACGAGCCTTCGTGGAGGCCAGGCGTCGCGGACTCGACGCGCGACTCATTCACCCGGCTGATGTCGCCACTTACCGCGTTCTGGACATGGCAAAGGGAAAATAACCTCGCGCATGCGTCATCCGTTAACGCGAAGGGTCCACCTGCGGGTGGGCCCTTCGTTCACGCATGGAGAGGCGTCACGGCTGGGTGTCCACTTCCGCAACCACAAGCGTCACATCATCACTCAGGGGTGCGTCACCGCGGAACTCACCCTGATCGCGCAGCAGCAAGTCGCGGAGCAACGCCGCGCGATGGTGGCCGTGTGCCGCCAGCGATCGCTCCAACCGCTGCGTGCCGTATCCTTCACCCATCCCGTTGCGAGCCTCGGCCAGCCCATCGGTGTAGAAGCAGAGCCGGTCGCCGGGTTCGAGTTGCACACTGCGATCGCGATACTGCTCCTCCGGGATGATCCCGAGCATCAGTCCCTGTGCCGATAACGGTTGCACTTCGCCGGTCTGTGGGACGAACCGCAGCGGATACGGATGGCCAGCGCTGGCATAAGTGAAGATGCGTGTGCGTCGGTCGAGTATCCCATAGAACGCAGTGACGAATCGCTCGTCGGCCAGGCCTTGCAGCCGTGCGTTCATCGCGCTGAGGACCTCGCCCGGCGAGTTTGTGGAACGAGCGGTCTCCGCGAATGCGGTGCGCGCCATGATCGCGACCATCATCGCCGCGATGCTGTGGCCGCTGGCATCAGCGATGAGGAAGCCGAGGTGGTCGTTATCCGGGCGAGAGAAGTCGTAGTAATCGCCACCGAGGTGATCGAGCGGTGCGAAATGCGTGGCCCATCGAAGCTCGCGCCAGTGCGGCGGCTCGTGCGGGAGTAACAGTCGAGTCTGCAATCGCCCAGCGGCAGTGAGGTTGTGGCGCAACTCCGAGTCACGGGCCATCACCTCGTCGATGGCGTTCTTCAACTCGCGGGTTCGTTCATCCACGAGCCGGTTGAGATACTCGGCACGGCGTGCCATGAGCATTCGCGTCGAAATAATCCCGATCACCCGGCCCTCTTCCACGACCGGCAAGTGCCGCACGCGAAGCGTGCTCATCATCGTAACGGCCTCCTCCCATTCCACATCGGGTCCGATGATGTGGGGATTCGGCGACATCCAGTCCGCAATGGGCTGCTGTTGCCAGCCCTCCTCGGCTTCCGCCACACGACGCAACAGATCGCGTTCGGTGAAGATCCCCTTCAGCAACCAGTGCGCATCGACCACGATGACCGCCCCGATCCGCAGTCGGTTCATTCGATCAATCGCCTCGTGCAACGGGCACGTTGGCTGCACCACGACTGGTTCGGACTGCATCACCTGGCGAACGGTCAAGTGCGTTCGGAGCATGTTGGGCCGTACCTGAGAAGAGGTGGCAGGCGTTTCGCGTTTCGCCATGAGCGGAAAGTCGCGGTCGGGTGGAAACCGCCGTTTCTCATGGTGAGGGAATCGCGGAATCGCGCTCTACAGTTGTTGACGCGAACCACCTTTCGTGGTCAAGATACGTTCAGACCCACCTCACGGAACCTTGCCATGCCGATATGGACACGACAGGCGGCGGCCATTCCGATTCGAGACGACCGCGTGTGTCTAGTCAGTTCCAGTGGAGGGCGGCGGTGGGTTGTACCGAAAGGGCTGATTGATCCGGGCCACACGGCGGGCGAAGCCGCGCTGGTGGAAGCCTGGGAAGAGGGTGGCCTCGTGGGGGCACTCGATGCCGAACCGCTCGGCAGTTACGCCTACGAGAAGATGGGCCGCGAACTTCACGTCCTCGTCTTCCGCATGACAGTGACAGACGCGCGCGACGACTGGCCAGAACGGAATCTCCGCGCGCGTGTCTGGGTGACGCTCGACGAGGCACTCGACCGGATCGAGGAACCAGGCCTGCGGGATCTCCTCCGAATCGCTTTCCGCCTCCGCTACCTTGACAAGCTCACCCTCGCCCGCGCCTGACACAATCGACGCCCGACGCTCTGTGCCGTCTGATCAACACACAACAGTCTTCCGACAGCAACTACCTGCGAACCAGAGGCAGGATTACGCGATCCACATCGGCCTCGGTCGCCACCGGCGGCACATTGCCGAATAGTTCCCACGACTCCGTCAGTTCCGCCGACGCCCCTGGTTGCAGCGTCACCTGTTCTCCGCATGTCTCCATCTCCAGCATGTCTTCGTTGGAGAACGTCTGGTAGCGCGTGCCGCGATCGGGATACACGGCCCCTTCGCGGTAGTCGAATCGCTTCACAAAGAGCACACCGGAGTTGAGGTATGCGACCCACCCTTCGCGGTGCGCCAGCCCGATCTTCGTCGGGCCCTTGTTCACGTCCTGCCGGAGGAAAAGGTACTTCTTCCCCAGCGTCCAGCGTGTGTCGGCGAAGTCGAAGTACGGCCAGAGAATCAGTTCCTGATTGGGACCGAAATCGGCGGGCGATTTCGCATTCTTGGGATGCAACGGATGGCCCTTCTTGGGCGGGAGTGGAATGATCTCGACACCGCCAGGAGCCATCACGGTCGGTCCCCACGGGGCGAGGTCCGTTGGCGTGGAGCCGATGTTCGTGACGCGGAGCGTGACTTCGACGCGTGAGCCGCGGTCGTCGAGTTTCAACTCCATCACCTTCTGCACGCTGTACTCGGTCTCCGGCGGCGGGGTAAGGCGAACCGCGTGGGAGCCGAGTTGTTCCCACTTCACCGGCCGGTTATCGGGGAAGTATGTCCGCGTGAGGTCTTCCGGAGCCAGCCAGAAGCGATGCCCGCCGCGAATCTGCCACTCGGGTTCATTCACGCCGCCCATCATCTCGTCGTAGTTCTTCATCACGTTGACGTTGCCGGGCAAGCGGTAACTGATGACACGCGGACCCACGTCCAGTGTCACAACGAGCTCCGCATCGCCATTGGCGAGTTGCAGATTGTTCTTCCAGCCGCGATATTCGATGACGTCCACGGTGATCCTCGAGAGAGAGAATGACTGGCGCGCCCGAACCGATGGTGGTGCAGGCGACACGCAACCGAGAGAGTCCGGCATGGTACCATGCTGGCCCACTGCCAATGCCCGTGAGTGCGCTGTCGGCTGCGTTGCCCGCGGTGCTGCCTCCCACATGGTGAAGCGCGAACTGGGCTGCGCAACCTCGGAGAAGGCATTGAACAGGCTCTGGAACCCTCCGACATCCGCCGGTCAGGCAATGCCTTGAAGCCGGACCAACTCCCGGCCCCGAAGGTCTGGATTCGCGTAGAAAACGGCGTCGGCACCCGTCAGCGATGCGAGGGAACGCTGGGCAGTCGCGACGGAGGCCGGCGCTTCCGACTTTGGATAGTTCGCCTGAAAGTCGCCTGCGAAGAGATCGAGTTTCGGCGACGCTTCCGCCGGTTCCGTTTCCTGCACAACCTCCCACAGAGCCACCTGCAGCGCGAGAGCCTCGTCCGAGTTCACCGCGTTGCGGATCGGGTCCTTGAAGTAGCGGCCGAACAGTTCTTTGATGTCGACCTCTCGCTTCTGTGCCGCAACCTCCGCCCTGTCCGTGTCCATCATCTCCTTGAGATCATCGTAATTCGACACGTCGAGGAGGCTGTTCATGCGAAAGCGATAGTGTTTCCCCTCGGTGATCGGCACGAGGATTTCGGCGCAGTACCCGGTGAAACTCCGGTCGAGGCCGTTGGTGCCGAACTCCGTCTGCGGTATTTCCCAGCAGAAGACTCCGACGTTGCAGGTACCTGGATTCCCTTTCCAGGTGTATTTGAATGAGGCCTTCGGCTCGAGTCGCTCGTAGAAGACCTCCAATGACGGCGCCTGTGTGGACGCGAGTGACTGGAGGACGAACGCCAGCGCGACAGCCCCCAGAAAAGCAAGATGTTGAACACGAACGAAGCTGCTTGGCATGGCGGTCTCTAACTGGGCGCCGGGCAGCACGTGAGCCGCGGCTGAAATCGCGCCTCACTCCAGGAGATTATTCAGGGCAAAGACTCCGGGAAAGACCGAACACGATGGAAACCATACCTGGAAAAAAGATTTGCGCGGCGGCGCGAGCCGCGAGGGTTCTTTCGACCGCTGGCAGCACGGTTTTCACACCCGGCAGCGAATGACAGAGAGTTTCCCGTGCACACTCGGCGTAAACCGCTGCCGGCACTGGACCATCCGTTGCTATAATCGCGAGAGTACCTCCACGGTTCTCGGTCCACTCCATGTCCACTCCCGCCATTCCCGATTCGCGCCGATTCTCACTTCCACTGCGAGGAGAAGCGACCGCACCCGCGCCTCTAGCGCCAACCACCGCGACCGAGATGGCCGCTCGCGGATGGGATACGGTGGACGTGGTGTTCGTCACGGGCGATGCGTATGTCGATCACCCCAGCTTCGCGATGGCGATTCTCCATCGCTGCCTGGAACGCGCTGGCTTCCGCGTCGCCATCCTCAGCCAGCCCGAATGGAAGACGTGCGAGCCGTGGCGTCAATTCGGCCGCCCGCGACTGTTCTTCGCCGTGAGTGCGGGGAACATGGATTCACTCATCAACCACTACACGGCCAACAAGAAAGTCCGCAACGACGACGCCTATTCCCCTGGTGGAAGGATCGGGCTACGTCCGGATCGCGCAACGCTTGCATACTGCCAGCGCGCACGCGAGGCGTTCCCAGGAGTACCCGTGGTCGCTGGCGGCGTGGAAGCATCGCTCCGCCGACTCGCTCACTACGACTACTGGTCCGACAAGGTCAAGCGGTCGATACTGCTCGACTCGAAGGCCGATCTCGTCGTCTATGGAATGGGCGAGGAGAGCATCGTCGAGATTGCGCGAAAGCTCAAGGGCGGTGCGTCGCTGCGTGATCTGCGTGCATTACGCGGTGTCGCTTACGCGCTGGGTGCGAGCGAGTCCGCGGAACTGCAAAACACAATCGCAACGTCGCGAACCGCCTCACACGCGAGCCAGTCCACGATACTGATCCCGAGCTTCGAGCGTGTGCGTGACGACACGCACGCCTTTGCCGAAGCAACGCGCCTCATTCACTCGAATACCAACCCGTTCAACGCCGCGACACTGGTGCAGTTCCACGACCGGCAAGCGGTAGTGCAGACGCCACCCGTATTGCCACTGAGTCAGGAAGCAATGGACGCCGTGTACGACCTGCCCTACACGCGCCGTCCGCACGCGAGCTACGCCGAACCGATCCCCGCCTTTGAGATGATCAAGGATTCTGTCACGATCCTTCGGGGTTGTTTCGGCGGCTGCACATTCTGTTCGATCACCGCGCATCAAGGTCGCATCATCCAGAGCCGCTCGAAGGAATCGGTGATGCGCGAGGTGCAGAAACTCACAACCGATCCCGAGTTCAAGGGGATCATCTCCGACATCGGCGGCGCGACCGCGAACATGTATACGATGCGGTGCTCGCGACCGGAGGTGGAAGCAAAGTGCAAGCGACTCTCGTGTGTCCACCCTGGCATCTGCAAGCTGCTCGGTACGGATCACGGGCCACTTGTCGAACTGATGCGCGAGGTGCGCGAGGTGAAAGGAATCCGCAAGGTGTTAGTGTCGTCCGGTATCCGGATGGACCTGGCACAACTGTCACCGGAATATGTCCGGGAACTGGCCGAGCATCATACCGGCGGCCGATTGAAGGTTGCGCCCGAACACACCAGCCCCCAGGTGCTGGAGGTGATGAAGAAGCCAGACATCGACAACTTCGGCGGATTTGTGGATCAGTTCCTGCAGGCCAGTGCTGATGCCGGCAAGCCGAAACAACAGATTATCCCGTACTTCATCGCCAGCCATCCCGGCAGCGGCCTCGCCGAGATGATCGACCTGGCCCTCTACCTCAAGCGCAACGGCTATCGCCCCGATCAGGTGCAGGACTTCATCCCGGCGCCATTCGACATCGCCACATGCATGTACTACACCGGGATCGACCCGTTCACGAAGAAGGAAGTGCAGGTCGCCAGGGGCATCAAGGACCGGAAGATGCAGCGTGCCCTGATGCAGTTCTTCAAGCCGGAGAACTATTTCGAGGTGCGTGAAGCACTCATCCAGGCGGGGCGTGCGGACCTGATCGGCGGCTGCGAGGGCCTGATTCCGACTAATCCACCGAAGGAAGCAATTGAGGCTCGCCGCAAGCAAGCCAACGCAACCGTTCGCGGCGATCACTACCACACCGTCGCCAACCCCGCGAAGGGCGAGTCGCGTGGCGAGCGGGGCGCGGAACCGCCAAAGCCAACGGGCTACCGACCGGGACGCAAAACGCAGAAACGACGCGGGCGGAATAGCTGAGACGCGGATAGACTGGCGTGGAAACATGGATGCTGCCCGCGATGCCGTTCGCGTAGCCCGGTCTTCTGGCGTGATGCCGCCGAAAAGGTGGCCCGATCCGTTCGTGGAGAATCTCATGCATTCGCGCCGCGATTTCCTAGCCCGTGCGAGTCAGATGTCGGCAGCGGCCGGCTTGTTGGGCTTTGCGAACGAGTCGATCCAGCGGGCGCTGGCCATCGCGCCAGAGTCCGGGAGTTCCGTCCTCGATGCAGAACACGTCGTTATCCTGATGCAGGAGAATCGCTCGTTCGATCACACGTACGGCACCCTTCGCGGCGTCCGTGGTTACGACGATCCGCGGGCGATCACATTGCCCGATGGCAATCCGGTCTGGGTTCAGACCGACGCCGACGGCAATCGCTATGGCCCCTTCCACCTCGACATCAAGGGCACGAAAGCGACCTGGATGGGGTCGCTCCCGCACGGCTGGACCGATCAAAGCGATGCCCGCAATCAGGGCCGGTACGATCGCTGGCTCCGCGTGAAACGGCCTGGCTCCAAGAGCTACGCCAAGATGCCGCTCACGTTGGGTTACTACGATCGCCGCGATATTCCCTTCTACTACGCTCTGGCCGATGCCTTCACAGTCTGCGATCAGCACTTCTGTTCGTCGCTGACGGGCACTACGCCCAACCGTTGTTACCTGTGGACCGGCACGATCCGCGCGGAACCGAGACCAGAGTCGATGGCCGTTGTCCGCAACGGCGACTGCGACCACAACACGATGCAGAACTGGCCGACGTTCCCTGAACGGCTCGAAGCACTCGGTATCCCGTGGAAGATCTACCAGAACGAGATCACCATTGACTCCGGGCTGAGCGGCGCCGAAGACGCCTGGCTGGCGAACTTCGGTGACAATCCCATTGAATATTTCACGCAGTTCCATGTCCGCCTGGCTGCCAACCACCGCAACCATGTTGCCAAACGGGTCAAGAATCTTCCCGGCGAGATTGACGCACTCAAGGCAAAGAAGGCCGCCAACCCGGCTCAGGCAACAGCCATCGACAAACAGATTGCCAACCTCGTCGCCGCGCTCAAACGCTTCCAGGCCGATCAGGCCGAGTTCACGCAGGAGAAGTGGGACAAACTCTCGCCCCGCGAGAAGGCGTTGCACACTCGCGCCTTTGTCACCAACAGCGGCGACCCGGCGTACCGCCAACTTGCCGAGATCAACTATCGCGACGGCGACAAGAAACGCACGGTGCAGGTGCCCAGGGGTGACGTTCTGTACCAGCTTCGCCAGGACGTCAACCAGGGGAAACTGCCGCGAGTCTCGTGGATCGTCGCCCCCCAGCAATTCTCCGACCATCCGTCATCGGCATGGTATGGGGCGTGGTATGTCGCCGAGACGATGAACATCCTCACGCACAACCCGGAGGTGTGGAAGAAGACCGTCTTCATCCTGACCTACGACGAGAACGACGGCTACTTCGATCACGTCCCGCCGTTTGTCGCGCCGCACCCGCGCCGGCCGGAAACGGGTCGCGTATCGAAGGGTATCGACACTGCCGTGGAGTATGTCGAACTGGAGCAGGACCGCAAGCACCACCCACGCGGCGCAGTCCGCGACGGCCCGATCGGGCTGGGCTACCGGGTACCGCTCGTGATCGCCTCACCGTGGAGTCGCGGCGGCAACGTCTGCTCACAGGTGTTCGACCACACCTCCGTTCTCCAGTTCCTTGAGAAGTTCCTATCGCACAAGACGGGCAAGAAGGTCGAGGAGCCGAACATCAGCCGCTGGCGACGCGCCGTGTGCGGCGACCTGATGTCATCGTTCCAGGCCGCACCCAGGGACAAGGAAGACGAACTCACTTACCCATCGCGTGACGCAGTGGTTGAGGGAATCCACAAGGCCAGCTTCAAACCCTTGCCAGGCGGCTTCCACAAGTTCACCGACGCCGAACTCGAACAGGCACGCCGCAATCCGGCTGCCTCGCCACACCTGCCGCAGCAGGAACCGGGCCGCCGACGCTCGGCCGCGCTTCCCTATCAGTTGGCCGTTGACGGTAAGCCGAACCCGGACCGAACCCGCTTCACACTCCACTTCGCGGCAAGTAAAGACGCCTTCGGCGCGCGGGCGGCTGGTTCGCCATTCACGGTTTACGCCTTCACGAAAGCGGGCGTGGTGGTGCGAAACTATGCCGTCGATGCAGGCGAGCGAATTGAAGATTCGTGGACGATGTCGGACTTCGCCGACGGTCACTACCACCTGCGTGCCTGTGGGCCGAATGGCTTCTTCCGCGAGTTCGAGGGCGACAGCGACGATCCCGCAGTCGAAGTGATGATGGACTACAGCTGTGCGAAGGGGAGTCGCATTCCGACCGGCACCCTCGTGCTGACCGCGATCAACCGCGACGACAAGCGTGCCATCACGATTGGGGTCCACGACAACGCTTACGCTGCTGCCGACCAGTCGCTCGCCGTTCCGGTGAAGAAACGCGGTTCTCTGAGCATCGACACGAAGGCGAGCCACGGCTGGTACGACTTCACCGTCCGCATCGCTGGCCGCCCGCGCTCCATCAAGCGTTACGCCGGTCGAGTCGAAACAGGAGAGTGGAGCTACAGCGATCCACAGATCGGCCGGGCAGCGAAGTAGCCGGCCGACTGCGGTGCGTCAGGTGGTAAACCGATGCTTAATCGAGTGACAAGATCTCGGCATCGTTGCGCATGCACAGGCGGCGAAGGTTGACGGCGTCGATTGCATTCTGAACGTATCGCACCGACCCATCGGCCAGGGCGAAGTTGGCCCCGCCGGTGTGCTGGCTTCCGAATGCGTTCACACGCTTCTCCAGGTCGGCATAAGTGGCCATCGTCGAGGCTGGCACGCTGTAATTGATCGGCACGAACGCGCTCATGGTCACCTCGTTCCACCCACACCCGTACCTTCAACCCCCACAGGGGCGATCGTTTTCCCATCGCGCACCTCGTTTGTCGATCACATGCCGATCGGGGTGAGCCTACCACCAAAGGAGTTCGATGCACACTCTGAACACTCTCGGCTTGCTTATCGCGATCACTCTGACCACGCCGGCCGCAGACACAACGAAACCGCTCACGCCTGTCGAAGCACGCAAGCAGGTGGGTAAGGAAGTGGTGGTGAAGATGCAGGTGAAAACCGCCAAGGACCGGTTGGAGAAGCGCGGCGAGATTTACTTGGACAGTGAGGAAAACTTTCGGGACGACAAGAACTTCGCGGTGGTCATTACCAGGACTGGAGCGGCCAGCCTGAAGGCAGCAGGAATCGCCAACCCCGCCGACCACTTCAAGGGGAAGGCGATCACCGCCAGAGGGAACGTGAAGGAGGTGGATGGAGTGCCGCGAATTGAGATTGATGACGCGAAACAGATCGTCAAGGAGTAAGCGGAGCCGCGGGAGCGACTCGCGCCGGCGCGTTCACCATGCCTCGTTTGGGATTGGCCTGCCGAATCACGTTACACCGCGCTTCGCTGTCATTGTGTGCGAGGCGTGGGATACGTTTTTCTCCACCAGGAGAGAAATGGCGTGACACCCTGTGAATACTGCCCCTCCTGACCAACTGGCGTCATCCGGTACGTCTGCAGCCCATCCTCGATATAGAGGAGGTTCAACGTGGTGAAATCCAAAGTGCGTTCGGCCCATTGCTCGAGATCGTAATAGATATCCGCGTCTGGCCCCAGGAACTCCCGAACTTTGGCTGCCTTGTATTCCGCCAGGTCCCAGGCCGATTTGTCCTGAGGGAGGTCACCTGGATGCACTTCACTGACCAGGATACATGTGAGCTTCGCGCCTTGCTCACGAGCGAGAGCGGCCAGCTGACCAGCTGTGCCTCTCACATAGATTCACGTACAGCCTGCGAAGAGAACGATGTGCTTCCCGCGACGGAAGTTGAGCGTCGTAACTTCCCCTGTCTGGGTTCTGACCTCAAGTAGATGATCGAAACGCGGCCGCGTGGCGAACGAATCCGACGGGGTACTCTCGTGCGTATCCTCTTCCAGGATGGGCGTGCGCGAACGAATGCGGCCTGTTCGTCGAGGGGCGTTCTGCCGGGAACGATCGCTGTTGGGTGGACCTACCACCATGATGCTCGCTGCCACGCACAACGTGAGTAGACCGACAGTCTGCCACGGTCGCCACGGTCGCATCCGGGTGTCCTTTCGCATTCATCCACCCAGTGCCAAATGCGGGAGGCGCCAGGGGAGTGTCATGCATGGCTCAGCAGTGATCTCAGTAAAGCAAACGCGTGTTGAAAGCATGATGAGTGATCGCTCGCAAATAAATACTAATAATCTAAGAATTGATAGACACACAGGTTGCGTCGTTCTCATCATCGTGGTGCTGGAATCGTGCATCGCCCGAACTGCGCGTGTTCGCGAATGTGAATTTCTTGTGAGTGCAGACATTGATTATGAGAGTGATTTTCATCAGTGCAGTCTGATGGAATCGATCGAGGAAGACATTACGAGACGCACCTGTGGCGAGGAGGGGGAGCGAAGACGCGAATGCCTTCTGGCTGTTAGTCGGGGCGCGAAGTACACTGTTGACCGCACACCGTACTTGCCTCCGGGTGCCTGTTTCACACGCCCAGTTCGAACCTCTTCCACTCGACACGGGAGCCGCCAGTGAGCCGCACAACGAACGACCCCAGTCCACCTTCACTCACTCGCCGGCGATTGCTCGGTTCGGCCGCCGGGCTGGCTGCGGCTGCTGCCACGGAGTTAATGCCGCCCAACCTGCGGCGCGTGCTGGCAGAAGGTCGGCCTGGCCCTGGATCGTTGAAGGACATCAAGCACGTTGTCCTGTTAATGCAGGAGAACCGCTCCTTCGATCACTACTTCGGGACGATGGCTGGGGTCCGCGGCTTCGCCGATGAGAAGGCCCTGAAGTTGCCTAACGGGAAGTCTGTGCTGTATCAGCCCGACCCGAAAAACCCCGCCGGCTACCTCCTGCCCTTCCACCTCGATACACGCACAACCAGCGCGCAGCACATCCCGTCCACGAGTCATGCCTGGAGCGTGCAACACGCTTCGTGGAATGGCGGCAAGATGGATAACTGGCTCCCGGCTCACCGCAAGGCGGAAGGGGACAAGGCACCGTATGTCATGGGCTACCACACGCGCGACGACATCCCCTTCCAGTTCGCGCTGGCCGAGGCATTCACCCTCTGCGACGAGTACTACTGTTCGGTGATGGGGCCGACCTGGCCGAACCGCCTCTACTGGATGACAGGCACCATCGACGCCGATGGCAAACGCGGTGGGCCCGTCATCAACAACACGAAGGCCAAGGGCGGCTACCGCTGGACGACCTATGCCGAACGGCTCCAGAATGCCGGAATCAGCTGGAAGGTCTACCAACAGCACGATAATTACGGCTGCAACGTGCTGGAATACTTCAAGAACTTCATGGATGCACCGCGCGACTCCGATCTGTACAACCGGGGTGTGATCCGCGACCCCGAAGGGAAGTTCGAGCACGACGCGATCAACGACAAGTTGCCGACCGTCTCGTGGATCATCCCCACCAGCATCCAGTCGGAACACCCGGACTACATGCCGGCCGCCGGCGCGGCGTTCGTGGCCAGCAAACTCAACGCCATCGCGGCCAATCCCGAGGTATGGGCCAAGACGGTCTTCATCCTCAATTACGACGAGAACGACGGTCTCTTCGACCACGTCGCGCCGCCAACTCCACCGGCAGGCACGGCCGAAGAGTATGTGAAGGGTCTTCCCATCGGCGGCGGCTTCCGCGTGCCATGCATCATCGTCTCACCGTGGACCGCAGGCGGCTGGGTGTGCAGCCAGCCATTCGATCACACATCCGTGCTGCAATTCCTGGAGAGGTTCACTGGGGTCAAGGAACCGAACATCACCGAGTGGCGGCGCAAGACCTTCGGCGATCTCCTGTCACCCTTCCGGTTCGATGACGAGAAGGCCAGCGTGCCCAGGTTGCCGGATACGGTGAACACCCTCACTCGCGTCCGCTACGAGTCGAACCACCTGCCCAAGCCGGTGCTGCCCGGCGCCGAACAGAAACCGCCCGCGCAGGAAAAAGGGAAACGCAAGCGCGTGCCGCGTCCCAAGCAGTGACTGCTTCGCCTGCTCCGGGTGGCATGGGAGTTGCTGAACACACCACTGACATTCTGGCCAGTTCAGCAACTCTCATGCGGAGCATCAGGCATGAACGTTATCTCTACAGCCATTGACAAAACGGAAGAACTCCTTGGACACAGCCCGCATCCGGCAGTCACGGATATCCCCATCGGAGCGTGGGCGGTCAGCAACATCAGCGATGTGATGGGTATGCTGACAGGCGACAAGGCTTACGACGATACCGCACGCATCAGTATGGGCGTCGGGTTGCTCGGCGCAGCCGGCGCGATGGTGACTGGGATTCGCGATTACAGCTACATTCCGCGCGAGCATCACCCCAACCATGAGATCGCCACACAGCACGCGCTGGGTAACGCGGTTGTGAGTACGTTGTTCGCAGCCAGTTACTACCTGCGAGCCTGCAACAGAGCCTCAGGGCAACGCACCGGGCTAACGGCTCGACTGCTCGGCCTCGCCGGGGGAGGGCTGATGGCTTACACCGCCTGGCTCGGCGGCAAGTTGGTACTGGAACTGGGCGAGGCCGTAAAACCGGTGATGGAGATGGAGGAAAAGCCGCAAGCGCCGCCGCAACTCGATCACCAGCCCGAAGGTGGCGAAACTCTGCACAATCAGGAACACGGCGCTGTGATTTCCGCGGGCACTGCCTGATGGATATGGGCTTCTCGTCACATCGGTTCTGGTCCGGACAGACGCCATCCGTACCATGCCGGGAGTGTCTCTCAGGGCGGAACACCCCGCGTCAAGCGGTTACGCCACTGGCCAGGCACTCCCGCGCCGACCCAGATTCAAAAGCCGATTCGATGCGCCCCCGGCCGTGGGATGATCCTGAACCCCGCGGAGCGGCATGTAATGTCCGAACCCAATCCCCTGACTGTCTACGTCGCCGAGAACGCCGCTCTCGCAGAAGCGGTGATTCAACTCCTCGCCTCCAGTGGAATCGCGGCCGAGATCGCGCAACTCCCACCGGCCCCGATTTCCGCGCTAACGGGGATGAGCGAGGAGAGCGGCGATGAGTTCCCGATCGTTGTCACCGTGCCGGCTCAACTGAAAGAAGCGAAGGAATTGCTCACCTCGGCGGAGAACGTGGCAGCGCTTCGCGCAGTCCGCGAGAAACGGGCCATGCGCACTGGCACGGTCAACGCCACCTGTGAAGACTGCGGCAAACCGTCCGACTGGCCTGCCAGTGTGATGGGGACCACGGAAATCTGTCCGCACTGCGCCGGCTACATGGATATCCCCGACCCTGATGAAGACTGGTCCGACATGGATTTCGGCGAGCCGGAAGGCGAAGGCGAGGCAAACGAATAGTCATGCCCACCGTACTTCCTCCCTTTACCGTCTCCGCGGCGGAAGCCGGATTCACACTGGCGAAGGTGCTGCGGTCGCGACTCGGCGGTCCTTCATGGAACGACGTGCGTAAGCTCATCGCGGCACGCCGGGTGAAGGTTGGCGATACGATCTGCTCCGACGAGGCTCGCCGGCTGCAAGAGAACGAAGTTGTTGTGCTGCTCGAACACCCCCGGCCGCTGCCGCGTGTGGCGCACCCCGAACGGCTTGTCGTCCGTCATCTCGATGAACATGTCGTCGTGGTGGAGAAGCCTTCGGGCGTCAACACGGTGCGTCACCCGGCGGAACTGGAGTGGTCGGAGAAACGCCGCGAACTCGATCCGACGCTCGAAGACCTGACACAGTGGGCGATCGCGCATCAGCAGAAGCGCCCGGCGAGCGAACTCCTCCGGTTGCGGATCGTTCATCGTCTCGACAAGGAGACGAGTGGCCTCATTGTTTTCGCGCGCTCGGCGCTCGCGGAGCGCGAACTTGGAATGCAGTTCCGTAAGCATACGGTAGTGCGGCGTTACCTCGCTGTTGTACCCGGCTTCCTCACGCCGCGAACGATCCGCTCGAACCTCGTGGTCGATCGCGGCGACGGCCGGCGCGGCAGCACGAACCTGCCTGCGGGAAAGGAAGCAATCACGCACGTTGCCGTCGAGGAGCGATTGACGGGTTACACACTTCTCTCATGCCGGCTCGAAACGGGTCGCACGCACCAGATTCGTATTCACCTCTCGGAGGCCGGCCATCCCGTCTGTGGCGACAAGGTATATGTGAAGCGACCCGATGGAACTTTGTTCGAGGATCGCAGCGACGCACCGCGGCTGGCGCTCCACGCAACCGAACTCGGCTTCACGCACCCGGCTACGGGCGCGGAACTGCACTGGTCGATGCCGCTGCCACCCGATCTGCAAAAACTCGTGGAACAACTCCGAAAGGGAGATACGTAGCTCCTCACTTCGCCAGGCCATAGCGCTCGATCTTGCGGTCAAGCGTTGAACGCTCGATCCCCAGAATGGCTGCCGCCTTCGACTTGTTCCAGTCAGTGTGCCGGAGTGTTTCGAGAATGTGGCGTTTCTCCACCTCTTCCAGCGACTCGGCTTGATACGCTACCACAGCGCCCACGACCGGTGCTCCCACGTCCAGTTCCGAGAGCCAGATATCCGCGGCGTCGATCACCGAACCGCTGCCCAGCGCGACGGCGCGTTCCACGACGTTCCTCAGCTCGCGCACGTTGCCGGGCCAGCGATAGCCTTTCAGCTTCGTCATGGCCGGTTCGGTGAAGCCCTTCATCTTGCGGCCCGTTTCGCGAGCGAACTTCTTCAGGAAGTGTTCGGCCAGAAGCGGCACGTCATCGAGGCGATCGCGGAGCGGCGGCACGTCGAGCTGGACGACCTGAAGCCGGTAGAAGAGGTCGCGGCGGAATGTCCCGGCACGGACGGCTTCCTCCAGCGGGCGGTTCGTCGCAGCTACCACACGCACATCCACCTTGATCTGCGTATTGCCGCCAACACGCTCGAACGGGTGCCCCTCCAGCACGCGGAGAAACTTCGACTGCGTGGAGAGCGCCATCTCACCGATTTCGTCCAGGAAGATGGTACCGCCATCGGCGGCCTCGAACTTGCCGATCATCCGTTGCGTCGCGCCTGTAAACGCTCCCTTCTCGTGGCCGAAGAGTTCGCTCTCCAGGAGCGTTTCCGTGAGCGCGGCGCAGTTGAGACAGATAAACGGCGCCTCGCGGCGCGGGCTACTCATGTGGAGAGCGCGCGCAACCAGTTCTTTCCCCACACCGCTTTCACCGCGAACCAGTACCGTGGCTCGCGTCTCGGCCACACGGACAATCTGCGACTCGATGTTCTGAAGCGGCGAGCTTTGGCCGACGATCTCACTCTCTTGCCGGAGTTGGTCGCGGAGGCTGCGATTCTCCGCCGTCAGTGTCGCCTGGCGTGTAAGCCGGTGCCACACCGTGCCGAGTTGCCGGGCCACCGCAAGCGTGAACTCCAGATCGTCCGCGTTCAGCGCCGCCTGCGGACTCACCCGATAGAGGTGCAGGAGGCCGAGAACTTGCTCCTCGAAGAGAATCGGCGCGCAGATGAGACTCGCGACTTTCAACTCAGTGATGCTGTCGCGGGAGTTGAGCGCCCGGTTGCCTGCCACGTTCTCGGCAAGAACTGCCTGCTTGCCCGATAGGACTTCACTACTGACGAACTGGGATACCTTGTGATAGGTAATGTGCCCCCCGCCGCGAACGCGGTGGACAAGCAATTCCAGTTCTCGCCCTTCCTTGAGCGCCAGGATCGCGGCAACCTCCGCGGGCGTGGTGCGGAACGCCGCGTCCACCACCAGCGAGCAAAGTTCTCCCATATCCGAGGCCGCGGCCATGTCGAGCGCGAGACGATAGAGCACCCCAACCGCCTGCGGCGGCGCGACCCGTACTTCAGCTACCGTCTGATCGGCCTGGCTCGCGTCGCCGGGTGTCGCGCCCTGGTGGTATCTCGTCTGACCCAGCCGTTTGCGAATCTCCAGGCCGTCGGCCTTCTCGGCCTGTCGAGGCGCGGCCTTGGGCAACTCCGGGAGTTGCCCCATCTCGTCCACGAACACCAACCGGGTACGACCGACACGCACATCGTCGAGCGGGCGCAATTGTCGGTCGGCACGCACTGCCTCACCGTTGAGGTGCGTGCCGTTCAGGCTTCCGAGGTCGCGGACGAACCACTCTCCCTCGGTAGAAAAGACCTCGGCATGCTCGCGACTGCACAGGTCGTCGCGCAGGACGACGCGGTTGGTCGGTGCGCGGCCAACCGTGTAGCGTGTCCCGTCGTGCAACGGGAAAACATCGCCAAAGCCGTCGTCGCGTCGTGCGACGAGGAACGCACTGGGAGTCTGGACCATGTAGAAACAGATCGGAGGGCGGGCGGCTTCCTTCACCATAGGACCCGAACCATACTCGATGCAAGCTCGAATCATCGACGCAAGCAGACCACTTCTGGTTCGGGCGCGGAATTTGCGGTCAACCTGGCAGGTTCTCGGAGTCTTTCCGGCAATCGTTTCGGGGGAACTGCGATGACGAGAGCACTGTTCGTAACACTACTGGCGGCCGGCTTCGCTTTGGCCGACGATGAACGCGCCAACCTCAAGGGGTTGCAGTCCTTTCAGGGGAAGTGGCAACTCGTGGAGATGCAACGGGGCGGCATGAAGGTCGCAGAGGAAACGATCCGCGATTCCATGGTAATCTTCACAAAGGACCGCTACAAGATATTCGACAAGGCCGGGAAAGTGGTGGAGGAAGGGCAGATCACGGTACACCCGGAGATGACGCCGCTCCTGATCGAGGTTGGGTCCATGTCCGGGGTGGACAAGGGAAAGAAGTGGCACGGCATCTATGAAATTGAGGGGCCGGTACTGCGTGCGGTGATGGCACCTGTCGCGGACAAACGCCCCACGCGGTTGGTCGAACCACCGGCCCACTCTCGCGGCTTCACGTTGAAACGCGAAGCTACGAAAAAGTAAACTTCGGCGATTCAGTAGGCGTGTTTCTGCTTGGAAAAGAGCATCCGCCAGGCGGTCAGGAAGATGATGCGGAGATCGAAGATCGGGTTCCAGTGACTGATATAGTACAGGTCAAACTGCACGCGCTTGCGGAGCGACGAGTTGCCACGCCAGCCATTCACCTGCGCCCAACCGGTGATACCCGCCTTCACCGCATGACGCGCGTTGTAATTCGGGATCGACTTGGCGAACTTTCGCACAAAGACTGGCCGCTCCGGTCGCGGCCCGACGATGCTCATATCGCCCAGCAACACGTTGAAGAACTGCGGCAACTCGTCGAGATTCGTCTTGCGGAGAATCGCCCCCAGCCATGTCCGGCGCGGATCGTTGACCGCCGTCATCTGCGGGCCAGCGGCTTCGGCATCGGCGCGCAAGGAGCGGAACTTCAGCATCATGAACGGTTGCCCGTTCAGCCCACAACGTTCCTGCCGATACAGCACCGGTCCAGGGCTGGTCAGCTTGATGAGAAACGCGATGAAGGCCATGAGCGGGGAGAGCAGTGAGATTGCCACCAGTGACAGCGCGATGTCCATTACGCGCTTCACCACGACATTCAACCCATGATGCGGGTTCTCGCGCAGCCCGATCACAGTCATGCCGTGAATCTGCGTTGTGGTGAAGGTCATTCCGGCCATCGCAGGCAGATCGGCGATCAGTTGTACGTCCACCACGGTCTGCGAGAGCGCGGTGAAGACGCGGCGTGCATCTGCGTAGCGGTTCAGCGGCAACGCCACGAAGACATGCTCGATGTGGTGCCGTTCCACGAGTGCCGGCAACTCCGCGATGCTCCCCAGGATGGGTAACTCGCAGCCAGGGCCACGCTCGGTTTCATCCTCCACGAACCCGACCGACTGAATGCCAGTCCAGCGCACCGCGCGCAGAGTGCGAACCGTTCGCCGCGCCAGCCGGCCCGTTCCAACGATGAGCGCGTGGCTCTGATTCACACCGCGCGCGCGCAGCCGCCGCATCGCCGACCAACTCGCCCGCCGTGCCGCGACGATTCCCACAAGCGCGATGCCGGCGAATATGACCATCGCACCGCGCGACTCGTACTGTGCGTGACGTGCAAAGCTGGTCGCCATGACCAGCAGCGCCATGAGCGCCACGCCGCGCCCCACCGCACCCAGTTCCTCGCGGAAGCGTCGCATACGGTGGACTTCGTACATCCCGGCCAGGCGGAACGCGAACATCCCCATCAACAGGATCAATGGCAGGGCCTGAAGATAGAGCGAGAATGCCGGTACGCCACGTTCCGCGCTGAAGAGTCGGGAATGAAAGCGAAGGGAATACGCGGCCAGCCACGCGCACGCGGTGAGAGTGAGGTCCCAGACGAGGAACCACCCGACCAGCGATTGACTGACCTGACGAACCATAGCAGGCGACTCCGGCCCAGTGCGCGCCTTCCTGGCGCGGCGGAACCGTAACACCCGCGCCGCAAGCCGTCAAGATGGGTAGGATTTCCAGTATCGCACACTCCGTGCGTCATTCCGATTTCGCGGCACACGGAGTGTGCCTGCTACGATGGAGGATCACCGTGCTGAATGCGGATCAACTCCTGGCAAGGCTCTACGCGCTCCGTAAGGACTATGCCGACGATCCCGAAGACGAAACGTATCAGGCGTTGCATCACGCCTTCCTGTTCATCAGCTACAACATGGGTGCTTTCAAGGAGTATGTGAAGAAGGAAACCGAAAAGCGGGAAGCGGAGTGAGATCACTTCATGGACGAACGCCACTCGTTGATGGCCGCGATCATCGCCAACCCCCTGGAAGATACGCCGCGCCTCGCGCTGGCCGATTGGCTCCAGGAGTACGGCGACCGGCACGACCAGGCGCGTGCCGAGTTCATCCGTTGTCAGATTGCGGCCGGCCAGGGCGCCCCGAACGCTGCGGCCTCTGCCCGGCGCGCATCCGCGCTCCGCAAGGCGCATCTCCGGCACTGGCTCGGCCCACTGATCCACCATCAGGTCCGGTGTCGTAACATCACCTTCGCGTTCAGCCGGGGAATCATCCACAAGTGGATTGCCACACCCAGCGAGTTCCTTGAACGCGCCCACCAGGACGCGGCGCGCGAGCGATTTCCACTTCTGGGTATCAGTGAACTGGTTCTGCACAACACGACGAAGAGGGTTACGCAACTGGCTCAGTCCCCTGCTCTGGACTGGGTTTCGGGCCTGTGGTTCCAAGACGCCAAGATCGGGGATGACGGACTGACCGCGCTCGTGCGCTCACCATTTCTCACAAAGTTGCCGAGCCTGAGTATCCAGAAGGCACACTTCTCGAACATCGGTCTGAAGGCGCTCGCAGACTCGACTGGGTTTCCGAACTTGCGTTCACTCCACCTCCACGATGGGCTGCGGAGCGGGCGATTCAGTGCCTCGGGTCTGCACCTGCTTCTCGATAGCCCGAATTGTCCACGTCTGGACGAGCTACACCTGACCGGATCGCACAGTCCGAACGTCATGCACCGGTCGCTTTTTCAGTGCAAGAACCTGTCACGACTCCGATCGCTCACACTCGATGCTGGCGCGGATCTGATGGCGCTTGCCAGTTGCCCGCATCTGACGAATCTGGAATGGTTTGAGATCGGAAATGGGATCATCACCGACGCCAGCGCCCACACGCTGATCGCCAACCCGGGATTCGCACGGATGACACATGTCGGACTCTACTCCATGAATGCTCATGAACCACGACTGAGCAAGCGTGTGGTAGCGGCACTCCACGAGCGATTCGGTGATGGCCTCACACTCAATTATGCAGACGATTGATGCCAGTAATTGGTATCGACACTACCGGTGCGGTTCTTGTAAGCATCACGCCAATCGGCGGTATGCCTTCCAAATTCCGCCGCTTGCCCGGCTGCACAGCGCGCGTATACTGCCGTCCGCCCTCCTCGACTCCACCAACACTCGTAGCCAGGCCAGCCCCATGACCCGTGCCCTGTCAACTGTCCTACTTCTGTTCATCTTCACGCCACTCTCGGCCGCTGACTGGCCGCAGTGGGGCGGCCCCAACCGCGACGGCGTGTCGCCAGAAACCGGCCTGCTCAAGTCGTGGCCGAAGGAGGGGCCAAAACTCGTCTGGAAGGCCAATCTCGGCGGCGTCGGTTATGGCAGTCCGGCCGTGGTGGGCAACAACCTGTTCGTGGCCGCCGCAGAGGATGACAAGGACGGGACCAAGGAACTCGCACTTTGCCTGAACGTGAAGGACGGCTCGCAGGTGTGGAAGGTCGAATTGCCCACCGCGGAAGGGAAGTACCTTACGGGATGGGGAAGCGGCCCGCGCAGCACCCCGACGGTTGATGGCGAAGCGGTCTACTTCCTCAGCCCGCGTGGCGATCTCATTCGACTCAAGGCTGGCGATGGGTCGAAGGTCTGGGCCGTCAGCCTCACGAAAGACTTCGGCGGAAGCATACCGGGCTGGGGCTATAGCGAGTCGGTGCTGATCGACGGCGACCACTTGATCTGCACGCCTGGTGGGAAGAACGGCGCGATCCTCGCCCTTGACAAGGCGAGCGGCAAGAAGGTGTGGCAGTCGAAAGAACTGACCGACGCCGCCGCTTACGCGTCAATCATTCCTGCCGACGTGGGCGGCGTGCGTCAGTACGTCACCCAGACGGCGAAGTCCGCTGTGGGTGTCCGCGCGAAGGACGGCAAGTTGCTGTGGCGCAAGGCTGATCTGAAGCGTGCCGTCGCCGTCATTCCCACACCGGTGGTCCACGAAGACCACGCCTTCTTCACCGCGGGCTACCGCGCCGGCTGCGAACTCTTCAAGCTCACCTCGAAAGGCGAGACCACGAGCGCCGAGACGATCTACACGAAGAATCCCGTGATGGAGAACCACCACGGCGGCGTTGTCCGGCTCGGCAACCACATCTACGGCTACTCCGACAGCAGCCGGCAGTGGATCTGCATCGCGTACCAGGACAAGGAACTGAGCGATCCCGTGTGGAAGAGCAAGGCGCTTGGCAAGGGCGCGGTCGTGGCCGCCGACGGATGCCTTTACTGCTACAGTGAGTCGAAGGGTGAATGCGTGCTCGCCGAGGCATCGCCGAAAGCGTGGAAGGAACTGGGCCGCTTCGTGATTCCCGAAAAGAGTCAGTTCCCGCGGAAGCAAGGGCATATCTGGACGCATCCTGTTATCGCCAACGGCAAGCTCTACCTCCGCGATCACGAACACCTGTTCTGTTACGACATCGCTGCGAAGTAACGGTTCCGTGGGGGGAACTTCGCGCATTTCCGCGCGGTGTTGAGGGTCACTATGATGTCCGTCACGGCGACCAGGGACGACTTGCGTGCCGCGCAACTCGCGCGGGTGCGGGAGTTGCTCTCCGCCGTGCTGCCAGCCAACCACTTCTACGCCCAGAAACTTTCCGGCACTTCCCCACACGACATCCGCACCGCGGCGGACTTCGCCAGGCTCCCGTTCACGACCAAGAGCGAACTCGTCGCCGATCAGACCGCACACCCGCCCTACGGCTCGAACCTCTCGTTCCCGCTCGAACACTACTCGCGACTCCATCAGACCTCCGGTACGAGCACCGGCCGACCTCTGCGCTGGCTCGACACAACGGATTCGTGGGAATGGATTCTCGGCTGCTGGCGAGCGTACTTCGACCTGATGGGGCTGCGCTCCGGTGAACGGCTCTTCTTCCCGTTCTCGTTTGGCCCGTTCCTCGGTTTCTGGAGCGGCTTCGATGCCGCGGCGCGATCAGGTTACCTTGCCATCCCAGGTGGCGGCATGAGTAGCGGGGCCCGGTTGCGTTGCCTCCTCGACCACGCCTGCACCGTCCTCTTCGCCACACCCACTTATGCGCTCCATCTGGCCGAGGTTGCCGCGAAGGAAGGCATCGACACGGTGGACAGTCCGGTGCGAGCAGTCGTGGTGGCCGGTGAACCAGGCGGGAATGTCCTGGCCACACGCGAGCGGATCGAGGCCGTCTGGGGCGCTCGAGTGTTCGATCACTACGGGATGACCGAAGTCGGCCCGGTGGCAGTGGAGGCAGACAACCGGCCCCGCGAAATGTACCTATTAGAGAGAGAGTACCTCGCGGAAGTGGTGGCCCCCGACGGAACACCCCTGCCCGACGGCGAAACGGGCGAACTGGTGCTGACGAATCTCGGCCGCACGGGCAGCCCACTCATCCGCTACCGCACAGGTGATGTGGTGCGCCTCGCGACAGGCGGCGACCCACAGGGGCGAACGTGGCGGCGAATGGATGGTGGCATTCTGGGTCGTATGGATGATATGATCCAGGTACGCGGCAACAACGTGTACCCCACCGCGATCGAGGCCATCATCCGCCGCTTTACGGATGTCGCCGAATACCGGCTGTTCGTCGATCAGTCGAACCCCCTGGCCGACCTGCGGCTGGAAGTGGAACCCAGCGGCGGCGACGGTCGGGCACTGGCCGAGGCCGTTGGCCGCGCAGTCCGCGACGAACTGCTTTTTCGCGTGGATGTGATCCCCGCCCTGCCCGGCTCACTACCTCGCTTCGAGTTGAAGGCCCGCCGCGTCGTCCGGCACGGATGACTCACCGCAGAGAGATCAGCAACGCAACCACACACGGAGTCTCACTATGCTGCGACCGTCGTTGCTCCCCATACTCCTGAGCTTCCTCTCTGCGATCTTCGCAGCCTCTGCGGGGAACGCAGCCGACTGGGTTCACTGGCGCGGTCCAGCGCAGAACGGTCACTCACTCGAGAAAGACCTCCCCGCAGACTTCGACCTGAAGACGAAGGAAAATGTGATCTGGGTCGCTCCGTATGGCGGCCGCTCGGCTCCCTTGATCATGAGCGGACGCATCTACGTCATGCAGGGCTTCGGCGAGGGATTGAACGAGGCCGAGCGCGTCGTCTGCCTCGATGAGAAGACCGGCAAGAAACTCTGGGAGCATGTCGAGCACATCTTCCACAGCGACGTGGTGTCGAGCCGACTCGGATGGACGCCGCTGGCCGGCGACCCGGCCACGGGCCGAATTTATGTCAACACGACCGCTGGCGACCTCGTCTGCCTCGACAAAGACGGTAAGGAAGTCTGGACGCGGCAACTGACTGAAGAGTTCGGCCGCTTCACTGGCTACGGCGGGCGCGTTCCGGCACCGATTTTCGATAGCGGGCTGGTCATCATTGGCTCGGTCACCTCCAGTTGGGGCGACCAGGCCCGCGGCGGCGTCCGCTACTACGCCTTCGACGGCAAGAATGGCAACGTCGTGTGGATCAGCGACACCGGGTTGCGGCCACGGTCGACCTTCCAGTCGAATCCGGTCATCGCCGTCATCAACGGCCAGAGACTGATGATCACCGGCGCCGGCGACGGCGCACTGCACGCCTTCAAGGTCCGCACTGGCGAAAAGGTCTGGACCTACGCTTTCTGCGCAGGCGCCGTGAACCCCAGCCCGATCGTAGACGGCAACCTTGTCTACTGCGCCCACGGTGAGGAAAACCTCGATACCGGCCGGATTGGCCGCGTCATCTGCGTGGATGCCAGCAAGATTGACCCACAAACGAAGAAGCCGAAACTCGTATGGGAATACAACCAGAGCCGGCGGTTCGGATTGTCGTCGCCGGCACTGGCCAACGGCGTATTGTTCGTCCCGGAGGATACTGGTGAGCTGTATGCCTTCAACGCCAAGACGGGCAAGGTGCTCTGGAAGTACCGATACGGCACCGAGGTGCGCGGCGCGCCGCTCCTGGCCGACGGCAAGGCCTACATCTTCGACGTGAAGGGGCACTTCTCCATCATCCCACTCGACAAGGACCCCAAGAAGGCTCCCGATTCGCTCGACGTTTTCGTCTACACCTTCCGCGAGACAATCAACGGCCGGCCAGTGCAGACAGAAACCAACGGTACGCCGGTCGCAGTGAACGGCCGCGTTTACTTCAACAGCCGTACCGACCTCATCTGCATCGGCAACAAGGACACGAAACCCTCGCAGGTGAAGTATGAGCCGCTACCGCCGGAAACGCCATACAAGCCCAATGCGGTCGCCGGCGCGCGGCTGTACCCGGCAGAAGTGACGACACATCCGGGGCAGGAGGTCAAACTCCAGGTTGTGTACGTCGACGAGAACGGTCGCGAGGTGAAGCCCACCAGCGACCAGAAGGCAGAGTGGACCATCGTTACCCCGGCGAAAACGCCGTCCGGTGGGCAACCGCCACCGCTGGCAGCCAAGCTCACTGGCAACGCGAACGATGCGACCGTCACCGTGACAACGAAGCCCAGCCAGCAAGGATACATCGAGTTCAAGGCCGGAAACGTCACGGCCCGCGCCCGTATCCGCGTCGCGCCGAAGTTGCCTTACGCCAACAACTTCGACAAGGCACCAGATGGCTCTTCCCCTGCCGGGTGGGTGAACACCAACGGCAAGTATGTCGTCAAGAAACTTCCTGACGGCAACAACGTGCTGATGAAAGTGAACAACAATGCCCGGCCGCCAGTCGCAAGGGCCAATGCCTACGTCACCATGTCGGAGGCCAGCAACTACACCGTGCAGGTCGACATGATGGGGACGCTTGTCCGTGGCAAACTCCCGGATGGCGGGTTGGTCAACAGCCGTTACTCCCTTGTGCTCGATGGCAAGCTCGACCCGACGCTCGGCAAACGCACCATCCGTCTGACTTCCTGGGAAGCCCGACCGCGCATCAACAAGGGTGTCGAGTTCGAGTGGCACCCGAACACCTGGTACACCCTGAAGTTCGTTGCCGAGCCGATGGGCAAGGGAGCAGTCATTCGCGGCAAGGTGTGGAAGAAGGGCGACGCGGAACCAGCCGCCTGGACAATCAGCGTTGAGGACCCGTTCCCGACGGTCCACGGCGCCGGCGGCATCTACGGCTACATCCCCAACGTGCTCGATAACAGCCCCGGCTCGGAACTCTACTTCGATAACCTCAGCATCACGCCCAACACCAAGAAGTAATACCCCGAAGGGTGGTCCGCACGCGGAGCGTGGGGACCACATGCAGAGCGAGCGGACCCCAACTGCACCACTTACGGAACTCCCCATATGACCTCTCGCAACGCGATTCTCTGCAGCGTGGCAACCCTGGCCGGGTGCGCCGGCCTCTTCTTCGCACTCTCGAGTAACGCGCCAAAGACCACCGCGGCCGACCAGCCCCCAGCGGCAACCGCAGCGCGGGCGCCAGGCTCCCTCGCGGACACGGCACCTGTGGCCACCGGCGGCGGCCCGAGCGACCACGCCATGTTCGGCGGCACCCCGTCACGCAACATGGTGAACCTCAAGGACAAGTTCGCGAAGTTCCCTGAGAAGGGACCAGCGTGGGACGATCCGGAAGAGGTGAAGAAGTGGGAATCGCAGTGGGTCATTTGGAAGGCCACACTCGGCTCGCGTGCCTACGGCGGACCGACCATCGCCGGCGGGCGCGTCTTCTGCGGCACCAACAACGAGCAACCGCGGAACGCACGCGACACGCGGAAAGTGGCGGGCGGCATCGAGAAGATCGACAAGGGCGTCCTGATGTGCTTCGACGAGAAGACCGGGAAGTTCCTCTGGCAATTCGTCCACGACAAACTCCCCAACGGCAACGTCACCGACTGGCCGAAGGAAGGGCTATGCTCGTCGCCAACTGTCGAGGGCGACCGCATCTACTACGTCAGCAACCGCTGCACGATCGAATGTGCCGACGTGGCCGGGATGACCAACGGCAACCAGGGAATCCAGACCGAGAAGTACAAGGATCCGACCGACGGCGATCTGATCTGGGCCTACGACATGATCAAGAACCAGGACGTGTTCCCACACAACATGTCCGCGGGTTGCCCCCTCATCGTCGGCGACATCCTCTACACGGTCACCGCAAACGGTGTGGACGAGAATCACATCAACCTTCCTAGCCCGGCCGCGCCCAGTTTCCTGGCACTCGACAAGAAAACCGGCAAGCTCTTGTGGAAGAGCAATCTTCCTGGCAAGAACATCATGCACGGGCAGTGGTCGAACCCGGTCTACGGTGAGATCAACGGCGTGCGTCAGGTGGTTTTCCCGGCAGGTGACGGCTGGCTCTACTCGTTCGTGCCCGAAACCGGTGAACTGATCTGGAAGTTCGATTGCAACCCGAAGAACACCGTTTACGAACTCGGCGGCACGGGCAACCGCTCCGACTTCATCGGTACACCTGTTGTCCACGATCACTGCATCTATATCGGCGTCGGCCAGGACCCGGAACACTCGACGGGTATCGCCAACTTCTACTGCATCGCGCCGAAAAAGGAGAGCAAGGGCGACATCTCGAAAGTCCTCGGTAGTGGGAAGGACAAGGATGGCAAAGTGATCGAGAAACCCAACCCCAACTCCTGCGAACTGTGGCGATATGGCTGGGAAGACAAGCGGAAATGGGCACCGCGTGACTTCAAGTTCGGCCGCACCATGAGCACCGCCTGCGTGGTCGATGGCCTCGTCTATATCTCCGAACTCGCTGGCTACCTCCACTGCATCGATGCCAAGACCGGTGAGCAATACTGGCAATACGATACGAAGGCCAGCATCTGGGGGTCGCCAGTGTACGTTGACGGCAAGATTGTGCTCGCCACCGAGGCGGGCGACCTGTGGGTGTTCAAACACGAGAAGAAGCCCAAACACATCGACCCGATCGAAGCGGCGATGGGCGCCGCCGATCGCAAGGCTGCCCGCAAGATCCAGAAGGAGAAGACACTGGAAATCGAGAAGGCACACCTGCTGGCGAAGGTAGAGTTCCCCGCCCCGATCCGTAGCACGCCCATCGTTGCCAACGGTGTCCTCTTCGTGATGACGGAGAATACCCTGTTCGCCCTCAAGACGAAGTGATCGAAGTTGTTGCACCGCACGACGAATGCCGCGTGATGCACGGAATGTCCAACTCTCTGCCGTTCGTGTGCCTTTGCGGGCGTCGTCGTGCGATTTTCGAACCGCTTTACACTCTGGAGTAGGTCGTGAACGACACGCCCGGAAAGCCGGCGCCGGTGGCAGGCGCCACCCTGGACGAACGCATCAAGAATGCTCAGGTCCAGTTGGATGCCCATGTCCGCGAGGTGGTCCGCTGGCACTTCAGCCCGGACACTGGCACCCCCTTCTGGCTGGAGAAAGCCAAAAGCTACAACTTTGACCCACTCAAGGACGTCAACGGCTGGGACGACGTGAAGAAGTTCCCCTTCTTCGAGGATGAGTGGCTTCGTGGCGGCCCCGTGTCGCGCTGGATTCCGAAAGGCATGCGTGACAAGCCCTGGTACGTTTTTGAAACAGGCGGCACCACGGGTATTCCCAAGAGCCGCGTCGTCGCTGACGATTTCCGCATCGACTACGAGATGTTCTCCGACACATTGCCCGACAAGTTCTTCACAAAGAGAAGTAACTGGCTCATGCTCGGGCCCAGCGGCCCGCGCCGACTGCGACTGGCGGTTGAGCATCTCTGCCAGTATCGCGGCGGTATCTGCTTCTGCATCGACCTCGATCCGCGCTGGGTGGTGAAGGTCATCAAGAAAGGGTGGACCGATCACCTCCGCGCGTACCAGGAACACTGCATCGACCAGGCGATGACAGTCCTCTCGGCCGGGCACGACATCAAGTGCATGTTCACCACGCCGAAACTGCTCGACGCGCTCTGCAAGCGGTTGGAGCAGGAAGGATCGAGTATCGCCAAGGCTGGGATCACGGGCATCTTCTGCGGCGGCACCGAGATGACCTCGCAGTGGATCCGGTTTATGATGGAAGAGTATCTCGGTCCCGATGTGTACATCGCTCCCACCTACGGCAACACCCTCATGGGGCTTGCGGCCGCCGAGATGCCAAGCCCCACGAGCGGCTACAAGATCGCTTACTACGCCCCTCAACCGCGCGCGGTTGCGGATGTCGTCGATTTCAAGGATTACAACCAGACCGTGCCGGTCGGTGCGACCGGGCGAGTCCTGCTGACAACGCTGACGAAGGAGTTCTTCGTCCCGCGATTCGCCGAACGTGATGAAGGCGAGCGTGAGGCGCCCTCCGAAAAGTACCCATGGCACGGCGTCAGCGGTGTGCGCCCCTTCCACGAGATCGCTGCCACCACCACCGTCGGCGTGTACTGAGCAAACACCACGCCGCACGTTGAATCGAGATGCGTCCCGAACAATACGGATGCCGTTTATCCTGGACGCAGGTGTGCTGCTGCCCTCATCCTGGTTGTGTCGGCATTCATCGTGCAGTCTCAATCTTACCGAGGAACGCTCGTGATCAAGATTCCCGTACTCCGCTGGGGCGAGCCATATCAGAGCCTTGAGAACGACAAGGTTGTTCACTTCATAACGGGCGAGGTGCTCGCCGAAGTGGGACGTGCCAACGCCGCGATGGTCGAACGCGACATGCGCTTCGCCCAGCGTGCCCGGGACGTGCTCCGCGAGATTCCGATTCAAGACCTGCTTCAGATGATGAAGAAGGCCGGCGAACTCTATGCGAAGGCAGAACTGCCACTGGGCGACGGCACCCAGACGCCCGACCAGTTCGCCCGCATGCAGTCTGCCACCACCGGCCTGCCAGAGCACATGTGTAAGTTCAACATGGAGAAGAACAACTTCGTGTTGAACAACATGGACAAGATTCTCGACTCGCTCACACGCGGGCTGGACCTCAACATTCTCTCGAAGGGCTACGGCTTCGACGCCGCACGCCCCAACGTGCCCGTCAGTTACCAGTGCCAGTCGCCGATCCTGGGAATGGTGTTGCCGTCGAACTCGCCAGGGGTCCACACGCTCTGGCTCCCCATCGTCCCGATGCAGGTGGGGCTGGTTCTCAAGCCTGGGCCACAGGAACCGTGGACGCCGTATCGCATGTTTAGCGCGTTCGTGCAGGCAGGCGTACCGAAACAGGCCATGTCGATCTATCCGGGCCTCGGTGACATCGGCGCCGCGGTGCTCAATAGCTGCCCGCGCAGCCTGATCTTCGGCGGAACTGCGGTTGTCGAACAGTACAAGGGGAACCCGCGCGTGCAGGCGCACGGCCCGGGCTTCAGCAAGATTATTTTGGGCGATGACAAGGTTGATCAGTGGGAGAAGTACGTCGAGATCATGGCCGACTCGGTCTACATCAACAGCGGCCGAGGATGCATCAACTGCTCTGGCATCTGGGCGAGTCGGCACACGGAGAAGATCGCCGAAGCCATCGCCGCCCGGATCGGGCCGATTCAACCGCTGCCGCCCGAAGATGCCAAGTCGGCACTGGCCGCGTTCACTGTGCCGAATCAGGCCGATGGAGTTAACAACGATATCGAAGCGGCGCTGAAAGAATCGGGTGTCACCGACTGCACCGCGAAGTACGGCAATCGCTTGGTGAAGAAGGAACGGTGCGACTACCTCCGGCCGACCGTGATTCACTGCGACAGCCCGGATACGGCGATGGCCAAGAAGGAATACATGTTCCCGTTCTGCACGGTTGTGAAGTGCCCGCAGGAGAAGATGCTGGAGAAGATCGGGCCGACACTCGTTTGCTCGGCGATCACGGAAGACGCGAAGTTTCAGCGTGCGCTGACCGACGCAACCCACATCGACCGGCTTAACCTCGGGCCCATGCCCACGATCAAGCTGAACTGGCTCCAGCCACACGAGGGGAGTATCGTCGATTTCCTCTTCCGCGCTCGCGCCTTCCAGTTCGAGGGGCCGGTGAACGTCTAAGATGGAAGTCGTCTGCACACAGCACACGCGGTTACTTCCCCACGCCGTGGCCGATGGAGGAACCGATTGTGCCGTGTGCCCACGGCGTTGATCACGGAATTACTGCATGACGGGCACGGGATCACACACGGCACCCACTGCGGCACCTGTCTCCCAGGCAGGTCTGCCACCGTTCGACTACCAGCCACTCGGCCGCGTGGTGTTCGCGCCGCGCGCGATTAACAAGCTTGGCGAGGCCGTACGCTCTCTCGGCGGCACCCGGGTGCTGCTGGTCACCGATCCCGGGCTGGCACACGCTGGGCACCCGCAACGCGCCATGCAACTGCTGCGTGAGGCGGATATCGCGGTCTATGTCTTCGATGGTGTTCGCGAGAATCCGACCGAGCGTGAGGTGGATGCCGGCGTGGTGGCCGCCCGCGCGCACCGCGCCGACTGTCTCGTTGCCGTTGGTGGCGGCAGTTCGATGGACTGTGCCAAGGGGATCAACTTCCTCCTCACCAACGGCGGCCGGATGGCCGACTACAAGGGGCACGGCAAGGCCACCCGACCGATGCTTCCCTCGGTGGGAGTACCCACAACCGCAGGCACCGGCAGCGAGGCTCAGAGTTACGCCCTCATCACCGACGAACGATCGCATCTGAAGATGGCCTGCGGCGATCGAAAGGCCGCGTTCGGCGTCGCGATCCTCGACCCGGAACTGACCGTCTCGCAGCCGCGAACCGTGACTGCGGTCACTGGCATCGACGCCCTGGCGCATGCCGTGGAAGCGTTCGTCTGTACGAAGCGCAACACCATCTCTTCCATGTGCGCACAGGCGGCATTCCGGCATCTGGAACCGAACTTCGAGCGCGTCCTGCGTTCGCCCTTCGACCTCGGCGCACGCTCGGCGATGCAGATCGGCTCGTACCTGGCCGGCATGGCAATCGAGAGCGCGATGCTCGGCGCCTGCCACAGCAGCGCCAATCCACTCACGGCGCATTATGGCGTCACGCATGGCGTTGCCATCGGAGTGATGCTCCCGCATGTGATCCGCTTTAACGCCGCGTCCGTCGATCAGCAATACGCGGAGTTACTCGGCGCGGTGGGAGCATCTAACGGCCAGTCCGCCGGGGAAGCTCTGGCCGCGCGCATCGCTGAACTGACCGCCATCGCTGGTTTGCCGCAATCGCTGAAAGAATGCGGCGTGAGCAGCACTATCCTCCACTTGCTGGCGGAAGAAGCCAACCAGCAGTGGACCGCTCGCTTCAATCCCCGACCCGTTGACGAGTCCGACTTCCTCGCGCTTTATCAGGCCGCGTGGTAAGCATTCGGCCGACGCGGCACCCGAGAGTCACCTGCCATGTACCGCTCGCTTCCTCTCGCTCTGATTGCCGCACTCCTCAGCCAATCAATCGCCTCGGCCGACTGGCCCGTGGCACGCGGCGACACCCTCATGAGCGGCACGGCAACGGCCCGGTTGCCGGACAAGCTCGAAGTGAAGTGGGAGTTCAAGACAGGTGACGCGGTGGAAGGCGCGCCGGCCATCGTCGACGGGATCGTTTACGTCGCCTCGCTCGACAAGCACCTGTATGCCATCGACCTGGCAACCGGCAAGCAGAAATGGAAAGTGAAGCTCGGTGCGATGAAGGCATCGCCCTGCGTCAAGGGCGACCGCGTTTATGTCGGCACGCTTGACGGCCTCTTCTACTGCCTGAAGTGTGCCGACGGTACGAAGGTCTGGGAGTTCGAGACGGCCGGCGAGATCATGGCCGGCTGCAACTTCCACGGCCGCAACGTACTCATTGGCTCGCACGATTCCACGCTCTACTGCCTCAACGAACTGGGGAAGAAGGTGTGGGAAGTGAAGACCGATGGTCCGGTGAACGGCTCGCCTGCGATCATCGGCGACACGACTTTCGTTGCCGGCTGCGACAGCATCCTGCACATTCTTGATGCCAAGACCGGAAAGGAACTCGGCACCGTCGAACTCAACGGCCAGGCTGCCGCGACTGCTGCCGTGGAAGGCGACTTCGCTTACATCGGCACGATGGCCAATACCGTCGTCGCCGTGAACCTCAAGAAGAAGGAGCGGGCCTGGACGTTCGAGGTGCCCGCCCGGGCGCGGCCGTTCTACGCTTCCGCGGCCGCGGCAGAAGTAATCGTCGCCGGGAGCCAGGACAAGAAAGTGTATGGTCTCGACCCGAAGACAGGCAAATCGCGATGGAGCTTCACCACGCCCGGACAGGTGGACGCCTCACCGGTCGTCGTCGGGGGGCGTGTCTACGTCGGCTGCCTCAACGACGATGGGAACTTCTATGTGCTCGACCTTAGGACAGGGAAGAAGCTGCAGGAACTGGAACTCGACGCCGCCGTAACAGGCTCCGCGGCTGTTGGCCCGGATTGCCTCGTCGTCGGCACCGAGAAGGGAGTGGTATACTGTTTGGGGAAGAAGTAACTGCTGCCTGAAGGGATTCGCGAGAAACAACGCCAGACCTCGATTCTGACTGAACGCAGGGTGGATTCACAATGACCGTCAGTACTGCCGAACAAGAGAAGACCGGCCTGGGCAATTACTTCATCGCTAACTACCCGCCATTCTCGTTCTGGAAAGACTCCTTCCTCGCCGACGCGCACGCCGCTGTGAACCGCCCGCCGCGGCCTGGCGTGCCGATGGGACTTTATCTGCACATCCCGTTCTGTCGCAAGCGATGCAAGTTCTGCTACTTCCGTGTCTACACCGACAAAAACGCCTCCGACATCTCGGTCTACCTCGACGCGATCACGAAGGAAGTAGAACTGCTCTCGCAGACGGGGTGCGTCGGCGGGCGACCACTCGACTACGTCTACTTCGGCGGCGGAACACCCTCGTATCTCAGTGCCGGGCAACTCGACGAACTCATGGCACGGCTTCGCGCCATCATGCCCTGGGAGCAAGCCCGCGAAGTGACCTTCGAGTGCGAGCCAGGGACACTGCAGAAGCACAAGTTGGAGATGCTCCGCAAGCACGGCATCACGCGGCTCTCGCTGGGCGTCGAGAACTTCAAGCCGGAAATCCTCCAGTACAACGGCCGGGCGCACCTCGAAGAAGAAATCTATCGCGCCTTCGGCTGGGCACGCGAACTCGGCTTCCCTCAGATCAACCTCGACCTCATCGCCGGCATGGTGGGCGAGGACTGGGATAACTGGAAGCAATGCGTGGCCAAAACAATCGATCTTGCGCCAGATTGCGTGACCATTTATCAGATGGAATTGCCGTACAACACGGTCTTCTCGAAGGAACTCAAGGTACTCGGCAACGATGAACCGGCGCACTCGGTCGCGGACTGGCCCACCAAGCGTGCCTGGGTGAAGTACGCCTTCGACGAACTGGTCAAGCATGGCTACGAAGTTTCGAGCGCGACAACTGTCGTCAAGAGTAAGGCGACCACGAAGTTCGTCTACCGCGAGGCGCTCTGGCGTGGCGCGGACATGTTCGGCACAGGTGTTGCCTCGTTCGGACATGTCAACGGAGTCCATATTCAGAACGTGGACACCTGGGAGACCTACGTCGAGAAACTCCAGAAGGGTGAGCTTCCTTTTGGTCGCGCATTCCCCACAACCGAACGCGACCGGCTCATCCGCGAGGTAGTACTCCTGCTGAAGACCGGACACCTCGACGTGCCATACTTCCGCGACAAATACGGCGTGGATATCCGCAATGAGTTCGCCACAGCATTCGACAAGCTGGCGCGCGAAGGGTGGCTGACCATCGATGGAGAAGCGGTGAACTGCACGCCAGACGGCCTGATCCAGATCGACCGCCACCTCCCCGCGTTTTTCGACCCGCAATACATTAGCTCACGCTACACCTGACCCTGCATCGTGCATCGTTTCACTGATGCGCCTCCCAACCTCGTGGTGCGCTCCGGGGCACACCGACCCGATACGATGCCTCAATCGCTGACCTTCCTGATGGGCAAGCACCCGGCAGCCCTGCCGGGCGATCTCCGCTACTGCAAGAACCACATGTGGTGCCGCCCCGGCAACGGTATTCACACGTTTGGTTTCACGGCGTACGCAGTCCGCCTCATGCAGGATGTCTTCTTCCTGGAGTGGCGCATCGAGCCAGGAATCGTCACGGCCCGGCAGGAAATCGGCTTCATCGAGACACAGAAGGCGACCTCGAGCCTCTATGTGCCAGTGAGTGGGCAGATCGTGCGTTTCAACGCGGCTCTGCTGGAAGATCCGGGCACGATCAACCTCGATCAGTACGGCGCGGGCTGGCTATTCGAACTGGCCGGCGATATCGACGACGCGCTCGACGTGAATGGATACTACGCGCATCTCGAAGCCGGATGGGAAACGACGCAGCGAATCCTCAAAGGGCAGATCAACACCGAGATCGACTAACTTGTTGTTCTGCAGCCTCACTACGAATACCATCAAAGAAACGCGCCCCAGCCGCCCGGAGTTTGCATGAGCCGTTCCCGCCTCACCGTTGTGCTCTCGCAGGCACCCGGCAAGCATCCGGCCAAGCGGTCACTCGAAGAGAGCATCGTCGCCGCGCTCCTCATGGAACCGGACCTGGAAGTCTCGGTTGTCCCCAACCTGTACGACCTCGGCCCCGACCACACAGGGCGTCTCTTCCTCGAATCGGTGAAAGGAAGCATGGTGGTGCTCTCATGGCACTACCCGCGCGCGGCGTTCTGGCTACTCGATCGCGACGGCATCAAGGGGCACTTCGGCGAAACCAAACTGAAGCCGCCCGCGGACGACGAGGAGGACGGGAGCGAGGCAGATACACCCGTGGATAAGCCCGAAGCCATCGGACCAACGAGTGAGATTCCCGATCGCCACATCTACACGCTCGACCTGCGCGACAGCAATAAATACGAGGATTTCGTTACCGAGATCCGGCGGATCGCGACCGAGTGCCGCGAACGCCGCGAGGCCAGCACCCGCGCAAAGGCTGCGAACAACCCAGCGATCATTCAACTCGGTCTGGCGGCGAAGTCAGACGCCGACGTGTCTCCATCGCAGGCGGTCTTCACACCGGAAGCGTTACTGGCACCGGCCGGCCGGCGCTGGTATCCGGTGATCGACTACAGCCGTTGCACCAACTGCCTCGAATGCCTCGACTTCTGCCTCTTCGGTGTCTACGGAGTGGACTCACTGGAGCGAATCCTCGTCGAGAATCAGGACCAGTGCAAGAAGGGGTGCCCGGCA
Organism: uncultured Frigoriglobus sp.; assembly: GCA_964422915.1. Taxonomy (GTDB): domain Bacteria; phylum Planctomycetota; class Planctomycetia; order Gemmatales; family Gemmataceae; genus Gemmata. The sequence continues at coordinate 89,232 of CAYRDG010000008.1, read as the reverse complement.
TGTAGTCGGGTTTGCCCACAACAGGCGATTATCTTCCCGGAATACAAGTCTGCGGCCATTGCCGGCGCGGAAACCGGCGCGGTGGGCGGGTTGAAGATCGACCTCAGCCGACTCTTCGGCGGCGACGTGACCGATGCACTCACGGCGGCCGTGGCTGAGCGTGACCGCGAGCTACTGAACGACGGCCGCGACGCCGTCGGCATGAGTGTCGGCATCCCGAAGCGTCAGGCCGACAGACCACATGGCCCGAAGGACGACCTGGATAAGCTCGTCGATGATCTGGACAACCTTGGGCTGTGACTGTGATCGACCCCGACCGACTCCAGGCCGCCTATCTGATCGCCCGCGATGCACTCCTGGCCGAACGCGCTCCAGAAGGGCACTGGATCGGTGAACTGTCCACCTCCGCGCTCTCGACCGCAACCGCCGTAATGGCGTTGCACCTCGTCAACCCCATTGAGCATCGCGATCGGATCGACGCCGGTTTGAAATGGCTCGCCGATCATCAAAACGCCGACGGGGGCTGGGGCGATACGGTCAGGAGTTTCTCGAACATCTCCACATCGATGCTCTGCCGTGCCGCATTCAAATTGGCCGGTGAGAAGGAACACGGCGAGGCGGTGGCACGGTTGGAGGAGTACCTCACGGCGAAGGCCGGAGCGACGCCCGAAGAGCGCGCAGACGCGATTCGCGCACGCTACGGCACGGACCATACGTTCTCCGTGCCAATCCTCATGAGCTGCGCGATCGCAAGGCTGGTGGAGTGGTACCAGGTGCCGCGACTCCCCTTCGAACTCGCCTGCCTGCCGCAGAGCTGGTACCGCTTCGCGAAGATGCCCGTTGTGAGTTACGCGCTCCCGGCTCTCATCGCCATCGGCCAGTGCATTCACTTCCACCGCGATTCCAACAACCTCGCGCGAAACCTCGTACGGCGACTGGCTCGCGGGCGGTCACTGAAGGTGCTCCGACGCATCCAACCCACAACCGGCGGTTACCTCGAAGCGACCCCGCTCACGAGCTTCGTGACGATGGCGCTGGCGTCGATCCGTCGCCAGCGCTCCGCGGCCGAACAACAGGTCATCGACGAGGCGGTGCGGTTTATCGTGAACTCGATGCGGCCTGATGGTAGCTGGCCCATCGACACAAACCTCGCGACATGGGTAACGACACTCAGTGTGAACGCGCTGGCCGTAGCGGGCGATCTGGCTTCACTCGACACGAAGGAACAGATTCTCGCGTGGCTTCTGAAGCAGCAATACAAGGAGCGTCACCCATACACCGGTGCCGACCCTGGGGGCTGGGCGTGGACCGACCTGCCCGGCGGCGTCCCTGACTGCGACGACACTCCGGGCGCGGTTCTGGCTGTCCATCAATTGCGAAAGGAACTTCCCCCGGCACTGAACGCGGCGAAGGACTGGATGGGGATGCTCCAGAACGGCGATGGCGGGTGCCCGACCTTCTGCCACGGGTGGGGGAAACTGCCGTTCGACCGCAGTGGGGCGGACCTGACGGCCCATGCAATGCGGGCGTTCGTGTTATGGTCTGACCCAGAGAACCCCTTCAAAACAGATGTCGCGGGGTACATCGCCCAGGCGGACGCATACCTCTCTCGTGAGCAGCGCGCCGATGGCTCGTGGCTGCCGCTGTGGTTCGGCAATCAGCACGCGCCAGACGACATCAACCCGGTGTATGGCACAGCGCGCGTGCTTGCCGCGTTTCGCGACCTGGGCTTTGCCGAGTCGCCCGAATGCAAGCGAGGCGTCGCGTTTCTGCTGAGCGTGCAGAATGCCGATGGCGGCTGGGGCGGCGCAAAGGATTGCCCATCGAGCGTGGAGGAAACGGCGCTGGCCGTGGAGGTGCTGCACGACCTGGCGAACGGCGAAGCCGTTGGGCGCGGGGTCGCGTGGCTCGTGGAGGCGGTCGAATCGGGCCGCGTCCGCGAAGCCTCCCCCATCGGCTTCTACTTCGCCAAGCTCTGGTACTTCGAGAAACTCTACCCGCTCATCTTCACGGTCGCGGCACTGGGGCGAGTCAAGAAAGTCGCAGGCACATTCCGTGAGCCATAGCTGACATTGCAATCGCTGACCCAGGCGTGCGCCGTGCAACGACACACGGTGTGTCTATTCCATTTTCGCAGGTGGCAGGATCGGCTTGAAGCCCTCAGCTGTCGGCTTCCCCCTCCCCTTCCAGTCGAGGTTCTTGTTCAGGTCGACCGGGTCGAACTTCACGGGTGCCCCACTCTCAGGTACTTCCGCCTTCGCACACCACAGGATCGCGTTGACGACCAGCCGGCGGAAGTTCTCGTCGGCCCAGTTCCGGTGGAAGTGACCGCCTGTGAAACCGAAGCTGCGACCGCCGTCCTTGCGAGTGAAGGCCCAGGCCATGGTCTCGATCTCACCCTTGCGCGTCTTCGTGTGTTGCGTGCTGCGGGTATTGTCTGGCGGCAGTGCCTGGAGGATAGGTGTGACATCCTTCCTGTCGTCGATCCAGCGCATCCCGTAGTACCACTCGTCGCGAATCGTGAAGGGCTTCACCCCGCGTGTGATTGCGTGCTTCGGCAAGCTCCGAATGCGGGCGTCCCAGTGTGGGTTGATAGAATAGCCCGTCTCGTAGTAACCGCCGAGCCACCCTTTTACTGGTCCGGCGATGTCTCGGCTGCCCAGTTTCACCGGGTATTCCACGGCGTAATGGAGATTCACCCAGCCGCAGCCGCGATCGAGTTGTTTCTGGATCAGTTTCATGTGTTCGGGTCGGATGGCCGGGTGGCCGCCGCCGCCGTCCATGTACATCACAATGCAGTCGGCTGTATCGAGGAGTTTCTCGTTCCTGGGCCAGCCGTCGCGAGCCATGATCGGCCAGATGCCGGGTGTCTGGCGGAGGAGGTCACAGAGGATCGCACTGCCGGCGAAGAACTCGTGGTCGCCTGGCCCGTGGCTCTTGCGGCCCGCGATGATGAGGATGCGTTTCCCCTTGAAACCCGCGGGCGGCTCCTGTTCGAGTGCCACTTTCGACTGATCGTAAGGATTCACCTTCACCGGTTCGGCCCGGGCGGAGAGACCCGAAAGCACGAGCAAGAGTGCGGAAAGGAGCGATTTCATGGGTGTAAGACTCCGGTGCAAGGTGGGTATCGGTGAGAGGTATGGGGCGAACTACACGAAAACATGAGCGACGGGTGAACGCAAGCGATTTTCGATTGCATCGCATATCGCTTGCTGCCACACTGGTTCGGGTTCTTCCTGCCCCGTATCTTCTCCGTGATCGCCCGCCTCAGCCGGTTCTTAGCCTCCCAAGCCGTTGCCAGGGGATTCGACGTGACGACTGTTGCCGAGATTGAAACGCTTGCCGCTGGCGAACACGCACCGACAAGCCCACCGAAACTCTCCTCTGCCGCTTTCAAGGAAGTCCCGCAGGACCGCGCAGTGCGCGATCGCATCCGCGCCGCGGTGGAAGCGTTCGTGCAGCCACTCGACAAGACCAAGCCGCTCACGAAGGAATCGACTCGCGAAATGGCCGAGGGTGTGGTGCGGTCGCTGGGTCTCGGTGAGTCTGTGCTTGGCTTCACGATGGTGATGCTGACGAACGCGTTCTGGCGCGACCAGGTCGCGGCGATTCCCTTCCAACGCCGCTTGATGCTTCTGCCGCACTGCCTGAAGAACGCGGAAGGATGCCCGGCCGATTACGACGAGTTCGGCCTCGACTGCAAGAAGTGCGGCGCGTGCGAGGTGGGCGACTTCCGCACGAAGGCCGAAGAGCTTGGCTACAAGGTACTCGTGTCGGAAGGCACGCCGATTGTGCTGAAGATCATCGTCAGCGGTCACATCGACGCCATCGTGGGCGTGGCGTGCCTCAACGTGTTGGAAAAGGCGTTCGACAAGGTGCTGCTGGCCGGGATTCCATGCATCGCGACACCGCTTCTGTCGAGCAACTGCAAGAACACATCCGTGGACAACGACTGGGTATTCGAGTCGATCGGCATCCACACGCCCGCGCCCGACCAGAAGACGAAGAGCTATGTGCATCTGATGCGTGCGGCGAACCAGTTATTCGATGAGCCGGAACTGAGCCGCCTCATTCCACGCCCACGTGCGGCCTCATCTGCAGGCGACCCTCTGCGAACGCATGAGTCGCTGGCTTACGACTTCCTGGCTCGAGGAGGAAAGCGCTCGCGCCCCTTCATCACGCTCTCGGCTTACGATGCCCTGAAAGGCGCGCCGGCGACACTCTCCGACACGGGCTGGGAGTTGCCCGACCATGTGAAGCATGCAGCCGTCGCCATCGAGAGTTTCCACAAGGCAAGCCTCGTTCACGACGACATCGAGGACGACGATGCCTACCGCTATGGCCACGCGACGCTGCATCGCACGCATGGCGTCGGCACGGCCATCAACATCGGCGACTACCTCATCGGGCTGGGCTACCGTTGCGTGTCGCGCGATCGCAAGGACCTCGGCACGGAGACTGCCGCGGACATCCTCGACAAGCTCGCAGATGCGCACGTCAAACTCGCGGAGGGCCAAGGCGCGGAACTGCTGTGGCGTGAAGCGAAGGAGAAATCGCTCACGACACTCGACGCGCTGAAGATTTACGTGTTGAAGACCGCGCCGGCGTTCGAGGCGGCGCTCTACACGGGGGTGCGTCTCGCGGGCGATAGCTCGCCTTACGAAAAGATGGTCGCCGACTTCAGCCGCAACGTGGGTGTCGCGTTCCAGATTCTCAATGACATCAAGGACTGGACCGGCGACGCGGATAACAAACTCGTGAGCGGTCAGGATGTGCTCGCCGCACGGCCGACACTCCTGCTGGCGCTGGCTCTCGAAGGGCTAGCCCCGGCGCAGCGTGAGGAGTTGCTGCATCTGATCGCGCGGGTCCGCGGCGCGACAGGTGAGGCCACGGAAGTGATCGTCAAGCGTGTGCGGGATCTCTACTTCACCGCGAAGGTCTTCGAGAAAGCGGAGAAACTTGTGGAGAAGTTCCGCGCGAAGGCCGAGTCGCTTGCCGACGAAGTGGAACCGACCGAGTTCCGTGAACTGTTGTACTACCTTGTCGATAGTGTTCTGGAAAAGCCCGAACTGCCGCGTCAGGGTGTGGTACAGTTCGTGGAGTTGGGGAAGTGATCGCGCGTCGCGTGAGTGTGTTCGTTCGGAGAAAAGTCGCGTAAGCTTCCCTGCCGCCGATGGTATCCCTCCTGCCTGCCGAGCCGCCCGCACCCTCCCTGAACCGCTGCAGAGGGTCGACTTTGCTCACCACAACACCTACCTTCGACCACCTGTACCGGCTCTTCCCGGACTCACCCGATCGTCCCATCGCGGTCGAAGTGCCAGCCGATGAACTGCCAGAGCCTTATCACAGCCTGCTTGTTCACACGCACCACATGACCGTCACGGTCGAGCAGTTCTATGGTTCTCCGATCAATGTACAGGTTCTGAACTGCCGTCGTGCTGGGAACGAATATGCCCGCAAGAGCCTGCTCACCCTTCGCGACCACTCTCAGCGTGTGATACAGTTCGGGTTTGTCCGCATCGACCTGGGGGTCTGTTCCGAAGCGGTTCGCAATGCCATTGTCGAAGGCAAGACGCCGCTGGGTCGCATCCTCATCCAGCACAATATGCTACGGCGGATCGAGCCGACCGCGTACCTGCGGGTAACGCTCTCCGCGACAATGGCAGAGTGGTTCGGCGTCGCAGCAAGTGCCGAAACCTATGGTCGTGTCGGCGTTATCTACACGGGCGCTCACCCCGCAGTTGAAGTGCTGGAGATTCTGGCACCGGTTCCTGGCAAACAGCCGGCGTGAGTCAGTCGCACTCACGCGGCGTGTTCACGGTCGTCTCGATCACCCCATCGGTAGATGCCCCTTCCCGATCGGAATGTTTGGCGGGGCAATCGGCTTGCTGCCGTGAACGGTCGCCACCAGATCAGGTGCTCCGACCGGGTGCGGCAGCGCGAATAGCTCGCCGTACTGGAAGCCGCAGCGCATCCCGTGGAAGCCGTTCGCGGATGCAACCATGTGCTTGACTCGTTCGAACCGCACCGGGTCGAACTGTGATTCGTACGCGCGGATCGCTTCCAGTTTTTGATCCATCGTCTCGCTGATATCGACCACGAAGGAACTGTGCCAGTTCCGTTGTTCCGCGTCGAATGGGTACGGAATGTAGACGAGATGCGGAACCCGATAGGGGGTTGTGCCGTCAAAACGTTCGTCCCACTTGGTGAGTTGCGAGTAGAACCGCGCCGCCTCACCGATGAGATGCCCCTGGTAGTGATCCGGGGACGCAGCGGGAGTGCGCCCGGCAGCGACGATGACGATGCCAGGTCGATACTTGCGGAATTGCGTCGCGAGAGCAAACCGCGCTTCAGGTCCGTCCATGAGCACGCGATTGGGCAGTTCCACGTTCACACGAACCTGGACACCCAGGATGCGCCGGGCGGCTTCCGCTTCCTTCTGGCGTGTTTCGAGCGTGCCGCGCGGCGTTGGCTCACCGCTGGTCAGGTCGAATATGCCGACCTTGTAGCCCTGGTTGACAAGACGGGCGAGCGTGCCGCCACAGAGGATTTCGAGATCGTCCGGGTGCGGGGCTACTGCCACTACGTCCAGCCGTTCAGTTGCGTCTTCGGCCACGGTCTGTTCTCCGCATGAAGTGGACACCACGTTGGTGTATGCGGGAATACCGGCGCGGAGAGGGTCGCTTTCACCGACGATGCGCCTTGCTTGGCCGCCAGTCTGAACCTATCCTGGAGTAAGATAGGCCAAGTGGCGGAATGGCAGACGCACTCGACTCAAAATCGAGCGCCGCAAGGCGTGTGGGTTCGACTCCCACCTTGGCCACTCACTCTCCCCCCGGACCGCCCACATACCCCCCCGGAGGAGCCATGCCCCGTACGCGTTATCGCCGCCAGACCGAATACGACAACGAACCGGAAGAACTGGAGCAGGAATCGCTCCATCCGGGTCAACTCTCCAGCAACGCGCACTGGATGTTCGGCTCACTCTTCGCGGGGCTGACCCTCGTGGGCTTTGCGTTCGGCGTGTGGGCCGGCGCCTCCAAAACCAAGCCGGTTGAAGTGGCGGAAGCCACTCCGCGCGAGGCAGAGAAACTCACACCAGTCATTCCGACACCACCCAAGGAAGTTGAGAAGCAGAGAGAACCTGAACCCAAGGCCAAAGAGCCAGAACCTGAACCCAAAAAGCCCGAACCCGAACCCAAAAAGGTTGAGCCGAAGGCGAAGGAGCCTGAACCCAAGAAGCCCGAACCTGAACCCAAGAAGCCCGAACCTGAACCCAAGAAAGTCGCCGTGAAACCGGTCGCATTCAAGGAGATTCAGCCGATCCTCAACGGATTTTGCGGCAACTGCCATGGTCAGGCAGGCAAGCCGAAAGGCGGCGTGGATCTCCGCTCCATCGCGTCGATCATGAAGGGCGGCAACGACGGCGAGATTGTAGTAGCTGGCGACCCGAAAAAGAGCCGACTTTACCTCTCGATCATGGAAGGAAGCATGCCGCCCGATGGTAAGCCCGCCCCGGACCCCAAACAGTTGCAGCTCATCCACGACTGGATTCTTTCTGGCGCAAAATAGGCAGTCTGGCGGAGTGGAATTGACGGCAAAAGCCCGCGCGGGGTAGAAACTCCCCGCGACACTCTGCCGCAGGCTCATGGAAGGGCTGCCGAGATGACGACCAACCGCCCCTCGCTTGCACTGCTGGAACCCGCAGGCGACACACCTCATTCCGTTGAGTGGGAGGAGGCGGCCTGCCCCCTCTGTGGTCATGAGTCCAGTACGGTACTCCTCGAAGCGGGCGACCCGCTCCCTGCTCCTGGCGCTGGCCTGATCTTCGCCGTGGTGCGATGTGCGCACTGCGGCCTCGCTTACACTAACCCGCGCCCCACCGAGCGAAGTATCGGTCGCTTCTACCCCACCGACTACCGACCACACCACCGCACCGGCAACGGCCAGCGGTCGCGACGCGTAAGCCCACTGCTCAGCCGTTTTCTGGGTCGCCCCTGTGGGGAGCGCCGCGGCGCACTTCCGTGGCCTGGCACCGGGCGTCTCCTCGACTTCGGCTGTGGTGGCGGCAGTTTCCTGAGGACAATGGCGGAGCGTGGATGGGAAGTGACAGGTCTCGACGCCTCGGAAGGTGCTGTCGAGCATATCCGTAACCGCCTTGGACTTCATGCGCTCGTCGGTTCGCTTCCGCACTCTGATCTGCGGCCCAGTTCGTTCGACGTGGTGACAATGTGGCACTCGCTGGAGCACGTCCATCAGCCACTGGCAATCCTGCGCGAAGCCTACCGGCTACTCGTTCCCGGTGGGAAACTCATAGTCGCCACGCCGAACATCCGGAGCCTTCCCTACCGGCTCTTCGGCAGTTCGTGGTTCGGCCTCGATCTGCCACGCCATCTCACGCACTTTGAACCTGACACACTCCGCGCGATGCTCGACACGGCCGGTTTCCGCACCGGACCCGTGCGCCAAATGCGACACAGCGACTGGCTCCGTTCCAGCGCTCGACTCGCGCTCCGGCGGAACGTGGGCGGCCTACTCTCGTGCGCACTGTACCTGAAACCGATGTCACGACTTGCGGCCTGGGCGTGCTACGCAGTCGGGCAGGCCGACTGTATCCTCTGCGTGGCTGAACGCCCGGCCTGAACTGCCTGACAGTCGCCTGCGCGCCGGCAAAGGGTAGCAATTATTCGGAAGCGAACGGGTGCGACGGGTGGATGGGATACCGTGTCAGGCGAACAAACTAGTTAGATCGGACACCGCAACGGGTACAATGGGGGGAAACCGGTGGCGAAGCGCATGCCATGCAGTTTCTCCCTGGCGAACCTCTCCCGGAGTCGATCATGTCCGCGATCACACTCCTCCGCCCTCGACACACCGCGTCTGCCTTGCTCAGCCTCGCTGCGACCCTCATGCTCGGCGGTGGCGTCACCGCTCAACCGCACCCCAGCACGCAACTCCCAGCGCTGAAGATGTTCCGGCCGATAAAGTCGGCAGTACCGGCCAACTCATCCACTCGGACGGGGATTCCTGGTGCGATGCCGACAACGGCCACGGTGAAGGTCACGCTCTCGTTTCCTGGTGTGCCAGACACAGCCTTCGCCGCAATCCGCGGGCCAGACGGCGAGGTTCGATACTTCCCGATCGAAGGCGGTCGCAAAGAGTTGGGAACGCGGGTGATTATCGTTCGCCCTGGCGAGCGGATTCATATCCAGCTACCTCCTGCGAAACCACGCTGATCGAGCTACCTGGGGCTATGGAATTCGATCCGGAGGACGGTCTTGCCATCCTCCGCAAGTATGAGCTTTTCAATCACCGACCCGTCGGGCACTTCCTTGAACTGACAACGCCGACCGTCGAGATAAACCTCGCTCTCATGGGTGACCTGGGCTTCCACCGCAGGCCGGCTGGCGGGCCGCTTAGCAAGCGTTGGCCGAAGTGCCGCTGGCAGGCGTTCGGGATGTTGAAGATGATCGAGGCTGGCGGTGGCCACAGGTGCGAGGAGCATCAGGCCGAACAGGGCGCAAATCGGTCTGGTCACGGGAGCCTCGGGATGAGGATGGTGCTCACTCCCTTCAAGGCAATGTGTGTGCCACTGGCTCACTCGCTGAGAATTTGAATCACATCACGCTACATTTCATGGAGTTTTGAGCTACGAGATTTGTTGTGGCTCTCTGCGAGACACCCTGCCGCAATGCCCAATGTCGTTGCACATCGCGACCGAATTGGGGCACACGGTGGGTCGTGCTAGCAGGAAGCCCACTCCGTGTGCCGTTGCTGAAAAGTAGTAGTCCCACTCCGTGTGCCGATGCTCCTCTCCTGCAGCGAGACGATCAGCGTTTCGCGCCCTTGAGATCGAGCACCTGCGCCATCGCGAGGCTGTTACCGAATATCTTGAAGTCCTTGAACTGCCACACTACCTTCTTGTCGCGCGTGACTTCAAAGAGTTGCGGGTTATCAGGGCCGGCGTGGCAGTTGCCGACGATCACATTCCCGTTCGGCAGCACATGTAGAGTCGTCACCCAAGCCAGTGTGATACCGGGAAGTTCCTTCTGCTCGATGCTCCACACGATCTTGCCAGCCTTGGTCACCTCCAGAACGCGGTTATTGTTCCCGCCGGCGATGAGTGTGTTGCCGTTTTCGAACCGGATCGCGCCGAAGACAGCAGTGCCATGCCCCTCGGGGCCATGACCCGGCGATGCGGGCCGTCCGCCCAGATCGAGCTTGTACTCCCACACGGTCTTCCCCTTCGGATCGTACTCACGCACAAGGCCGTCACCCTCTTGACACACGAGATAGTTACCGGAATCGAGTTTCCGTACCATGCGCGTATCACGATGCGGATCGGGCCTGGCGATCTGAAGTGGAATCTCCTTCACGATCTTGCCGTCCTTGTTGACCTCCACGATGCGGCGGTTGCCACTCTCGGCGACCATCGTGTTCCCGTCCGCTAGTCGCTGGAATGCGTGAACCTCCACGCGACCCTTGTAACCCTCCTTCGGCTTCGCCACATACTGCCACACCACCTTCTTCCTGGGCGTCATCTCCGTGACCGTGGCATCGGCCGTGTGCAGCAGGAAGTTGCCACTGGGAAGTAGTTCAATGGCATGCGAGTTATATCGGCACGGCACTTCCCACTCAATTTTGCCATCGCGTCCAACAATGGCGACGTGTCCCTTGTCCTGCGCCAGAATCCGGTAGCCGGCGTGCTTCGGTGGATCGGCGGCCTCTCCAGGCAGTGCAAGTGCGAGGATCGCGATAGGGAGTACGAATCGCATGGTCGCTCCAGATGTTCGGCGAGAAGGTATCGGCGAGGGCTAATTCAGGTCGTTGAACGCGGCTTCGAGTTTCAGATGGCGGAAACCGACAAGTTGCCACCCTTCGGGGCTGTTGTAGCAGACAACAACCCACACGACACACCCTTGCTGGAATCGTTCCAGATAGGCGAATCGCACTGCGTCTGGCGCGACCACAGTTTCACGGATGCGTTCCACACCCAGGCTCCGACCGTAAGGTCTGCTCGTACGCGAAGCGAGATAGGGTGTGCGAACCTCCCGCGCGAACTCCTCGTCGTTCAGTTCCAGGAAGGCGCGGCGCAACATGGCAAGAACCTCGGTGTCCCTGCCTGTCTGCATCTTCACGATGAACTCATCGGCGAAGAGTCGCGCCTCCGGCGGCGATTGCGCCGGCGCACTCGGGGTCGCGTTCTGCACCTCGCCAGGCTTCGATAGCGGGATGAGGGACCGCGACAGCGCGAAACTCAGCACGGCGCCGAGCACGCCGCCGAGTGCCCCCGCGAGAAAAACCGTCCTGGTCACATCGTCTCCCGTGAGAACTTTCCGGTTAGTGATGTTGGTCTGATTCGTGATACGAATGCGTGTCGAACGACTCACCACCCTCAGGCGCGAAGTCGTACCACGCCAGGTGTGGGGCAATCAGTCAGTTGCGTATCCGCGATGAATAACCGGCCGGCGTTCGGGCACTTCGCGCGCATGTCGGCGGGCATTCCTTCCGTCGCGGTTGTGAGTAAGAGTTTCACGCCGCCACCTGGTTTCAGCAACAGTGGGCAAGTTACCCGCGGTGAACCTGGTGTCGTCCACTCCTCGATCTCCTGCCCGGTGGACAGGTCGTACCGTACCGCGCGGCCTGCCGCTGCGAAGTTCGGGTTGTAGAGCGCGATGATCACGGTGCCATCGCCGCAGTCACACATCCCATCGGGAGAGCCGGGTTGGTTCGCGAGATCAATGGCGATGCCGTCGTGGGTTACGGTGCGTGCAGCCACGTCGATCCGGTAACGCGTCACCTTCCGAGTCGGCGTGTCGATGTCGTAGAGGATCAGTCCACGTGCATCAGCGGCGAACACTTTCCCATTCGAGCAAGTCTGGTGTGAAGCAAGCGTCGTGAGCCGCCCATCCTCAACCGTGTAGAGATAGAGACTCGCGAGCGGTTCCTTGAACTTCAGTTCCTTCGTGCCGAAGATGAGTGCCTTGCCATCAGGTAGTACGGCACCATCATTGATGATCGTGAGGGGGTTTGCATCAGGTAACGCCGCGAGTGGTTCGGACCACTCGCCGCTCACGAGGTCGAGCGTCCGCAGCGATTTCTCCACGCCCACCAGTACACAATTCGTTCCTGCGATGCCACGCAGGAAGCCCGGGCGGCCGGGAGCATCAAACTTGCGGTCCAGCCCGCCCGCGAGCGGATGCCGGTGGACGACCCCGGTCGTCGCCTCCGCGTCCGTCTGGATATTCACCCACACGAGTTCGGGGCTACCTTCGACCTCCACCACCTGCGGCCCCTCGCCGAGGTAGTAGTCGCCGAGTTCCGCCCACACATGTGCTTCTGTACTCCGCATCGACGTTCTCCCAGAGGCCAGCGCTCACTACGTTACCCGGTAAACCGCTCCGCGGCGAGTGAGGAGTCTGCGTCATGTTGCAGGGAAAATCTGCGCTCATCACCGGGAGCAGTCAGGGAATCGGTCTGGGCGTCGCGCAGGCGTTCGCAGTCAGCGGCGCGAGTGTCGTTGTCACGTCTGAGAAGCCACTGGCGATGTGTCCGGAGGTTCAACGCCTCCTGAGCGACTACGAACACACGCACTACGTCCAGGCTGATCTGCTCGCAGACGGCGAGCCGGAGCGACTCGTGGCGGAGGCGTGGGAGGCATTCGGTGGGCTGGATGTGCTCGTCAACAACCTCGGCACCTACAAGGAGCCACCACTGACAGAATTGACCCGCGAGCACTTCGACTTCATTTTTCGTTTGAATGTATGGGTACCTGTCGCTGTGACGCGCGAACTGGTCCGTCGGGCGAAGGCAGCGCGTCGTGGTGGGCGGATTCTGTTCAGCACCTCACTGAATGCTACACGCTCCGAGCCGCTGCACACGCTCTACGACGCCAGCAAGGGCGCGGTGAACGCACTGACACGCCAACTGGCGATTGAACTTGCCCCGCATGGCTTCACGACTGCGGCCGTCGCGCCGGGGCTGGTCGAGACACCACTGACGGATTTTGGGTTAAAGTCCAGTCCGGCGGAGCGTGAAGCCGTGATCGCGCAGATTCCCATCCGCAAGATCGCGACAGTGGACGATGTGGCGTGGTGGTATGTCTTCCTCGCCTCCGACCGGGCCGCTTACAGTACCGGTAGCGTCTTCGCGGTGGATGGCGGCCTCGATGCCCAGCAGATGGCGCTGCGCCCCGTAACGGATGCCGAGAAGCATTCCTGAACTGTGGCACGCACCGGAATGCCTGGTGAGTGCAATTACCGTGGGGAAAGCGTGGATCACTTCTCCAGCTTCTTCGGCTCCTCTTTCTTGGGTGGCTCCTTCTTGGACGGCTCCTTCTTTACTTCTGGCTTCCAGGTGCGGTATTTCGGCTGTGGGCCGGGTGGTTTGCCATCGAGTTGTGGCAGCAACCATTTCAGACCGTCGAGGTTGTCCTGAAGGCGTTGCTCCACGTCATCCTGTGTGTGACCGATGATCCCAATCGGCCCAGTGTACCCAATGTCGCGGATGGCCGAGAGGAGTTTCAGATCGAGATCGCCGGTACCTAGTGGCATGATTTTCTTGCCGAGCTTCTCGCCATTGGTGAAGCTGCCATTGAGATTCACCGCCAGCAGGTGCGGCTTCATCAGCTTGAGTATTTCAGGGAAGCGCTCGAACTGGCTGTGGGCATGGTGAAGGTTATAAACAATCCCGATGTTCTTGAGCTTCAGCGCCTCGATCACGGCAACCTGATTCACCGGATCGCCAAACCAGCCGCCGTGGTTGTAGAGTGCCACCGAGCATCCGAGTTTCGCGGCCTCCTCCGCAATGGGTCGGAGTACCTTTGCCGCTTCCGCGACCTTCTGCTCCTGCGTCTTGCCTGTCGGATCGCCGATCGTCACCCACAACTGCGGCTTGATCCCATGTTTCTTGATGACCGCAAGGAGTTTCCTGGCATCGGCGTTGAGCGTCGCCGGAAACCACACCGCGATCAGGTCGATCTTCGCCGCCTTCACCAGCCGGACTTCCTCGTCGAAGGAAGGGAGGTGTTCGGCACGCCAATCGTAAGCATATTTCTTGAAACCGAGTTTCTGGAGCATCTCGACGCGCTGCGTGGGCGTGCGTTTTTTCGCATCGAAGGGAACGATACACCAGGCAACGAGGTTCGCCGGCGCGTAGATTTCCGCTGGTTTGGGCGGATCGGCCCCGCGCAATAGTGTCGCAAGCGCGGTCAGCAGCAGGCAGCAAGCAGTGGGGCGGCGCATGGCAGTGCGGGTGGGAGTTAGAGGGCGGCGCTCACCCTACTACCTACAGCAGAAGGCCCCCGTGGCCAATAGGAAGTGCGTTTATTGCACATCTGCCAGTGCCGCGCGGTTCGCCACATCCCAGACCGTGACTGGCGAGGAGTTCGCCGCCGCTGCGAGCCGCCGACCATCGGGGCTGAACGCCAGCGCACGGACTCCCCGACCACCGAGCGCAATCAGTTGCGTCTGACGACCGGTGGCCGCATCCCAGAGCCAGACGTGCCCATCGGGCGTTCCGCCGGCGAGCCGGGAGCCGTCCGGGGAGAAAGCCAGGCACGTGACGGCCCGCTCGAAGCCCGTGATCGAACGGACCCGTTCGCGCGTCCGCAGATCCCAGAGTTGCACGGTGCCATTGGAACCGCAGGCGAGATAGCGGCCGTCTGGCGAGAAGCACATCGCCGTGCAGGGGCGCCGCGGCACCGAGAGCGCGAAACGGCGGTCGCCTGTGGCTGCATCCAGCACGACGATCTTGTTACCAATGCTGCGAACTGTGGAATGAGCGGCGATCGCGAGGACGCTGCCATCAGGGGCCGCGCGGAGGCTGGTGATTGTTTCGTCGAAACTGCGTGCGAAGCGTTCCTCGCCGGTGTTACTGTCGAGGACTCGGACCCGTCGGTTGTTGGGCTTCGGATCGACCACCGCCAGCCACGCGGCATCCGGTGCCGTTGTCCAGAAGCGGGCCTCGGTCGGCCGGGCATTCACGGCACGATATTCGCCTCCATCGGGAAGCGTACGGACCAGCACGCGGTCGCCACGGTCGTCGCGGTCGTTGCGAAAGGCGAGGAGGAACTTCCTGTTGGGGGTGATTGTCGCGAATCCGTCATTCCCACGGCGGGGGTAGAAGCTCATCGGTACCGGGCGTCCCTCGTAGGGATAACGTCCGAACATTCGGGCACTGGCGATCCAGACCTCGGATCCATCAAGTGAGAACGCCACGTCGCGCGGACCTGGAAAGGGTAACGTGCGTCGCGGAGTGCGGTCCACCGGCAGCGAGCGTTCCACATCGAGTCGGTCCAGCCCGGCGAAGACCACCGCCGCGCCCGCGCCGAGTTTCACGGGCTTGCGTGATGCGGAACGGACCACTTCCACTTTCCCCTGCCGGATGTCCACGCGCGCGGAACCTGGCCCGGCTGACGAGAGGACAAACGTCCCTTGTCGGGTGAGCACGTCGGCCACGGCAGTCCCCACGACCAGAGGCCAGTCATCGCGCCGTTGCGGAACGGCGGCCGTCAGTTGGCCGGCCGAGAGAAAGACACGCGGCTTACCTGCGCCAGGTACGCCACCTGCGAACTGCACCACCGAGTCTGGCTCGATCTCGACGCGAGTATTGTCACGGAGGAGTTCAACCACGGCACTGCTTTCATCGCCCAGCGTTCGCACCGTGAACCCCGCCGGCAAGTTGCCGCCTTCGGCAGTTTGAATCACCTCGCCGGTCGGCGTGAGGAGTTCGACCGAACCGGCCTTGCTTGTCAGCTTCGCGAACGCCGGCGCATCAATCAGGGCTTCGCCGGGCTGTCGCGGCGCGGGCAGTGTGGAGTCGTTGAGCCAGAGTGCCAGCAACAGCGCCGCGGAGCATCCGATGAGGCCAACGAGAGCAAAGCGGGTGAATCGTCGGCGGCGTGTTGGAATCGGTTCGGCAGCCCGCGCGACCCAGGCTGGAGGTGCCGCGGTCGTGATCTGGGCGAGTACCGCGCCGGCGGTGAAGTCGGCCTGCGCATCCGTCAGTTTCGCGAGCGTTGATTCCGTCAGGTCGAAGCCAGTTCGCGCGCCGCGAAGTTCCGCTTCGAGTTCCAGCAGTGCCAGATGCTCGGCTTCCGCGCCTGGCTCGGAAGCGAGGAGCGATTCCAGTTCCAGCCACTCGGCTTCGTCGAGCGTGCCGTCGAGGAGCTTGGCCGTGAGTGTGGCAGTACGGGTCATATCTGGTTCAACTTGGTTTGGATACACTCGCGGAGCCGGAAGCGGATGCGCGAAATCATCCGTTGTACCGCCTCAGACGACTGGCCCTGAGTCTTTGCAATTTCTTCAAACGACTGGCCGCCGTCGTACCGCATCTGAACAAGTTCCGCGTCGCGAGCCGGTAGGAGTTGCCGGCAACTGCGAAGAGCGGCTACATAGTCTTCGGAGTCATCGCGGGCACCTGTCGTCTCGGCACGCAATCGCTCGGCCAGACGGCGGCGATATGTGGCCAGTCGGCGGTCCTCGCGGCTGGCGCTGCGGAGTTCCTTCCGCAGCGCGTTACGGGCGATAGTCCGAATCCAGGCCCCGAAATCAGTGCCGGGAGCGTACTGATCGAGGTGAAAGTATGCATCCACAAAAACTTGCTGTACCAGAGCTTCCGTCGCATCGCGGTCGCGAAGTAGGGCCGCCGTGATGCGCCAGACGGTTTGCTGGTAGAGACGCACGAGGTACGCGAACGCCTGCGTATCGCCGGCGAGTACCTCGGCCACAATCCGGTCCGCTTCGGGTGTCGCGGAACCGGGGTTGTCTCCTGTGCTGTCCACGCTATTTGTTTAAAGCCCGTGGACAACGCGAACAGACACAGTTCCGGGAGTATCAGTTACGCAGGTTGGGCCGTTTGAATGGGCGCTTCCACTGAAGTCAGGCCGGTCATGCGGTCGATGGGAAGGCGTGGGGTTATCCCCGCGCCCGACCCATACGACCCGCCGACCACCATGAAGTTGAAGCATCCGATCTTTCAGAAGGCCGCCGCCCTTGCCGCCTCTGGCGCCGCGAGTCTCTATGGCCAGACGATCGACTGGCGTGCCGCCTACTTCGATCCGACGCTGGATACCGTCCACCCGCGCCACACCGGCCGCTACATCTACCTGCTGTGGCACGAAACGATGTTGATGCCACTGGTGCTGCGAGGTTCGCAGAAGTTCGTCGCGCTGGCCAGTGAACACCGCGACGGCGAGGTGTTGGCCCGCGCGATGAAGCATCTGGGGTGGGGGGTGATTCGCGGATCGAGCAACCGCCGCGCCGTGCCAGCCCTCATGCGACTGTTGCGTGAAGACCGGCGGCACATCTGCATCACACCCGATGGCCCGCGCGGACCACGCCGCACGATGGCACCAGGGCCAATCTTCCTTGCATCTAAGCTCGGCCTGCCCGTGGTGTGTATGGGCTACGGCTACGAGCGGCCGTGGCGGATGAAGAGTTGGGACCGCTTCGCGATCCCACGCCCGTTCTCGCGCGGCCGCGCGGTGATCGGCCCGGCGGTGACCATTCCGCCGAACCTCGACCGCGACGGCCTGGAACGCTACCGCGCCTGGCTGGAACAGTTGTTGACGTGGGTCACGGATGAAGCGGAAACCTGGGCGACGAGTGGCCGCAGTCGACCTGGCGAGGCTGTGATGGCCCGACACTTCGTCCCGCACTGCATGGACCGCAAACCGACCCAGACGGCCCCGCCGATGCCGGCAGAACTCGCTACCGAGTGGGACAATCTCCGCCGCATGTCGGGCAAGGTCGCCGCGTAGTTGCTTCACCAATCGCGCGGAGAAACACGCTCAGAGTTTCCCCTCCAGCCCGAGTTGGTGGAAGTAGTGCGTTACCTTCTCCTGATTCTTCAGAAGCCAGTCGATCTTCGGCTCGTTGGCCAGCGCCTTGCGAATAACTTTCACTGTCGCCTCGCGGTTGACAGCGAACAGTCCGGCGTGGTCGATCTTGCCCTCGGGCACCTCAAGAACCGCCGGATCGAGCCACACCGAGTAGATGATGCCAAGGTCGTTCACCCTCTTCCGGGGAATGATTCCCTCGCGTACTGCATCGAGTACGCCGTGAGCGATACCGGCCTGCACACTACCCATCAGGATGCCTGTGTAACGGGAACTCTTCACCGTCACTTTGCTGACCATCAGCGTCGCCGGTTTCACCTGCACGTCACTGTTGAGGATGGCGAAAACGCGTGTGTGCCCCTTCACCTGATTACCCAGGAGTGTGGCCAGCGCGGTCCCCACCGGGCCATCGAGTTCGCCGATGATGATCTCCGGTTCCGCGCAGAGATAGTCCTTCTCACCCTCGACGAGAGCCTCGCCCGTCCGCATTATGATTCGCCCCGCCATTTCGCCTCCGTGAACGTGTCGGTTTTCGGTTAGCCTGCGTTGCGAGCCACGGCCTATGGCCCGCCTGCGCGTACAGTGCCGGCGCGACCTGCGCCGCCTCGGTCTTCCACCCACGCGGTGCCGGACTTCCGGAAATACCACCGCCCTTCTTCGCCAGCGACAACGCGCCGAAGATGAGCGCGAGGATCAGCAGAACGATGGCCACGAGGCCGAATATCTTCCAGAAACTCCACGGCCGCTCACCAGACACCTTCCCGGTGCGACCATTGATGAGGATGTGGAAGAGTTTCTCCTGATAGCGGTAGTGCGCGACCCACACCGGTAAGAGGCAGTGCTTGAAGGTGACGCCGAGGTAGCGTGTGTCGGTGCTGTTGATGCGTTGATGGTCGCCGCCGATGTCCTCGCAGATGAGCCGGGTGATAACTGGCTCCATCTTCTCCTTGGCGATCTTCAGACCCTGCTTGAGGCCCACGGCATAACGTTCGGTCTTCATCCCGGCGAGGAACGCATCCTGGAACGGTTCCAGTTCGTCCGTCTTCCAGGGTTCCATGCCATCGATCAGATTCTCCTTGATCGTCTTCGAGCCGCAGACGAGTACATCGTCGAAGAAATGCTGCACCTCACCTGATACCGGATACCAGTTCGTCTTCGTGACCGTGCGAGACCGCTGCACCTCGTTACCGTTGGAGTCGCGTTCGGTGTAGTATTCCGTCTCCTGATAGTCATCGCCGCGCATCCCGGAGTAGCGCGTGTACGTCATTGCGTCGTAAGTCCAGTAGGGGATATATACCGCGGTGAGTTGCCCGAGGTTCGCGAGTGTCTTGAGCGCAGTGGGAGCGAACCAGAGGCCCTCGAGCCATTTCGTGAACGCACCGCGTGCGGCGCGGAGATCGAGTCGGAATGGGACCAGTGATTCCGGTGGGATCATTCCCTCCACGGTCTCGGGCTTGTTCTCCAGGTGCGTGCCGCAGAACGGGCACTCCTCGGTCACCACCTTGTCTTCCAACAGAACCATCGCCCCGCAACCGCTGCATTTCACCTGCGACGAACGCCCGGCGATACCGCGAACATTCCCCTTCACGAGCTTGCTGGCATACTCGTCGAAGTCGTGTTCCTCAACCTCGCCGCCACTATCATCGATTGTCGTGACGTGGCCACAATACGGGCACTTCAACCCGCGCTCACGCGGATCGAACTCGACCTTCGCGCCGCAGTTCAAGCACGGAAAGAGTTTCCCCTTGGGCGGGGCCTTCGAGAGCGTCGGTTCCTTCTCCACCGGTGGCGCGGTTGGCACCGGGAGAGGAGGCGGAACGCCATCGGAGGGAAGCGGAGGGGGAGTAGACATGAGCCAATCCAGGCGAACGGCCGGCGCTGGCCGGCTGGGAAGTTCGGAATGCCGGCAACAGGCATCGGCGTGAGGCATCTGGTGCAGGGACGTTGCGACTGGCTCGCTCGCGCGCACCCGACACAGCTCACGCCGACTGTTCATCTCACCCTGGCAGCGGTGGAGGCTGGCTAGCGAAAAGCGATTGCAGTTCGGGCACCTCCCCTGCGGCAACCCAGCCAGCCATACCGTTCTTCCACACGAGCGTGCTGCGTGTCAGCTTGCCACTGCGGATGTGTGATTCCAGCGCGGTCATGTCGAATGGCCCGGCTGCGTTGCCATCGATGGCCGCGTGAAAGGCGGCCGCTCCAGGCAGCGGTGGCGGAGCGACGCCAGCGGCCGCATGCGGAGCCGTATTCGCAGGCGTGACAACACCCGAAGCGCCAGCGGCCCCGGCAAACGCCGTACCCATCTGCTGCCCCAGGGCGACTCCCGCGCCGAGACCCACACCCATTCCCGCTATGCCACCGGGATTCGCTGCCGCGGTCGGAATTGCATCAGCCGTCTGGAGTTTCGTGTACTGGTCGAGGTTGCCCAGCACCGACATCTTGGCGCGTTTGTCGAGCGCTTCCTCTACTTCAGGCGGTAGCGAGATGTTCTCGACAAAGAACTGTGTGAGCGACACACCCATCTTGGACAGCTCGGGAGCGATTCGCTCCAGCGCGATCTTCCCAACCTTCTCGTAGTTTCCCGCCAGGTCGAGCATGGGAAGCCGCGACGAGCCGAGCGCGTCGATGAATCGCGACACCACCACATTGCGGAACTGCGCCGAGATCTCGTACAGTTCAAAGGACGGATCGGTGGCAACGAGTTCCTTGATGAACGTGCCAGGATCAGTGACCTTGAAGGCGTAATTCCCGAAGGCACGCAGCCGCACCGGGCCGAACTCCGGATCGCGGTACATGATCGGGTTCTGCGTCCCCCACTTCTGATCGGTCCATTGCCGCGTCGAAACGAAGTAGACCTCGCACTTGAACGGCGACTCGAAACCGTACTTCCACCCGAGAATGGTGGAGAGAACCGGCATGTTGTTGGTGTCGAGCGTGTACATGCCCGGCATCTTCACATCGGCAAGCTGGCCCTCTTTCACGAACGCGGCGGCCTGCCCTTCGCGAACGATGAGCTTGGCCCCGTTCTTGATCTCGTTCTTGTGTCGGGTGAAGCGGTACGAGAGGATTTCGTTCTGGCTTGGCTCGGTCCATTCGATGATGTCGATGAACTGGCCCTTCGCCCAATCGAGCAACCCCATGGCGCGCCTCCGGTAGTGGTATCAGGGTAAGAATCTCACTATCGTGCCGGAAAAGTCGAAGGCCGTAAAGTCGAAAGTCACAAAGTCACAAAGTGTCATTCGGAGCTACGACTACCCCATTTTCGCGATATTCGTTCCGCTACAGGAATCGTGTGCGCGGTGAGTGACCAGGACGAAGCCCGATCACTCAGTGAAACGCCAGCGCGACAGCGTTCGGGGACCGTCTAGGGTATCTGCACCTCGGCCGGTTGCAGTACGAACTCGTCGGCTCCTTCAGGGGGCGTGGCGAGTTTCAACTCTTTCACGCGCCAGCCAGGGTGATTGATCGCACCGCTGAAGGGTGGCTCGCCGGTCACGTTGCCCACCACGCGAATCGCAGAGGGATCGAAGCCCCTCTGCACGGTCGCGGTATCGCCCTCATTGCCGGACAGTACCTGCTCGATCACCGCGTGCTGCTTCAACGCGGCCTGCGCTTTCTTGTGAATCTCGCGCACAGCCTGGCCGATCTGCTCATCACTGGCTCCCTGAATGTCTTCCAGCAGGAAGTCCACCAGCCGCGACTCGGCCTGGAGCAGTGCCAGCATTCGCAACGGTGCCCCGCTTGGCTTCGGTGGCTTCGGCAGTTCTGGTGTTTTTGTTTCCGCGCCTTGCTGAATCGCCTGGAGTTTTGTGGCGAATGCCGAGTCCTGGTTCGCGCGGCCGGCAATGGAAAGACCGTCGAATGCTTTGCCCAGGCTTCCCGCCCGCGCGATGGCCAGACCGAGCGCCGCGAGGAAGCCAAGTGGGAGGCCAATGCCCAGTCCGATTGCAAGTTCCATGAGGCAACTCCGGGGTGTCGTGGAATCGCCACTGTTATACGAACAGGCAAAGCAGGAGAACGGGGATGATCGTGTGGGTTATGCGGTCCAGGCGAAGAAGTCTCGGCGCCGCGGCCCTGGCGAATGCGGGAAGTGGACCTAAAATAGTCGGATGCACTCCGTGTGCCGAACACAGGGAGTCGATGAAAGGTGAGTGAGGATGCAGCGCGACGTTCGCGGACGGGTCATCCTGATTACAGGAGCTTCGCGGGGAATCGGTCGTCGGGCCGCCGAGCGGCTCGCGAAGCTCGGCGCAAGGCTCGCCCTCACGGCGCGCTCGGAGGCGGACCTCACCAAACTGGCGTGCGCGTTGAAGGCTGCAGGGGTGGAAGCGGAGGTCTTCCCCGGCGACTTGACAAAGCCCGACGACCGAAACCGGATCGTTTCGGGCACGATCGAGCGATTCGGCCAGCTCGATGTGCTGATTAACTGCGCGGGGGTGTGCAGCTTCGGCGAGTTCGGCACTTCCAGTGAAGCGATCGTGCGGAAGGTGCTGGAGGTGAACTTCTTCGCTCCGGCGGAGATGATTCGCGACTGTCTGCCGCATCTGACGCGAAGCTATGAGGCAGGCCCGGAGCACTGGCGGCCAGCCGTGGTGAATGTTGCGAGCATCTGTGGCCGGTGGGGCATCCCGTCGATGTCCGAGCACTGTGCCAGTAAGCACGCGCTCGTCGGGCTGACAGAAGCCCTCCGGGGTGAGTTCCAGCGGTTCGGCGTGGATGTGCTGCTCGTCTTACCTGGACTGGTGCGGAGTGACGATCTGCAAAAGCACCTGCTCCGCAACGAGGGGAAGATTCACCTCGATTTCGAGGGCGCGCAACCTTCCGACGAGGTGGCGGATTCGGTGGTACGCAGCCTCGTGAGGAATCGTACGGAGGCTGCGGTCGGCTTCGTGTCGTGGTGGGTTTGGTTCGGCAAGCGATTCTTCCCCCGCGGCGTACGGTTCTTCATGCAACGGAAGGTGTGGAAGTTTACCCGGAGAGAAAAGGCAGGAGGATCAGCCTGACCGCGAACGGACCGGCGGAAATGCTCGAACGAGTCCTTCGTGCAACACCCGACGTGAATCTAGCGTTCGGCGAACTCTGGTGAAATCCTGGTACTCGTTGAACGAGTGATCTTCAACCGAATGAAGGGCGAGGCGACGCCATTCCGGATCGCTTTGGTGCGGAAGGTGATTGTCGCGCGCGGTCTGACCAGCGCTCCGAACGGCAGCGAGGCTTCGGTGGGGATGCGGAGATGACGGACGGCCGAAGTGATGCTCATGGGGCCCAATACTGAAGTCTTGAGGACGAGTTGATGTGTGGGATCGCGGGGATGTTCGACCTGGAGGGCCAGCGATCGGCGCCGGTGGGTGTCGTGGATGCCATGTCGCGGGCCATCTTCCACCGCGGCCCTGATGAGGTTGGCGATCTGGAGCGCCCCGGACTTCACATCGTCAACCGCCGCCTTTCAATTGTCGGCCTCGCCGACGGTCTGCAGCCCATCGCGAACGAAAATCACACCGTCTGGACAGTCTTCAACGGCGAGTTCTTCGACTACAAGGAGAAACGCGCAGCACTGGAAGCAAAGGGGCATGTCTTCCGCACACATACCGATACAGAACTGATTCCACACCTGTGGGAAGACCACGGCGTGGAGATGCTCCAGCATCTCAAGGGGCAGTACGCAATCTGCCTCTGGGACAGCCGCACGAACGAGGTACTCCTCGCCCGCGACCGCGCCGGCATCTGCCCGCTCTTCTATACGGTGGTGAAGCACGACGGCGCGAACTGGCTCATGTTCGCATCCGAGATGAAGGCGTTGTTCGCATCCGGATTGGTCGAGCGCAAGGCCGATCTCCAGGGGCTGAACCACATCTTCACGTTCATGGCGATGCCCGGTCCCACAACCGTATTCCAGGGCATCAAGTGCATCATCCCTGGCCGCTACCTCCACTTCAAGCCCGGTAGAACCACTACGGAGCAGGCGACCGCACAGAAGACGTACTGGCAGATCAACTACCCCGATGAGGGACACGAGGACTACGGCGCCGACGAAAAGAAGATCGTGGACGGCTACGAGGAGGTCCTGTTCAACGCAATTGCTCGCCGGGTGTGGGCAGATGTGCCCGTGGTCTCGTATCTCTCCGGTGGTGTCGATTCGAGCCTCGTAGTTGCGATGGCAAACAAAGTGATGGGGCGAGCGATCCCCACATTCACCATCTCCATCACGGAAAAGCGGCTCAACGAGAAGTCGGAAGCACTCTACGTCGCCAGGCACCTCGGCTGCCAACCAGTGGTAGTGGAGTGCGGGCACGACGAAATCCGCACACGTTATCCCGAGCTGATCGGCGCGGCCGAGTTCCCGGTCATCGATACGTCGTGTCTGGGGTTGCTCGATCTGGCCCGTACAGTCCATCAACAGGGGTACAAGGTCGCGCTGACGGGCGAAGGCGCCGACGAGTGGCTCGCCGGTTACTCGTGGTTCAAGATCCGCAAGCTCGTTGGCTGGATGGATCGCATTCCGTTCCTGCCGGTGGGCTTTGCGCTGCGTCAGGCGGTGCAACTGCTCGGCGGTCAGCCGCGATTCCCATACAGTGCCTACAGCAAGACACTGAAACAACTCGGCGGGTCCAACGGCTGGTTCGACTTGTACGGACTCGTCAGCACGAATAAACTTCGCTTCTTTACTGGTGAAGCACGCAACACGATTCTGTCGCGTTCGGCGCTGGACGACCTGGAGATTTCGCCCGATCTGGATCGGTGGCACCCGTTCAACCGCCAGATGTACTTCGGCGCGCGAGTGATGCTCCCGGGGCACCTGCTGGCCAGCAAGGGCGACCGCATTGCGATGCATTCGTCCGTCGAGACTCGCTATGCCTTCCTCGATGAGGACGTGATTGTGTACATGTCGAAGATTCACCCGCGCTGGAAACTGCGCGGCGTGATGAACGACAAGTACATCGAACGGAAAGTGGCCGAACGCTGGTTGCCGAAGGATGTAGCGTGGCGGCGCAAGAAGATGTTCCGCGCCCCGATGGATAGCTGGGGCAAGGTGAACCGCGAACAGGCTGCGAGCCATCAAAGCTCGTGGATCGATCAGTTGCTCTCGGAGGACTCGATCCGCAATGCGGGCTACTTCGACCCACAGGCCGTTAACGATGCGCGGTTGAGGCTCGCCAAACCCGGTCGTGGGCTGGCCCGCCTGAGCGTGGAGATGGGACTGACAGGCGTACTGGCCACGCAGTTGTGGCACCACCAGTACATCAGCGGCGGCCTCTGCGACCTGCCGACAATGGAAAGTAATGGCTTTCGCGCAGGGGCGCAGGCGACCGCCGCAGCCTTCGCCCCTGCCGGGAGCTAACCGGCCCGCGTTATTACCTTCGACCTTCTGACCTCTGTTACGGACGTATGAGTTACGCCCTCCAGACACTGTGGCACGAACGCTCCCGGTACGCCGCCGGTGTGCTGGCGGTGGCCTTCTCGGCCGTGCTTATCGCACTTCAGTGCGGGCTACTCCTGGGGCTGTTTAAAATCACCTCGATTCCCATCGACAACACCAGCGCCGATGTGTGGGTCGGTTCCACGAAGGTGCAGAGCGTCGACCTGGGCAAACCGATTCCCGCATCCTACATGACGCGAGTGGAGGGAATGCCCGGCGTGGTGGATGTCGAGTTCTACATCGCTAACTTCGCGAACTTCACCCGACCGGGCGGCGGCACCGAACTCTGCTTCCTCCTGGGAAGCAACCTCGACTACGACGCCATGGGCGCTCCGGGCGTACTCACCAATGAACAGCGCGACCTCCTGACAATGCCCGATAGCATTATTGTGGACGAATCGGACCTGGAGAAACGCCTGGGGGTGCGTGTCGGCGACAAGGCGAAGATTAACGGCAAGGAAGTCCGGATCGTGGGCACGGTGAAAGGACTCAAGAGCCTCGCGGCGCCGTGGGTGCTATGCTCGATGTATACCGCCCGGCACCTGATGGGGTTCCTGATGCCACAGGACCACATCACGTATCTGCTGGTTCACTGCGATTCACCCCAGAGCGCCAAAAAACTTGCGCGGGAGTTGCGCGAGAAATATAGCGGCGACATGGGTGCTTACACCGCCGAAGAGTTCTCGTTGGAATCACGCCTGTACTGGCTGTTCCGCACGAAGGCCGGCATCGCGCTGGGCTATGCTGCCTTCCTTGGCCTGTGCGTTGGGGCAGTCATCACAGCTCAGACGCTTTACTCCGCGACCGCCGCCAATGCGAAAGAGTTCGCCATCCTGCTGGCGCTGGGCATTCCTCGCTGGCGAATCATGGGGATGGTGATGGCGCAGTCGTTCTGGGTCGGGGTCATTGGTGTTGCCTTCGCATACCCAACGTGCCTGGGGCTGCGCTACGCGGCGCGGCAGATCGGGGCCGATGTGGATCTGCGCTGGGAGGTACTCGCCGGCACTGCGGTTCTGACCATCGGAATGTCGCTGATCGCGGGCTTTGTGGCGCTGCGAAGCGTCCGCCAGATCGAGCCGATGAATCTGCTGCGATGATTCGGAGCGTATCAGGAGACGTGAACCATGATGGCCTGGGCGGAGACGAGTTCGGCACCGAGCTTGCGGGGCGTGAAGCTGGTCCGCACGTTCGGCGACGGCACGAAACGCCGGGCCGCGCTCCAGGAGGTCACACTCGACCTTCACGCCGGCCAGCTCGTGCTGCTCATGGGGCCATCAGGCAGCGGGAAATCCACGCTGCTGGCTGTACTGTCAGGATTGCTCGAACCGGACTCCGGGCAGGTACTCGCGGACGATGACGGCCAGCTACGCGACGTGTGGGAGATGAGCGCCGGGGAACGCGAACGGTATCGCCGCAAGCATGCCGGTTTCATCTTCCAGGGATACAATCTATTCCCGGCCTTAACGGCGCGACAGCAGTTAGAGATCGTGTTAAAATGGGGCGAAGGGGTAGGAGGGGGAGACGCGCGGCGACGAGCTGATGAGATGCTCGACCGACTGGGACTAGAGAAGAACAAACACAAGAAGCCGTCGCAGCTATCGGGTGGTGAGAAACAGCGTGTGGCTATTGGCCGAGCACTGGTGAAGAACCCCCTGTTCCTTTTCGCCGATGAGCCAACGAGCGCCCTGGACTGGGAGAATGGTCAGAAAGTGATCGAACTTCTACGCGACGCGGCGCACCAGCGCGGCGCGTCGGTACTGTGTGTTTCGCACGACCACCGTATTCTGCCGTTTGTGGATGTGTACTACCACCTGGAAGACGGCCGCCTGGAACGGCGATCGCTACCAGCCGCCGAATAACCGAGGAGTCATCCAATGCTGCGCAAGATGCGAGTCGTGTTCTTCGCCGCTGGGGTGACACTGTGTGTCGCCACACTAATCGGCGCGCGCCAGCTCACGGGGGGCAGTTCCACTGATAACAAGAAAACTGCGCCCCACCCTCGCGGCGGCCCTGTTGTGATGGGTACTGTGGACACCGATCCGCCACCAGTCGCTTACGGACTGCCACCTGTCCTTCAGTCTGGCACGGTGGCCAAGGTCTTCGTCAAGGACGGAGACGAGGTGAAGACCGGCCAACCGCTCTACTCGTTCGACGACACCATCCAGAAAGCGGACCTGGAACTGGCGAAGACTGCGGTCGAGTTCGCCAAAACAAAGGTGGCCGAGGCAGGAGATGGCGTCAAGCAACACGCCGAGCAGGTCAAGATCTCGCAGAAGGCAGTTGAGGCCGCCGGGCGGAATCTGAGCCTCCGCAAGCAGCACTATGAACTGGTCGAACTGAACCTGGAACGTGGTTACAAGGCCGAGGGGAAAGCTCCTGAGACGTGGCCGGAACTGAAGAAGAGTAGTGCGGACCTGTTCAAAGCCAACGTCGAGTACGACACCGCCCTGCACGAGAAGAATCTCGCCGAGCAACGCCGCGACCAGTTGAAGGCAGTCGATCCCCAGGTGAAGGTGAAGGAAGCACAGGCCGCGGTCAGGCAGGCCGAGGCGCAACAGGCCAAGGCACAGGACGCGGTGGACCTGTGCATCGTGAAGTCTCAGATGTCGGGCACGGTCGAACAGGTCACCATCGGTCGCGGCAGCACACTGGGCATCAGTACTCGCACGCCGGCACTGTGGCTGGTCCCTACGGGTGGACGTGTGGTTCGCGCGGAAGTTGAGGCCGAATTCGCCCACCGCGTCGGGCCAGACCACATCGGACGCGAGGTCACAATCACGGACCACACCGATACCAGCCTCACATACACGGGCACCATCCGTCGCATCAGCAACACATTCCTGTTGAAGAGAGCCAACGCCGAGAACTTCCTCAACGGCGATACCCGTGTGATCGAGGTTGTGGTGGAGGTCAAGGACTCGACTCCTGCTGGCAAGCCGCCTCTGCGCGTCGGCCAGCGAGTGCGTGTTAACCTGGGGCAGTGATCGTGTCGGATTGCTGCTGTGTGCTCGACGAGTGAAGACGTGACGGGTAATCCTGGTGAACGGTGCAACCGAACTCCCGCCGCGAGTCCGCCAGTTGTCATTTGCTGCCTGCCATGCCATCACCTCCGCGGCCAATAGTTCGTTCCCCGTCGCCTTTCGTCTTCTTCCGCCGGCGCGCCGGCGCGCCATGGACGCTCTCTATGCGTATATGCGTGTGACTGACGACATCGCCGATGAGACAGGCGATCCCGCCGAGAAACTCCACAACCTCGCCTCCTGGCGCGCCGCCCTCTCTGCGGCACTGGCAGGCAGATTCTCACACCCAATCCACCCCGCGCTCATCGACACCGTGCGCCGGTTCGGCGTGCCAGAACGGTTCCTGTTCGACGCGATCGACGGCATGGAAACCGACGCGGGGGCCGTGCGGATGGCGAACTTCGCGGAGTTATACCCATACTGTTACCGCGTCGCGTCGGCGGTCGGGTTGGCGTGCGTACGCGTGTGGAACACGCGGCCGGG
Organism: uncultured Frigoriglobus sp.; assembly: GCA_964422915.1. Taxonomy (GTDB): domain Bacteria; phylum Planctomycetota; class Planctomycetia; order Gemmatales; family Gemmataceae; genus Gemmata. Next base: position 60,473 of record CAYRDG010000008.1, on the reverse strand, counting down.
AGTGACAGAAGTAGAGGCAGACCCGCCAGCCGAGGCCGCGGGCATCGCATTCCAGCTCACAAACATCCTACGCGATCTGGGTGAAGACCTTGCGCGTGACCGCGTCTATCTCCCGGCCGATGAACTGGCTCACTTCAACTGTGCTCCCGAACGCTGGCGCGACCCCAAGCACGGCGATCGGTTCCGCGAACTGATGCGATTTCAGGTGGCCCGTGCCCGCGACTACTACAGCAAGGGCGCGACCCTCACACCGCTGCTGACCAACGACGGCCGAGCGATCTTCCATCTGATGAGCAATACCTATCGCCGACTGCTCGACGAGATCGAGGCACGCGGTTACGACGTGTTCACTCGCCGTGTGCGGGTGCCAGGCTGGCAAAAGGCCACGGTCTGCGCGGCCGGTTGGCTGGTGAAATGGGGGCTGTGGTAATGCGGACTTCTGGTGCGCGTGCGTGCCCAGCCTCGCATTCCGCAATCGTGATCGGCGGCGGGTTGGCCGGGCTATCGGCCGCGGTGGGGCTGGCGCAGAACGGTTTCCGTGTCACGGTGCTGGAGTCACGCAACCGGTTAGGTGGTCGCGCTGGTTCGTTCACAGAGCCAGGCTCCGGGCAGATGGTGGACGCTTGCCAGCACGTCAGCATGGGTTGCTGTACGAACTTCGCGCATTTCCTGAGCACGGTCGGCGTGGGCCACCTACTCGCCCCACAGCCGAAGCTCTACTTCGTCACGCCCGATGGTCGAAAGAGTGTCTTCAAGGCCGATCCGTGGCCGGCGCCTTTCCATCTGGGTCGCGCGCTCCTGGGCGCACACTATCTCACACCAGGCGACAAGCTCCGCGTCGTATTCGGTCTGGCCGCGATGCTCCGTGAGCAACCGGAGACCGATCTGCCGCTCCTGCCCTGGCTCGAATCGCACTGGCAGAACCGCCGCACGATCGAACGCTTCTGGGGCATCGTGCTCACGAGTGCCCTGAACGAAACAGTGGATCGCGTCGGTCTGAAATACGCGCGGAAGGTCTTCCGCGATGGCTTTGTCCGTCACCGCGACGGCTTCGTCGTTCATGTGCCAACGGTGCCACTCGGCCGTCTCTACGGTGATGAGCTGCGCGCGTGGCTGTCGTCCCGCGGTGTGGAAGTGAGAGAAAATACCGGGGCGAAACGGCTGGTGTTGGAGGGCGCCTCGCCCGGTCGCGAAGCGGAGGCCGTGTCGCACGTTGAGCTGCGCGATGGTTCTTCCCTCACGGCCGACTGGTACATCCTGGCAGTGCCATTCGACCGCGTGGCGGACATGCTGCCACAGGAATTGCTCGAACGTGAACCGTACTTCGGCAACGTGCGAAATCTCACTCCTTCACCGATCACCAGTGTTCACCTGTGGTTCGATCGGTCCGTGATGAAGTTACCGCATGCCGTCCTGATCGACTGCCTCTGCCAGTGGGTGTTCGACCGCGGGGAGGTCGCACCTGGTGAGTTCTACATGCAGGTTGTGGTGAGTGCCGCCCGCGACCTCAAGGGCCTCGGTCGCGACGAGATTCAACGTCGGGTAGTGGAGGAACTGGGGCGGCTGTTTCCCGATGTGGCGCGTGCAACGATGCTTCGCGCGAAGGTGGTCACGGAACACACAGCGACCTTCAGCGCGGTCCCTGGTATCGACCAGTGGCGACCGGCGCAGGAGTCGCCGGTGGCGAACCTCATGGTGGCCGGCGACTGGACCGCGACCCACTGGCCCGCGACGATGGAAGGCGCCGTCCGTAGTGGATACCTTGCCGCCGAGGCGATACTCACTCGCGTGGGCCGCCCCACGAAGCTGGTGCAACCGGAGCTTTAACGCCAACAGTCAGACTCATATCAGTCTGCCTGCTCAGTTCTGTTGTGGATACGTTGAAAGCCGGCACTTCCGTTGACCGACACGCCCTTTAGTGGGTACACTTCCATCACGGCTCCGAACCTAGCTGCCGTATCCATGAGGACTTGCGATGAGTTTCGGCGACGAAGCCGACATTGACTTCGAAACCGCCCGGGGGCGTGAGTGGCCGAGCGTGCGGCAGTTCAACGTCTTCCTTGCGAACCGGATGGGCGCACTGATGGACCTCGTGCGCCGCTTCGAGCAAACCGACGTGCGCGTCGTATCGCTCACGGTGGTCGAGACGGCAGACTGCGCGATTATCCGCCTCGTGCCCAGCCACTATGAACGTGGCTACGAGATCCTCACGGCGGCAAAGTTCGCGTTCAGCGAGAGCGAACTCCTGGTGGTGAAACTCCCCGACGACGACCGACCGCTCCTCACGCTCATGAAGGCGCTTCTGACCGCCGAGGTGGATGTGTGCTACATGTATCCACTCTTGATCGGCGTGGGGCCAATGGGGAATACGGCCGTGGCGGTGAATGTTGGCGACGATCACGAAGCTGCCGCCGCGGCGTTTGAAACACAGGGCTTCACGCTGTTCAGCGAGAACGATCTGAAAGAATAGCTTAAAGACGGGCGGCCCCCGCACACGCGTCCGGGGGGCAGTGGTCCGCGCTTCACGATACAACTACCACCCCATGCAGCACCCCACACCGTTTCCGCCGCCCAGCAGTGGCAGGATGCGGCGTTCAAACGGCAACTTCAGGTATTCGGCGCGGTCGTAGACAACCTTCCCGCGCATGAGTGTCCGCGTCACCTGCGTGGCGTGCTCGAATGGGTCGCCGTCGTAGAGCACGAGATCCGCGACCTTCCCCACTTCGATGCTACCGTAGTCCTTGTCGATATCGAGAAGTTTCGCGGCGTTGATTGTGATCGCTCGCAAAGCACGCTCGTGGTCCATACCGGCCGCGACTGCCATTGCTGCTTCGTGGCGCAGCACTCGCGTCTTCGGGACATAGCCCTCAAATCCAGTGCAGATGGTGACCGGGATGCCTGCGGTATCGAGTGCCGCCGCGTTACCGGTGAACGAGTGGAGTGTCTCCATGCTGCCGCCGGCGCGTTGCATGGTTGGGTGAACCACCACGGGCACACCTGCTTTCTTCAATTCGTCCGTCATGCGGTACGCCTCGGTGCCGAGTGCGATCACGGGTTTCAGGTTGAACTCGCGAGCGATCCGCAACGCAGTCTGGATATCGTCCTTGCGGTGCGCGGCGAAGTAAACTGGCACCTTCCCCAGCAGCGCCGGGATCAGCGCTGCGAGCTTGGCATTCTTCACCGCTGGCGGGTTTGCGGCATAGGTCTGTGCCTCGGTGAATGCCTTCCGCACAAGCGCCGCGACACCCATTCGTGTCGTGGGGCCTTTCCCCTTCGCCGATTCGCCGAGGTTCACGAGCACGGCGGCGACGGGTCGTATTGCGGCGTTCTCGGCTGTCGTTCCGTCGGCGCGGAAGATGCCGCTGCTCCCTGCGAGTGGGTTACGCCGCCCCGGTGTGGAATGCACCACCGTGGTGCCGTTGGCTTGGAGGAAATCGAACAGTGGTTCGCGCGGGTTGAAGCCATCGAGGACGCGCAACTCGGCCTGATTGGGATCGCTCAACTCGTCCTGATCCTGATCGGCAGGGATGTTCCACGCCCCGGAGAGGCCCACGACGCTGAAAGTGTCGATCAGCCCCGGCGTGACGTGCTTGGCCTTGTAGATGGGCATGTTCTTGACTAGTGCCGATGAGCCGACGTAAAGAATCTTGCCGTCTTGAACGATGATGGTTCCTTTGAACGGCGCCTTTCCCCGAACGATTGAGTGAATGAATTCCGCCTCAATCGCGACGGCACCCTTCACGCCGTCGAAGACGCGAATGGCTCCTCCACCCTCACCGAGAATGTTTCCTTCCACGCGAAAGAGTTCCGGCAACTTCTCTCCTACGGGTAGCGCGAAGCCGCCCATCTGATATGCGCGATCCGCCTTCACGTCGAACACCTTCTTGCCGTCGATGTAAGTTGCCAGAACCTGTGTGTAGACGCTGTAGGGCCTGCCACTGAGGATCACGAAGTCCGCATCCTTGCCGGCTTCGAGTGAGCCGAGGCGGTGATCGAGGTGGAGTAACTTCGCTGCGTTGATCGTTTGTGCCTTCAACGCGGCCGCTTCGCTCATTCCACCGCGAACGGCCAACGCTCCGGTGCGCAGGAAGAACCGCGACTCCGTGATGCTATCGTCGGTGTTGATCGTGACGGTCACGCCTGCTTTCGCAAGGACCGCGGCGTTCTCTTCCAGTAGCCCGATTGTCTCAGCTTTCCCGCCAGGGCTGTCGATGAGCGTGAGTGACACGGGGATCTTCTTCTTCGCGAGTACGTCCGCGATGCGGTAGCCCTCGGTCGCGTGCTGGAGTACCAGTTCAAAGCCGAACTCCTCGCTGATGCGCACGGCCGTGAGTAGGTCGTCGGCGCGGTGGCAGTGGAAGTGGACCGTACGTTTCCCTTCGAGCACCTCGACGAGCGGTTCCAGCGAAATGTCGCGGTCAACCTTCTCGCCCTTATCCTTCTTCGACTTGTACTCCTTCGCCTTCTGAAATGTCTCGCGCTGCAGTGCTGCGATCTTCATTCGTGTGAATGGCGCCTGTTGTTTGTTGCGTCCGTAACCCTTCGGGTTCTCGCCGTTGGCCATCTTCAGGCCACCGAGAATCTCCTTGTCGCCGGCGCGACCTGTAATCCGCATCTGCTCGATACTGTGTCCGCGATACTTCACATACACAGTCTGCCCGCCGATGACGTTGCCCGAACCCGGCATGACATTGGCTGTGGTGATGCCGCCGGCGAGCGCCATCTTGATCCCTGGATCGTCCACATTGAAGGAGTCGATGGCGCGCACGGACGGTTGCACTGGACCGCTCGACTCGTTGCCGTCGGAGTTCGCAGCAACGCTGGGCTTGCTCCAGACGCCGACATGCGAGTGTGGATCGACCAGCCCAGGGATGATGACTGCCCCTTTCAGGTCGAGCACCTCCGCGCCGATTGGGAAGTTGGGCAGCGCGACATCCGGGCCGCTTACGGAGACAATCTTCCCGTCCTTCACCACCAGCGTGCCGCGCTTGATGGGCTTGTCGTCTATCGCAGTGTGAATGGTCGCGTTCTTGAAGACGAGCGGCTTGCCAGCCTTCGCTTCCGTCCTCGGCGGGGCGGGAGAGTCGGCACCTTGAATGGGCACAAAGGGAAGTGACAGCGCGATGACAATCGGAACCAGTTGTGCGAGCCGGAACATGATGAACCTCGGAGACGCGAATTCAGGAGCAGCAGATGAGGATGGAATACAGGATACAGGCACGGGCCGCCGAATGTTCAGGCCGGAAAATGCTTGAACCACGGCGGATGCTCGATTGCTCTTCCGGCCGTGTCACCGTTTGTGCCCGATTCTACTCGTTATGCCCAGTGCGCAGACGTTTGCCGCGGATTCACAGACGCTACCCGGTTGCAATGCTCGATACCAGGGGTATCATCCGAAATGGATAGTCTGTCGCGGCGATACGTGACATCGCGACATCATTTCAGGAGGGCAACTCAAATGAGCTTCAAAATGCAGCGTGTCCACCTCTTTCATGCGGAGGTTGAGGACAAGCCGGGTGGAATTGCGGCCAAACTGAAGAACCTCGCGGAGGCCGGTGCGCACCTGGAGTACGTCTACAGCCAGCGTTCCGCAAGCAAGCCCGGGATGGGTGAGTTGTACGTTGCTCCTCTGCATGGCGCCGGTGAACTGACTGCGGCGCGGGCAGCCGGCTTGCACGAGGTGAGCGAGCCGATAGTGATGCGCGTGGAAGGCGACGACAAGACCGGCCTGGGCGGCCGGCTCACGCAGGCCTGGGAGATGGCCGGCATCAACCTGCACGGGTTGGTCATGTCCGTGATCGGCGGCAAGTTCATCGGCTACGCAACCTTCGACAGCGTCCAGGACGCCAACAACGCAGCCCGCATCCTCGCGGAGTTGGGTACCGCGTGATCGCCTGTGGGTAATGGTGTGCAGGCAGTGGACAGAAGATTGAAGACGGTAGACAGCACCCCGACCGTTTTCAATCTTCTGCCCACTGCCCACTGCCTCCTACTGTTGCCCACTGTTCAATGCTCATGCCCAACTCCCTGCTCACTGTCTCCTGCCCACTGGACTCGCCATGTCGTCCCATGCCACACCAGGGGCGTCCACCCCTGACTCGCCCGATGCGGTTCCGTCACACCAGCCGTTCGTGCCGCCCACGGTGTCGCCGCCGGAGTTCACCTGGCCCACCATCCTGGCGGGCGTTGTCCTTGGTGTCATCTTCGGCGCCTCGTCGCTGTATCTCGTCCTCAAGATCGGGCTGACTGTCTCCGCGTCGGTGCCCATCGCGGTACTTTCAATCACGCTCTTTCGTGCCTTCTCGCGTGCCTTCCGCGTGCGGAAGGCGACCATCCTCGAAAATAACATCGTCCAGACGACCGGCAGCGCCGGCGAGAGTATCGCCTTCGGTGTTGGCGTCACGATGCCGGCGCTGTTATTGCTCGGCTTCGAGATGCACTGGGTTCGTGTGATGACGGTGGCCGTGCTCGGTGGGTTGCTCGGCATTCTGATGATGATTCCCCTACGTCGAGCATTCATCGTCAAGCAGCATGGGAAGCTCGTGTATCCCGAAGGTACGGCGTGTGCGGAGGTACTCGTTGCCGGTGAGAAAGGGGGAGCGACGGCGAAGATGGTCTTCGTCGGCTTTGGCATCGCATTCGTGTACAAGTTCCTCGCTGCCGCCACGAAACTGTGGGCCGGCGAGCCTTCGGTCAAGCTCTACACCGAGAATGCCGCAGGGGTGAAGACGGGGCTCAAAGGTGCGGCTCTCAGCGGCGAACTCTCACCAGAATTGATGGGCGTTGGCTATCTGATCGGGCCGCGAATCGCGTCGCTGATGATGGCCGGCGCGGTGCTGTCGTACTTTGTGCTGGGGCCACTGATCGCGACCTTCGGCGCGACTGCTTCCATGCCAGTGCCGCCAGCGAAGTGGGACGCCGACAAGCCGAAGGACTCGGCGAACCCCGGACTGATTCGCAACATGGAACCGGGCGACCTACAGGGAAACTACCTGCGTTTCATCGGGGCTGGGGCGGTCGCGGCGGGTGGCATCATCAGCATGTGTCGGGCAATTCCACTCATTATTGGTTCGATCGCCGCCGGGTTGCGCGACCTCCGCGCGAGTCGTACCGGGGGCGAGTCTCGCTTGTTTCGTACCGAACGTGATCTGCCGATGAGTGTTGTCCTCTTCGGCAGCCTGATCCTCATCGTCGTGCTGGCCGGGGTGCCGCAACTCGGCCTGGGGCTGAGCTTCCAGGGCATCGTCGGCGCGGCCATGATCCTGTTGTTCGGCTTCCTCTTCGTCACGGTATCGAGTCGCTTGACTGGCGAGGTCGGTAGTTCGTCGAACCCGATCTCCGGCATGACCATCGCCACACTGCTCCTCGTCTGCATGATCTTCTTCCTCCTGGGTCGCACCGGACCAACTGCGATGCTCACAGCACTGACCGTGGCGGCCGTGGTATGCATCGCGTCTTCCAATGGGGGAACGACCTCACAGGACCTGAAGACCGGCTACCTTGTCGGCGCGACACCCTACAAGCAACAGTGGGCGATCCTCATCGGAGCGGGCACTTCGGCGCTGGTCATCGGCGGCACAATGCTCTTGCTGAATAACGCGCAGACGCACTACACGAAGAAGGGCTTTCCCACGAGCGCGGTCCTGATCGTGCCACCGGATGCGCCCACCGAGCCACCCGGCAAGCCCTACGATCGCGCGCAGGAGAAGAACAACTCGACCACGGGTTGGCAAGCCGACACAAACCAGTACCCGATCGTTCACGTCCACGATGGCGAATACGCGCAGTACGCCGACCTGAAGGCCGGACGTTACCTCGTCGATACCGCTGGACATCCGGTCTATCGCACGGATTTACCGATCGCGCGTGAAGCCGAGACAATGGATAACGGTGAGCCAGCGCCGCCGAAATTCGGCGCGCCGCAGCCAGGGTTGTTCGCCAACATCATCAAGGGCATCCTCGGTGGGGAGTTGGAATGGGCACTGGTGGCCGCCGGCGCGTTGATCGCGGTGGCACTGGAGTTGTGCGGCGTCTCGGCGTTGCCGGTCGCCGTAGGGATGTATCTGTCGCTGGCATCATCCATGCCGATCTTCATCGGCGGCCTGCTCCGGTGGCTCGCGGACTTCATTCGCGGCAAGCCGAAGAACGAGGCCGAGGCCGAGACCAGCCCCGGCGTACTGCTTTCGAGCGGTTACATCGCAGGGGGAACGCTCTGTGGCCTGCTCGTCATCACGCTGTTCGCATTCTTCGAACCGCTGGAACCGCTGCTCGATCTGGGTGCGAAGATCACCGGCAGTGAGAAGTGGAAGCCGGACGAGGTGGGGTGGGCGAAGGTTGTCGCTGTGACGATGTTCGCGCTGATTGGTACATTCCTGCTCTGGATCGGTTCTCGCAAGGAGAAGCCGATCGCAGGCGGCCTCACTCCTCCGCAACAGGGCGAACCGCTCACGATGTGAACCACCGCCATCCGGCGCTGGATTCGGCTTAGTTCTCCCAGAACGCGGCCTGCTGAATGGCGTTGTCGATCCAGGTCGGTTTCGGTGCGATCTTGATATCGGCCTGCACCACGGCATTCCACTGCGCGGGGTCAGGAGGAAGTTTCTTACCCGTCAAACTCATCAGCCCCTTGTGCGCGCTGCGTGCGAGGGTCTGATCCTTGTCAGCCTCCGCATTGAGTACCGTGGCCAGCGCGACGACGGCTTCGGGTTGGCGACAGCTACCCAGTCCCCGTACTGCGGCCTGACGGACTTCCAGGTCGTCGCTACCCACGGGTTTCACATCTGGCCCGCTGGCTCCGGCGACCGCCGAGAGGAATCGCGCGGCTTCCACCTTGTCTGTGGCACCCAGCGATTCCAGACAGCGACACCGCAGCGCCGCGGTAGTGTCCGGGGCGAAGCCTGTCGGCCCGGTGAGTAGCCCAGGCCCGATGCCAGGCAGAACAGGTGCTCGCCCAGCACTCAGTCCACCGGCCTGCACAACCGGGGCGTGCGCCGGCGGCTTCCGATCCTCCTCGGTCAGACCGTCGGCTTTCTGATAAGCCGTCATGAGGATTCCTGAAGCACGCGGATCTTCAAAACGGCTGAGTGCCTCGATCGCGGCATAGCGAAGCACGGGGCTGCTATCGGTGGTCGCGGTACGCGACAAGAGTTCGACGATCCGATCCTGCTCCTCTTGCGAATGACCATTGCGGATGGGTTCCTTGAGCCGGTGCATGGCTCGTGCGCGTTCGTCGCCCGTGCGCGGCGGATCGGCGGTGAGAATCACGATTGGGTCTTCGGGCGCGATCACCCTGCCCATCGTCGTGAAGGGTTTCTCACGGAAACTCTTGCTGGTGACGGCATTCCACACGCTACTGCAGCCGGCGGGCAGAAGCGAAGCGGCAGCGACGGCGATGGTCAGTCCCCGGTACACAGTCGATCCCCCTCGCATAAGTGCAGCGGCCGATAGCGTGTGGCAAATGGGCGGTCAATCGGAAGTCGCTGAAGCATTCACTTGCCTGCATTGCAGGGTTTACCCATTTTCCGCGAGCTTACGGCACGCGCTGCGAAAGCCGGTGAACCTGCGAATCCAGGTAAGCCGATCTCAGAATAACTCACGGATGCTCCGGCGCGCCAGGGACGGCGCTTTTGAGTACCGGCACGGAGGCAATGCTATGTCGAAGTGGTTGAGCAGGCGGTGGGCGTTCGCGGCCCTGGCCGGGGCCGGTCTGGCGATCGGGTTCACCAATCGCGCCGATGCCGAATCGCCGCCGAAGATCGGTACGGTTGTTTCGCTCAATATCGATGGCAAGGGCGAACGGCAATTCAAGGTCGTCAAGAACGAGAAACAGCCCGACGGCTCGTACCTCTCGGAACTGAAGGACATGAAGTCCGGCGAGACGATCACCCTCTACGACAAGCCCGGCGATGCCATTCCTGCGCCGAAGGGCACCACTCAGCCCACGGAGGCGCCGAGTGGACGGTCGGGCATCTTCTCTTCACCCGTGATACCGAAGGCGTCACTCACGAAGGAGAAGGAACAGGAGAAGGAACGGCGACCGTTCCTCAGCCGTCTCTTCGGCGAGCGCGACAAGGACAAGACGCCTCCAGTGAGCGAACCGACACGCGCGGAGCCAAACGAGAGCGGGAGGAAAGGGATTTTTTCCCGCATCTTCGGCTCGAAGAAGTCGACCACGCCTACGATGCCCGCCGCCCCAGCCATCCAGTCGGGCAACTCCGCTCCGCCGCCTGTGATCCCGACGCCGCGCGGTGGCCTGACAGACCCGCCGAGGGTGATTAGCCCGGTGATTCCGCAGGCACCAGCCTCGACCAACGAACCGCCGCGCGTGATGCCATCACTTCGTCCGGCCACTCCGGCACCGACGCCGATCACGCCCCCAGCGCCGTTGGTCAGCGCGCCGTCGTTCCCAGTTCCGATGCCCGTGCCGACACCTCCGGTGCCAGTCTCCGCCCCGGCAGAGCCTGCACCGATGACCGCACCCACGGCACCCACGACACCCACCGTGCCAGACGTGCCGAGCATCCCTGTGATTCCGATTCCGTTGCCTGAGATCCCCACACCGCCGAGCGTTGGGATTCCTCCCATCCCGGTGCTGCCTGAAGGCGTCTCCGCGGCGAGTCCGGCGCAGGCGATCGTTCCGGTGGGGTATGCGTCCACCACCGCCGCTCCTACTCCGATGTCGCTCGCGCGTGAGATGCAGCCCTGGGCAATTTCGCTGCAATCCATGACGGCCCCCTCCGCACGTCTGACTGCAGTGCGGGCACTGGCAGACGGCCGCTCGCGCTCGAGCGACTCGGTGAAAGCCGTTCTGTTCCAGGCTGCCCAGACGGACCCCTGCGGTGAGGTCCGCGCGGCGTGCATCACACAGCTTTGCGAACTGGGCTACTTCGACCCGCAGTTCCTCAGCTACGTCCAGTTTGCGTGCAATGATGTGGACCCGATGGTGCGTGACGCCGCGAGCACCGTCTGCGCGAAGATGATTACCAGGAAGTGATTCCGGCAGCAGTGCCGAACGTGAAGCAGGGTCGGGGATGGATACCCCCGACCCTGCTTCACGTTCATCTGTGGCACTCACTCGTTCTCGGCGCACTCCTGAACGATCTGCTTGTAAACCTCTAGTGCTTTCTTGAACGTCTTCTCGGCCTCCGCGCGTTCACTCTTCCTGATACCAGGACCGCGGACACGCCAGAGTTGCTCGATCACGCCGACACACCACTGCGCGCTGGCCTTACTTGCCCGGATCGGCTTGCCGCCGACGATCACATTCACGACGTTCGTGTGCATCTGAGGGTAACTGCGGATCGCAACCCACGAACTCTTCGCAATGGGAACTTCGAAGCTCACGTCGTGTGGCCTGTCATCAGCAGGGATCTCCTTCGACGCCACGACCTTGCCGTTCACAACGAGTTCCAGCTTGCGAGTTTCGCCCGGCGGCGACCAGCGCACACCTGGTGCAGTCCCCAGGGATACGTTCTTCGCGAATGAAACCTTCGCTGCCACTTGCACGTTGCCAGCGGCGGCCCGCTTCACATCGCCAAACCCCGGTGCGATGCCACCAACAGTGAATTCCAGCGGATGCGCATAGCCATCAGAGACGTAAGAACGGCCCCGCGCGATCCCGCGGCACCACGCAGCGTACTCAACGGCGTCGGTCTTCTTGCCGAGCTGGACATAGACGCGACCCATGCCGACACGGCTGCCCGCGATGCAGGGAAAATCTGTCTCACCGCTGGCCTTCAACGGGAAGCCGCAGTTCATGATGTGATACCAGCAGTTCCACTCCGGCACGCGTGCGGTGTCCATTGCGCTGATGAAGTCGCAGACGCCCATCGCGGTCGATACGCAAATCTCCTGCGCACCGATGCCGTTCATCTCCGGCACGTTCAGGTTTGGCAGCGTGGTGGCCGTCTTCTCGATACTCTTCTGCAACTCGGCGAGGGTGATCTTGCCATTACTGCGCGTGTCGATCGCGGCGAACGGCAGCGGCAGCGGCAACCGTCCCTGCTTGGCCTCATCCTGGCTCACCACGCCGTCGCCGTTCTTGTCGAGTTCGGCGAGGAGTCGCTTCGCGCACGCTTTCGGGTTTACGCCCAGCCCATTGCCTGAGTGCGCGTATCCAGTAACGGCGCCCTGATCCTTCGCCCAGCGCATGAGCGGTGTTGTCCACGTCGGCCATCCCTTAACCTTCGTGCCCCCTGAACCGGGGAAGGTCTGGTCACGCAGGTTCAGAAGGCAGACGTGCCCGAGCGCCTGCGATCCGAAGCCACTCACTTCCACGTCGTACTTGAGGATGGTAAACGGTTCGCTCCGTTGCCACGGTTTCGGCTCGAAGAATTGCCGCTGATACTCGTAACATGGCCCCCACGTGAGGCAACAACCAACGTTCATCCCTTCGCCCTTCACATGCAAGAACATGTCTTCGGGTAGTACACCCTCGGTCGGGCTGGTGTAATGGGCGCATCCTGCCGCGTGGATGTGGTGATCGCCGCTGAAGAAGCCGTAATCCATCGGGTTCACCCATCGTTCGAGCTTGACCTCCAGGGGCGATGGCTTCCCTGCTGCGCTGACGACGAGTTTCGTCCGCTTCAGCTTGTATTCGGGTCCGCGGCCATACTCGACGGTGAACTGGCCTGGTGGCAGCAGGATTGTTCCGCCATCGGGTCGGTAGATTTGCTTCTGGAAGAAGAAATCCGGAGCGAGTCGCTTGGCCTGTGGCGGGTAGACATGGCCGTTCGCATCGGTGATTGTGAAACGGCCTGTGGTTGGCTTGCCATCGAAGTCGGCGACCTTCACCTTGACCGGAACCGCGGGGCGCACCTCGAAGAGTACGGCGGTTTCGCCACGGAACCCGAGATCCTGGTTTCCCTGACCGATGTCGAAGCCGATGGTAGCCTCACGTTTCCCGCTCTCGGAGGAGTAGAACAGTGCGATGGCGTACTCGGCCTTTAACCCACTGAGAGTCTCCATCATCGGCGGTTTCGTGTACATCTCGACGCCGAGAAAGCGTTCCACGATCTTCGGATCTGACTTGGGGTCTTTCGACTGCTGACCGGCACCGGCATAGACTGGCCCGGATTGCGGGCTGAGAATCCGTAGCGACTTCTTCACGGTGCTGTCATTGAGCACCTTCACGAGAACCGGGGTCCAGCCGGCTTGCTGAATCGTCGTACTTCCTGGCCCCTTCGCGACCTTTACACGCGCCTCGGGATTGAGTGTCACGACGAACAGCACACGCTTGTCGAGCAGTGCCTGAATCTTGTTCGCATCCTTGTCAGCGACGGCCTTGCTGAGCGCCTTGGCGTCGTCACCGGCCAGTGGTGCGCCAAGGTAGTCGAGTGTCTTGAATAACCGTGCAACGTTGGCCGCAAGCGGTTGCCCTTCCACATCGGCAACAGGTATATCCGCGGCAGGTGATCCAGCAACGAAAGTGAGGAGAGTGGCGAGCGAGAGAGAGAGGCGGAGCATGGAGGGGACTCCTTCGGGGAAGTACCCGCCCTTGTACTTGCTCGGAACGACGTCGTAAAGTCACAAAGTCGATGATCGTTCCAAAAATGCATGATCTGAGTTCAATGCGCACTCAGGCGGCAAAACTCGTGTTCACCCGCAGTCAGGTAATGCCCAGAAGTGTTGCCGGGCGCGTTCCAGAGTGAATCTGTGCGTTTCTCTCAAACGGGACTGAGTGTCTGCGAAAGGGTACTGGTCACTCCGGGCTGCGTTGTCGCCACGCTATCGACCGGTGGGGCTGGGGCGGTCGCTGAAGGTTCGAGGGCCAATGCGGAAGTCGTCTTCCGGGATGGCGAGTCGCTCGCGGCCGCGAAGTTGTTGCTCAGGCAGTGTGTACAAGGGGCGGCGTTCCGCGTCGGGGCCGACTTCGTAAGGATCAGCGCGGCCGAGCCGCCGCGTTTCAAGTGGACCTGAGAAACGTGTGCAGCCGGCACTGGCGAGCAGGACGAGAATCGCAACGAGCAGGAGTTGGCGACGCATCCGGGCCTCCGCGAACGGGAATCCCTCCGCCGGCATTATCCGTGGTGGGCGTGTCTCGCGACAAGCCGGAGAAGACTGGCACGGGCGCCGGGTGGCCGCAGCCACATCGCAATCGCTTCCTTCCCCCCAAATTGCCTGCGTTTGGCCGTCGGTGAACGGCCCGCGGTGCTTCGCGAAGCGGCAGCTTACCTTGTGCCCTGCCCCGTCGCCCAATAGCATAATTCCTGACCTTCCTCAACTGTCGCTTCCGCCAACCGGTCCGGCACCTTCGCCTCGGGTTGGGTTCCCCCAGCACGGGGTCCGTCGCGTCATGGCCATTAACCTCCAAAAGATCAAGGACAAGTACAACGAGTACCCCGACGATATCTTCAAAGAAACGCGAATGCCGCTGGGCGAGCATATCGAGGAACTGCGCTATCGCATGATCGCGGCGATGAAGTGGCTCCTGATTTTCCTCGTTTTCGGCTTCATTCTCGATGCCATTGGTAAGGCGGTGGGCAACGACAACATCGGTGTCGGCATGCCCATGCTCAACGTCATCACAGAGCCGGTGAAGCAGCAAGCACGCGACTACTACTTCCGCCAGGCAGAAAAAGCCTTCAATGAGAAACTGGCGAAGCTCACCGAATCGTCGCCGGATGAGATTGCGAAAATCCGTCAGAAACTCAAGGAAGCGAACTACAACCTGAGCGAACTCTCCGAGGGCGAACGGCGAACGCTGCTCGGCGCACCCGATGAGATGCCGGTATTCGTACCTGTGAAGTCGCTCGAAGGGGTGTTCGGTCCGGCACGTCCGGGCACGCCCGAAGAGGTTGCGTTGAAGCTCAGGGTGTATCCGGCTTATGTCAGCTACCTGAGCGAAAAGGGGCAGGGTTTGCTGGAGAGCAAGAAGTACCTGACCACGCTCAGCGCGCAAGAATCGATGGTGGTCTACTTCAAGGTGTCGCTGCTCTGCGGTGTCGTACTGGCGTGCCCGTTCATCCTCTATCAGTTCTGGGCCTTTGTCGGAGCTGGGCTTTACCCACACGAGAAGAAGTATCTTTACCTCTTCTTCGGGCCGAGTGTCGCACTCTTCATCATCGGTGTGCTGCTGTGCCAGTTCATCGTGTTGCCTGGTGCGGTGAAGGCACTGTTGCGATTCAACGAAATCCTCGGCTTCGACCCGGACATTCGCCTCAACGAATGGTTGGGGCTGGCGATCATCCTGCCATTGGTGTTCGGAGTCTCGTTCCAGACACCACTGGTAATGGTCTTCCTGAACCGTATCGGGATGTTCAGCGCCGCCGACTACCTGACGAAGTGGCGCTACGCCTGCTTCATCCTGGCCGTCTTCGCGGCACTCATCACGCCAACGCCCGACGTTGTCACGATGCTCTACCTGTTCGCTCCGATGTTCGGGCTTTACCTGCTGGGCATCGCGATTTGCCACTACTTCCCCGGCTTCAACCCCAATGAGACCGAAGAGGAAGAGGCCGCCGAGGAAATTGCCGTCTAACTTTTACGGATTGCGGAACCCCCTGGCGGCACATCGCCTGAGTCCGTTTCGCGATCCCCAACCCATAATGCCGACTGATCCTGCCGATCCCCGTGTCTTTCTCGTTGGTGCCGGACCAGGTAGTCCGGGCCTCATGACGGTGCGCGGCGCGGAAGTTCTCGCGCGTGCGGATCTGGTTCTCTATGACCAACTCGTTCCCACACGCCTGCTCGACCTCGCACCGACGACGGCCGAGCGACTCTGCGTTCGCGACCTGCCAGGCCAGCACCCGGACAAGTATCCGCATATCCACAAGACACTGATCGAAGCTGCGACCGCCGGCAAGCTTGTCGTGCGGCTCAAGGGCGGCGACCCACTCATCTTCGGCCGCGGCGGTGAGGAGGCAGAAGCGCTCCGTGAGGCCGGAATCACATACGAAATCGTGCCCGGAGTGACTGCGGCCCTGGCGGCGGGTGCCTGTCTGGAATTGCCACTGACGCACCGGTTCCATTCCAGCGCCGTCGCATTCGTGACGGGTCACGAGTTGCCGAACAAGCAGGGGAACCGGCTCGACTGGAAGGCCCTGGCCGCATTCCCTGGCACGCTCGCGATCTACATGGGCATCGCCCGGTTGCCGGTCATCGTCTCGGAGTTGCTGAAGCACGGGAAGCCGGCCGACACGCCGGCCGGGATCATCGAACGCGCCTCGACCGGTGAACAGCGGTCGGTCTTCGCCACTCTGTCGGTACTCGAAGAGGCACGGCGCGGCGCAGGGCTGGAAGCACCAGGGCTGATCCTCGTCGGCAGTTCCGTGGCCCAGCGATCGCCGCGCCCGTGGTGGGAATCGCGGCCGCTCTTTGGCCAGCGCGTGCTCGTGACACGCCCTTCGCATCAGGCAGCAGGGATGGTGCGTAAGTTTGAACACCTCGGCGCGGTCGTCACACGTCTCTCATCCGTCGAGATCTGCGAACCGGCCGACCTCGGGCCTCTGGACCGCACACTCGAACAGCTCCGAGACGGCGAGTGGGACTGGCTCGTCTTCACCAGTGCGAACGGCGTGCATGCACTGCTGCGCCGGCTCGATGCAATCGGCCGCGACCTGCGCGACCTAGCACGCGTGAAACTCGCTGCCATCGGCCCGAAATCGGCCGAGGCACTCCGGGAATACCGGCTCCGCGCCGATGTCGTTCCCGAAGCGACGTACTCATCCGAGGGGCTGGCCGAGGCACTCGCTCAACACGTCGCGGGGCAGCGTGTCATGCTCGCACGCGCAAACCGTGGCCGGGCCTTCCTCCGCGAACAACTCTCGAAGATCGCGATGGTTGAGCAGGTCACGGTTTACCAGCAAGTAGACATGCCCGTTCCTGATGCCAGTGTGCTGGACGCACTGCGCCGCGGCGAGATTCGCTACGTCACGCTACCAAGCTCCAATATCGCGCGGGGTATCCTGGCAAGCTTCGACGACACGATTCGCGGACGTGTGGAACGCGGGGAGATTCGGCTGGTTGCGATCAGCCCGGAGACAGGCAATGCGATTCGGGAACGAGGATTACTGGTTGCGGCGGAAGCCACAACCTTCACGGAAGATGGACTGATTCAGTCGGTGATCGACCTAGTCAGCGCGGAGCGCCCAACTACTTGATGTCGCGGAGCGCATTGTAGCCAAGGTAAACAACAACCGCAGAGGCCAGGAGGCCGAAAATATCGCCCGTGACGAACTTCCCCCCGCCAAACGGGAACCCCGCGATGAGGTCGAGCAGGAATAGCAGCATCATCAGGCCACCGATTCCCAAAGCGCCGAAACACAGACCCTTGTTCATTGCCTGACCTTTCCGCGACCCGCGGCCGATCAAGAGCGCGCGCATGACGACAAACCCCGGTGGTGGCCGTCAGCCTAGCAAGACGCGGCCGCATCGGACACGGTGAGTTTCGTGGAGTTTCGGCTATTCTACCTTTTGCTCTTGCGTCAGCAACCCACGCTCCCGACAGCGTTCGACGTGGGCAGACCGTTGCGCCGGGCGAACCGCATAACCGGCGCCACCCGCATCACTTCCCCCCTACTGGCCCCTTGGGAAGCAGCCCCAGCCCTGTAATCGCCCGCCCGAAATCGGGATTGATGGCGAGACACCGGTTGTACGCGGCACGTGCCTCATCGGGCTTGCCGAGCAACCGGTTCGTCTCGCCGAGGTAGAACCACGCAGCGGCCAGCGTTGGCTCCAGTTCCACGGCTTTCTGGAACGCAGGAAACGCGCCACGCGGGTTGGCCGCCCAGTAGAGTTCGTGCCCGGAGGCGAGATAACCCCGCGCCGCACGCGAATCGGCGTACGGGGCGTTCCCCTTCTTGCGGTAATAGTCACTGAGCCGGAAGTGGATCGACTTCACCGGCCCGCCGAGACCGAAATCTGCGGCGCGCGTCCACTCGTGCAGCGCACGGCCTTCCTGACCGTTGGCTTCGCGCGCATCACCAACACGTTCCAGCAGGTGAACGGACGGCCCGGCGCGATCGAGCGCGTCCTGGAGTAGCCGCGCGGCCTCGTCCTTGCGCCCGCGCTGGGCCTCCACTTCCGCGAGCAAATCAGCAGCGCCGGGGTTCCACTCGCTGGCAAGGATGGCGCGAAGTCGCGGTTCGGCGTCTGCTCCGCGTCCCGATGTGAACTGCCGGCCCAGTTCCTCCAGTTCTGCGGTTAACCCCAGCCGGAAGTACGTCCCCTCCAGCCGGTTCCACTCGTTCTCGAAGGGCGTCGGCAATCGACCCGGCGCACGAGTCGCGAGGTCGGCGAACTTCGCGGCCTCTGGGCCGTCTCGCAGTGCTGCGATCCGATGACGGAGCAAGTACGGTTGAATCGCCTGCGGATACTCGCGGCTGAGTTTCTCCGTGATGGAGATTGCCTCGTCGGGCCGCCCCCCCCGAGCCAGCAAACGGGCGCGTTCATACCGCGCGGAGGGTTGCTCGCCGGCGGCCTCGAACGCGGCGCGTGCCTCATCCGCGCGCTCCAGTCGCAAGAAATTCCGTCCGGCGAAGTATCGGCAATCCTCCGGGTGTGCGAATCCGAGTTTCGCGGCCAGATCGTACTGCGTATTGGCTTCCTCCAGTTTGCCGATGCGCTCCAGGGCGAAGGCCCACTGGTAGGCGCGTTCCGCGCGTTCTGGCTCGCGTTCTGCCGCGACGCGATAGCACGCCTCACCTTCGGGGAAGTAACCATAGGCCAGGAAGTCTTCACCGATCGCAGCCCACTCATCGGGCGTCTCGCAAACCGTGATGCGTGCGCGGAGTTGCTCGGCCAGTGGCGCATCAACGAACGACAGGTCGGCGACCGGCGGAACGACCCGCGTGCGCGGCCTCGACAGGACAACCGCGCCGACAGCGAGTTCCGCAACCACGGTGGCGATTAGCAGCCACTGGAGCCGCGTCATGGCTTCTCCTTGCGACTCATCCAGAGGTGAACACGGCCCATCCGGTCGAAGGGTTCCATCAGATTGAGACCACCAGCGACGACATCGGCGCGGCCATCGCCGTTGAGATCGCCGACCGCGACGGTCGCAAGGTGAGTTGGGCGCTCGGCGAGTTTCCGTTCGGTGAAGTTCTGCCGACCGTCGTTCTCCAGCCACACCACGCTTGCCACGCCAGGCCGGCGCCAGTCGTTGAACATACTCACAAGCACGACGTCCAGATGGCCGTCACCGTTGAGGTCGCCCACACCCGCCGCGTAGCACCCGCCGAGCGTGCCGATCCGCTTCGGCTCGAACTTCCACCCACCCACGTTGCGCAGCCAGATGCAACCGTGCCAGCGCTGCGGATGCGGATAGCGAATCTCCAGGTTATCGCCGGCCACCAGCAGCAAGTCCGGCTTGCCGTCACGATCGAGGTCGGTCAGTACCAGGCCGGCACTACCAAAGTCGAAGTTGTGCGTTGTGTACAACACACGCTTGTGGAACTTCCCACCGCCGAGGTTCTCGAAGGTCCAGACCTCTTCTTCCTCCTGGGAAACGATCACGGCGATATCGAGATCGCCGTCACCGTCGTAGTCCGCCAGCGGAACGTGGACCGGCCCAGCGGCGATGAGTAGATCGCGATCGAGAAATCGCCCGTCGCCGCGATTCTCCATCCACAGCACCCGGCCGCAGTCGTAGCCGAACTCCGCGACCACCAGATCGGGTTTACCATCGCCGTTGAGGTCGCCCACCTGTACGTCCGAGACACGTCGCAGGTCGTCGAGAAGCGTGTGCGTCGCAAAGTTGTTCTTGCCGCGATTCTCAAGCCATGCGACACGGCCGATGCGGTCATTGGTGGGCCACACACTTCCCAGAACCGCTACCACAACATCGAGGTCGCCATCCCCATCGAGGTCTACCACGGTGGCATGGCACGGTGCAGGGAGGTCTGCGTCGCCGAGAATGCGCTCCTCCCACTGACCCACCGGCGCCTGTCGATACCAGATGACACAGGCGCGGCGTGCGTCGCAGGCGATCACGTCTGGAATGCCATCGCGGTCGAGGTCGGCTACCTGCACGTTGGCGATGAGCGGGCGATAACCGAGTGGCCCGAGTTCGCGTTCGTCGAAGTGAAGCGGGGAGGAGCTGAAGTTGCCCACCGTTTCCGTGAAGACCTCAACAGGTCGATCGGTCGTGGGTGTCATCGCCCGCGCACCCCAGATCCCCAGCGGCAACAGCAACACCGCGCCAGCCAGCAGAAGTGTGAGCCAGCGGCGCTCTCGTGGGATACCCATGCGCAGTTCCAGGTTATGCGGCGAGTGTAGCTCATCATACAGCACGTTCGGGGGCTGTCATCCGGACGCGAACCAGTGAAATGCCGCAGCGTGTCGCGATTCGCCTGCCCGCAACGGGCGCTTTCCGGTAGTGTGACTGTAGTCACACACTCCGCCAAACCCGCCAGGACCCGCCGTGATGGCCGCCGCTCCGCTCTCCGATTTCGCCGTCCACCTCCGCCCACAAGACAATATCGCCGTCGCACGCAAGCCGATCCCTGCCGGCACCACCTTACTCTTCGACGGTGGCACGCTCATCGTCCCGGCCGCGATCCGTATGGGCCACAAGTTCGCGGTGGTGCCGATCAAAGAAGGCGACGCGATTCACAAGTACGGCCAGATCATCGGCTTCGCCGCGCGCGGCATCGATCCTGGTGAGCATGTCCACGTTCACAACGTCGCACTGGGGAAATTCGAGCGTGACTACGCATTCGCCAGCCAGATACCGACCCCGTTGCCGCCGCCCGCTGAATATCGCACGTTCATGGGTTACGATCGCGGCGCCGGCAAGACCGACCATCTGCGATACGGAACACGGAACTACCTCGCCGTCATCAGCACCGTCAACTGTTCTGCGAGCACCAGTAAGTATATCGCCGACCGCGTGCGGACACTGGGCTTCCTGAAGGACTATCCGAACGTGGATGGCGTGGTGGCCATCGTCCACCGGCAAGGGTGCGGGATGCAGTTCGACGGCCCCGACCACCAGCAACTCGACCGCACGCTGGCGGGCTTCGCACGCCATCCGAATGTCGCGGCCTATCTCCTCGTCGGTCTGGGTTGCGAGATCGTTCAGGCATCGCACCTGATCGAGCAAGAACACCTCAATCTCATTCAACTCGATGGGAAGAAGGGAACGCCGCTGGCGCTTTCCATTCAGGAATGTGGTGGGATCGGCAAGACTGTGGAAGCCGGCGTGCGTGCCGTCGCCGAGATGCTCCCACGCGTCAACGATGTTCGCCGCGTGCAACTCCCTGCAAAACACCTGATCCTCGGTACCAACTGTGGCGGTTCCGACGGCAACAGTGGCGTCACCGCCAACCCGGCGCTTGGTGTGGCAAGCGACATGATGGTCCAGCAGGGTGGTACGAGCGTTCTGGGCGAGACTCCGGAGATTTACGGAGCCGAGCATGTGCTCACCCGTCGGGCGGTCTCGAAGGAAGTTGGCGAAAAACTCGTTGAGCGAATCAAGTGGTGGGAATGGTATACGAGCATGTTCGGTGCGGAAATCAACAATAACCCATCGCCGGGCAACAAGGAGGGCGGCCTGACCACGATCTACGAGAAGTCGCTCGGCGCGATCGCGAAGGCCGGCACGACGGCGATGGTAGACGTGTACCGCTATGCGGAACCAGTGACGGCCAAGGGCTTCGTGGTGATGGACACGCCCGGTTACGACCCCGTGAGTATGACCGGTATCGTCGCCGGCGGAGCGAACGTCTGTGTCTTCACCACCGGCCGTGGCAGCGTCTTTGGGTGCAAGCCCGCGCCATGCGTGAAGGTGGCGACCAACACACCACTTTACAACCACATGATTGGTGACATGGACATCGACGCCGGGCGCATTCTTGACGGCGCACCGGTGGAGCAAGTTGGTCGCGAAATCTTCGAGAAGGTCCTATCAGTCGCCAGCGGCGAGCGAACCAAGAGCGAACTCAACGGCGTGGGTGAAGAAGAGTTCGCTCCGTGGTCCATCGGCCCGACGCTGTGAGAATCAGCGGGCGAACGGCGCGGCCGTGTGCTTTCCTTGTGTCAGACGATAACGACGTTTGACCGCGAGATCGTGGAACTCCTGCCGCGATCCGTCGGGCCAGGTCACTGCGACCTTCTCGGCCACAGTGACACTCCCCAGCCCGACCAGCATCCGACGGTCACTCGCGGAGAGGTAACTCCCACCACCGGTAACAAACCGGACCCGTGCCCGTCCACCTGCAACCACTTCGACCCGAGCGCCGATCGCGTTGCGGTTGCTTGTCGTACCGTTTCCCACCAGGTCCAGCGCCAGCCAGTTGTTCGACGTTTCGTGACGATTGCGGAAGAGTGCTGCCGCTTCTCCAACGCCAGACATGGCAAGGTCTGGCCGACCATCTCCGTCGAAATCTGCCAGCGCCAGCCCGCGGCCAACGCGCGGCTTGCGAAAGTGAGACCCCGCTTCCGCGGAAGCGTCACGAAACTTCCCTGCGCCATCGCCCAGGAATAACTGTGCCTGCTGCGCGTACGGCACGCCGAATACTTCGGATGCCACGCGCTGAACGTGCCCATTGGCCACCGCGAGATCGAGATTTCCATCAAGGTCCGCATCCAGGGCACAGGTGCCGAAACCGAGCCTCGAGAGGCTCGGACCACCCAGTCCGGATGCATAGCTTCGCTCGTCGAACCAGAGCTTCCCCCGGTTGAGGAACAGCACGTTGGGCGAGTCCTGGTAGTTCGTAACGAAAATGCTCGGGCGACCCGTGCCATCAAGGTCCGCGGCCACCACGCCCATCCCTGCGATGCGTCCCCCACCTGGACCCAGCGCGCACCCCGCCTGGAGGGCGACGTTCTCGAACTTCATCCCGCCGAGGTTACGCAACAGGTACGCCGGGTTCATGTCGTTGGCAACGTAGAGATCAATCCGGCCGTCGCTGTCGAAGTCCGCCGCAGCCACACCCAATCCCGGCGCGGCACGCAGTCCACCGATGCCCGATTCAGTGGTCCGATCGGTGAAGGTGCCATTGCGATTGTTCTGAAAGAGTCTGTGCGACGTGTACGAAAACGCCGTCGGGGAGCACTGGTAGTAGAGGTTCTTCACGGTGTTCTTGCACGTCACGGGTTTGTTCGGATCAACCTCCACATAGTTGCACACATACAAATCGAGGAAGCCGTCTCCATCAAGATCGGCCCACGCGCAACTCGTGCCGTAGTGTGGATCGGATAACCCCGCCCTCGCAGTGACATCGGCAAAGCGGCGACCGCCAGGTACCCCTGGCTCCGGTTCGTTGTGAAACAGTGCGATACTGCCGAGAGAGGAGACAACAAGATCATCGAATCCATCGTTGTCGTAATCACCAACGGCGCAGCCGACGCCGTATCCGGACCGGTTCAAACCAATTGCTTCAGTGACATCGGTGAAGGTGCCGTTATGGTTATTGCGGTACAGTCTGTGTGTGCGCGACGGATCCGAGGCCGGTGGAAGTGGCCCATCCTGAACATAAAAGAGATCTGGCCACCCGTCGGCGTCGTAGTCGATCCATCCCAGCCCGCTGCCCATCGTCTCCGGGATAAGGTGCAACGGCGTGGCAGGATCGAAGTGACGAAATGTGATGCCACCCTTCGCCGCGACATCCTCGAACCACGGCTCGGATTCGGGAGACGGAGCGGGCACTCCGGTCGGACGCAACGCCCACCAAAGCCCGGCGCCGGCCGCTAGGAGGATGGCGACGACAATGAGGAGCTTACGCATGGGGTTCGCGAGCGTGGGTTACGGCGCGGCCGCTGCAGCGGACCGGGCGCGAGCCGCGAGGTCGGGTCGGCCGAGTGCATCATGGCAGGATGCCAGCGCCTCAAGAGCCGCGCGGCTGGGGCCGAGACGTGCCAGCGCCGCGTCGAGGAGTTGTCGCGCCTGCGTTGGTTGCCCGGCGGCTAACAGTGTTCGTGCGGCACGCACCTGGAGTGCCAGATCACCGGGTCGCTGATCCGCGTCACTCAGGAAGCGTACCGCGTCCTCGGCGAGGGCCAGTTCCTCATGTGCCTTCTTCGCCTCTTCGGTGCGGCCAAGTCGTGTCAGCGATTGCGCCCGATAGTAGAGCACCACCGTTCGCTCGGCTTCCGATTCTACCTTGACGCGGTTGAACTCAGCGAGCGCTCGCGCGTAATTCCCCGCACGGAAGTCGATGAGGCCACGCATCAGGTGCGCGCCGGGCAGGTTGGGCGACCGGGCCAGCAGTTCGTCGGTGAGGCGTGTGGCCTCCTCCTGGTTGCCCACTTCCCACTCGGCTCGCGCCAGTGCCAGGACGAGATCGGCCTGGCCGGGCTTCGCCTCCAGGAGACGGCGATACTCGCGGGAAGCATCGGTGAATCGCCCGGTGGTGAGGTATAGCCAGGCCAGTGTTGTCCGAATGCGATCATCTGCCGGGGAGAGTGTGGCCGCGCGTTCCGCAGCTTCGATGGCCTCCGGGAAGCGTGACAGGCGCTGCAGTGCGTCGGCGTGTGTAGAAAAGGCCGCAGGGTCGTCCGGACTGGCCTTGCACCAGCGTTCGATGAACGGTTCCACATCGGCAACCGGCGCACCGGCCTTCGCCTCGGTCTCGACGACCGCCTTGAGCAGTTCCGGATCGGTGGGATGACGCTCCAGACTGGCCAGCAGCGCCGGCAGGGCCTCCCCCGGCGACACATGTTCGGCCAGCGCGAGTGCCGCACGCCGTTCGGCACCACTCTCCCATGCATGCAACGCCAGATAGCCCGCTACTGCGACCACCACCCCCGCGAGCGCGAGGAGCGGCCAGCGGGCGCGGCGAGTCTGGGGCGCTATGGGATGCGGCATCGTGTCGGTTCACCCCTGAACCTTGGAGACGTCGATGACAATCTCATCGCCCGGCTTCACATCGCGGAGAATCTGGGTCTTCTCAGGAGCAAACTTGCCCTTGAAGAAATCCGGGGTGTCTGGAGAGATGCCGACCCGACCAGTCACTGCGATGCGGTAGCGGCCCGGCTTGATTCCCTTGCCGTCAGTCCCCTTCACTTCGAAGGTACCGGCCTCTGGGTTCACATCGGCCTCATATATCTCCTTGGATTCCGTCGCGATGAATGTCACTTTCAGCAGGCTCGTCAGACCCGGGGGAAGACTGTGCGCCCCTTTCGGGAGAGGAACGCGGGAGGCATCTAGGCCGAAGGGCTTGCCGTTATCGACCAGTTTTCCAGTGACAACCGTCTTCCCTGCGGCTTCCTTGTCATCCTTCCCGCCGCAACCAGCAGTCGCCAGGAGTCCGCCGAGGAATGCAAGGGTCGATGCCAGGCGCAGAAGTGGCCGATGGCTCATGGTGGTTCTCCGATTGAAGCATGGAAATGAAACAGGCGGAGCCAGGTGGCCCCGCCCTCTGGGAACAGTTTGATTAGATGGTCACAGAGCCGGGGTCAATAGTTCCCAAGTACCTGACCATCGTTACGGATACCAAGGCATGCCCAGGTAAGATTATTGATGGAGTAGTTGATGAGCTTCACAGAGCCGTCACCGAAGAGCGCCATGAAGCCGCCTGAGTGAGGGCCACCGAAAGCACCACCGCCACCGACGCCCGGCGTATCGGGTCGTGGCAGGATGTTGGTCTGGCGGATCGTGTCCCCGTCCCAGCCGGCAGTATAGCCTTCGTTGTCGTCACCCTGGAAGCCACTGAGCGCCGATGGGTTGAGGTTCTTCTCACCGATCACGAGCGTGTTGGACGTACCGTCGATCAGTGCCGCCAGGTTGATCATATCGTTGTTCGGCGTGAACGTGCCCGGCAGCGGTGCAGGCCAACTGCTCCAGTTGGGGTTGTGATAAGCGATCGCACCGTTGTTACCCGTTCCCTGGCTGCCTGCATAGTCGGTCTGAAAAAATGGGAGATTACCCGTGGGACCAAACCATGAGCCACCCGTAAAGACGCGTGGATTGGGACCGGGCTTCGACGGGCACGAGAACGTCTTCACGGGCGTGCCACGCGCCTGGGCCGTTGCCGCGTTGGCGCTTCCCGCTCCCGAACCCTTGTACAGGTTGTCCTGTTCCAGGAAGGGGAGAAGGTGGAAACCCCAGCCGCAGCCCTGGTCCTTCAGACCGTAAGGGTTGCCTGGCGCGGTGTACGCCGGTGGACGATCCCAGCCAACCCCGCCGTGCGGGAGAAAGCCAGTGCTGTCATGATGGTTGTGGACGGCCAGACCGAATTGCTTGAGATTGTTGGAACACTTCATCCGTGCAGCCGCCTCGCGAACCTTTTGAACCGCTGGCAGCAACAGACCGATCAGAATCGCGATAATCGCAATAACGACGAGCAGTTCAATCAGTGTGAAACCAAGTCGCCCTTTCCGAGCCGAAACCCCCATCACGAAGACCTCCGTGAGCGAAAAAGATGAGAACACACAGTTTGGGTGGATGAGAATCATACCACCCAGCAACCGCGAAGTTGTACCTATTCAGAATCTCGCGAGATGGGAAAAAGACAAGGCGAAAGCTGTGAAAAATTACTCATTATCGCAATCTACTCCAACGCGTTAATGAGAGTGTCGCGGAATGAGCCTGCGGAAATCCGCCCCCAGCAACGCCAACGGGCGGGGGCAAATGCCCTCGCCCGTTGCGACTGAACTCACGTCTGGCTCAGAAGTTACCAAGAACCTGTCCGTCGTTGCGGACACCGATGCGGACCCAGGTCGTGTTGTTGATGGAGTAGTTGAGGAGTTTCACCGAGCCATCACCGAAGAGCGCCATGAAGCCGCCTGAGTGTGGGCCGCCAAAAGCACCTGTGCCACCCAAACCCGGCCTGTCGGCCACTGGCGGACGATTCGTCCACCGCATCGTGTCGTGGTCCCAGCCGGCGGTGTAGCCTTCGTTGTCGTCACCCTGGAAGCCACTGAGCGCCGATGGGTTGAGGTTCTTCTCACCGATCACGAGCGTGTTGGACGTACCGTCGATCAGTGCCGCCAGATTGATCATGTCATTGCGCGGCGTGAAGGTGCCTGGTGTCGGCGGCGGCCACATGCCGGAGCCACCTGGCCAGTTCGGGTTGTGCTGGACGATCGCGCCGTTGTTGCCCGTACCGCCACAGCCCGCGTAGTCGGTCTGGAAGAACGGAAGGTTCCCACCTGGACCGAACCACGAACCACCTGTAAAGACGCGTGGATTGGGGCCGGGCTTTGACGGACACGAGAACGTTTTCACAGGTGTTCCGCGCGCCTGTGCCGACGCCGCGTTAATGTTCGGTGTGCCGTTGCCCTTGTACAGGTTGTCCTGTTCCAGGAAGGGGAGGACGTGGAAGCCCCAGCCGCAGCCCTGGTCTTTCAGACCAAAGGGATTGCCTGGCGCGGTATAGGCCGGGGCGGATGGCCAGCTCAAACCGCCGTGCGGCAGGAAACCGAGTGCATCGTGGTGGTTGTGGATCGCCAGACCGAACTGCTTGAGATTGTTGGAACACTTCATCCGTGCGGCCGCCTCGCGGACCTTCTGAACCGCTGGCAGCAACAGGCCGATCAGGATCGCGATAATCGCGATCACCACAAGTAGCTCGATCAGCGTGAAACCGCTGTGCGAGCGCGAACGCGAGAGCCTCATAAATCTCTCCAGAAAGGAGCCATGAAATGGGCATGACAGCGAGTCGCAATCAGACGCGATGATAAAGATGTCGCATGCGTCCGATCTGCTCACTAGAGTCTCATCACTTCTCTCTCGCATGTCAACAACGAAATTTGGAGTGTCGTTCGCGCGTCCGCGCTTGCGTACGGAATCTTCCAGAGGAACGCCATGCGGTGTGACGTGAGGGTTCTGAGAATCGCATCGTTGTGCTCATGAATTGGCGATGAGCAAGAGCATGACACCGAGGAGCGCGACGCCAAGCAACGCAACACCTATCCAGACATATTGCGGCACACCGCGTGGCTGTGATTCTGCCGCCGGGAGACGCGACCTGCGAGCCGACGACGCGGTCCGTTTCAATTGCTTGACTGACCCGACCTTCGACCGCGGTGTCTGGTTTGGACGAGCAGCAGCGGGTCGTGTCGACTTCTCTTCCACCAAATCCAGCACCATCGGGCTGCTCACAGAACTGACCGACGAAGTCGCCGTTCCGCCGGGCGTCGTGGCGATTGCCGGGTTCGTCTCGGAGTCGCGAATCGTCACTTCGACAGGGGCGGTGCCATCCGGGTAACGCGCGAAGGGCGTGAGCAGCGCTACCAGTTCGACCGCAGACTGCACGCGATCCTCTGGCCGCTTCGCCAGCAGTTGCGAAAGGAGCGCGGCCAGCTCATTCGAAACTTCGGGGCGAAGCGACTGGATTGGGAGTGGCATCTGCGACTGCTGCGCGATGATCTTTTCAATTGGTGAACCATGCGGGAACGGCACCTGCCCGGCCAGCAGGAAGTAAAACGTGCAGCCCAGGCTGTACAGATCGGAACGCGGGTCGGGGTGCCGGACGTCGCGGGCCTGCTCCGGAGCCATGTAATCGGGAGTGCCGACGACCGTGTGGTCGCGTGTGAGATTCGGGACGACCATGTCATCCGGGTCGATGGCCCGCGCCAGCCCGAGGTCGAGGAGTTTCACCACTGGCGCTTCGGTCGCCTGCGGCAAGTGCCGCGCGCCCGCAACCACGACATTGCTGGGCTTGATGTCGCGGTGAACGAATCCCTTCGCGTGCGCATGCGCCAGCCCCAGGGCCATCTGACGGACATACTCACACGCCTCGGCCACTTCAACGCGACCGTAAATCTGCATCAGCCGCGCGAGGTCGATTCCATCAACGAACTCCATCGCCAGATAGAAACGGCCCCCATCTTCGCCAGCATCGAAGAGTCGGACGATATTGGGATGATCGAGTGTACCCGTCGTCTGCACTTCACGCGCGTATCGGCCGCGAACGACTGGGTTGGCGACCAGGGCAGACCGCACCACCTTCAGTGCGAGAACGTCAGTTCCACCGTTAGCGCGCCGTGCCCGATAGACCTTCCCCATCCCTCCTTCGCCGAGCTTGTCCGTGACGATGTAAGGGCCAACCCGCAACTCAGCGCCCTTCCCGTGCGCCACCTTTTTGAGTTGATAACGTGTCAGTCGGCGCGAGGTGAGCAGTTGCCGCATCATCGCCGTCGAGTCGACACCGAGCGGCGCCAGTTCACGCACCATCGCTTCGACCTGTTCATGGGTGAACAGCCCGCTGCCGCGAAGCGCGGCGATCAGGTCTTCGGCAGCAAGAACTTGCATCCCGAACAAACCGCGATGAGTTGAGGCCGGGCGAGTGAATGCGCGATCTAACCGATTGTCCCGATTGTAGCTCGCGTTCCTGTCAGGCGTAACGGAAAGTTCCGCGATTCGAAACGCAACATGCCCAGGCACCATGCGGACTGGAACTGAACGGCTCGCTGGACGATAATGAAGGCGTACACCCACAGGAGTGAAACGCCATGTCGCAACCCGCCAGGACGCAGATGCCCGCCAGCATGCCCGTCCCTGATCCGTATCCCCCTTACCGCCCCGTTTACGCCTGGGTCTTCCAGTCGTGGCTCATCATGTTCCTGGCTGTTATCTGCGCGGCGCTGGCCTTCTATCTCCTGAGCTATGTCCCGCGGTAACAGCGGCTGGTTTTCCCCGCTCTGGCCGGTTACAACGGAATCAACCTTCCGCCCGGAGCCGGCCATGCGGGTCGTTTGCGCTATCCTGCTGACACTCGCCACGCTCGGCGCCACCCCTGCGGCAGAGCCGACACGCCAGGAGCTCCTCCTCGCCGTTGAGAAGCAACTCAAGGCCGCAAGCACAAGCGCGGGGCCAGCTATTGCCTGCCTGGTCGTCTCGCGCAGCAACCGTTATCCGAAGCAGGCCGCTGGGAACGGCCCCGGCAAGTTGGGCGCATTCGACCGCAATGCATACCTCCATGCCCACCCCAACGAAAAACGCCTGGCGCTCTCGCTCGACCTGTCCGACCCTGTCGCCATCGCGGAGCATGGCTATGCGTGCGGCGTCGTCATCGACGCTGCGGGTCTGATTCTCACGCCGTATCACGTCGTCGAAGGAGCCACGAAGGTCTTCGTCTTCCTCCCGGGTCAGGTCGGTTCCTATGCGGACATTCTCGCCGCGGACACACGTTCCGACCTCGCGGTGCTGAAGCTCATCACGCCGCTCCCCAAACTGACTTCCATCACGCTCGCCGATGTGCAACTCCCCGAACGCGCCCGGCGCGGGACCGTGTTCGAGGGAAAGCTCGCCGTGCTGGTCGCCAGCAGCTACCTCCCAGGATTCCCCATTGGCAAGCCCGCCGCAACGCTGGGGAGCATCACCAGTATCTACCAGCCAGCAAACGGCCCTGGCGCAGGTGCCTCCGACAGCTACTACCGTCACGGTCCACTGCTCGGCCACGATGCGAAGCTCAACACCGGCATCGACGGCGCCGCGCTTCTGAATCTCGATGGCGAGATGATCGGGCTAACGACTTCCGGCCCGAACGTGACCGGAGATCGCGGCCCCCATTTCGCCTTCCCCTGCGATGAGTACTTCCGCAACGTGGTCGGCGTGTTGCGACGAGGGGAGGAGGTCGAATACGGCTACCTGGGCGTGCAGGGACCGAATGCCGGCCCCGGCGGAATTGGCTTCGATGTGGTGATGCCTGGCGGCCCGGCGGCTCGTGCCGGGCTGGAGAGCGGCGACTTCCTCACGCACGTCAACGGCCATCCGACAAACACCTACGAACAGCTACTGTTGCGGATAGGTGCGGCACTGGCTGGCTCGAAGGTCCGGCTCACCGTGCTGCGCGACGGACGCCGACGCGAGATTGATGTGGTACTGGGTAAGTTTGCCCACAAGCAGCCCTGCATCGCCTCGGTGCGGCCTGCTGCCGTGTTTGGGTTGCGCGTCGATTACGACAGCGTTCTGTCGCAGGCGCAGCGTGGCCCGCGCGGGTTCGGCAGTATCGTTCCGCCAGGAGTGAGCGTCCGCGAGGTCGCCCCTGGCTCGGCCGCGGCGCGCGCACTGGGCGAGCGCCCCGAACGCTGGATCATCACGCGCGTCAACGGCAAAGCGATCACCACACCCGCGGAGTTCTACAAGGCCGCACAGGGACAGAAGTCGATCAAGCTGATGCTGCAAGACCCCACCGATCGTAACCGCACCGACCGCGAGGTAACGCTGCCGTGAAGTACGCAATCTGTAACGAGACATTCGAGGGCTGGGACCATTCCCGTATCTGCTCGCATATCGCGGAGTTGGGCTATACGGGTCTGGAAGTCGCGCCGTTCACGCTCGCACCACGCATCACCGATGTGAGTGCAAGTCGCCGCGCCGAACTCCGCAAGCAAGCGGAATCCGCCGGAGTGAAGCTCATCGGCCTCCACTGGCTCCTCGCCAAGACGGAAGGGTTCCACCTCACATCGCGCGACCCCAACATCCGGAAACGAACCGGCGAGTACATTGCCGAGCTTTCGCATGCCTGTGCCGATCTGGGTGGCGATATCCTCGTCTTTGGCTCACCGGCTCAGCGGAACCGACCCGATGGAATGAGCCGCGAGGAAGCCGAGGCGAACGCACTGGATTGCTTCCGCCACTGCCTGCCTGCGCTGGAACGCGACCGTGTTTACCTCTGCCTCGAACCGCTGACGCCGGCCGAAACGAACTTTCTGACGACCGCGGCCGAAGGCGTGTCGTTGGCCCGGAAGCTGGCGCATCCATTCGTGAAACTGCATCTCGACGTGAAAGCCATGTCGGCCGAGGCAGCGCCGGTGGCCGATGTGATCCGCGCCAACCGCGAGTACTTCAAGCACTTCCACGCCAACGACCCAAACAAGCGCGGTCCCGGTTTCGGCGACACCGACTTCAAGCCCATCTTCCAGGCCCTGCGCGATGTGAATTACGATGGCTGGGTGTCGGTGGAAGTCTTCGACTACTCCCCGGATCCAGACACCATCGCGCGTGAAAGCATTCGCTACATGAAGGAAACCGCGGCGCAGAGCTGATGTCAGTGGCATTCTCTTCCCGTCAGGAGCCTCATCCGATGCGATTCGCTCTCTCCGTCTACATGCTTGCCGCGGTTGGACTCCCAGCCATTGCTGGTGAGTTCTCCGTTGGCTTTGGCGAAACAGACCTGACACCCAGGGTCGGCAAGAAGGAGAAACCCGTTTACCTCGCCGGCTTCGGACAGAATCGCAAGGCGACGACGGTTCACGATCCGATCATGGCCAACGCAGTGGTGATGGCCGACGGCAACGAGAAGATCGCGTTTGTGTCGGTCGATGTCGTGGGGTTGTTCCTCCCGAGTGTCGATCGCGTGCGCGCGAAGTTACCCGGTTTCCGTTACGTTCTCGTCTCCGCCACACACAATCACGAGGGGCCAGACACGCTCGGCCTATGGGGGCCATCGCCCGTGCAAAGCGGCATCGACGCGGCGTACCTCAGCAAGGTGGAGGCGGGCTGCGTCGCAGCGGTACAGGCCGCGGACAAGGCTCGCAAGCCGGCCGCTGTGCGATTCGGTTCGGCACGCGACTCGGATCTGCTCAACGATAACCGCCGCCCCATTGTCAAGCACGACGAGCTTGTCACCCTCCACTTCCGCGACCCCCGCACCAACAAACCACTGGGCATTCTGATCCAGTGGAACTGCCACCCGGAATCGCTCGCATCGAGGAACACCGCGATCACCGCCGACTACATCTACTTCGTGCGGAAGTATCTGCGCGAATCGCAGAAGTGCCCGGTCGCGTACTTCACAGGTACAGTCGGCGGGTTGATGACCACACTGGGCCTGCCGGTGAAGGACGAGAACGGCAAGGAGTTGAAGGATGGGACCTTCGAGAAGGCCGACCGTTACGGCAAACTCCTCGCGAACCTCGCCGAGAAGTCACTCAAAGCCGCACAGCCCATCACGCTGACACCGTTTGAGATTCGCACGCGCGAACTGCTCGTCCCCGTGGAAAACAATATCTACCGGCTCGCGTGGTCGTTCGGTGTTCTCAACCGGCAGATGTATCTGTGGGAGGGAAACGCCACACCGAAGAAGTTCATGACGACGAAGGATGTGAGCAAGCCCGTGGCGGTGAAAACGGAACTCGGTTTCCTGAAACTCGGGCCACTCGAAATCGCCGCGATTCCGGGCGAAATCTATCCGGAATTGGTGCTGGGGAAGGTGCAACAACCCGCCGACCCCGGCGCGGACTACCCGGATGCTCCTGCTGAACCAGCAATCTACGATCAGATGAAGGCGAAGCACCGGATGCTCATTGGCCTGGCGAACGACGAACTCGGTTACTTCATCCCGAAGCGGCAATGGGACGAAAAGGCACCGTTCTGCTACGGGTTGAAGAAGTCGCAGTACGGCGAGATGAACAGCGTCGGACCCGAAGCGGCCCCGGTGATTACCCGGACGTTCAAGGCGCTGGTGGAGAAGTAGTAGTGCAGCATCCTCGCCACCTGCGACGTGCAGTTACACAGTCACACGCTTCACCAACATTGTGGCGTAACTGCCGCGCGGCAGGTCGAAGCGCAGCACGAGTTCCCGCCGCCCTTTGTTCAACTCGTCGTCCGCCGATTCCGAACCGAGGTTCGTCGGACGCACGCAAGCGGGGCGGTCACCCTTCGAGAAGAACGGCTTCTGCATCCCCTTCACCTTCAGTTCCGGCAGCGTCAACCCCTCGACCTTCAGCACCTCCTCGACAATCGATAGCCACGGCACGCCAGGGTCGGGCTTCACACGGGCCGACGGCAGCGGAAGCATGAGCGACTCCCACGCGGATCTCTGCTCATCCGGCACACGCACCGGGACCGGCACACGGCCGAGTCTCAGTTCCAGATCCATCAGATTCGCTGGCCCAAGTGTTTTTATCAGCCACGTCGCGAGCATCCTGTTCCACAGGAAACTCTGGTAGGCGGAGAGGTAAAGGCCCTGCAACTCAGGCCGCAGGCGTGCCACCGCGCCCTTGAAGTCGGTGGGGTGTGCGGCGAGGTAGCTCACGAGGCTTCGCGCATGCCCTTTCAGGAGCTTGGCCTGACATTCGGGCCACTTCGCCCATAATGAACGCAAGGTGAGTTTCTCTTGTTTCGCATCAGCGCGGTCATGCTCATACGGTGCAGCCAGTGCCAGCCACAACGCGCGCTCGAAGCGGCCAAAGACCATCTCCTTCGCAACGAACTCATTCGCTTCTCCCACCGAACCAAACCGCTGATCGTCGAAGAAATTGGGTAACCCCGCGGCCTGAACCTCGCGCAACGCACCCTCGGCGCGGGCCACGGCGTCGCTGTTCATCGCACGCAGTGTGATGGTGAAGCGATTCGCGCGAATATCGCTGGCCGTGAATGGCTCAACTCGCTGGCCGAGGTATGTGTATGTGACTCGTTCATGCGTGAGATTCCGTCTGGGGCCGCGGAAGATGGTGAAGTACTGTGTGGTGACTGCGTGGCGATCCTTCAATCCGCCGTAGCTGAGGCGTCGTGAGTCGATCTGCCAGCGACGGCGTATCGCGGCCAGAGCGTCCGGGGTTGTCCAGCCAGTCTTGTTGAGCCTGTAGAGGGCGAACTCGCCGACCGACTGCGGAACGGCATCCGTCAGTTCTTCGACGCGAAAGTCTTCTGGCCGTTGTTTCAGCTTCATACAGGCATTGTACCGGCTGGCCACTATCGTTGAGTTGGCACCGCTCCCACGGTGGTGGAGGAAGGCGGCGTGGATGCCTGTGTGGGTGAAGTCATGACCCGTGTGTTGATCGAGAGCGTCGTGTCCATACCGCCTGAAAGGATGTCCCACTCGTCGCCGCGCGGCATGGGCAATGGATGCATCTCCGGTGCGGGCGGGTAACTCCACTCCTCGATCGACTCTCCCGGTGCCGGGCAGTTCCGCGAGGCGATCTCTTCGAGCAATCCGGCCACTGCCGCAACCGTCTTCGGATGCGAGGGAAGCTGGAAGTGGTTCGCCTCAGAGACGACCATGCGTGGCATATAAGGGAGGCTCGAATAGCTGGCGGAACCGCTGGCGACGATGATGGTACGGATGTCGTGAGTCGCGCCGCAGCCGACTGGATCGAGCAACACCACGGCTTCTACTGGGATGTTTCGCGATGCCAGATCGCGAGCCACACAGACAGCCGCCGGGGCGCCGAGGTCGTAGCCCAGCAGCACGAACCGTGCTTCCGGTTCGTATCGCGCGATCTGTTTGATCTCCCACCACATGCAGGAGGCCATCGCCAGTTCACCGATGCCGACTTTCGCGAAGCCGCACTCGGCCAGTTTCTCCCGCAGCGTCTCCAGACCACTGCCTGTGGTCGGCGTGAGGCCGTGAACCATGAAGACGTAGACGTTGCTGCGACTGGCTGCCGGCAGGGCGCAATCGGGCGCGCAGTCGCGAGCCGTGGCGTAACTCTTGGAACAACACGATACGCAACCGGTGTTCGCCGAGAGGATCGCCAGGACCGCGCCGACTGCCCACATCCGCTGCTTCATCACCCGTCCTCGCGCTTGACTGCTTGGCTCTGTCCATCTGAATCGACAGAACCCGCGAGACTGCGAGAACCGTTACAGCTTCTCACCAGGAGTTCCCGCGGAAGCCGCGCGAAGTGTTCCGGTTAACGGAGTTGGAGAATCTGGGTAATCAGCCCACGGCCACGGCCTTGCCTGTCTTTACCGACTCGATCTCGCGATGGCACAGCACGAGCGCATCGCGCGCGAGTTTCCCGCTCAGCAGGTCTGGCTCTTTCCCCGAACTCACGCCATCCGCCGCGGCTTGCAACTCGTCGGCGAATGCGGAGAGTGGGTCGCCCCCACCAGGCAACGCCGGTTGTGTGGACTTCCCATCCGCCGTGAGCAGCGTCAGCGCCAGCCCACTGGAGTCGTAAACGAGCGTCGCCCGTTCCAGGTAGATCTCGTAGCCGTGAACGAACGGCCGGCCGCCCATCGCGACCGCGCCGCTCGAACAGGTGACAGCCGGGCCGCCAGCGCCATAGAGGTACGATGTCGTGAGGTACGTCACGGCATCACGCTCGATGGCACCGACGGCGAAGACCTCCTTCGGCACGCCACAAACCAGACCGATGAAGTGCGTATCGTGAATGTGGAGATCGACCGCCGGCCCACCTGTCTTGGCTGCATCGCCGATGTCGTTGGACCAGTCTGGCTTCGAGATGACTCGCTTGAAGTGCGCCCCGACCACGTTTCCGTATTGACCACCTCGAATCACCTCGGCTGCGAAGCGGAATTCCGGGAAGAACGGCAGAACATGCGCAACCATCAGCAATTTGCCAGTGCTCTTCGCCGCAGCCAGCATCGCGTCGGCGTCCTGTGGTGTGAGCGCGATGGCCTTCTCGACCAGTACATTCTTGCCCGCCTTCAGCGCGGCAATGGCAATTGAGGCGTGCTGATCGGTGACGGTACACACGTCGATGAGGTTGATCTCCGGGTCGGCCAGCATGTCGTCGAGTTTCTCGTACGTCTTGACGCCGCTCAGATCGACCTGTCCCGGCTCGGGGCCGAAGTTGCCGCGGGTATTCCGCCAGTCGCCGGCACGCTTGGCCGGATCGCGGCTGCAAATCGCAGCCACCTTCGCGCCCTTCAAACTCTGCGCTGCCAGATAGTGAATCCGGCCCATGAAACCCAAACCGACGATGCCGATACGAACCATGCGTGAGTCTCCTCAGAAAAGCCTGTGGCGTAGTTATCCGGGAGGCAGACGCGAGAAGCAAGCGCCTCGGAGACCGCGTGTCGCCCCGCGCGGCGCGAGAGCGTGAACGAAATTGGTTGCAGAAACGCCGCCCGTTTGCCTGTCGGAGTTGTCTTCCGCGAGGCTCTCGGCGGCTCCCCACCGTTCCCATACCCTTCTCATTTTCCGCAACTTCCCCTCTGTAATGGGGTTCGATACACTTCGTGGTACTCTGACTTCGCATCGCCGAGCCTGCATCTGGAGTCGTTCCCGTGCCTCTCTTGTTTGCCGCCACGCTGTTTATCAGCGCGTCGCTGTTGTTCATGGTCCAACCGATGGTGGGCAAGCTTGTCCTGCCATTACTCGGCGGAAGCCCTGCGGTGTGGAATGCCTGCATGGTCTTCTTCCAGGCGCTCCTGCTCCTGGGCTATCTCTATGCCGACCGGTTAACTCGCCTACACGACACACGGAAGCAGTGGATCATCCATATTGGCGTGATGACACTCCCTGTCGCGGCGTTTGTGTTGTCGATCCTGATCGGGCCGCGCAATACTCCGATCGCCGCAGCGGAGAGCCTTGCCCCGACTGGAACATCCAGCGCCATACTCAGTGTGTTGGCGATCCTCACACTGGCCATCGGCGTGCCGTTCTTCGTGGTCTCGACGAGCGCGACACTCTTGCAGAAGTGGTTCACGTATACGGGGCACCCATCGGCGCGCGATCCGTACTTCCTCTACTCGGCGAGCAACGCCGGCAGCCTCATTTCACTGCTGGGCTACCCGATCTTCATCGAGCCGAACATGACGCAGGGGAACCAGACATGGTTCTGGGCGGTCGGCTTCCTCGGACTGTTCGCGCTGATTAGCTTCTGCGGGCGTGCTGCATCCAATCCGCTTGGCGTGCCCCCTGGCTCCGCTTCCACTGACAAACCAGCCGCATCGACTGCCGGGAAGCCATCCGAGGCCGACGGCGCTTCGGCTATGCAAACACCTCCGTCCTGGCTGCGAATGGCGAAGTGGACAGCGCTGGCGTTTGTGCCCAGCAGCCTCATGCTCGGTGTCACATTCCACATGACCACCGATATCGCCAGCATCCCGCTGCTCTGGGTCGGGCCGCTGGCGTTATACCTCATCACGTTCATCATCGCGTTCGGTCGCGTGCCGTCGTGGTTCCGCATCTTGATCGGCAACCTTGCCCCGGTGATGATTCTACTGCTCGTGTTCCTGATGATCTCACCCGTCAGTGGGCGGCTCGGCGTCGGCCTCAGTTTGCTGTTGCACCTGGTCACGTTCTTCACCGCGGCACTCATGTGCCACTACGAACTGGCTCGCGACCGACCCGCGCCGCAATACCTCACGACCTACTTCCTCATCATGTCGCTGGGCGGCGTGCTCGGCGGCATCTTCAACTCGCTCATCGCGCCGCTGGCCTTCCCACTGGCCTACGAGTATCCGCTGGCGCTCATCATCGCCTGCCTGATGGTGCCGAATCTCAACTCGCCGATGGATACCGAGAAGGCATCTCAGCCGGACACGGCTGGCGGTCGTCGCTCGAACGCATTCCTTCGCTTCTACCGGGTCATGAACACGAATCGGCGCGTGGCTTTGGCGCTGGATCTCATCATTCCTGTACTGATTGGTCTGGCGTTCTGGCGGCTCCAGCGGATGCCGTCGGACTTCCCCTGGTATCAGCGGATGCTCAACAGCGTGGCGAGCGGGATGCCGTTCAACATAACCTGGGACACGGTGTACATGATCGTGACCTTCGCGCTGCCGGTGATGATCTGCTTCTTCTTTGTGGATCGCCCGGTGCGATTCGCGCTTTCGGTCGCGGCCATTCTGGGGCCAGCGACACTCCGTGAAGCAAACGAAGACGTGATCCACACCGAGCGGAGTTTCTTCGGCATCCTCAAGATTGAACGGTATGTGGTACCGTTCAATCCCGAGTTCAAGACACCCTCCGGCGACCCGGCACCCGGTGGAAGTATCGAGTACCTGCGGTTAGTTCACGGCACCACGCTGCACGGCACGCAGGCGAAGGTGCTGAAGAATCACCCGCGCGACCTGCTTCAGATGCTCACGATCAACCCGTGGGATAACATCGCCGTGACCGGGGCCATCACGCACTTCGACATCCGCCAGGAACCACTGACGTACTATCACCGGACCGGTCCTGTCGGGGCGATGTTCCGCGAACTGACACGCCGTGGAAAGGATCGCGCGCCAGTGGCAATGGTGGGTCTGGGCACGGGCAGCGTGGCTTGCTACGCCAAGAAAGGACAGAAACTCACCTTCTACGAGATCGACCCGACGGTGAAGAAACTCGTCGCCGATACTGACAAGTACTTCACCTTCGTGACCGACGCGCGCAACCGCGGCGCCGAGCTCGATTTCCGACTCGGCGATGCACGACTCGTGCTCAAGCACGACACCGACCGCAAGTATCAGTTGCTGCTCGTCGATGCGTTCAGTTCCGACTCAATCCCTGTTCACCTCCTCACGAAGGAGGCCGTGGGGCTTTACCTCGATCGGCTGACCGACGATGGCGTCCTTGCGTTGCACATCTCCAACAAGTATGTGGAACTCGAACCGGTGGTTGCCGCCATCGCGAAGGAACACAACCTCGTGGCTCGCGTGTGGAACGACAACGCCGAGAGCCGCCCCGGCAAGACCGCGTCGAGTTGGGTGGCGCTGGCGCGCACGCGTGAGGCACTCGGCGACCGGATCTGCTCGCCCATCGGCGACTACATGGACGAGTTCTACCCCAGCGCGGCACTGATCGAGGTGATCCATCAGAAATACCCAGGATCGAAGGCTCCCGTGGGGACGGAGAACGGCAAGCAGAAGGATGCTCTGCTGGAGTTCCTCGACAAGCGATCAAACGACCCCCAGGCGCAGATGTTCGCGCGGTGGATCCGCCGACACGGCTCCGAGTATGTCCCGCTCATGAACATCCTCCAGGACGAGACGGGCTACGGCTTCCGCCCGCTCAACCAGCTAGAAGGTGTGAGTGCCTGGACGGACGATTACGCCGACGTGATGGCCGTGATGACGATACCCGAACTCCAGGCGGTGCGGAAGTTCTTCGGACTGCCGACACCCGTGGAGAAGTGACAAGGGTCGGGGTTGTGGGCGCGAGTGCGCGGGCGGCAGTTCACTCGCTGACCCGCGCCGGACATTCCGCCTGGGCAATCGATCTCTTCACCGATCGCGACCTGGTGCGCGTCGCGTCGTGCGCCCGCTGCCCAATGGAGCGTTACCCCGAGGCGCTGCCCAGGTTCGCCACACGATTCGAGCCTGGGCCACTGCTCTATACTGGCGGCCTCGAAAATTATCCGCATGTCGTTCGCGAACTGGGTGCCAGGCGCGAACTCTGGGGGAACCCTCCCGAGACACTCGACCGCGTCCGCGACCCCTTCTCGTTCTTTCCCGCGCTCTCACCTGGCGGTTTCCGCGTGCCGCGACTCATTCCCCGCGGCGAATCGTGCCCCACAGTCGGTTGCTGGCTCCGCAAACCATTTCGTTCCGCTGCCGGTCTGGGCATTCGCGTCGCGCATCCGGGCGAAGCCGCGTCCGCACACCACTACTTTCAGGAGTTCGTGGGCGGCGCGCCGATGTCTGCCCTCTTCGTGAACACGACTCTCTTTGGAATGACTGAACAACTCATTGGCGAAGCGTGGCTCCATGCGAAGCCCTTCGCCTACTGTGGCAACATCGGGTTAACCACAGCCGATGCGGCTGTGTGCGCGATGGAGCATCAGCTGTGCGAGCACAATATCCTTCGCGGCGTGTGGGGCGTGGATTATGTTCTCAACGATGGTGTAGCGTATCTGATTGAGGTGAACCCGCGGTATACATCGGCCGCGGAGGTGCTCGAACACGCGACCGGGAACGCCGTCTTCGGTGCATACGGTGGCTCGCAACCCGGCTCCCTTCTGGCAGACCATCGCGCCGAGATGCGACCGGTTGGCAAAGCGATATACTACGCGCCGCGTGCGATCCGTTTCCCGCCGGGCGGCCCGTGGGATGCGGACCTCGCGGGTGACTTCGATGCGTGGCGACTGCCCGACTTCGCGGACATTCCTGATGCCGGCAGTGTCATCGAACCCGGCTGTCCCGTACTCACGCTGTTCGCAACGGGAAGAACGCCCAAGGAGGTCCGCGAGCGGCTACAATCACGCGCGGCGGAACTCGATTCCCTCTTCTGGAATGCACAGCCATGACGCTCAACGAACGTGCTCAACTCGTGGCCGACGAAGTGGAGCGCAACGCCGCGCGACTGCGTGTCGGTGTGTCTAAGGTCGCCGGCGCGCGTGTGATCGACTGCGGCGGGGCGATGCAAGGATCGCTGGCCGCCGGGCTGATGATGGCGCGCGCGTGTCTCGCGGACTTGGGCGAAGTGGCGTATGTCCCCTGCCCCATCGCCGAAGTCGGTGGGCCAGGGGTGCAGGTCACGACCGACGACCCGGTACGCGCCTGCCTCGCATCGCAGTACGCTGGCTGGCAGGTGACCGCCGGGAAGTTCTTCGCGATGGGTTCTGGCCCAATGCGGGCGCTGGCCGCGCGCGAGGAGTTATTCCATCACATCCCTGGCAAGGAGGAATCGGCGTTCGCCGTGGGTGTGCTGGAAACGCACAAGCACCCGACGGAGGAAGTTGTCTCCGCCATCGTCGCGAAACTGCCGCCTGTCGCGGAACACCTGACGCTCCTCGTCGCGCCAACCACGAGCATCGCCGGCACGGTGCAGATTGTCGCGCGCTCGGTGGAGACCGCGCTGCACAAGCTGCATGAACTGAAGTTCGACGTGACGCACGTCGTCAGTGCATACGGCATCGCCCCGCTGCCGCCAGTGGCGGCCGATTTCGGTCACGCCATCGGCCGCACCAACGATGCGATCCTCTACGGCGCGAAGGTGACGCTCTGGGTCCGCGCGGACGATGAACACATCGCTCACATCGGGCCAAAGGTGCCGTCGTGCGCATCGAAGGATCACGGCGCACCCTTCGCGGAAGTGTTCGAACGCTATGGCGGCGACTTCTACAAGATTGATCCGATGCTGTTCTCGCCCGCGGAGATCGAGTTCCGAAACCTGAAGACAGGCAAGTGCCACCGCTTCGGTAAGATGGAACCCGACCTGCTGCGGAAGTCTTTTGGCATCGATTAACTCCGCTTGCTGCGTTGCAGTGTGGGACCATGCGAATCGCGATTCTCTCTGGCGGAAGCGGCTGGCATGTGCAGGATTCTCTCCGCGCAGCCAGGGAACTGGGACACCACGCCCTGCCACTCGACTTCCGCGCGCTGGGCGCGAGCGTGAATGCTGCCCGCGCTACGCTGGCAGACTTCGAGGCGATCCTTGTTCGTACCATGCCAGCCGGATCGCTGGAGCAGGTCGTATTCCGAATGGACCTGCTTCACGAAGCGGCCGCATGTGGGCAGTACGTACTCAATCCGCCGCGCGCGGTGGAAGTGTGCGTAGACAAGTACCTCACCACTGCCCGGCTCGCGCGGGCCGGCATTTCCACACCGCCAACCGTCATCTGCCAGAAGAGCGACGACGCACTGGCCGCGTTCGCGGAACTCGGTGGCGATGTGGTACTCAAACCGCTCTTCGGCGCCGAAGGGCGTGGAATGTGCCGCGTCACGGATTTGGAAACCGCATGGCGCACTTTCCGCGTGCTGGAACAAACCGGGCAGGTGATTTACCTTCAGAAGTTCGTGCGGCATCCTGGCTGGGACTTACGCGCCTTCGTCCTCGGCGGCCATGTGATCGGGAGCATGCGCCGCATCGCGAGTAACGACTGGCGCACGAACGTGGCGCAGGGCGGCACCGCGACGCGCGTCCGGCTGAGTGACACAGAAGAACGGCTAGCACTGGCCGCTGCGGAAGCGGTCGGCTGCCCGGTAGCGGGAGTCGATCTTCTTCCTGGTCCTGATGGCGAACTCTTCGTGATCGAAGTAAACGCCGTGCCTGGGTGGAAGGCACTCGCCCCGACCTGCGGTATCGACGTGGCCACGGAAATCGTGCGGTTCCTCACGCAACAAGCATCAAGATGATTCACGAAGCCAACTGCTTTCGCGTTCAGACGGCGTGCATCTGGGAGGCGACGGCGCGGAAAGTCGGCAATGTCCACCCCAACGCCGCGTTCGCGGATACCTCATACACCGACTTCCTTCTCTCGGCAGCGGCAATCGCTTCGCTCTGGACGTTCCCGCGTCAGAGTGTCGGCCACGTCGTGATCGATGCCGTGAAGAAAACGCAACGTCGCGTGGGGAAGAATACCAATCTCGGCATTATTCTACTCCTGGCACCGTTCGACCTCACTGGTTGCAGCGATCCCCTTCGTGAGAAACTCCAGGAGGTGCTGAACGCCCTCGACGCCACGCACGATGCACGGTGGGTGTATGAGGCCATCCGGCTCGCCAGCCCCGGCGGGCTCGGCGATTCGGC
Source organism: uncultured Frigoriglobus sp. (assembly GCA_964422915.1). GTDB lineage: Bacteria > Planctomycetota > Planctomycetia > Gemmatales > Gemmataceae > Gemmata. The sequence goes on along the minus strand of CAYRDG010000008.1, from coordinate 17,493 downwards.
GGAACAGGACGTACGTGAAGAACCGTCAGTCACGCTTCTGGAGGCCATGAAACTCGCGGCGGATCGCGACATGGTCGCGCGGCAATACGCCAACGGCTTCGCGGACGTATTCGACTTCGGCGTGCCGAAGTTCGTGGACGCCTTCACACGATTCGGATGCATCGAAGCCGCGATCATTGATTCGCAACTGCGGTGGCTTGCGACGTATCCTGATTCGCTCATCGCGCGCAAGAATGGTCTCGCGGCTGCGGAAGCCGTTCAGCAACTGGCCACAGAGGTGCTACGGTTGGGTGGGATCGAAACCACTGCGGGTCGCGCCGCTGGGATCGCCCTGGACACGCACCTGCGCAGCGATGGGAACAAACTCAATCCCGGGACAACGGCCGACCTCATCACCGCGTCTCTGTTCGTCGCCCTCAGGGAGAATAAGGTAACGCCTTCCGCTCCGTTTCGATGGAACGCCTCCGACTGGCTCTGAAGTCGCAGGCTCACTCCATGTGCCGTCTCTCTGGTGATGTCACCATGCCCAGCGAACGATTCACCGTGTGCGTCTCGAAAGACCATCTGGTCTTCTGTTGTGGGCACTTCATCAGCTACCGCGGTCATCAGTGTGAGCGCCTCCACGGGCACAATTATCGCGCGGCGGTTGAAGTGGAGGGACTGTTGCAGGAGGATTACTACGTCGTCGACTTCATCGCGTTGAAGAATCGCGCGAAGGAGATCACCGACGAACTCGATCACCACATGCTACTGGCGACGAAGAATCCGGTAATCGCCGTGGACGACACGCCGCGGTGCGTGCGCGTGAACTATGAAGATCGCGAATGGAGTTTCCCACGCGGCGACTGTATCCTCCTGCCCATCGAGAACACAACGGCCGAACTCCTGGCCCGTTATATCGCCGGCCGTCTTCGAGAATCGCTTCGTGTGAATGAAAACTTCGCTCCCGAAGTCCTTCGTGTGGAAGTTGAAGAAGGGCCAGGCCAGTCTGCCACGGTGGAATGGCGGGCGTAGATCGGAGTTTTGGCCCGCCGATTGCTTGCGTCCACCGGTCGCCATTTTCTGAACAGAATGCTTGCGGATCGCACGCGCAAGCGTCACAATCCGCATGATCGGCAGGGAGTGCCGAACTCGCACCTAACTGAACACAAACGGAGTGTTTTCGGCCGGAACGGAAGCTGCGCCGCGGACTTCGCCCTGAGGGCAACCATGAACCGACCACTCGGCCGACGCGACTTCCTTCACACTACCGGCGCGATCCTGACATCCGCAAGTCTTGGCGGAACGCTGAGCTATGCCGCACCGCCGGCAGTTGCGTCCGGCCCACAGTTGTTCGCCAGAGCCGCGAGCCACCCAAAGCTCAAGAAAGCCGTGAAATACGGCATGATCCAGGGTGGTCGCACCACGCGCGACAAGTTTGAACTCGCCAGGAAGTGCGGCTTTGCCGGTGTTGAGCTGGACAGCCCCAGTTCGATTAACCGCCGAGCCGCTGCGAAAGCCGCAACCGAAACCGGCGTGAAGATTCATGGAATCATCGACTCGGTTCACTGGAGCCTGCCGCTTTCCGATCCCGATCCGAAAGTGCGTGAAGAAGGCCGATTTGCACTCCTCCAGGCACTGGACGACGCGGCGTATTTCGGCGCGGATACTGTGCTGCTGGTGCCCGGCGTGGCCCGCAACGGCGTCACATACGAGCAGTGCTGGGACCGCTCGCAGGCCGAGGTGAAGAAGGCGTTGCCGCACGCCGAGAAACTGAAGGTGAAGATCGCGATCGAGGTTGTGTGGAACGACTTCCTCACGAAGCCCGAACAACTGATCGAGTACATCGACAGCTTCAAGACAGATTCCGTGGGGGCTTACTTCGACTGCTCGAACATGATCAAGTATGGCGTGCCGCCCGCGGAATGGATTCGCAAGCTCGGCAAGCGGATGTTGAAGTTCGACTTCAAGGGCTACAGCAAGACGAAGAAGTGGGTGCCCATCGGTCAGGGTGATGAAAACTGGCCCGAGGTACTCAAGGCGCTGGGCGAGATCGGTTACGATGGCTGGGCTACGGCCGAGGTCAGTGGCGGTGGTGAGGAATACCTCAAGAAGCTCTCCGCGACGATGGACAAGATACTGGGACTGGCGTAACACCCTGACTGCTGCCCATATGCCACACGAGCCTCGATCGCTGACTTCAGCGATCGAGGCTCGTGCATCTGGTGCGCTTCCAATCCCGGAGGCTCACGCCTTCGGCGGGAGCTTCCAGGAACCAGGCGATGGGGCGCGCGAAACCTTCAGCTTCATGTCGATCTTCAGATCCTTCGGCATCGTATCCTCGGCCGCAGCCAGTGCTGCGTCCCACTTCAGTTCGCGGCAGGCGTAGGAGGCGTTACGGCCGAAGACTGCGGTAAAGGTGGAGTCGGTGACGTTCTTCAACTCGTTGAGCGGCCGGCCGGCGCGGATACTACTCAGCAAGTCGATATGCTCCTGAACGTAAGGCGAGATGTTGTCGGAGCCGGACTGCTTGCCATTGATCTTGTAGCCGCCGCGCGTGGTGAAAGTACCCTTCGAGCCGAACACGGTTTCCGACACGTCAGCCTGACCTGGGATGTGGCGGCAGTAGCTGAAGAGTTTCACACCGTTCGGATATTCATACTCGACAGCGAAGTGATCCCAGATGTTGCCAACGACATTCGGATCGCCGGGCCGCCGCAGGGCGCGGCCGCCCATGCCGGTTGCCTTGATCGGGTGCGTGCCCATCACCCAGTTGATGACGTCCAGGTTATGGACGTGTTGCTCGACGATGTGGTCTCCGCAGACCCACATGAAGTGATACCAGTTGTTGAGTTGATACTCCACGTCGCTGACGTTCGCAGCGCGGTCGTGGAACCAGATGCCCTCACCGTTCCACGAACAACGTGCGGCCCGCACATCGCCGATGGCCCCATCCTGGAGTTTCTTGATCGACTCAATGTAACCCTTCTGGTGGCGTCGCTGCGTACCGGCGACGATGGCGATATTCTTCTTCTTCGCCTCGCCCACCAGCGAATAGCACTTCCGCGCGCCGGTCGCATCCACGCACACCGGTTTCTCGCAGAAGATGTTCTTGCCGGCGCCCACGGCGGCCTCCAGGTGATACGGTCGGAAGCCCGGCGGCGTGGCGAGGATGACGAGGTTCACGTCGGTCGCCAGCAACTGCTTGTAAGCATCCAGCCCGGAGAACGTCGTTTCCGGCGTGATCTTCACCTGCTTGGCATACTTGCCGTAGCGCTGGCTCTTCGTGTTGGTGAAGGTCTTGACGGCATTCTCGGCCTTGTGCTTGAACACATCGGCGACCGCGACAATCTCCAACTTCGGCGCGTCGCCGTTGATCTTCTCCTCGGCTTCGAGCATGTCGCGGACAGCGCCCATCCCACGACCGCCGCAACCGACCAGGCCCACCTTGATCGTATCGTTGCCTGCCGCGTAAGCAGTGGCCGTCAGGCTATTCGCCAGCGCGACGCCGCCAACCGCGGCGCTCGTCTTCAGGAAGTTACGACGGTTCGACATGAGAAACACTCCAGGGCGAAAGGGACCAGTTTTCGGCGTTTCTTACAGAGCGATCCAGGTACGTCTGAGTTGCCGTTTACTCACTCTTCTTCACGACCTTCGGCTTCAGCCCCACAAGATTGGGTTGCTCGTGATCGGCGAGCACTACGCGGAACCCGATCACGTCCATGCGCGTCAGCCACCAGATGCTTTGCGGCTCCTGTGGGTCCGACTTCATCCAACTCCGATCCGAGACTCGCCGGGAAGCACTGCGACACTTGTCGGCCGTGTCGGCCCAGGACCCGCCGCGGACCACGTGCGACCACTTGCTATCGGTCGGAACAGTAACCGGGCTGATGGAGAGCGGGTTCTTGGCGAACCGGGAGTAGGCTTTCGGGTCGTATTGATCGAGGGTCCATTCCCACACGTTGCCGTACATGTCGTAGAGGCCGAAGGGATTGGGCTTCTTCGTGCCGACCTGGTGTGTGGTTCCCTTGCGATGGTCTTCGTCCGCCGAGTTCTTCTTGTACCAGGCATACTCGTCGAGTTGTTTGGCGTCGTTGCCGAAGAAGTAGGCCGAGTCGCCCTTACCACTGCGAGCGGCATACTCCCACTCAGCCTCGGTCGGCAGGCGGTAGGGGTGACCGGTCTTCTTCTGAAGCCAGTTGCAGTACATCATTGCCGCGTGGTGTGTCATGCACAGCGCCGGATGCCCTTCGCGCTCGTGGCCATAGGTCGCGTCCACGAATGTGTTCGTGGGTCGCGTGACGGCATCCGGGCCGAGTTTTTTCGCAGCAGTCTCATCGGCCTTGTAGAAAGTCTCATCGAACCAGAACACATCGAACTCATCCCAGGTTACTTCGAACTTGCCCATCCAGAAGCCACCGACCTTCACCTTGTGCTGCGGCCCTTCGTTGGCATCGCGACCCGGTTCGCTTGCGGGGCTGCCCATCGTGAACTCACCGCCTGGCACCCACACCATCTCGAACTTCGCCTTCATGTCCTCCTTGTGTGTCTTCGGCGGATCGCTATCGGGGTCATCGACCACCGTTTTCCAACCCACCGTCTTCTCGGTGTACGGCTTTTGTTCCAGCTTCGCGGGCTTCGGAACGGGCCTGGGCGCTGGCTTGTCCTCCGACATCGCGGCCAGCGCGAAGAGTGGAAAGGCGGCGACCACAGTTAAGAGGGTGTATCGGCGTGGCATGTCTGCTAGATTCTCCGATAGGACGACTGCTGTCAACGGGTGAGGGGCGCGTAAATGGGATTCTTTACGGCACTATGCGCCATCGTGCTTCCGATCATTCTATCAACTGCGCTGGTAACACCTACCCCCACAACTGGCGGGAAAGATACACTCCCTGCGGCCCACCGCTTTGAGTTCGAGTCGAAGCACATGGGCACGACGTTCCGACTCGTATTCTACACCGCCAACAGGACAGCAGCGAAGAAGGTGGCGGACGCCGCCTTCGCACGCGTTGCCGCGCTCGATAAGACAATGAGCGACTACAAGAAGAACAGCGAGTTGATGCGGCTCTGTGACGCATTCAAAACGAGGACCGGTCCGCCCGTAAGGGTGAGCGACGATCTCTTCCGCGTCCTTCAGAAAGCGGCAACGCTCTCAGAACAATGCGATGGTGCTTTCGATGTGACCGTGGGGCCAGTGGTACAACTCTGGCGGCTGGCGCGTCGCACACAGGAGCTCCCGGAGCCGAAGGAATTCGCCGCGGCACGCGCGAAGGTTGGCTACAAGAATGTGAAACTCGACCCGGCGAAGAAGACCGTGCAACTACTCACACCCGGCATGGAACTCGACCTCGGCGGGATCGCGAAGGGGTACGCGGCGGACGAGGTGCTGAAGCTACTCCGCGACGAGTTCGGCATCCGGCAGGCGCTGGTCGCTGCCTCCGGTGACATCGCCTGCGGCGACGCACCGCCAGGCACAGCGGGCTGGAAAGTCGAGATTGCTCCGATCGCGAAAAGCCATAAGCCGCGCATGCTCACACTGATCAACGCCGCGGTGTCCACTTCCGGGGATCTGGAGCAGTTCGTAGAGATCAAGGGCGTGCGTTATTCGCATGTCCTCGATCCACGAACCGGTCTGGGACTGACTGGACAACGCAGCGTTACAGTGATCGCCACGCACGGCATCGACGCCGACAGCATGACGAAAGCTGTCAGCGTGCTGCCAACAGAGCAGGCCATGAAGTTGATCGAAGGTACGCCCGGCGCGGCGTGCTACGTCGTGAGGTTGGGCAAGGACGGATCACCCGTTGCGACCGCGAGCAGGCGATTCCCAAGGTTTGAGACGCCAGAGAAGTAACACCCTTCCCACTTCCAGAGGTGTAACGTGGACGAACTCATCAAGACTGTGAGCGAGAAAGCCGGGATCAGCCCGGAGCAAGCCACAAACGCGGTAAATAGCGTGGTCGAGTTCGTGAAAGCGAAAGCCCCGGTTGTTGGCGAGCATCTTCAATCGCTGCTCGGCGGCACATCTGGCGGGTCACTCGCCGACGCCGCGGACACATTGCGGAAAAAGTTCGGCATCTGATCCTTCGGCACACCGCCGACCGACTCCAGTTCGGCGAATCTCTTCGCCGTTGGGCATCGGTTGCTCATCGGGATTCTCATTTCTCTCTCATCTGGAGTCAACTTTCGGCCAAATTTCTGAATCGGATGAAACTATTCGAGGCGTATCTGGTACTAAGCCTGGGGCAGTCTGCCAGACTGCCCCAGATTCGATCCAGCCGGTTGGGTTACACACCCGCACCCGTTCCGTTTCGCCTACTTTTTGTCCCACGGGTTCCGCGCCGGATTGCCTGCGTCATCACCTCCGTACACGGATGGATCGCCTTCATCCGGCCCCTGCGGGCTTCTCCGTCCGCAGGGGTTTGTTTTTTCCTGCCAGTAGCGGAAGCATCGCGGGTATCATGGCGGCTCCTCTGGAGATACCGCCATGACCGATCGCCGCCGATTCCTCAACGTCTCCGCGCTCGCCGCCACTGGCGCTCTCCTGGAATCCGCGCGTGGCTATGCCGCCAACGACACGCTGCAAGTCGGACTTATTGGCTGCGGCGGGCGCTGCCGGCATCTACTCAAGTCGTTTCCGTCGCTGCCGAACGTGAAGATCACCGCCGTCTGCGACGTCTTCGACGACAACCTCGAAGCCGCAAAGAAACTCGCCGACCCGAAGGCGTTCGCCACCAAGCAGCACGAGGAGTTGCTTGCGCGGAAGGATGTGGACGCAGTACTGATCGCCGCGCCGGACCACTGGCACGTTCCCCTGACCATCGACGCCTGCAAGGCGGGCAAGGATGTGTACGTCGAGAAGCCGCTCACCCACAACCTGGCCGAGGGAAAGGCTGTGATCGCGGCACAGAACGAGAACAAACGCGTCGTGCAGATCGGCACACAGCAACGCAGCATGACGCACCTCCACAAAGCCTATGAGGTGCTGAAAGCCGGTACGATCGGCACCGTCCACAAGGTTCATTGCACCTGGAACCGCAACGCGGCCCGTGCTCAGCGCTACAAGGACTCGCTCGACCCCAGGAAGGTGGACTGGAAACGCTTCCGCGGCAGCGCGAAGGAACAGCCCTTCGATGCGTACAAGTTCCGCCAGTGGCGCTGGTTCTGGGACTTCGGTGGCGGCATCTTTACCGATCTCATGGTTCACTGGATCGACGTGGTTCACTGGTTTCTCGGCCTCGACCACCCAACCACAGCCGCCAGCGCCGGTGACTGGTACTCGGCGAAGAATGTGTGGGAGACCCCCGACACGGTTCAGACTCTGTTGCGCTATCCCGACAAGCAGGTCCAGGTCTACTTCGAGGGGACATTCAGCAACAACCGGAACGGCTCCATGACTGAGTTCATGGGCACAGAAGGGACACTGTATATCGACCGCGGACGGTACGAAGTGATCCCCGACCGCGGGAAATCAAAGCCAGCGCCATCGTCGCTTGTTCTCGGCAAGGGTGAAAAGGGACTCGACTTTTATGACAAGCCCGACGGCGAGTTACTCCACCTGACGAACTGGGTGGACTGCATCCGCGACCGCAGCAGGAAGGTGGCCTGCCCTGCGGAAGCGGGTGTCAGTTCCGCCAGCGCCGCACACCTCGCGAATCTGAGCATGCGCAGCGGGCAAGTTGCCGTGTGGAAGGGATGATCCCCGGCGCGATACTCACACTGCGCCAAGACCTGGGCCGTTGAGGACGGCGGTATTCATGGTGCCGTCTGTGATGGTGAACACGCCGGGGAATCTTGCATCCCATGCTGCATTCGCCACGGGGCAATACTGCCGCCCGTTGGATTCGATGGCCGCGACGCCAGGGATATGTGCTGCGAGGCTCGCGGACTGAATCAGCGACGCCCCGACGCAAGTCAGGTCCTGCACACACCGAAACAGACCATACCTCTGCGCTGCCGCCGCGAGCAGCAGCGATTGTGTCTGCCCTTTACACGCCTTGAAAGCCACGCCGGTATAGCCCATCTCCATCGAGAGTTTCAGTGATTCGAGGTCAAGAAGCGATTCATCGATCACGACCGGCTTGAGCTTCGCGGCCGCGTGCATCCTGTTCTGGGGGTTGGCCGCAAGATCACGAGCCGTTGGTTGCTCGACGTACTGCACACGATCGTAGGCCGCCGCAGCACGTTCCTTCAGCAGACGGAGAAAACTCAGGAGATAGTCCACGTTCTGGCAACGCTCGTTGAAATCGAGTGAGTACCACCAGTGCGAAACGCCACGCTTCGCCTGCACCTCTTCGGCAATGGCATTCACGCTCACACAACGTTCGACATCCCAGTGGAGATCATCGCCGTTCAGTTTGATTTTCAGATGCGTGAGGCCATCGCGCGCGATCCACTCTCCAAGGTGTTCCGGTAACCCGTCGCCAACGGGGTTGATCACATCGCGCGGCGCGAGGGGGTCGAGTGCTCCCACGAGGTGATAGAGTGGCATCCGCGGCTTCGGCTCCGTCGTGATGAAGTCGTGAAGGCGGAGGCCGTCAAACTCCGCGCCGAGGTAGTGGCCGAGGTCGTTGGTGAGATACTCCGGGCCATACGTGTGAAAACAATTGCGGCCGTGGAGCTTGCCGTAGGCATCGTGAAGCGCTGCATCGAACGCGGAACCAACGACGAGCGCCGCCAGTTTCGGCATCGGTTCAGGAAGCTCGTTCTCGCGGAGATACGTTTCGCTTGCGTGAAAGAACTCGGGTTCGAGTTCGTGCGTGATGTCGATAGGATGGCCGGATCGCGAGGAATACTGATACAACGCTGCGATTCGTGACGTGACAAACTTCATACCCTCGAGCGTCTGATCGTAACTGTAGCTCCGTGATGGCCACGCCCAGACATTTCCCAGCGGCATCGAGCCGAAACCGATACCCACGTTATGGCTATTCCCCTCAACAGTCATTTTCACGTTAAGGATGGTCGCACGATCGAGAGCCACACCACCGAACTTGATGGGTGTACGGTAGTGGAAGTCTTCGTACTCGAATGTCACATCCTTGATACGTGCGTCGTTGGGGTTCATGGGCCGGACCTCAGGCAGTGGGTACACTGCACAGTATGCGAGGTAATGGGCCGATCACAAAGGACCAAGCGGATGGCGATACCGGACTGGCAACTCCCGGCGGGTGTGGATCGCGGGCTGTGGGACTACCTCCACGCCGCCGAGATGGTGGCCGGCTACGACGAGCAGATGCAATGTTCCGCGCTCGCCACGGCGGATGTGGCGTTCTGCGAACGAGCCTTCGCCACCCCGGGCCGACTCATCGACCTGGGATGTGGCACGGGCCGACTCTGCGTCCACTTCAGCGAAAAGGGTCACGAGTGTCTTGGCGTGGATCTGTCTGACGAGATGCTGGCGAAGGCAAACGAACTGGCGCCACGGTTGATCAGCGCGGTAGCCCCGAAGTTCGTGAAAGCGAACATCGTGGAGCGAATCGACCTCCCAGAGGCATCGTTCGACCACGCCGCGTGCCTCTTCAGCACACTGGGGATGGTCCGCGGCGCAGAGAACCGCGCGAAGGTCATCGCGAACGCCTTCCGTTTGCTGAAACCCGGCGGTCAGTTCGTGTTACACGTCCACAACCGTTACTTCCACGGGCTGGGCTGGAAGCGCGTCATCGCGCAGCGGTTGAAGGGACTGTTCGACCGCGCCGACGCCGGCGACATCACGATGCCGCAAGCCTACGGCGGCGCACCGCTGACACTGCACCACTTCACGCACCGCGAAGCTGTGTCGATTCTGGAATCCGCGGGCTTTGTGGTGAAGGAAGTCGCGATGCTCAGTGCGGACGGTGCGCCGGCAGAGAACGCTCGCATCTACGGCTGGTTATTTCTCGCCAGCCGGGAGCGTGGATGACGTGGTCACTCGCCGCGCAACTGGCGCAGCACCTCGTCGGGTGCCGGTTCGTAGCTGTGCGGCTCCATCCCCATCGCGGCGCGACCCTGGCTGAGGCTGCGCACCTCGTTGGCATAGGTGAAGAGCTGCGCCAGCGGCACGAGCGCTACCACCTCCGACATGTCGCCGGCGGCGTTCATGTCCTGCGACTCGATCTGCGCGCGTCGCCGGGCCAGGTCGCCGGTGATGTTGCCGAGAAAGAGCGACGGTGTCGTTACGGTCACCTTCATGATCGGTTCGAGCAGCAACACGTTGTCCTGCGTGGCCTCACGGTACGCGCGGATCGCGGCGGCAACGAAGGTATCTTCCGTCGAGAGTTGCGGGTCGAACTTCGCGTCGATGATGCGGGCCTGGGCGTTCATCATCGGGTAACCGAGTTCGCCTGTCTGAAGCGCGTCCTGGAGTGCCTTCTCGGCCGCACTGAGGAACATCACGGGCGTCGGATTCTCGGCTGCAACAGCACTGGCCACCGCCACAGGTCGCTCGCTCTTGAAGTTGGTGAACGACACCTTCAGTTCCGCGAATGCTGGCTTGTCGCCGAGCCGGTCCACTTTCGTCGTCACCGTTCGTGGCTGCTTGAGCATCTCACGATAACTGACACGCGGCTTGCCGACACGCACCTTCACGCGGAAGTCGCGTTCTAACCGGTGCTGTTTCACTTCCAGGTGCAGTGTGCCCATGCCGCTCATCAACGTCTGCCCCGTATCTTTGTCTGCCCGCACGATGAACGTGGGGTCTTCGAGTTGCAAGACCTCCAACGCCAGGCCAAGTTTATCCTTGTCGCCCCCGCTCTCGGGCTCGATGGACTGGCTCACCACCGCCTCCGCAAAGGAGATTGCTTCCAGGAGGATCGGATGCGCGGTGTCGCAGAGCGTGTCGCCAGTAACGGTATCCTTCAACCCGACAATACAAACGATGTCGCCAGCGGGTCCGACTTCCACTTCCTCCAGACCACGCGCCGGATTGGCGTGAACGTGAAAGAGTTTGGCGACGTTCTCCTTCAGGTCTTTTCCGGTGTTGTATGCCCGCATATTCGGCCGCATGGTGCCAGAGTAAATGCGAACGAAGAAGCGGTTGCCGTTGGGGTGCCAGGAAGCCTTGAATACCAGCCCGCAGAACGGCTCCTTTGGGTCGGGTTTGCGTCTCTCTTCCTTTCCCCTTGGGTTGGTGCCCACGACAGGTGGACGGTCGAGAGGGCTGGGGAGGTAAAGCGTTGTCGCATCGAGCAGGGGTTGAATACCGATGTGCTCGCGGCCACTGCCGGCCAACACCGGATAGATTTTACGAGCCAGACACAGTTCGCGAACGAGTTGCCGCACCTTGTCCGCTTCCGGTTCCTTACCCTCGAGAACTGCGGATGTGATCAGGTCCTTGTCGTCATGTGCGGTAAGCGCGTCGAACAACTTCTCGCGATACTCTTGCACGTCCAGGATGTTGTCTTCCGGGATATCCGCGATGCGAACCGTCCTGCCGTGGTCGCCAGCGTCGAAGTACTTCGCCTTCATCTCGATGATGTCGATGACACCTGCGAACGGCGTGCGACTATCGGCCGGGCCGCCGCTGCCGATGGGGATGATGATGGGGACGGGCCGCCCCTGCACCGCCGCGTTGGGCGTTAGCCGCGCATGAATCGACTCGAGCGCCTGCGCAAAGTTCGCACCCACCACATCCATCTTGTTGATGAACACCAACCGGGGAACTCCGTAGCGGTTGGCCTGGCGCCACACGGTCTCGGACTGTGCTTCCACGCCCTTCTGAGCATCAAAGACGACGATCGCGCCGTCGAGTACGCGGAGCGAACGCTCGACCTCAGCCGTGAAATCGACGTGGCCAGGCGTGTCGATAAGGTTGATGGTGTGGCCGGCCCACTCGAACGGTACGCACGCGGAATAGATCGTGATGCCGCGATCCTGTTCCTCCTGGTCGTAGTCTGTCTCGGTTGTGCCTTCATCAACGCCGCCGAGTTTGTGCTTGGCACCGGCGTAGTAGAGCAGGTGTTCCGTAGTCGTGGTCTTGCCCGCGTCGATATGCGCAATGACCCCGAGGTTCCGAACGCGGGTCAGATCGAATCCTTTATCTTTCGCCATCAACGCACCAGGAGTCTGGAGGCTTTTTCAGTTATCATGGTCAGTCTACGGACGCGAGCGATTTGGGAAGGCGTTCACTTGGCCGCAACCGCGAAGCGAACGACTCACGGAGTGCGATGTCAGAGTGGTAGGTACCCTCCGTGTGCCGTATCTTCACACAAGCACCGGCACACGGAGTGTGCCTACTACTCGGAAAGCAAGATTGCCAACATCTCCCCGCGGGCAATCTTGACATCGGGCCGCCTCCACGACGCTCACCCATCCCGACGTAACGTGACGATCCGCGTTTGATTTCGTCGTATTAACGCCCGTTCGCGATGTGCCAAAGAAGAATGGTCAGCAATCTGTGCCGGATCGGCACGGATCACTGACCATTGCGATTCACTTCAGATTCTTACCACGCGAAGTGGCTGAACGCCTTGTTCGCCTCGGCCATCTTGATGGTCTGTTCGCGCTTGGCCATCGCCTCGCCCTGGCGCTGGAAAGCAGCCATGAGTTCCTCGGCGAGTTTCATGGAGGTAGCGCGCCCCTTCTTGCCACGGACTGCGGCGAGCAGCCAGCGAATCGCGAGGCTCTCGGCTCGCTTGGGCTTCACCTGCATCGGCACCTGATAGTTCGCTCCACCCACGCGGCGTGATCGCACTTCAAGCGTTGGCTTGATGTTGTTGAGCGCGTCAGTGAAGACCTGGATCGGGTCGGCGTCGGGCATGCGCTTCTTGATCTGATCCAGCGCATCGTAAACAACCCGCGTGGCGACCGACTTCTTGCCGTCGCACATGAGGCAGTTGATGAACTTGCTGAGCTGGATCGACCCGTAGCGGGTATCCGGTGCGAGTTTGTCGTAGCTGGCGGTGCGTGTCTTGGCGCCCATATTGGTTCAGTCCAATGTCATTAAGTCGAAACTGGTCAGGGCCAGAGCCATCGACTCTCGCCCTTTCGACCACGCTATTTGCCGCCCTTCTTCGCTCCGTACTTGGAGCGGGCCTGTTTGCGATCCTGCACACCCTGGCAGTCGAGCACGCCCCGGATGATGTGATAGCGAACGCCGGGCAAGTCGCGGACGCGACCGCCGCGCACCAGCACAATGGAGTGCTCTTGCAGGTTGTGGCCTTCACCTGGGATGTATGCGGTCACTTCGATGCCGTTGGAGAGCCGCACACGGGCGACTTTCCGCAGTGCCGAGTTCGGCTTCTTCGGCGTCATCGTCTTCACGACGGTACAAACGCCGCGCTTCTGCGGGCAGCCCTGCATGGCCGGGTGCTTGGGCTTGGACCGCTGCGGCTGCCGCGGCGACTTGATCAACTGGTTAATCGTCGGCATTCTTCGTTCCTGTTCAGACCCCCGCAAGCGCACCATCACCGGCAGCCAGCGAGGGGGAATAACTATGTTAGCGAGCCGCCCGCAGGCGGGAAGTCCCTGCCGCGGAATTCGGCAAACGGATGAGCATGGGCCATCCATTTGCCGGGGGGTTAGCTTCCAGTGGCTTCAGGAGCAGGCGGCGCGGGAGCGGGAGCAGGCGGCGCCGGTATGGGCGCCGGTGGTGGCAACTCCACAGGCTCGCCGCTGGTCAGTTTCACCTCACCCTCCTGGTGCGTCTTGAAACCGGTTCCTGCCGGGATCAGGTGCCCCAGGATCACGTTCTCCTTCAGGCCAACGAGGTAGTCTACCTTGCTCGCAAGCGCGGCTTCAGTCAGCACCTTTGTCGTTTCCTGGAAACTCGCGGCACTGATGAAGCTATCCGACTGCACAGCGGCTTTCGTGATACCCAGCAACTGCACTTCGCAGGCCGCCGGTTCTGGCACGGTATGAGTCGGCTTCTTCTTCTTCTTCTCCAGCGCATTCGTTTCCTCGTCGAATGCCTCACGGCTGTAGACCCGGCCAGCCACCAGCGACGTGTCGCCTGGGTCCTGGACCTTCACGCATTCCTCGGTGAGTCGGCGGTTCACCTCGTTGAAGGCGAACTTGTCCATCACCGCGCCGGGCAGAAGGCCGGTGTCGCCCGTCAGGGTCACTTTCACCTTCCGCAGCATCTGCGCGACGATGATCTCGATGTGCTTATCGTCGATGTCCACACGTTGCGAGCGGTAGACCGACTGCACCTCGCGCACGAGGTATTCCTGCACCTCGTTTTCGCCGCGAATGCGGAGGATGTCGTGAGGGACCAACGGGCCGTGAACCAGTGGGTCACCTTCCTTCACATACTCACCGGTGTGAACGCGGAGGTGCGCACCGGCGGGAACCTGGTGAGCTCGGACCTCACCTTCCGAGCGGCCATCTTCGGTTTCGCGGATCACTTCGATGATCCGCTTGCCGCGTTTGCGGGTCGGGTCAAGCTTCACCCGGCCAGCGACTTCCGCCATCACGGCGGGACTGCGTGGCCGGCGAGCCTCGAACAGTTCGGTCACACGCGGCAGACCACCCGTGATGTCCTGCGTCTGCGATACTTCACGCGGCGTCTTGGCCAGCAGCGTGCCAGCGGAGACACGCTGGCCGTGCGTGACCTGAAGGTTGGCTCGTTCCGGGATGTAGTACACCCGATCGTCACGCCCCTTCTCGCCCTTGATGATGATCTGGGGGTGCAGGTCGCCCTTGTGCTCCATGATCGTCATTCGGACGACGCCGGTGGCCTTGTCCAGTTCCTTTCGGACTGTGACGCCTTCCTTGATGTCCTTGAACTCTACGACGCCCGACTCCTCGGCGATCTGCGGCATCGAGTGCGGATCCCACTTCACGAGCGATTGCCCGGCGTGAATCTCCTGCCCTTCCTTGACGAGCACCTCGGCCCCGTGCGGCACGCCATAGCGTTCCGCCACCGGGCCATCAGCGCCGCGCAGAAGCAGAATCTCGCCCGTTCGCGGAGCCAGTGCGATGTTCGCGCCGTGATCGTCGGTGACTACGGTGACACGCTCGAACTGAACCACGCCGCCCTTCTTGGCCTTGTGCTCGCTGTCTACTGTCGCACCACGGCCCGCCACGCCGCCGATGTGGAATGTCCGCATCGTCAACTGCGTGCCAGGTTCACCGATGGACTGCGCGGCGATGATTCCCACCGCCATGCCGTCCTCGACAGTGTTGCCCGTGGCCAGGTCCATGCCGTAGCAGTGCCGGCAGATACCAAGCGCGGCCTGACAGGTCATCGGGCTGCGGACGGTGATCTTGTCCAGGCCGAGCTTCTCCAGTTCCTTCGCCTTCGCAGGCGTGATCATCTCGTTCTCTTCCACGATGGCCGCGCCCGTGGTCGGGTGCTTGATCGTGTTACGGCTCACCCGACCGCGGATCGCATCCGAGAGCGGACGGTCGATCTCGTCGCCCTTATACATCACGCCCTTGCTGATGCCCTGTGTCGTGCCGCAGTCGTGCGCGGTGATGACGACGTTTTGCGCCACGTCGGCCAGCTTGCGAGTGAGGTAGCCGCTGTCGGCCGTCTTCAGCGCGGTATCGGCCAGCCCCTTTCGGGCGCCGTGTGTACTGGAGAAGTATTCCAGCACCGTCAGCCCTTCGCGGAAGTTGCTCTTGATCGGCGTCTCAATGATCGCGCCTGAGGGCTTGGCCATGAGACCACGCATGCCGGCGAGTTGCCGAATCTGTTCAACGCCGCCACGCGCGCCCGAGTGCGCCATCAGGAAGATCGGGTTGAGGTAAGGGACGACCTTTCCAGTCACCTGATCCTGCCGCCGATCGTTAGCCAGTTCCGTCATCAGTTTCTTGGTGATCAGGTCACGCGCTTCCATCCACAGGTCGATCACCTTGTTGTAGCGCTCGACCTCGGTGATGATACCGCGGTCGAAGTTGCGGCGAACCTTCTCGACTTCCTTGTCTTTCTCCTTGAGCACATTTTCTTTGTTATCCGGCGTGCGCAGGTCGCTGGCGGCGAAGGAGAGACCGCTCCGCGTGCTCTCGCGGAAACCCGTTTCCTTCATCCGGTCCAGAAGCGCGATCGTCTCGCGACGGCCGAGCACCTGGTAGCAGTCGGCAATGATACGGCTGAGATGCTTCGACCCCATCGGCAGGTCGTAGAACGCCATCTTCGGGTGCAGGATGTCGTTGAAGATGACCCGGCCGACCGTGCTACGAACGAGGCCGTTGGGCTTGCGCGGCAACTCTTCAGCGCGAGCATTCCCCTTCTCGTCCTTCACCTCCGAGATGACTTTCTTGTCGATCGGCAGGCGCACGCGAATCTTCGCGTGTAGGCCAAGTTTCCCTTCCGCGTGAGCGCGGAAGACCTCGACCGGGTTATGGAACACCATCCCGTCGCCAGCCTCAACCGCCTCGTCCTCGGCGCCGCGACTGGCCGTGAGGTAGTAGCAGCCCATCACGATGTCTTGCGACGGTGTAATGATCGGGTTGCCGTTGGCCGGGCTGAAGATGTTGTTGGTGGACATCATCAACACCGTGGCTTCCACCTGAGCCTCGATGGACAGCGGCAAGTGAACGGCCATCTGGTCGCCGTCGAAGTCGGCGTTGAAGCCCTTGCAGACCAGTGGGTGAATGCGGATTGCGTTTCCTTCGATGAGTACCGGCTCGAATGCCTGGATACCCATGCGGTGCAGCGTCGGGGCGCGGTTCAGAAGCACCGGGTGCGTCTTGGTGACTTCCTCCAGGATGTCCCAGACCACATCATCCTTGCGCTCCAACATCTTCTTCGCGGACTTGATCGTATCCGCGTGCTGAAGCTCCTTCAGCCGGCGAATGATGAACGGCTGGAACAGTTCCAGCGCGATCTTCTTGGGAAGACCGCACTGGTGGAGCTTCAGTTCGGGGCCGACGACGATAACCGAGCGCGCGGAGTAGTCGACGCGCTTGCCGAGCAGGTTTTCGCGGAAGCGGCCCTGCTTCCCCTTGATCATGTCAGTCAGCGACTTCAGCGGGCGGTTGCTACTACCAAGCACGGGCCGCTTGCAGCGGTTGTTATCGAACAGCGCGTCCACCGATTGCTGGAGCATCCGCTTCTCGTTGCGGATGATCACCTCGGGCGCGTTGAGATCGACGAGTTTCTTGAGGCGGTTGTTACGGTTGATGATGCGACGGTACAGGTCGTTGAGATCGGAGGTCGCGAAGTTGCCGCTATCGAGCAACACCAGCGGGCGCAAGTCGGGCGGAATGACCGGAATGCATTCCAGCACCATCCATTCGCACTTGTTGCTGCTATCGCGGAGCGCTTCAACGGTCTTGAGACGCTTGACAAGTTCTTTCTCACGCTGCTTGGACCGCTTCTCCCCCTTCTGCATCTCCTTGTCGAGTCGCTCGCGCAGCTCGTTGGAGAGTTGGACCAGATCGAGCCGCTCCAGGAGTTTCTTGATCGCCTCGGCGCCCATGTCCACTTCGAAGGCTTCGCCGAACTCCGTGCGGAGTTCCTTGTAGCGTTCCTCGTTGATGATCTCGCGTTCTTTGAGCTTGGTGACGTTCTCGTCGCCCGGATCGATGACAACGTAGTCCTGGAAGTAGATGATCTTTTCCAGGTTGGTGGTCTTCATGTCCAACAGGGTG
>CAYRDG010000007.1:0-156253 GCA_964422915.1 uncultured Frigoriglobus sp. | reverse complement strand
TCCTATCCCGTACCCCATAAGCCGCAAGACCCACTGCAAACCGTGGAGTGACCTCAAAATTTCGCGCGGTCAGAATTGCTCTTGCACTGCTCGCATCGGCTGGCCCATAATCGCCGATTGAGTGCCACGAACAGGGAGGTTCCGGCCATGATCGTTACCAACACATCCGTTCTCTACCCCGAACCCCCGGCCATCGACATCTGCGAGGCACGCTGGGCCGTCGAGTACCTCACACTGATGATTGAGAAACTCGGTCCCGAGTCCGCGGTGAGTCTCGTGCTCTTGCAGGCACGCCGCGAACTGGCCAGCCTCGCGCAGAGTGCCGGAGCCAGCGGTACCATACTCGGCCCAGTTCGCATCGCCGCGTAGCACCCATCACTTCGACGGATCGGATTGAACTGCGTTCGACCATCCGCGGTTCCGCGACCTACGGGAGGTCGTGCGTGAGGAGATCGCATTTCGTCCCATTCGATTGCATTTTGTTTTACTTCGAGTGTATTACGTCGTACAACGGTCGTGAAGTACGACGATAACCACTCGGAGTTATACCGTGAACATTATTCGCAGCCGCAGCCGTGCGGCGGGCTTCACGCTGATTGAACTGTTGGTGGTGATTGCGATCATTGCCATACTGATCGGTCTCTTGCTGCCTGCGGTGCAGAAAGTCCGCGAAGCCGCGGCGAGGTTGCGTTGCAAGAACAACCTCAAGCAAGTCGGGCTGGCGCTGCACAACTACCACGACCGCAGCGCGAGCTTGCCGCCAGGCTACGCAAGCAGCGTGAGCAGCACCGGCACCGAAGCTGGTCCTGGCTGGGGTTGGGCCACCTTCCTGCTTCCGGATCTGGAGCAGGACAATGTGTTTCGGCAGATCGACCTGCACAGCGCAATTGCAAGTTCGCCTGTGCGCACACAAGCACTGAAAGTGTTCCTTTGCCCCTCGGACTCCGACATCGAGCCGTTCATGGCCGCAGGCACGACAGCGACGGTGGCACACGCGAACTATGTTGGTGTGTTCGGTACAAACGAGGTGGAACCCAATCCCGGCACGGGCAACGGGACGTTCTTCCGCAACAGTCGGATTCGCTTCGGCGACATCACCGACGGCCTGAGCAATACCTATGTTGTTGGCGAGCGGAGTAGCGATATTGCGTTCGCAACGTGGACGGGTGCCGTGCCTGGAGCGCGAGTGCCGCTGCGTCGCGATCCGTTGCAGAACGAGGCGAACGCTTTTCTGGTGCTTGGTCGCGGCGACCACCAGCCCAATGCCCCCCAGTCACACGTTGACGACTTCTATAGCCGTCACATTCAGGGGTTGAACTGTCTGTTTGGTGATGGCTCGGTTCAGAGCATTGGCAACGGTATGAATCCGGCAGTGTGGGCCGGGATTCAGACACGCGCCGGGGGCGAGTTATTCGGCGCGAACGACTGAGAAATGCTTGACAGCGCATTCACACGCGCAGCGTTCCCACCACATCATGCACATGGGACGCGCCCAGCGACTTCAGCATGTCAGGGAGTGCATCCACGATGCGGGTACTGGCGGTGGGATCGTAAAAGTTCGCGGTGCCAACCTGCACGGCATTCGCGCCGACCACGAGGAATTCCATTGCGTCGTCGATGGTACCAATCCCGCCGACGGCAATCACTGGTACGGCCTTCAACTGTGCGATTCGCCACACGGCGCGCAACGCCAGTGGCTTGATCGCCGGGCCGCTCAGTCCGCCAGTCACATTGCCCAGAATCGGCTTACGTTTCCGCCAATCGACCGCCATCCCCACGAACGTGTTCACCGCGCTCACTGCGTCGGCGCCACCGTCGGCCGCAGCCTTCGCGATGAGCGTGATATCATTGACGTTCGGGGTGAGTTTGGCAATCAACGGGAGTACCGGACACGCATCGCGACAGCGACGGACGATGCGGCGCGTCAGTTCCGGGTCGGAAGCGAAGTCGAGGCCACCGGACACGTTTGGGCACGAGAGGTTCAGCTCCAGCGCGGCCAGCCCTTCACGCGACTCATGCACACGCGTCGCCATGGCGACAAACTCGTCCTCGCTCTTGCCTGCAATGTTGCCGATGATCGCTGTCGGCAGCGTGCGCAGGTACGGCATGTGGTGCGCGAGAAAGTGTTCAAGGCCATCGTTATCTAGCCCGATCGCGTTGAGCATTCCACTGGCAGTTTCGACTGTGCGTGGCGGAGTGTTGCCAGCACGCGGAGCGCTCGTCACGGTCTTCGGGACGATACCGCCGAGCCTGGCGAAGTCCACAAGCGATGCCATTTCCTTCGCGTAGCCGAACGTGCCGCTGGCAACGAGTACCGGATTGCGGAGCGTGAGTCGGCCGAGTGTCACGGACAGGTCGATCATGAGCGGGAATCTCTCGCGTCAGAAGTCACTCCAGTTTACACGCCGCATCACTGGTAACTGGTGGGGTCAGAGACGCACGCCTCAGCGAAGCCCTTCTTCCGTAAGAGGCACGAGTCGCACCGACCACAGGCACGGCCGCACGCATCAGGATCGTAGCAACTGAGTGTCTGTGAGAAGTCCACCCCGAGCCGCACTCCTTCACGGATGATCTCGGCCTTCGTCATCTTCAACAGCGGCGAGTGAACGCGAAACTTCCCCGCGCCCTCGGTGCCAGCCCTGGTGGCGAGGTTCGCGAGTTGCTCGAACGCGGTGAGAAACTCGGGGCGACAATCGGGGTAGCCCGAGTAGTCGAGCACGTTCGCGCCGATGAACAGGTCGAACGCGCCGGCCACCTCGGCATAGCCGAGCGCAAGGCCCAGAAGAATCGTGTTGCGTGCCGGGACGTATGTGACTGGGACGCCATGACCCATTTCGTTCGCGTCGCGATCCTTCGGCACGGCGAGGTCTGCCGTGAGCGCAGAGCCGCCAATCGGACGCAGATCAAGAGACACAACGCGATGCTCGACCGCGCCAAGCGCCTTCGCCACACCCGCGGCGCGGTCCAGTTCGATGCGATGCCGCTGACCGTAGTCCACGGAAAGCGCGTAACACTGGAAACCCTGGCTTCGCGCCACCGCAAGGGCTGTCGTGCTATCGAGGCCGCCACTGAGCAGGATCACTGCATTCATGTTGTCGTTTGCCTGATTCGACCTCATGGGAACACAATATTCTGCGCGAATATTATCCACTCCGTCAGTGGCTTTCACTCACTCTGTTTCGAGTGCATCGAGCCACACACGCGCAGCCGCATCGGATGGCATGCGCCAGTCGCCGCGCGGCGAGACACTCACCGTCCCCACCTTCGGGCCATCGGGCAGGCAACTCCGCTTGAACTGATTCGCGAAGAAACGTCTGAGGAATACCCGGAGCCAGTTCCGCAGGTCGGCTGCGGTGTATGCCTTCTCGAACGTCGCATGTTCCGCCTGGAAGAGTATCTTCTCCGGTGATGCGCCGAGTCGCAGGAAGTGGTACATGAAGAAGTCCACCAGTTCATACGGACCAACGCTCGATTCGGTCGCCTGTGTGCTGCCGCCGGAATCATCGGTTGGCAGTAGCTCCGGCGAAATCTCTGTCGCCACGACATCCAGAAGCGTCTGGCGTGCCTCGCCATCGAACTCGTTCGCCGCGGCCCACCGCACCAGGAACTTCACCAGGGTTTTGGGGATTGAGACGTTCGGGTTGTACATGCTCATGTGATCGGCGTTGTAGGTACACCAGCCCAGCGCCAGTTCGGAGAGGTCGCCAGTGCCGATCACAAAGCCGCTGTTCATGAGTAGCGCGGTGCGAACGCGCGCCTGGGTATTCTCGAAAGTCAGGTCGTGCCGTTTCTCCGCCGGCACACGTCGCAATTTTTCCGTGAGCGATTCAACCGACTCGCCCTCCAGCGCGATGCCGAACGGGCTGTGGTCGAGAGCACGCATCTGGTCGAGACACATCTGGCGGATGTCAATCTCGCGGAGCGAGACATTCAGCGCGCGCCCCAGTCCGGCGGCGTTCTTCCTGGTCTGTTGCGTGGTGCCGAAGCCTGGCATCGTCAGCGCGTGGATGTGATCGCGCGAGACGTACTGTTCGTCGAGCGTTTTGCAGAGCACCAGCAGTGCCAGCGTGGAATCAAGGCCGCCTGAAACGCCGATGGACGCTGTGGGGTGGCCGACGTGCGAGAGCCGCCGACCCAGCGCGGCAACCTGCATCTGGAAGATGTCGCGACAGCGATCGTCGCGCGTCGCCGGGTCGGATGGTACGAACGGGTGCGGGTCGATCGTGCGCGCCAGCTTCGGCTCGCGCGGAGTCACGTCGAGATCGAAGGAGACCGTCCGGTAGCGCGCCAGCCCGAGGTCTGCGACGCGGTTGGCATCGTGGAACGTGTTCGCCTGGATGCGGTCGTGCAGTAATCGGTCGAGGTCGAGGTCGGCGATGAGTAACTGTTGTCCATGGCCGAAGCGTGAACTCTCGGCGAGCATCGTGCCGTTCTCGGCAACCAGACAGTGCCCGCCGAAAACAATGTCGGTGGTCGATTCGCCCTCGCCGCAACAGGAGTAGACATAGCCGGCGATGCAACGCGCCGACTGCGCTCCAACCAGTTGCCGTCGGAAGGCGGCCTTGCCAATCAATTCGTTACTTGCCGAGAGATTCGCGAGCACCGTTGCCCCCATGATCGCCTGGAGCGAACTGGGCGGCACGGGTTGCCAGAGGTCCTCGCAAATCTCGACACCCAATGTAAAGCCGCTCATCGTGCGGCAATCGAACAGCAGGTTCGTGCCGAACGGGACGCTCTGACCGCAACAGCCAGCCGCGGAGAAGGTAGCATTATCGGCCGGGCAGAAGTAACGGGCGTCGTAGAACTCTTTGTAGTTGGGTAGATACGTTTTGGGAACGATGCCGAGCACCTTGCCCGCATGGATAACCGCGGCGCAGTTGAAGAGTTGTCCTTCCACCGCCAACGGCATGCCCACCACTGCCACGCCGTGGAAGATCTTTTCGCTCTCCGTAACCAGGCGTTCCAGTTCTTGCTCGGCGGCGCGATGGAGCGTGTGAAGGTGGAAGAGATCGGCGCAGGTGTAGCCCGTTAGCCCACACTCCGGGAAGACCAGCAGATTGACGCCCTGAGTCTCGGCGCGGGCCATGAGCGCGAGTGTGCGATCGGCGTTGAAGGGGCAATCGGCGACCCGCAACTCCGGGCTGGCTGCCGCGACGCGAAGGAAGCCGTGCGTGTTCATACAGGCAGTGTATTCCGAAGCGGCTCACTTTGTCAGTCGCCCATGTCGAGCAATCCGACATGCCCTCTCTCGCTTGTGAACGCCAGCGTCATCCCGTCCGGAGCGAACGCAACATGGTGCAACTTCCCCACCTTCGGATGGAAGGTGCGAATCTCCGCGCCGCTGGCCACGTCCCACGTTCGCACGGTGCCATCGTGCGCGGCGGAGGCAATCACCCGGCCATCGGGTGAGAAATCGATGGCCTGCACCTGATCCGTGTGGCCGCGGAATTTCCGCAGACCGCTGGGCCGATGCCGCATGTTCTTGCGCGGCGCGAGTATGTCCCACACCATCACGATCGCGCCGCCGGAGGCGGCCAGACGCGTGCCGTCTGGCGAAAACATCAGCCCACGGACAACGCCGCGCAGCGCGAGATTGTGGTAGCACTTGCCTGTATTCCACGCCCAGAACTTGACGAGATTGTCTGCCCCACCCGACGCGAGGCACTCTGGCCCGACCGCGAGCGCACCGCACGCGCCACCATGCCCTGACAGTCGCATCACAACATTCTGTTCCTTCTGATCGACCACGAAGATCTCTTCAGGAAAGAAGAGTTGTCCGCCAGCAAACACAATGCGTGAACCATCGCGTGTCACGACCAGTGTACCGATACCGCCGTAACCGCGCGGCTTGCGCACCTCCCATTGCAGTTGACCAGTCTTCGCATCCCAGGCGCGGAGGTGCATCCGCCACCCGCTTGTGAACAAGAGTTTGCCATCGAGTGCATACTGTGCGTGCGAAAGTCCATAGCCGAACGCGGTACTCGCGCTCTCCTCGGCATCGACCTCCCACACTGGCATCGCGGTGTGAAGGTCCGCGGGGTTCCACACTTTCAACCAGCCATCCTCGGAGGCGGAGGCGATGCGCGTGCCGTCTGGCGTGAAGCATGCGACGTTCACGCATCGAGTGTGCGGCTGAATGATGATCATGTGCGCTCTCGCAATTGTGGTGCGTCAATCGCCCAGATCGAGCACGCCAATATCGCCGCGAAGGCTGGAGAACGCCAACGTTAACCCATCTGGGGCGAAGGTAACCCAGTGTAGCCCGCCGAGTTTGAGCGCGAATATCCGGAGACACTCGCCTGTCGCCGCGTCCCAGAGGCGGAGCGTGCCATCAATGGAAACCGAGGCCAGCCGTGTTCCGTCGGGCGAAAACTCGATGCACTCGATCTGCTTCGTGTGCCCGCGGAAGACGACTGGTTTTCCCCGGACGTTGTGTCTGGTCCGTTCGTACACCGAGATCAACGTGACGCCAGCCACCGCGATCCGTGTTCCATCGGGCGAAGTTGCAAGTGCTCGCACCGTGCCGCGAAACCGCAATGTGCGGTGACAGACGGACGACTTCCAGTCCCAGAACTTCACCGCGCGATCAACGGCTCCCGAGCAGAAACCACCCGGATATGCCGCGAGGATCATGGTGTCGTCCCGGTGCGCCAGGATACGCCGTACCACGGTCAGTGGGTTCGTTTTGCAGACGACGATGTGGTGTTCCCCTGTGCCGAGGGTTCGCCCACACCAGGCGAGTTCACGACCGGTGCGCGACAGCACGAATGCGAAGACCATCGTGGGCCGTCGGCGATTGCCGACTGCATCGTAGCTGCGCAGTTGCTTGCCATCGGCCACGGACCAGACACAGATGCAGCCGCTCGAGCCACCCGTGTAAAGCTCGGTGCCATCGGGAGAGAACTGGCAATGGTTGATTCCCTGGTCGCTGCCGCAAGCTTCCCACCGCAGTGACTGGCACGCCAGTCCGCTCACCTCCCATACCTTCACCATGCGATCGTGCGAAACTGATGCCAGCGCTCGGCCATCTGACGAGAACGCCAGCGCCGTTACCGACATCGAGTGTGGTCGGAACGTGATCACTCCTGCCCCTCGGTGAGGCGTGCCTTCGCCGCTGCGACTTCCGCGGCGCGCATCGCACGGAACTGGTTCATGTGTTCGGCCACCAGTGGCGAGACTTCCCAGCGCGTATACTGGTTCCAGGATTGTTCCGCGCGCGCCGCTTGCTCGTGGAAACTCTCCGCGTAAACGACACGGCCCTGCTCGACGAGTTTCACGAAGAGTGGCTCGCCGTTGATCGCTTCATTCCGATCCGCAACGATGAGTGTCTCGCCACGGCCGTATACTCGAATGTAACCGGGAATCGTCTCCTTCCCAGGTGAGTTGGAGAACTTCACGTTCGGCCGCTCCTCGGTCGCCGTGCGTTTGAACGCGGCGCTCACGGTGTCGCGATGGACCAGCTTCCACCAGTAGCCACCCGCGCCCGGAAAGAGCATCGTCGGCTCGGTCTGGGTTCGCGCGCGGAATGTGTCGTACACGCGATTCACCGCCTCTGGCGTGACCTCGTCCTCGAACACAATCACACGCGGCGGAATGCCGAGTTGCTTCATCTTCTCGAAGTACAGGACGCACTGCCCGGCGATGTCGCCACTATCGACTCGCACACCAACGCGGTCGGTTTCGGGATGATTGCGAATGACGCGCAGTGCGTTTTCCAGGCCAACCGTCTCTGCATCGACCAGGTCGCAGAGCAACGACGCGCACCCCATGCGCGAGACGAAGCGATCCATCATCTCATACTCGGCCTCTCCGAGCGATTTATCAAACGATTGCGCAGCACACATCATCTCATGACCAATGGTGCCGATGGAATGGAACATCTCCGGCCAGAGGAACTCCGCGGTGTCGTTTGACGTGAGTTGTGGCTGGGCTTCCGTTCCTGCCCCACCGACGAAGCGCGCGAGTTGCAGGATGAGATTGCACACCTCCACCGGGGCGCTGCGGAGGCCGAACTCCGCGTCGCGTGGCGTGGCCTCCTTCATCAGCCGTGCCTTGGTCGCCTGAATCACTGGGGCGAAGTAGCGGCACATGGTCGATTCGAGATACGAGATGAGGCCGCCTGGCCCTTCAAACGTGAGTGCCGGCACGCCTGCGAGAAACGTCTGCCCGCCGGGAAAGCCCCAGATGTCGAGCGGAAGCACGAGATCGTCGCCGCTCTGCGCAAGCACGGCGTCCCACACTTCCGCAGGGAATGCCTTCGTCGCGGAGTGCGACGCATACCACTGCCTCGCAAGCACGATGTCGGTTCGCTTCAGCGGCCGATGAAACCACTGTGCGAGCATCGCCTCGTGACCGGCCATGATGAGTTGATTGTTGGCACCGGCCTCCGGCAATCCCTTGCGGAATGTGAGTGTGTAGGCCGCGTGCTGAAGGGCGATCTCTGGCACCGAGGTCCACATGGTGCGCTTGTAAGTGTCGGTGGCGCCAATCCAGCCGCCGAGCAGGAAGAGCTTGGCGAAGAACTCGTCGCGCATCTCGGATCGCTTGCGAGCGAATGGGTCGGTAGTGGGCATGGGTTGGATCTGTGGGCTGGACGGGTTCTGTATTCGACGTGACACACGGCGCCACGGGTCTCTCGGATCCGGATTCACACACTCAGCAAGAGCGCCGAGGCCGCGCCGAGGAAGGCAAGCCCGCCAATGAGAAGACCGAACAACAACCGGAAGTCGCCCGCGGCCGACGGAACATCCTCGCCATTCGCTGCGGCCTCACGCCGCACGGTTCGGTGCGCGAACCACACCGTGCCCAGCAGCAGCATCAGCATCACCACATCCAGCGCAGCCAGCCCCAGGAGGATGAATCCGACCGTTTGTACCATCACTCGGCGTCCACATTGAGGGAGGCGGCGATGGCACGCAGTTCGGGTTCGTTCTGCTCGCGATCGTATTCGCTGAATTGAGACAGCAGCAGCAACGGGCCAGCCAGAGTGTTCAGGCAGCGTACACGGCAGGTCGTCGAAGTATCCACTGTGAGGAAGTCGGCGTTGAATCCGATCGCCGGTAGACCGCAAATCGTCTCCATCACCTCTTCTGCATCGAACTCGCGATATTCGTCCTTCAACGCCGCGAGGGTTTGATCGGAAAGGTCACCGCTGTCGCGGGCTTCCGGCTGCAACGACATCATGAAGAACGCCGTCTGCAGGCTGGTAGCGGTAAAGGTCCAGCCGCCATCGGGGTCGTCGATCGCTTCACCCGACCAGTCGGCCGGGAAGCGAACCCGGATACCGTCACGCTCGAAGCTTTGCATGTCGCACGGCCGCGAAGTCGAAAGTCGAAGAATCGGAAGCCGAAGGTGGCCGGGCCGAAGTCTTCGACTTGGCGACTTTCGACCTTCCGCCCTTCAACTACAGCAGCCCCACTTGCTTCACCCGTATGCGTTGCTCAATCACGGCATCGTGGCTGGCGGGGCGGGCAGGGCCACTTTCAAGAATCATATGCACGCACGCGATCGGCGTACGGGAATGACCATTGCGGGCAATCACGATCAATCGTGCCCGCCGATATACAGCCGCAGCATTTCGTGCCAGGTGGGCCAGTCGTGCGCGAAGCCGTCCCACTCGCGCAGCGCATTGCCGATGCCCTTCACCCAGAGCTTGCCGGAGAGGTCGCGATTCTGATTCAAAAGAAGGTCGTCGCGGCCGACCGCGAGGATGATATCTTGCTCACGGAGACGATCGAGCCGCGTGGGGTCGCTCTCGTCAGGGATATAGTCGGCCGGATTCTGCCGGTAGACCATCTCGTCGTGATAACCGTCGAGGAAGAGTCTGATGTCGGCCAATCCGCTCATTGAGAGGATACGATTGACCTGAACAGGGAATCGCAGGCCCATCGAGAGTGCGTGGAACGCCCCGAAGCTCGCCCCGGTTAGAATCATGAATGGATGGCCGTTGCGCCAGCGTGTCCAAGGGAGCACCTCGTTCATCACGTACTCGGTGAATTGCTCGTGTCGCCAGGCTCGCGCGCCGGGGTGCGTGTTGTAGGCGTACCAGCTTTCCTCATCGACGCTATCGACACAGACCAGGTGTAGCCAGCCGTTATCGATCAGGTGGGCCAGTGCCCTAACCATGCCGTGATCTTCCCACTCGTAGAAACGCCCACGCGAGGTGGGGAATGCGACCACGCTGGCCCCGCCGTGGCCGAATTCGAGCAACTCCATGTCGCGGTGTAGCGATGTACTCCACCAGTGGTGATACTCTCGGCGCATGGGGGCGGCCGGGTCGCGGTGTCAAGAGAGGGGACTTACACGAAATATGCAAACCGACGCGCTTGGTGGCAATGGAGAGATGCGCACGAGCGATAATCGGGCGTCTTCTTGTGGCGATTCGTGCCTGCGAACAGGCACTCGGACCGCTTCACCAGACTGCACGCACTCAGAGTCCGCCCCGTCGAAGCAGGGAGCAAGAGGCTCCCTGTTCGCCGGGTCACGCTCACGCTGCGGCGTGCTTGTCGCGCAACTTATCGAGGTATTTCTTACTCTGGGCAGTCACGTCCCAGGCGTTGGGCCAGAAGCAGAGATCGACACACCACCAGTCGTGCGGCACGCCGGCCTTCAGGAGCGCGGGGGCGAGCCGATCAAAGTCGAGCTTGCCGGTGCCGAACGGGTTATGCGTGCTGGTGTTGTGCTCGTTGAGGCTGCCGTCGCTGTCGATGACGTGGACGTGAGTGATCTTCCCCTTGAGCTTCTCCAGCAGTTCGAGTTCGCCGCCGGAGAGCGTCTCCTTTTGCCCGGTCTGGTTCGCGCCAATAACCGCGCACATATAAGCGTGGCAGGTGTCGTACAGCACGCCGAAGTTGCTGTTCCCGTTCGCGCGCACCATATCGACCAGTTGCACGATCTCGGTGGGCTTGTTGAAGGCGAAGCCTGGCTCGAACTCCCAGCAGATGTTCATGCCGTAGTCGGCGGCCATCTTGCTCGCCTTGTCCCACGCACTCGCGATCCGTTCCATACCGGCCTTCGTGCCGATCTTCTGACCTTCGGGGTCTTTCTCGAAGTAGTCCGGCGCGATCACGGTATCGACACGGATTGTCTTCACGTCGAGGTCTGCTGCGAAGACGCACCAGCCGAGGAACGCGGTGAGATAGGCGGCCGGGTTCTCGTCAACAATCGAGGTGCCTGGGTTCTTGAACGCCCACAGGTCCACGGCAATGCCTGAGAGCGCCAGCCCGTGATCGGCGATGGCCTTCCGCAACTTTTGGCGGCTGGCCCTCGTCGGATAGGTAACAGGGCTGGGGTGCGGGCCGAAACTGCCCAGTTCCACACCGTCGTAGCCCAGGTCCTGCAACTTGTGCAGGATGGTGTGGAAGTCGTTGGTCGGCTGCTCCTGGTTGAACAGATACGCCCAGGTGCCGATGGAAATGCGCGCCTTGCCCATAAGGGAACCTCTGTGAAAGGTCGAGAGCTTCTGCGGGTTATTCCGTTATGCCTAGTGTAGGGAGCGGAATTGGACCATCCGACATCGACGGCGATCGCCGCAGGGCGTATGCTCCATTCTCCCTTCACGGGTGCCATAGGGTTCCCAATGCAGGGAACGTCGGAAGATCGGTTCTATCCACGACTTCCGGCGAACGCAAGGACGAAACCCGTGTACGAGGTCGTATTACCCACCCCCCAAAAGGCGCCCATTCTTTCCATCTGCTGGAATGTCATTTTTTCCTTCCGGCGCAAGTTTGTCGCCTTTGATGCGAACTAGTGGGTGAGAGCCGTGTCTGGTTAGCGTCCGGACAGAAGGACGAGAGAATTATGAAAAGCAACTGTATCTACAACATGACTGCATCCCGCCCCAGCCGCCGCGTCGGCAAGCGAGTGATGGTGGCGGGGCGCATCCCGCTGGGGGCGATGGTGACCGACCAACTCCGCGTACTTGGCTGGGAAGTGCTCACTGTTGGAAACGACAGTGGCCTGCACGAAACCGCGGCGAAAACAAAGCCGCACGCGGTTCTCCTGCCAGAAGCCGCTGGTGATGAGAGTGGCTACCTCGCGTGCGCCAAGCTCCTGATCACCCGGCCTGAGCTGAAGGTGGTGGTTGTTGGTGCCGAGCGTACCGCCACTCGCGAGCGATTCGCGGAGTTCGTTGGCGCGGAATTTGTCGCGGAAACCGATGGCGTGAACGAACTGGTCGCCGCTGTGATGTGAACCGGACAGCCGCTCGACGTGAGCCAGTGAAAAAGGGCAGGGCACCTTCCCTGCTGGATCACGTCGAACGGAGTTTGATTTCAGTTCTCCACTTCAAAGATGCACTCAATCTCGACCGCAATGTTCCCCGGCAGCACGTTGTGGCCAACCGCACTTCGCGCACCAACTCCCTTGTCCTCACCGAACACGTCCTTCATCAATTCCGAAAAACCGTTGATGACCTTGGGCTGATCGAGGAACTCATCGGTACAGTTCACCATACCGAACGTCTTGACGAGTCGCTTGACCTTGTCAAGCGAGCCGAGTTGATCCTTTACCGTGGCGAGGATCGCCAGCCCCACCTGCCGCGCGGCTTCCTTTCCTTGCTCCATCGTCAGGTCATTCCCCACGCGACCGGTGATCATCGTCTTGTCGGCCTTCAGCGGCCCGTGGCCGGAGACGTAGAGCATGTTGCCAATCTTCAGGGCCGTGCGGTAAACCGCAACCGGCTTCGGCGCCGGCGGCAGCGTGAGGTGCAGTTCCTGAATGCGCTTGTCAGGGGTACTCATGCCGAAACTCCAGAAAAGAAGGGGTGGCGTTGTGATACTCTGAAAACGACTCGGTTGCAACGGAGTGGCACGCGGAGTTTCACACTCGCCACTTCGCAACGACTTCCTCGTTCAGCTTCAATCCCAGTCCCGATTCCGTGCCTGGCTGCATCTTGCCCGCTTCGATCACCGGGCCGCCGATAAACAAATCACGCAGCCACGACACGCAATCGACATGCGGCACGCTTGCCAGCCCGCAAGCCAGATGCACGCCCACTTCCGGCATTCGCACAGGCGACACCGCGACGTGATACGCCTCCGCAACCTCGGCGACCTTCAACAACGGCGTGATGCCACCGAGCCGACATGGATCAGGACGCACCGTGCGAATCGTACCCTCGCGGATGACCTTGAAGAAGGCGTCGCGGCTCTCGAAGTGCGTTCCGATGGCGATGGGCACTTCCGCGAGCCGTGCGAGTTTCTCGTACCCAACCGCATCGGCCGCCGGGATAGGGTCCTCGAACACGTCCACGCCCACATCTTCGAAGAAGTGCGTTAATGCCAGCGCGGTGCTCAGGTCGAAGCGGCCGTCGGCGGCAGCGGCGATCCAGGCATCTTCACCCAGTCCATCCTGAATGGCCCGGACACGCTCGGCGTCGGCCTGCACGTCGCCGCCGGCACCGATCTCGACGCGAACGCCGGCCGCGCCCTGCTTCACGATGGGTTTCGCGGCCTTCAGTGATTCCGCAGCATCGCGCCCGGCGGTTGCTGCATCGGAAACGACAAACGCGGCGGAGGGCTTCGCGTTGCCGAGCAACTTCGAGAGCGGCACACCCACAGCCTTCGCCCTGGCATCCCAGAGAGCGATGTCGATGGCGCAGTAGGCCCGCGCGGCCAGCCCGCTGAAACCCGTGGCGCGGAAGCGTGACTCGGCGCGTGCGAGGTGCCGGTCGGTGTCGCGCGGGTCGGAGCCGACCATGAGCGCGGCGAACTCCGTGTCGATGAGTGAACGAATCGCACCGATGCCGGGGCCCAGTGTATACGTGAAACCGAAGGCAGCGGTGCCAGTATCGGTTGCGAGATGAACGAGAACAACGTCAACGGCATCGGGCGCGGCCGGTCGCGGGTCCGTGAGCGAGACACGCGCCGGCTTACCCAGTGGCACGCGAAGGAGATCGGTGGTGAGGCGAGTAATCTTCATGAGTTCCGGTCAACGATGATGCGGTGTCACGCGCGCCTGCGCCGGTATGGCGGCTGCCCGGCTGTCACTCGTCGAGTGCGCGTTACTCTCCGAGATACGCTTCTCGGATCCGTGAGTCGTGGAGCAGCGATTCCGCCCGGTCGGTGTGCGTGACGCGGCCTGTCTCTATCACATAGCCGCGATGGGCAACCCGCAGCGCCATCCGCGCGTTCTGTTCCACCAGCAGTACCGACACCCCCTGCTGGTTCAGTTCCCGGATAATATCGAATATCTGCACAACTATCTGTGGAGCAAGTCCGAGTGATGGTTCATCCAAAAGGAGCAGCTTCGGCCGCGACATGAGCGCGCGGGCGATGGCGAGCATCTGCTGCTCCCCCCCGGAGAGTAAGCCGCCGGGCTGCGACTGCCGCTTCTCCAGGATGGGGAACATCCGGTACGCCTTCTCGATGTCATCGCGCACGCCGGCGTGATCACGCCGTGTGAACGCGCCCATCTCGAGATTCTCGCGCACCGTAAGCCGCGGAAATATCTTGCGACCCTCCGGCGACTGCGCCAGCCCGAGTTTCACGATGTCGTGCGCCGGTGTGCGGGTGATGTCGTGACCGGCAAAGGCCACACGTCCGGCCCGTGGCCGCACGATGCCGCAGATCGCATTGAGTGTCGTGGACTTGCCCGCGCCGTTCGCGCCGATCATCGTCACGATCTCACCCGCGTTCACTGTGAGTGAGATACGATGCAGCACACTGATTGCGCCGTAGCCGGCCTCCAGGTCGCGCACCTCCAGCAGGGGGGAAGTACTCACGATACCTCCTCCTTGCCCAGATATGCTTCAATGACCTTCGGATCGCGACTGACTTCGGCCGGCGTTCCCTCCGCGATTATCTGGCCGAAGTTCAGCACGGCCACACGGTCGGAGATGCCCATCACTAGGCTCATGTGATGCTCGATGAGTAGCACCGTGACGCCGCGGTCGCGAATCCTGCGGATCAGTTCCATCAGATCGACTGTCTCGCTGGGGTTCATCCCGGCGGCCGGCTCGTCGAGCAGTAGGAGTTTGGGACCTGTGGCCAGTGCGCGGGCGATTTCGAGTCGTCGCTGATCGCCGTAAGGGAGGTTCTTCGCCAGTTCGTTGTGCCGGCCCGCAAGCCCGACAAACACGAGCAACTCCGCGGCTGTTCTTTCCGCATCCGCTTCCTGACGCCAGTGCGCGCCAGCGCCCAGTGCCGCGGCCAGTGGATGTGCAGAGATCGATCGCGTCAGACCAACAAGAACGTTCTCGACAACCGTCATCGACTGGAAGAGACGGATGTTCTGAAACGTGCGGGCGATGCCGTTGCGCGTGATCACATCGGGCGCGTGCCGCGACCGCAGCCAGCTTGCCAGTGTCCCTGCGGCTCCCAGCACCAGGCCCAGCGCGAAGCCGGACGCCGCTCGCCACGCGCGATCCACGACATACTGCCGCGCATCGACAATCGCCTTGCCCCACGGAAACGCGACTCCCTTGCCGCGGAAATTCTCGCGGATGGAAGCTGACCACAACTCTTCCACGTTCACCGCGAGCAACATCAGCACGCAACCCGTGATGATCCCGACGCCCAGCGCCAGCGCGACGGTGCGCAGCCGGAGCGGCTGAATGAGCGGCCGATCCTCGAATCGCACCTCACCACTGGTCGGTTTGTAGATGCCAGTGACGGCATTGAACACGGTCGTTTTGCCGGCCCCATTGGGTCCGATGATCGAGAAGATTTGCCCTTCTGCGACCGTGAGTTCCACACCGCTGACTGCGGTGATTCCACCGAAACGTATTGTCAGGTTGTGGATGGACAATACAGACATGGCGGCTCAGGCGTCGGGGGAGAGTGGGGAACGCGAACCATGAGCCGTGTCGCGCGCGGCGCCGGAAGGCGACTCCAGCGGTGCGGCATCGCGGGGCGTGTGCAGTTCGCGCTGGTGCCGCGTTTCCGGCAGCAGTCCCTCCGGGCGAAACCGCATCATCACGATCAGCACCCCGCCGAAAATGATGAGTTTCCAGCCGCTCACCTTGTAGTATGCCTTGCCGCCGAAATCGAACTGTTCCTGAATGAAGTTGTCCAGGAGATTCGTCGCGATGCGGTCGAAACCCATCAGCAGGAAGACGCCCAGAAGCACGCCAGGGCGGTTGCCCAATCCGCCGAGGATCACACAGCAAACCATAATCATGGAAAGAGTGAAGTCGTACGACTGCGGGTTGCCGGTGGTTCGCAACGCAAGCGCATAGAACGCGCCGGCCAGCCCTGCGAGCGCCGCGCCCAGCGCGACCGCTGCCAGTTTCAGCCGCGCCGGGTTCAGCCCCATGCACGACGACGCTAACTCATCCTCGCGCAGCGCCACCCAGGCGCGACCGAGCCGTGAACGCTCCAGGTTCCGCAAGAGGAGCATCACGGCGCCGAGCGTGCCCAGCAGTACGAAGTAGAGGTACGGGTAGCGATACCAGCGATTCCCCCAGTCGGGGAACAGCTTCAAGCTGCTGAGGTCGGCCGTTTCTTTCACCCCTGGCAGTGGTCCGGCCATGATCGGGTTCAACCCCTTGGTCCCCTCGGTGATCGCATCGAGGTTGCGGATTGCGTAGAGCGTGATCAGACCCAGACCCAGCGTGACCAGTGCGAAGTAATCGCCACGCAGCCGTAGGATGGGCGCCGTGGCGGCCACACCCACTCCTGCACTGACCGCAATGGCCGCCAGCGCCGCGACCAGGAAACTCTGTTGAAACGGGAAGAACGGCACTGTCAGGATGCCAACCGTATACGCGCCGATGCCGAAAAATGCCGCGATTCCCAGATGCAGAAGGCCCGCGTTGCCCATCACGACATTGAGGGCCAGGGCCAGAATCGCATAGATGAACAGGATGGTGAACTGCTCGCCGCGGATGGCCTCGGCGAATGGCAGGAACGGGTAGGCGACCAGGAACGCGAAGAGGGCGGGCACCCAGTAGCGCAGCAGGTTGCGACCCGTGCTCATACCTTCTCCCGCGTGCGGGCGCCGAGCAGACCCGTGGGCCGGAACAGCAGGATCACGATCAGGATTCCGAAAATCAGCGCCTGGCTCCACTTGGCGCCGAGGTACGCTTCACCCATCGCACCCACAACGCCGATGAGCAACCCGCCAAGCACCGCGCCAGGAATGTTGCCGATACCGCCGAGCACGGCCGCCGTGAAGGCGTAGAGGCCATTGAGAAAACCCATCTGGTAGTCCACGGACTTGATGTAGAGGCCGTAGACGACCGACGCGATTCCTGCCAGTGCTCCACCGATTGCGAAGGTCGCGGCGATGACACGGTCGGCGTTGATCCCCATCAGTTGCGCAGCGACCGGGTTCTGGGCTGTCGCCCGCATGGCCTTGCCCAGCGAGGCATACTTCACGAAGAGTGTCAGCGCGATCATCGACGGCACGGTGACGCCGATCACCATCGCATCCTTCCATGTGAAACGCAGGCTCGTGCCTGGAATCAGGTTCGTGTCGGAGACAAGGTCCGGGAACTTGACTGGCGTGGCGCCCATCCAGAAGAGGCCCAGATTCATGAAGATGAAGCTGACGCCAATGGCCGAGACGATGACGGTGAGTTTGGGCGAGGTCCGCAGCGGCTTGTAGACGATCCGGTCGACGGAGGCATTGAGCGCCGCGCAAAAGAGCGGCGCGATGAGGAATATCAGCGGGATGATCAGCCCGGCCGGACCGCGCCAGCCCGTATTGTCCGGGTCGTAACCCAGCCACCAGGCCAGTTGCAGCGCCACGAACGAACCGAGCATGAACAGGTCGCCGTGCGCGAAGTTGATCAGTTCGATGATGCCATAGACCATCGTGTAGCCGATGGCGATGAGCGCGTAGAGCGAGCCGAGGACCAGGCCCAGCAGCAGATACTGCCCGAACCCGGCGCCGGCGGTGTCGGCCTGAGCGAACAACTCGAACATCCGCCCCCTCGAACAGCAAGCGTGAGCCGCAGGCCAGCGCGGCGCCGGCCTGCGGCTCACGCCGCATGGGTGATGGGTGTCACACACTCGTCACGGGTTTGAAGGGCCACCCATCGACTTTACTGATGGTCAGTTCCTGGAGCGTGGTGTCGCCGTCGGCGTCGAAGCTCCACTTGCCCAGCGCGCCCTTGTCGAAATCCTTCGTGGCCAGCACGGCGTTTCGGATGGCGTCGCGGTCCTTCTTTCCCACCGCCTTGACTGTCTCGATGAAGACCTTTGCAGCCTCGTAACCGTAAACGGCATAGGCTTCGGGGTCTTTTTCGAACTTCGCCTTGTACTTCTTGACGAACTCCGCGCCGGCGCCCTTGAGCAATGAGGGATCCTTACCGCCCATCGTGGCGTAGCAGGTCACATCCTTGAAGAGTTCCGGCCCGGTGCCGTCGATGAACGCTTTCTCGTAGCAACCGTCGGGTACCACCAGTGGGCATTTCAGCCCCGCGCCCTTCATATCGATCGCGATCTGTGGGCCGCCGCTCTGCGATGTGCCGCCGAAGTAGATCACGTCGGGGTTGAGTGCCTTGACCTTCTCCAGGACCGTCTTGTACGTGTTCTGCTTCACCAACTGTTCGTGGCCGATGATCTCGATGCCAAGCGGCTTGCAGGCGTCCATGAACAGCTTGGCGATGCCCTGACCGTACAGTTCCTTATCGTCGATGACGTAAATGCGTTTGGCCTTGAGGTGCTTGGCGATGAACTCGGCGGTCTTGGGTCCCTGAACGCTATCGGTGGGGCAGACGCGGCAGAAGGTGACCTTGCCTGAGGGGCGGTAGATGCCAGGTTCACCGCTCTTCTCATCGCCAGGCACAGGCTTGGTGAGGCCCGGCCAGGTGACAGCGGGCGAAATCTGGAGTAGTCCAGCGTCGTTGAGAATGGGCATCGACACCTTCGCGGCACCGGAGTTGTACGGGCCGATGAAGACCATCACGCTGGGGTCGCTGACCGCTTCGCGGGCATTGTCCGCCTCCTTGCCTGCATCCCACTGTCCCTGTGCCGCCGTGGCATCGTCCATGTCCTTGTGGTCGAGTTTCAGTCCCAGAAGTTCGTTGTTGCACTCCTCCATCGCCATGCGGATACCGTTGACGATGGTGTCGGTCTGCCCCTGCGCGCTGCCGGTGCGCGGCAGGCTGGAGACAATCCGCAGGACGTTCTTACTGCTGCCGCATCCGGCGAACAACCCGGCGGCCGCGACGCCCCCCAGCGTGGCGCCGCCAGCTTTCAGGAACGAGCGGCGGTCGAGTTTGCGCCGCGATTGGCCTCGCGCTGACTGGCGATTTTCCACGGCAAGCCCTCGATAGGTATTCGGTAACAAGCCAGAATGTAGGGCGAAGTCGAGCGCGCGTCCAGTTCGCGTTTCCTGGGTCACATGCTCTCAATGCAGTCGAAATTCGGTCCTGGGTCGTAGAAGTTCTGCTGCTTGCCAGCCTGCTGGGCGCGAGACACGCGTTACCCTAGCACCTTCACCGCCTTGAACTTCCCCTTATCGATTGTCGCGACGGTCAACGACTGTAGCGAGTTGTCGCCGCTGGCATCGAAGCTCCATTTGCCGAGCAATCCTCTGTCGAAGTCCTTTGTGGCAACGACCGCGGCGAGAATCGCCGCGCGATCTTGCTTGCCCACCTTGCGGATTGCCTCCAGGAGCACTGCGGCGGCCTCGTAGCCGTACACCGCATAGGCGGTCGGCACCTTGCCATACAGTTCCTTGTAGCGTTTCACGAAGTCCGCACCACGCCCCTTCAGCGATTCCGGATTGATGCCAGGAACCGTCACGAAGCAGCGCATCGTATCGAGAGCCTTCTCGCCCACTGTTCTCACGAAGGCAGCGTCGTAGCAACCCTCTGGCAGGAGCAGTGGGCAGTCCAGTTTCTCCGCGAGCATGGTCGTGGCGATTCGCGGCGCGCCGGTCTGGGTTGTCCCGCCGAAGTAGATGAGCTCCGCTGCTGCTTCCTTCACCTTCTGGATGAGTCGGGTGTAGTCGGTCGCTGCCGGGCGGATGCTCTCGTGCCCCAGCACCTTGACCTTGCGTGCCGTGCAGCATGTCTTGAAGCCGACCGCGGTCCCGTGCCCATAGAGTTGCTTGTCGTCGAGAATGTAGACCGACTTTACCTTCAACTCACGGGCGGCGAAGTCCGCGGAGAGCGGCCCCTGGCTGCCATCGTGCGGGCAGACGCGGCAGAACGTGATCTTCTTGCCGGGCCGGTAGCGTTCCGGTTCATCGGGATCGGAGAACGGCCCTGCCTGGGTGAGGCCCGGGTACGTTGCGGACGGCGAAATCTGCACCAGCCCGGCTGCGTTGAGGATAGGAGCGGAGATGCGGGCTGCGCCGGAGTTATACGGCCCAATCACGCCCATCACGTCCTTCACCGCGACGCACTTTCGCGCGATGTCGGCCTCGGTCGCGTCGCTCCAGCTACCAGTGCGCGCGTTCGAGTCGTCCATGTCGATGTACTCGACATCCACCGGTAGTATCGGCTTGAAGTCCGCCAGTGCGAGCTTGATCGCGTTGACGATGGGATCGGTATCGGCCTTCCCGCTGCCCCTCCGTGGCAGGCTGGAGACGAGTTTCACCTTCTCCCTGATGTCGTCACGGCGGCTCATGGAATCTCCTCAACCCTCACCGCCGGGGATGCGCGGCTCAGTGGTACCTGCGATTTGAGCGGCCTTCAGGGTGCTTCGATCACGAACGTCACCGGACCGTCGTTGATCAGCTCCACCTGCATGTCGGCGCCGAAGCGACCCACTTCCACCGGTACGCCGCGTAGCTTCAAAGCGTTCACGAACGCTTCGTACAGCGGTTCGGCAACGGCTGGCGTCGCGGCGTCGATAAAACTCGGCCGCCGCCCCTTCTGGCAGTCGGCGTACAGTGTGAACTGGCTGACCACCAGTACCGATCCGCCCACATCCTGCACGGCGAGGTTCATCTTGGCGTCAGGATCGTTGAAGGCACGGAGATTGGCGATCTTCTCTGCCATCCAGTCGACCTGCCTTTGGGAATCGCCCGGCGCGACACCCAGCAGAACGAGCCATCCGGTTGCGATTTCTCCCACGATTTCGCTCGCGACACTCACCTTCGCTCGACTCACACGCTGAACGACGGCACGCATGGGATGGCACTTTGGGAAGGCAAACCAGGATGGGATGAGCGTATCAGCCACCCTCTCGCTCCGCCAGTCGTCGGTCGGGAGATTCTCGCGCAAGCGACCATGGTGCGCGGCGTCTGAAACGTGTACAGAAAGGGTTGCGTGGCACGGAGAGCCACGCTATACCCATCGCCCCAGCTTGCCACATCTCGCGGCGTGCGTTGGGATTCGCGGCCGCACCAGGACAGCGCCGTTTGTCCAAAAGGGGGAAGGAACCGCCATGTTGCCCAGACGTCAGACTCAGCCAGATGAGTCCATCGATGACTCCGGCGAACTCGCCGCAATGGAAACTGCCCGCATCGGTGGGAGTGCCGGGAGCGATAAGTCGCATGAGAAGAAGCCGGAAGAAGAGCACATCTCGCTCTTCTGGCGTGTCTTCGGCGGCACGATTCTCAGTATCGTGGCGCTGGTCACAATCACGCTATTCAACAATATGTCCAACTCCATTACCGAGTTGCGCGCCGACATCAGCCGTGAGCGCGAGGCCCGCGCCGAGTTGGTGAAGAAGGACGAGTTCAACAGTCGCGTCACGTCAATGTACGAACGGCTTCGCGGCATCGATGCCATCAAGGTTGAGATGGAGGGGTTGAAAGAGAAGACGAGCGCCAACGCATCAGGCATCGACGCAGCGAAGAAAGACGTCGCAGCGACACTCGATGCGCTGAAGAAGGACGCTGCGACCACATCCGACGCCATGAAGAAGGATGTGGCCGCGCTGGAAGTGGTCAAGGACCGGCTCAGCACGCTGGAAACCATCAAGAAGGAAGTCTCCGGGCTGGACTCGCTCAAGGAAAAACTGGCTTCCATCACCGCCGACCTGAAGACGGTTCGCGACGAGATCAACAAGACCTCTGGCGAGGTTGAGAAGAACAAGTCCTTCGATCTGGAACGCAAGTCCTTCCGCGATTCTCAGAACAAGCAGATTGAAGATTCGCTGAAGGAACTCCAGAAGGGGTTGCAGGACTGCCGCGAGAAGCTCGCACGCATTGAGGGTGCCAAGCCCACCCCCAAACCGATGGGCGAAGGGAAGTAGCACAGATCCGGGGGGGAGCAACGTCTTCTCCCCCGGTTATGGAACGTCAGGCTGACGAAATGCCAGCCCGCGGACGCCTTCGGGCCTCGCACGTTTGCTACAATGATGGAATGGAACGGCTCAACAAGTATCTGGCGCACGCGGGTGTCGGCTCGCGGCGTCATTGCGATAAGCTCATCGCCTCGGGACGTGTGAAGGTCGATGGTGTGAAGGTCACCGAACTTGGCCTGAAGATTGACCCTGTGCGGCACCAGGTCTCGGTCGATGACCAGCCCGTGAAGGCCGAGAAACTCGTTTACTGGGCCGTGAACAAGCCGGTCGGCCACCTCTGCACCAACCACGACCCTGCCGGGCGTCCCCGAGCCATCGAGTTGCTCCCACACGTCGAACAGCGAGTCTATACCGTCGGCCGCCTCGACGAGGGGAGCGAGGGGCTTCTGCTGATGACCAACGACGGCGACCTGGCGATGGGCCTCACCCATCCGCGGTTTGGCGTACCCAAGACGTACTACGCGCTCGTCGCTGGCCGCCCCACCGACGACGACTTGCAGAAACTCCTCGATGGTGTCTGGCTCAGCGACGGCAAGGTTCGTGCCAAGCTCGCGAAGCGCCACAAGTCGCAGGGAAGCGGTACCTGGCTGCGTGTGGTGCTGACCGAGGGGAAGAATCGCGAAATCCGCCGGATGCTCGCGAAGCTCGGTCACAAGGTCATGCGATTGAAACGCGTCGCCATCGGCCCGGTGAAGCTCGACAAGCTGCCAAAAGGGAAAGCGCGCCGCGTCAGCGAGGACGAGTTGAAAGAACTCCGCGCATTCGTGACACGCGCCCAGGAGAAGATCACGGCCACCCAGACCCGGGCCAACACCAAGCCGCGAATCAACACAACCAAACGCGGACCCGAAAAGAGCGACTGAGTTCGCTCGACGTCCCTCCTTATTCCGGTTCTCGTTGTTCTTCCGCGGCTCCTCTTCATGTACCACCACACGGCCCGCGTCCTCGAACACCTCTCGCTCGCGGAGCGCACGTTTCGCGTGCGTCTGGAGTGTCCCCAACTTGCTGCGGCAATCCGTCCGGGGCAGTTCGTCATGCTCCGCTTGCCGAACACCACCGACCCACTGCTCGGGCGGCCGTTTGCGCTCTACGACACCGTGCTCGATGGTTCCGGTCGGCCAGTGGCGGTTGATGTGGTGTACCTCGTCGTCGGCAAGATGACTGGCCGGCTCGCGGAAGTGGCCGAAGGTGATTCCCTTCAGGTATGGGGACCGCTCGGCCGGCCCTTCCTCAATGTGGGTGAACCGGAGAGTGTCACGCTCGTGGCCGGCGGGATTGGTCAGACGCCGTTCCTTGCGTTCACGCGCGAATTACTCGGCACGCGCGGCTTCGGTGGCGAGGCTCCTCGTGCCCGCACGAAGGCGGTCAACCTCTATTACGGTGTGCGCACAGCGAGCCTCGCGGCGGGTGTTGACGACTTCCGCGCCGCGGGTGCCGCTGTTCATCTCGCCAGCGACGATGGCAGCACAGGGACGAAGGGCTTCGTGACGCAGTTACTCGAATCTCATGGGAAAACCGGCCCGCTCGTCGGCTGTGGGCCAGAACCGATGCTGCACGCTTTGTCGAAACTCGCGGCGAAATGGAACGTGCCGTGCCAGGTCTCACTGGAAACGCCGATGGCTTGCGGCGTTGGCATCTGCTTCAGTTGTGTGACGAAGGTCCAGACGCCCGATGGCTGGGACTACAAGCGAGTTTGTATCGATGGCCCGTGCTTCGACGCCGCGAAACTGGTTTGGGGATAGCCTTTTCTGCCTCTGAAAAAGCACCACCCCCGGACGCGTCCTGCGCCGGGCGTGGTTACGGCCGTAGCATCTTGCTCGCCGTTACGGTTCCGTCGGTCGTCGGCCTTCAACAGTCGGCCTTGCGCGATTGAAGCCGTGTGACATGCGGTCGCGGGAACGAGACGGTATCGCGACGCACGATTTCGCCGGTCTCGGCGATCCGCAGGAACGGTAAAGTAACACGGTCGCCATCCGTGGCGAAATGCGCGTCCTGCGCGTACCGTGTATGCTCTGTCTTCGCCGCCTTGCCCGCCTTCCGCTGCGAGAACCGGGCCGTCTCAAACTTCACCCATTCCCACGACGCAGCAAGCTGCGGATCGCCTGGTCGAAGGAACCGCGCCTTCGCGATCACTCGCCGCGCGGCGCCCACTTTCCCCACTTCCACCAGCCCACGCACCGCAGCGAGAACCACTTCAACATTCTTACCCGCTGCTTCAGCGGCGGCGAGCATCTCGCGTGTGCCGAACTTCAGCTTCCCACAACGTGCTGCTGCACGCCCAAAAGCGACGCGATACAGCGAGTTCGCGCTGTCCAGTGCCACTGCTTTCTTGAAGCAGATCGCGGCGCGACGGTCGCAGCCGTCCGGGTCTTCTTCCCACGCGCGACCCAGCACGTATTGCGTGCCGGCGTGCGTCGATTCGAGTGCCGCAGCCGCATTCAGGTGCCGCCGGGCCGCCGCGAACTTCTCCAGACCAATCGCCAGTTCCCCTGCGAACCGGTGAACCTCCGCGGCCAGGGCCGCAGGTATGTCCGGCCGGGCGAGCAGTCGATTCAGTTGAGCGAGTGCGGCAGTTGGCTGACCGCGCTTCGCGAGCACCTGGGCAGACTGCCAGCCCGCTTCGATCATGGTGAGCATCTTGCTCATGGCGACTGCCTCCTGGCAGTTGTGGGCGACGGTCGTGAGTCGCGAGTGGTGGGAAGATATACCGGTGGCAGCGGAAGGTGCAAGTACGAAATCCGATGCCGTTCTCGTGGAAAAAATCGAGGAGAAAAATTCAAGCGACACACTTGACAGATGGCCCGCGCGATGCGCTCAAGTCGCGCGACCGCGGAGGCCGATGACGCACATACGGGCGAACCGCATCGCCCTCACACCCCGCACCGCCACTCAGGAGACGCGGCCGTGGACTGGTCGCAATTCGGCCTCGACCGGGCACCGTTTCGCCCCGCCGTGGACGCCGCCGGGTATTTCCCCGC
The DNA here is from genome assembly GCA_964422915.1 of uncultured Frigoriglobus sp. Taxonomy (GTDB): domain Bacteria; phylum Planctomycetota; class Planctomycetia; order Gemmatales; family Gemmataceae; genus Gemmata. The sequence continues at coordinate 131,127 of CAYRDG010000007.1, read as the reverse complement.
GCCGTCGCACGAGGCGGTGCGAGCTGTGCTCGCTGCGTCATTCGCCCGACGCGAACCGGCCGTGCTCATCGACGGCACTCCAGGTACCGGCAAGTCGCTCGTCGTCCGTATCTGGCTCGACGATCTGCTTCCCGACGTACCGCGTGTCTTCATTCCCAGCGCCCGCGCCAGTTCGCCCACGGAACTGTTGCAGGCGATTCTCTTCGACCTGGGAAAACCTTATCAGGGCCTGACCGAACAGGAACTGCGGCTCGCGGTCACCGAGCACCTGCTCGCGGCCTCGTCCAGCGGCTTCCCCACGGTTGTCGTCCTCGACGAAGCCCAGCACATCGGGCTTGCAGCACTGGAGGAACTGCGTCTTCTCGGCAACCTCGAGACACGCCAGGGGTCTGTGGTATTCGCGGTATTGGCAGCGCAGCCCACGCTTCGCACACAGTTGCAAAAACCCGATCACGCACTCATCGGCGACCGGATTGGCGTGCGCTGTGTCATCGAATCGCTCACAGTGGAAGAATCGGCCGCGTACCTCCGGCATCAGGTGCGTGCCGCAGGCGGCGACCCAGTGAAACTTCTCGACGAGGAGGCCATGTCGCTGCTGGCCAGTGCGTGCGCGGGCGTGCCGCGTGTGCTCAACCGGGCTGCGAATCTGGCGTTTGAATTGTGTGCGCAAGCAGAAAGCGAAGTCGTGGACGTGGAGGCTGTGTTGGAGTCGCTGACACGGCTGGAAATCACGGTGCCGCTCAACGCCACCGAGGGCGACGCGGTGCTGCTGCCGCACCCCGCGGCGAAGGGCGCGCGATCAAGTCGTACCAAGCCCGCCGAAGGCGAGCGCGCGGGCCGCGCCGCTAAAGAGAAGACACGCCGCAGACGATCGGCGTGAGGGTTGCATGTGTGGTCCGTGCGCAGTTGCCATGAAGCAGCAACGACCGTCGCGGCTTCATCTTCCTCGTCCGCTCCGGCATTCGTTAGAGGCATTCCATGAGCCGCGTCTACAGCGTGATGACAGGCACAAGTGGCGCCACCGCGACACGACCCGCGGTCGAGATCGAGGAAACGCTTGACGACGAGCAGTTCGTTGTTGAAGCCGAGGATGCCCCATTCGTTGAGGTCGGCGGCCCAACAGGGACGATCTTTTCTGCGGCACCAGCGGCACCAGCGGCTCCCACTCCGACTCGACCAATCGCGGAAGTAAAGAGTGGCGAACCGGCACGCGCTTATCCGCGCATCGCCGCGCCCACCCCGCCGCTCACGCCGCTCACACCGCCTGAATTGCCCACTGCGGCGGTCCTCTCCGTTCAGTTCCACGATGTGTTGCCGCGCCCTGTCGGACGTCCGGGCGGGCCGGACGCGGGCCTTGTCGCGCTGCACTTCCCGGATCACCCGGTGAGCGAAGAGTATCGGACGCTTCGCGACGAGATCACTCACCAGTTGTCAGGCAACACCTCGCGCGTCCTCACCTTCACGGCTGCTGCGACCGAGGCCGGGACCACGACTGTGTTACTCAACCTCGGCGCCACGCTCGCCCGCGACGGCCATCGTGTGTTGGTGCTCGACGCGAATGTGAATCGGCCTGGCGTTGCCGCCAAGCTCGCGCTGTCAGGCTCGCCGGGGCTGAGCGAAGTGCTCGGCGGGCGGACGCCGCTTCCGTGGGCTATTCAGCCAACCGCGGCATCGGGACTTCAGGCCATCACCGTTGGATCAGCCACCGACGCACCGACCGCCGCCGCGCTGGAGGCTGCAGTTGGCCGCGACCTGCCAAAGCTCATTGGCCAACTGCGACAATGGTTCGACTGGGTACTGATCGACGCGGGCGTTTGGGGTGTCGTACCTGAACGCGATGCGACGTGCGCGGCAGCCGACGCGGTGTATCTGGTCACGCGTGAGACCGACACAGACCGGCCCGAGTTTATCGGGTTACGGAGCTGGGTGAAGCAACTTGGCGGTGCCCTCCGTGGCTACGTGACCACGAGAGCGTGAACGCGAACGGCCGGGGCGACCCGGCCATTCCGCTTCCTCATTCCTTTCCTAACACTCGATCCAGCACCCAGCACCCGCGCGTGTGCTGGGCGTGAGCATCGCGGCAGTGATCGAGTACGTCTTCCGCATCGCATCCCGCATCTTGCAGCGCATCGGCAAGAATTGGCATCGCGGAAAACTCACGCCGGTCGTACATCTGCGTGGCGAGCGTGACGGCTGTCGAAGTCCGCCAGGTCGGGTAAAACGTCACGGGTCGAAACAGGTTGCCGGCGATTTCCCACACCACGGCGCGCATGACACGCGACTGCTGGGCCGTCACCGCTGCGAACTTCGGCGACGCGATCGGTGCGAGCAACGACGTGCCCGTACACTCCTGCACCACAGCGCTCGCCACACGCCCGCCCACTTCCACCAGTGGAAGCGGCGTGGTGGCCGCGAACGCAATCGCCCAGGCCACCTCACTCCAGATGTCCACCATGGTGGTGCCTTCTCCGGCATCGACCCTTCGGACGTAGACCTCCCACTCTTCCTGTGCCACCGTCCGGCACGCCTGCCGTGCCTCTTCCAGATTCGCAGCGGTGCCCTCCCCATCGGCATAACACTCGATCACGTCGATCGCGCGATTGAGCGTGGGGTGATCGAAGAGATGGGAGGCGGCGCGGCAGAACGCGGCAGCCAGCAGGCGCTGGCGCCGCGGGGAGAGGCGTTCCGCCGCGAATCGCGTATGCGCGGCGAAGTCGGGGCCGGTGAGCCAGTCGGCTTCGGTCATCGGGCGCTTTCGGGTGGTGGCACGGGTGTGCCCACAACTCTACCTCACCATGGCAGCAGATTCACAACCTGGGCCAGGTGAAGTTCAGCAATCTGTGGTGAAACCAACGCAGTCGGTGTGCAGGTGCGGACCTGCTTGTAACAGTAACCATGTCGGGCGTCGGGGTCGGGCCGTGGGTCGCGATGGATATGTACGCGGCGCGCGGCCACCTCGATCACCCAGTAGTCGCGCACTCCAGCGGCAGCGAACCGGCCCGCCTCCTCTCCGGGATATTCCTCCAGCGGCACATCCGAAACTTCGACCACCAGTAGAGGTACACGCTCGGTTTCATCCGATGGGTGTACGTGGGTCACAACCACAGCCGGGTGTTGTTCGCGCTCGGCTTCCGGGAACGCCGGACGACTCTCGATCGTGTACAGGTCGGGAGGAAAGACGTTACGGAGCCAGTTCTCGGTCAACAGCAAGGATGTCGCGGCGGCACGACTGGGCGCGGTCATCGTGGACATGGACGCACCTCCTGTGAAGTGTTCCACTTGTGCGGGTAAGGACTTGAGAACCCGCATTGGCCCGTCGCGAGAAACCGGCCGGGATGGCGAATCGTTGAGAGGCTCGCAACAGGGCACAAGTGAAATGGTGCCAGAGAGGGCACCAAACTCACGGGCGAAGGTCGGGCAGGACTCGGCCCACCACGGGTCAAACACCACCACGAATTGTACCTGACATCCCGCGACGATTACACGCCGGAAATCTAACAATTTTTTGGCGATTCCGCGGAGGCTGGCACACTCCCGGAAACTCACGCCGCTGGCTTCGTAGAACATCCTCACTGCTTCCGCTTACCTGAAGGACGCTTGCCGATGGCCACGACCGCCGCCGATCCCTGGTTCCAGACGCTCTTCGCCGACCGCATCGGCGGTGCCAACTATGGCAAGGGAACCGAAATCTACAAGTTCGAGAAGATCAAGCGCGCCAAGCGAAAGGCACTCGCCGAGTATCCCGATCGCAAACTGCTCGACTTCGGCATCGGCGAAAACGATGACATGGCCGATGAGGGCGTCCGCGCGGCCCTCACGCGCGAGGCCAACAAGACCGAGAACCGTGGCTACGCCGACAACGGCATCCAGAACTACAAGGACGCCGCCGCGGAGTTCATGCAGCGGCAATTCGGTGTCGCACTCGACCCGACGACGGAAATCTGTCACTGCATCGGCAGCAAGCCCGCTTACGCCATGCTGCCGGCGTGCTTCATCAATCCTGGCGATGTAACTCTGATGACCGTGCCAGGTTATCCCGTTGCCGGAACGTGGACACGATACCTCGGCGGTGAGGTCGTCCGGTTGCCGCTGCTGGAGCAGAACAACTTCTTCCCGGACCTCGACGGCCTCCCAGCCGATGTGAAGAAGCGGGCCAAGTTGCTCGTCATCAACTACCCCAACAGCCCGACTGGCGCAGTCGCGACGAAGGACTTCTATAAGCGCGTCATCGAGTTCGCGCACAAGCATCAGATCGTCATCGTGCAGGACGCCGCGCACATCCTTCTGAGCTACGCAGGCGAGCCACTGAGCTTCCTGCAAGTGGAGGGCGCGAAGGAGGTCGGCGTCGAGGTGCATTCGATGTCGAAGGGCTTCAACATGATCGGCTGGCGGCTTGGCTTCGTCTGCGGCCACCCCAGGATTGTGCAAGCCTACGCCGATGTGAAAGACAACAGCGATAGCGGGCAGTTCATGGCGATTCAGCACGCCGCGGCACAGGCACTGCGAACGCCTGCGATCCCGGTCACGGTGCGGGCGAAGTACAAGCGACGGTTGGAGAAACTGGTCGCCGCGTTAACGGAAGTCGGCTTCCAGTGCGCGATGCCCGGCGGCACATACTTCCTCTACACTGCCGCACCGAAGGCCGCCGGCGACCAGACCTTCGCCAACGCGGAGGCCGCCTCGCAATATCTCATCACCGAGCAGAGCGTCTGCTGTGTTCCGTGGGACGATGCCGGCGCGTATCTGCGATTCTCCGTCACATACATCGCGAAGGACGAGGCCGAGGAAGACGCACTGATGCGCGAAACGGTATCGCGGTTGAAGGGAATGAAGTTGAAGTTCTGACAGGGCACCTTCTGGAAACTCCCATGCCCGACATCCCCGACTTCATTGAACTCTTCCCGGCAGCGGCTCACCCCCAGCGCTGCCGGGAGATCATCGCGAAGTTCGACAGCGGGCAGGCGGTCCGCGGGCGGGTCGGCTCTGGCGTAGACATCACGCTCAAGAACAGCTTCGACATCGCCATTTCGAGCAAACCCGAATGGGAAGCCGAGGTTCACTTTCTGCACGACGTGGTGATCCGCGGGCTATTCGCGTATCTGCGAAAGTATCCCTATTTGATCATCGGATCTCTGGCGCTCCGCACACCAGACGCACAGACTGGTGAACTGCGACAGTTACGCGCCGACGACGTGGCCGCAATGCCCGACGCGGAACTTCAGAAGTTCGTTGCGCGGATACTCCGACCCGGCAGCGTGAACATTCAGAAGTACCTCGCGGGTGAGGGCGGCTATCCGCACTGGCACTCAGAAATCTACCCACGCGACTCAGGCTGCGAGCCACTCCATCGGGTTCTGCTCTGGACGATCTACCTTAACGACGTGCCGGAAGCGGGTGAAACCGAGTTCCTCTACCAGAATCGAAAAATCGCCCCACAGGCTGGCTCGCTGCTCATCGCGCCGGCCGGATTCACGCACACGCATCGCGGCAACACACCAATCGGTAGCGACAAGTACATTGCAACCTCCTGGGTGCTCTTCCAGCGCGCCGAGCTACTCTTCGGTGGCTAACCCACCGTTTGCATCTCCCCAGTCGCTCGAGTAGGATCACACTTCCCGCCGCTCCCTGATTCCATGAAGGGTTCTGCAATGCCGCGATTCTCCCTCGCGATTCTTCTCGCTCTGTTCGTCGCTGCGCCGGTGTTGGCTCAGAAAGAGTACGGCTTCGACAACCGCAAAGGCTCCGGGCAGCCGTACTGGAAACCGGAACAGACAGTCGCGAAGTTCAAGGTGCCCGACGAGTTCGAGGTGAAACTCTTCGCCGGTGAACCGAAGGTAGTCAATCCGGTTGCGTTCACCATCGACGAGAAGGGGCGGGTGTGGGTGGTCGAGTGCTTCGAGTATCCGAAACGCACACCGAAGGGGAAGGCCCCGCGAGACCGTATCGTGATTCTCGAAGATACCGACGGCGACGGCACCTGCGACAAGCGGACAGTGTTCGCCGAGGGGAAGGACTTCCCCGTACCGGAGGAGCGAAAGAAAGCCGGTCTCGGTGCCTTCGACCTCTGCACGGGCCTGGAGGTGGGGCATGGCGGCGTCTTCGTCGGCGCGGCTCCGTATCTCTGGTTCATCGAGAACAAGAACGGCAAGCCCGGCAAGTTCGAGGTGCTCCTGAAGGGTTTCGGCAGCCAGGACACCCACGAAACGCTCAACACCTTCCAGTGGGGGCCGGATGGCTGGCTCTATGGATTACACGGCGTCTTCACGCAGAGTAACGTCAAGCCGCTCGACGGTCCGGAAACGCGCATGAACGCCGCCGTGTGGCGCTACAACCCGAACCAAAAGAAGTTCGAGATCTTCGCGGAAGGAACGAGCAACCCCTGGGGCATGGACTGGCGCAACACCGATGGACAGTTCATCCTTGCCTGTTGCGTGATCCCGCACCTGTACCACATCGTTCCTGGCGGCGTTTACAAGCGTCAGGCGGGCGCGAGTTTCAACTCGTACAACTACGGCTACATCAACGAAATCTGCGACCACACGTTCCACAAGGAGAGCGGTTGGGCACACGCCGGGCTGATCTCGCTCGACGTGCCGCACATGCCCAAGCGGTTCCAGAATAGCGTCATCTTCGGCAGCATTCACGGCTGCTCGATCAAGCAGAACATCCTCAAGCCCAACGGCAGCACATTCACTGCCAGCCGCGGCGACGACTTCCTGCAATCGGGCGACAAGAACTTCCGGCCGATCAATATGAAGTGGGGGCCAAACGGCGACATCTACCTTATCGACTGGCACGACCAGAACCCGTGTCACCAGACCGCACCGGACCTGTGGGATTACGAACGAGGCCGCGTTTACCGCATCCAACTCAAGGGAACAAAGACGAAAAAGGCCGAGGACCTGGGGAAGAAGACGGACGCAGAGCTTATCGCACAACTGAAGCCCGACCATCCGTATCAGTGTCGAACCGCAATGCGGCTCCTCGCGGAACGCGCGGCGGGGGCGGGCAGCGATGATCTTGGGAAGGCTCTTGCAAGGCCCGCAGGGATTCTGCAACTCAGCGCCGCGTGCCAGACCCAGTACTACCAGAGTGAACTTGCCAGACATCTGGCCGAGGACGCAACAGGTTTCCTCAAGGCGCCGCCGAAGTTCGCATCGCACCAGGCCATGATGATCCGGACTGTGGCACAGTCAAACGCGATCTCTCCAGCTCTACTGAAATCGCTCGCGGCCATCGCAACGAACGTCAAGGATGCTGGCGTCCGTCGCGAACTCGCCTCCGCTGCGATTCGCCTTGCCGACAAGCACGACGTCGCGCCCTTACTGCACGCACTGATGACGCACAAGGAGGATGCGAAGGACCCGGTGATTCCACATCTGGTGTGGCTGGCCTACGAGAAACGCCTGACAAGCCTCGATCGCAAGGAGGCCGACACCCGGAACGACAGCACCGAGGAACCACTCCCGCGCGGGCGCACTTCGCTGGCCGAGGAACTCGCGTGGCTTGCCGAGGAATCGCCGAAGAATGCCTTCATCCGCGACCAGATCGTGCCGCGCGTCATGCGCCGGCTCGTCGCCACTGGCAAGGCCGACGACCTGCGGTTGTGCGTCGAGTTCGCAGCGAAGACGAAGGACGCTGCCACGCGCGAGAAGGCGCTCGAAGGACTGACCATCGCGCTCGACAAACAAGCCGTTGCGCCGCCGCAAGCGTGGGCACTGCTCCAAGCAGACATCGTGAAGGGCGGCAATCCGAAGCACGTGGCGCTGGCCAACAAGCTCGCGGTCAGTTTCCGCGATCCGAAGGCCATTCAACGAGCGACCGAGGTGCTGCGTAACAGCAAGCAATCGGATGACGCGCGCGCCGAGGCCGTGCGGCAACTCGCTCTTCTCAGGGCACCCAACGCCGACAAGCTCTTCCTGACCGTGATGCGAAATGAGTTCCCACTACCCGTGAAACTCGAAGCTGCGCGCGGCCTGGCCGCCTTCAGCGATCCCAAACTGCCCGTGAGCGTACTTCAGGACTGGCCGAAATATCCCCGGCAGTTACAGACCGAACTGATCGGGGTCTTCGCCGGGCGGAAAGACTGGGCACGCGGGCTACTGCGGGCGATTGAGGGTAAGACCGTCGATCGCCGCGACCTCACCGACAACATTGTGCTGAAGATGCAGGCGTTCCAGGACAAGAACCTGAACGCGCTCATCGAGAAGGTGTGGGGCCGCACACGCGCCACACCCGCAGAACTGACGAAGCTCATCGACAAGACGCGGGCATCGCTCTATGAGGCACCGGCGTCATTCGCGCACGGTCGCAAGGTGTTCGAGAACACCTGCGGCAAGTGCCACAAGTTCGACGGCAAGGGGGCCGAGGTTGGTCCACCGTTGGAGGGCGCGGCCCGCGACATCGAGTATCTCCTCGGTAACGTCCTCGACCCCAACCGCGTTATCGGCGCGCCGTACTTCGTCCGAACCGCGCGGCTGCTCGACGACACCGTCTTCCAGGGCATCCTTGCCGAGGAGGACGACACGAGCATTACGCTGAAGATCGAAAACGGCGTGTTGAAGAAGATCAAGAAGGCCGATCTCGCCGAGCCGGTGCGCGTCGCGGAGAAGTCGCTGATGCCGGAGGGCCTTGGCTACAACATGACGGCCCAGGATTTCCGCGACCTCGTGCGATACGTCATGGCCAACCCCTTCATCACGCACGTCGTTATCGACGGCGAGGTTCATGAAGTAGGGGTACCAGGCCGAATCGCTTTGCCGAACACGAAAGGCGCCCCGGCTGTGGTCGAGACCACGGTGAAGGCAACCGCCAGGATTAAGACGAAGCTACTCGTTGGATCGAGTGCGGACTACGAAGTACGGCTGAACGGCAAGACGCTCGGGGTCGGAAGGGGCACAGGCAAGAACCTGAGGCCGGACCAGGATGCGTTCGATGTGACTCTGCCAGCTGGCACGAACAGGCTCATCATCGTGGCGAAGCCCAGTGGCGCCGGTCACGCCCTGTTTGCCCGCTTCCTCGACCCCGACCGCAAGCTCCGCTACCCGGATGGTGGCGAGAAGAAGTGAGCCGAAGCAGGAGATTCTTTGGCGGTTTTGTGTGTTTCTCACGGAAAATCGCCTCACGATCCGAGGCTGACTGCTACTTCGGTTGTACCGGTCGCACCGTGGCGGGTAAGATAGGGGTGCGGTGGAGTCCGCGGCTGCCGGTTGTGGCTCGCCAGGTGTGCCGGTAGGCTGAAGGGGTAGGATGCCTCCACCCTGTTCACTTCCCAGAGGCTCGACGGCCGTGGACGAATCACCGTTCACCGCGGTTGACCGCGACCTGCTCCGTCGGTGTCTCCACCGCGAGCCGGGGTCGTGGAACGACTTCGTGGACCGCTACCTCAGCCTCATCTACCACGCCATCGGCTACACCGCGCACTTACGCAGCGCGCGGCTTTCGCCTGAAGATGTGGAAGACATCGCAGCCGAGGTGCTCCTGCACATCGTCGCGGACGACTTCAAATTGCTCCGCGACTTCCGCAAGGAATCGAGCCTGGCAACGTACCTCACGGTTATCACGCGGCGCATTTGCGTTCACGAACTGGTACGCCGGCAGAAGGTGCGCGACGCGATCAAACGTGGCGACTCACGCCTGGCACAGCCCGAACCCGATGACGCACCGGCCGCACAGAAGGGGATCGAGCGACTGGAAGAAGTCGAAACACTTCTCCGCCGCTTGCGTAACAAGAAGGAACGTGAGATTGTCCGCCTCTACTACCTGGAAGGTCGGACCTACGAGGAGATCAGCACCGAACTCGATGTGCCTGTGAACACCATCGGCGCGATTTTATCACGTGCGCGCAAGAAGCTCCGCGAGATGGCGCCTTCCACCACGAGTATGTCTACCCTGCGTGACTCGATGCGAGGGCACGCCAACTCTACCGACGATCGACCGCCCCCCACCGCCAGTATCAAGCCCAACAAGCCCAGCAAGCTCGCGCCGCGCGACGAGGCACGCCCTGAAGACAAGACCGAGATTGGCGAGTAGCCTACCAGGTCGATAGCCTCCCTACACGTCTGCATTCCTCTTTCCGCCGTCGCGCCGCACGCGACATGGCGATTCAGCGAGCGCCTTTCCCGCAGGAACATACGATGACTGCGGGTTGCGCCTCGCGACCTGGACTACCTCCTGGAGTTGAAATGGATCATACATCGCACGCATTTCTGAAAGTACTGCTGGAGACGCCCAGCCCGTCGGGGTTCGAGCAGCAGATTCAGCAAGTCGTGCGGGAACGGATGCGGCCGTTCGCCGATAACATCCGTACCGATTCGCATGGTAATGTCTTCGCCAGTCGCTACCCCGAAGGACGGTCCGGTGATGCTCCGCGAATCATGCTCGCCGGGCACTGCGATCAGATCGGCCTGATGGTGCAGTACATCGATGGCGAGGGCTTCCTCTACATCCAGCCCATCGGCGGCTGGGACATGCAGATTCTGCTCGGCCAACATCTGACGGTGTGGGGAAAGGGTGGAGCGATTCCAGGTGTGGTGGCGCGACGGGCCATTCACCTGCTCAAGCCCGACGAACGCACGAAGGTCCCCGATTTCACCGACGTGTGGGTGGATATTGGCGCCCGGAACAAGGAAGAGGCCGAATCGCTCGTCCGCTGCGGCGATCCGGTCACGTTTGAACTCGGCTACCGGCCACTGCGCAACGAACTGGCGGCTAGCCCTGCGATGGACGATAAGGTCGGGTTGTGGGTGTGCATGGAGGCTGTCCGGTTGCTTCACGGTCGGCCGCTGAAGGCCGCCGTGCATGGCGTCTCCACCGTGGCCGAGGAGATTGGGCTGCGCGGCGCGATGACCGCAGCTCATGCGCTCAACCCAACCGTTGGCATCGCCGTAGATGTGACACACGCGACGGACACACCAGGCAACGACAAGAAGACGCAGGGCGACATCAAGTGCGGTGCAGGACCAGTGCTTTTCCGTGGGCCGAACATCAACCCCCGTGTCTTCGACCTGCTCGAAGCGATCGCCACAGCGCACGAGATTCCCGTACAGGTTCGCGGCGTTCCCCGCGCGACGGGTACCGACGCCAACGCCATACAGATCGCGCGTGAGGGCGTTGCGACCGGGCTAATCGGCATTCCCAACCGCTATATGCACAGCCCCGTGGAAGTGATCCACCTCGACGACCTGACCCACTCCGCGAAGCTCCTCGCGGAGTTCTGTGCCGCTGTCGGGCCGGAAACAAGCTGGGTTCCGTAACAGTGTCTACCACGGAACCGGAGGAGAAGCGCGACCCCTCCCTCCTCCGGTTCCGCCGACAGTGACAGGTTCCTGGACACTTACAACGCGCCGCGCCACAGCACTCCCGTTTGAACCCTGTGGCGGCTTCCGGGGTGGGCGCAAAGTTCGTGCCGAAGCTGAGCCGTTTACTACGCTCGTGCAGGAATGATTGACCGCAAGAACGAGACTCTGCCGCCGCGTCGGGTTTTTCTGCGCCCGATACGTCTCCACACCCGCTTTTCTCTCTGAATTTCCCATCCTGCCCCATCACCGAACTAAACTTCCGCCGACCCGTTCATCATCAGGAGGGAGTTTGTCTCGTGGCCACCCATACGCGTTTGCCGCAGCTCCATTCGTCCTTCCTGAAAGCCGTCCGCAAGAGTGGATTGCTCACCCCCGACGACCTCATCGCAGTCATCGCCGAGAGCGGGATTGATCCGTCGAGCGCCGAGCCGTTGCAGGTCGCCGCGCTCCTGGTTCGCAAGAAGCTGCTCACCAAGTTCCAGGCGATGCAGCTCCTCCAGGGGCGCACGCAGGGTTTCGTGCTGGGGCGGTACAAGATTCTGGACGGCATTCGCCAGGATCGCGTTGGAATGGTCTTCAAGGGTGAAGACACCGAGTCGAAGCAACTCGTATCGTTGAAGGTGCTTCCAACCGATCGTGCCAACGATGCGACAATCATGCGCGAATTTATGAAGGAAGTGCGTGGCGCGGCAAGGGTGACTCATCCCGGTATCGCGCGGGTGTTCGATCTTGATTACTACCAGGGGACGAACTTCGTCGTCTCGGAGTTCGTGGCCGGTCCCACGCTCGACAAGCTGATTGCCGAACGTGGGCCGCTGGTGCCACGCGCCGCGGCTCAGATCGTGGCCCAGACAGCCGTGGTGCTGATGCACGTCCATGAGCGCGGGCTGATTCACCGCGATGTGAAGCCCGGCAACCTCACACTGCTGGCCGACCGCCGTGTGAAACTCCTCGACCTGGGCCTGACGCACATGCTCGAAAGCCCCTGGGCGCGCGTGACGCGGCGGATCAACACAAAGGAGTACGCGGAGGAAATCGCCCACATTCCGCCAGAGCAGGCATGGGGGTGCGAGATGGATGCTCGCAGCGACGTATACGGTCTCGGTTCCACCTTCTACTACCTGCTCACTGGGGAAGTCCCCTTCCCGGGCCTGGCCCCGGAGATGATGGCCGAGCGGCAGATCCGCGGTGTGCCATCGCCGGCGCGGCTGCGGAAGAACATACCACCCGAACTCGACGAACTCGTCCAGAGGATGGGGGCGAAGGACCCGCACGTCCGCATCCAATCGGCTCGCGATGTGGTGATCGCGCTGCATCCGTGGCTACCGCTGGCCGAATGGCAGGCTTTGGGGCTGTCGCTTGAGCAACCGAAGGAACCGGAGGTCGCACAGACCGCGCTGGCCACACCGCTTCCCGCAGCGTTCGCCAGACAACCGCAGAAGAAGGCGACCACCTCGGCTCGCCGCGGTATCTTTGGCCGCCTGCGCGGCCTCTTCCGTCGCTGACACATCTTTCCGCACGTCAGGTAGGTGAGTGTGGCCTGCTCATGAAGTGGGCGGGCCACGCCGAGCATGCTGCTCACATGCGGTTCGTCCGGAAAGCGGGCTTGTCCCATCCACCACGCCCGCGTATAGGATGCGTCCCCCGCGGCAGGCGCGAAGCGCCCAGCCCGCCGCATCCCGGCAAGGACGCCGACTATGTCCCGCTTCGCACTCGTATTGCTCTGCGCGCTTCCCTGCACGCTGATGGCCTTCTCTGCCGGGTCGGAACCGACACCCGTTGAAAAACAACTCGCGGTGCAGACCGCGATGGCGTCTGCACGGAAGTCTCTCGATGCGAACCGGCCCACAGAAGCGATTGCATTACTGGAGAAGGAACTGAGCCACGCCGACGGCGCGAAGGCCTATCTGAATCTCTTGCGCGAATCGTATCGAGCCGAACTCGCCCATCTCGAAAAGAACCCCGCGGCCAGCGCGGAACGACTCGCTCAGACACGTCGCAAACTGACGCTACTCGACGGCTCCACTCCGAAGCCGGCCGAACCTGCACTCGGCCCGTCGGTGACGCTCCCGGCCGTTAGCCCGCTGCCAGTCGTGTCAGATCACGTCAGCACCAACGACGCCGTTTCTGCATTCAACAAGGGTGATTTCGCGGCCGCTGACAAGCTGTTTGCCGCGGTGGGCGCGGCGAAGCTCAGCACCGAGCAGAGAACCGCGTGGGCCTACTGCCGCATCAAGCTCGCCGCGGATCGCATCAACGCGCCGACCTGCGATCCGGCCACTGCTGCGGCCGCCGCACAGGACGTAGCCGATGCGCTGGAACTCATCAGCGATAACGCCAAACTCCTCGCCACGGGCCGCGAAGTGCTGAAGTCGGCGCAGGCCAGGGCGAAGGCGAACGGCGCGCAGGCGGCGAGTGCGATTGTGTCAGGCGAGGCGGTTGAAACTGCGAGTTTCCGTGTGGTTCACGGTGGACGTCGCGAACTTGGCGAGGCCGTGGCAAAGGCCGCGGAAACGGGCCGCAAGGCGATATACGAGCGCTGGTCCGGGCCGCCGGGTGGCGCATGGCAGCCGAAGTGTCAGATCGTCATTCACGCGACAGCCAGTGATTATGCGAAGGCAACAGGCAAGCCGGCCGCGCTCACCGGGCACGCCACTGTCACTCTTACCAACGGTCGCGCCACTGGCCGCCGCATCGACCTCCGCGCCGACGACACCGCAATGGTGGCCAACGCACTGCCCCGCGAGCTGACGCATGTCGTTCTCGCCGACCTGTTCGCCGACAAATCACCGCCGAAGTGGGCACAGCAAGGTATGGCGATTCTCGCCGGCTCGCCGGAAGAGATCGAGCGTTTCACCCGGACACTGCCACGCTGCGCGCGCGACGGCGAGTTGCGCAGCCTCGCCGCGTTCTTCGAACTGAAGAGCTTCCCCAACGACAAGATCACCGGCTACTACTGTCAGTGTGTCTCCGTGACGGAGTATCTCATCAAGCTCCGGGGTGAACGAAACTTCAAAATCTTCCTGGGCGATGCGCAGCGCTATGGCGTGTCGCAGGCGCTGAAGCGGCAGTACAACATCGACAGCCCCGCGGCGCTGGAGGGCGCCTGGAAGCGTGCGAGCTTCGGACAGGCCCGTGGTCAGTCGCCGTGAACGATCCCCTGAGCGGGGGGCGAGCATCGGCCAAGCTCAGACGAAACCGCCTCGCCAGGAGCGCCCGATGACCGCCGACGACGTGATCCGCATTTTGCACCTCCAGCCGCACCCGGTCGAGGGCGGCTACTTCCGCGAGACGTACCGCGCTGCCACGATGCTCCCGGCCCACGGCGCGGAGCGATCGGTTTCCACAGCGATTTACTACCTCCTCAAGCCTGGCCATGTCTCGGAGTTGCACGTCCTGCCGGGCGATGAGGTCTTCCATTTCTACCTCGGCGGCCCGGTGCAGATGCTTCAGCTCTGGCCTGATGGTTCGGGTCGCGAGGTGACGCTTGGCGCGGACCTCACCGCAGGCGAGGTGCTGCAACTCGTGGTGCCAGGCGGTGTGTGGCAGGGGACGCGACTGCTCGGCAGTCGCGGCTTCGCGCTTCTCGGATGCACCGTCGCACCCGGCTTCGACTACGCCGATTATCGGAGTGCCAGCCGCGCGGAACTGGTGGCGAAGTGGCCTGCATTCGCGAGGCAGATTGAAACACTGACGCCGCGCGGATGAGCGCGAGGCGCCGGCCCGTCAGAGTGTCTTCAGGTACTCGATTACCTGCGCGCGTTCTTCATCGGTGAAGCCGTCGCCGAAGGTGTGGCCGGCGTTGCTCCGACCCGGTTTCGAGGTGTCATAGACCTTGCGGCGTTCGATACCCGGTAGCTTCTCACTCGGAATCGTGTGCAGTTCCTTCACCTTCCAGCCAACATTTATCTTGTCGTATGGCTCTTCGTCTGTCCGGAAGCTCCGCGTGAAGAGTTTGGGCCGCGCCTTCGAGTTCAACATGCCGGCGAGAGTTGGCACGCTGCCGTTATGGAGATACGGTGCCGTGGCCCAGATGCCATCGAGCGGCGGCGCCTGATAGCCGGCCGTCTGGCGGATCGGTGTACCGTGGGCCCACTCGTTCTTCTCCTGCCCGAACCACGATTCCAAGTACGCCTTGCCGTAGGCTGGCCCCACCCCCTTGAAGCGCGTCGTATCGGTGCCGATCTCTTCCAGCGCGATCACCTTGTTAGGATAGCTCCACTTTTCCCCGTAAGTGCCGTGGCACTTCGCGCAGTTGGCACTGAAGAGTTCGGCGCCCTTCGCGGCCATCGCGCGGTCGATGGCGAACGGGTATTTCGGTGGCTCCATGCTCGTGAGGTACTTCTGGATATCGCGAAATGCCGGCTCGTGTTTCACGAAATCCCTGGGCGTTGTCAGCGGGTGCATCATGAACTGCATGAGAGTGCGAACCGAACGCGCATCGGTCCCGCCGGTGGCGTAGAGAGACTTCTTCTTCTTCATCAGCCACCACGCGGGCACATCGGCACAGATGTCGTCGCGCAGCCCGAGATCGGTCCATTCTCCCTTCAGACTCAGATCGGCCTTGCGGAAGCCGAGGAGATAGACGCCGAAGCCGTCGGCCTCGTTGGTGCCGCGGACGTTGCTGAAGGTGAAGGGGAGTTTGCCGCTGCGTCCGTCGGCCATCGCCAGTTCGGAGAAGAGCGACTGGATATCGAGGGTGCTGTTGCCCAGCCCGATGTAGCTCTTGCCGAGGATCGCGCCACCGTGGCACAGCATGCAGTCGCTGCCGACGCCGGTCTTGAAGAGTAGTGGCGCTTTACGGAAGCCCATCGGCAGGCCGTCGTTGGGATACGGAGCCGGGTGCAGGCCGTAGCGGTCGCGGAGAGCCTCGCTATAGTCCGCGGGCTTCGCGGAAACGCCCCACTGTTTCCAGACGGTCGGCAGCGCGTTCTGAGTCCAGAAAGCCGGGATGAACGGCGTCTGGGTGAGTGCCTTGTAGCCTCGTTCGGATGGGGTGAGTGCGTGTTCCTTCTCGGCAGTGAGGGCCGGGATCGAAGCGAGAGCGAGAGTGAGGACCGCGATGGACGACCGTAACATGGTGATTCCCTCCGGTGTCGCGTATCACGCGCCATCGTAGTCACCGCGGGGCTGAGAGGCAACAACGCTCACTCCCCACCTGGGGTGAGCGTTGCGAGTGAGAAGAGTGCGTGGCGAGCGATGGAGCATCGCTCACGTTCCGGGCGGCTGCCAGCCCACATCCATGCGTGCGTGCGTCGGTCGGTCGGCGCCCGTGAGTTGGTATACCTCCAGAGCGAGCCTGCTCAGTTGCGGCAGGTCGGTCAGCGGCACCTGGGGGAACTCGCGGTAGAAACCGATGTCGTCGGGTAACTCAGCGGGAGTGAGGTTCTGGTTGGGAAGGGCCGCGCGGGCCAGTTCCAGTAACTGTTGCCCGGCACCGCCAGGGGGAACGCCGAGTAGGGACACCTCGGGTGGTCGCGTGCCGGTTGGGAGAAGCTCAGGGGTAGCCTCGTCGAACGCCTCGGCCAGTATGTTCTCCGCGGTCCCAACCTGAGTGCGTGAGCGAAGGAAGATCGCCGCCGGGTCGGAATGCTCCAGGCGCGTGTCGAGGAAGTCACGAGCCTTGTTCAGCAACAATTCGCGGAAGGCAGGCCCCTTCTCGACCGGCTTGAGGCAAACCCCGCCCAACCCACGGAACTTGCGAGTGAGTGCCTTCTGGAGTGAGTGCTCGAACTCCTGTATCTCCTCCGGGGGGAGTTCCGCCAGGAACTGATCGGCCGCACCAGCGAGTTCATCGCAGCCGTCTGGGAGGATCATTTTGCCGACGGCTTGCCGCGAGTTCTCTGTGGGTAACTTCAACGCCGCGTTCATCTCATTGAGCGTCGCGCGGTAGAAGTTCATCTCGCGGAGAAACTCCGGCGTGTTACCCAGCAGCTTGCGGAACAGCGAGAGAGCCGCCTCCAGGATGTGCATCTGGAGGCGTTTGCGCGGATAGACGCGGAGCAGGTCGAGCGATTCGGTGGCGTTGGCCTTGCGACTCACTGTCGCGCCAATGCCGGAAGAATTCAGCGAGTGGAGCGTCTGGATGAGCCGGGAATACGTACTGCGGACTTCCTTCTCCAGGTCGGCGTGCACCGCTTCCAGTGTGTCGACCTGACGCTTCAGCCGTTCGCCCATTTGGCGGATCGTCTCCTCGGCGCCTGCCAGCCGGTATTGGGGCACTTCGAGGAACGTCATCGCGACCGCTGCGACGTGCGTCTCGCCCTCCTTCATGAGCGACTCCAGGCGAGCGTTGATCGCCGGAGCCACCGTACCGCAGTTCGGGTCTTCGGTGCCAGGTTTACCCACCAGATTCACGAGTTGTTCCAGCACTACACACGCGCCAGCAGCATCGAAGCGGCTCGTGGAGGGCGTACGAGTCCGCAGCGGATCGATCAGCGCATCGAAGACGCGATCGGGTTCCTCGCGGAGTGCTTCGCCTGCGGCAAGGTTCAGTATCTCGGCGGTGGCCTCGAAGGAGAGCCGGTGTTCCGTCCACTTCAGATTGAGCCATTCGGAGACCGAGTCGCGGAGGTGGGCGGCATCTCGGGCTGTCCAGCGCTGGATTTGACGCTGTGCGAGGCTCGTGGTGGCTGCCGTGAGTACTTCGGGGCGCGGCCAGCAGAGTCGGAAAAGGCCGAACGTCTGGCAGGTGGGCACAACGGACGGGTGTGCGGTGCGATATACATCACGCCCCTCGTCGGCAACACGGCCGGCGGGCGTGAGTATTTCCTGATAGAGCGCACGGGCCGCGGTCGCGAGCGCCTCGCGCGACTGGCGCGATTCGGGGGCGTGCGGCAGTGGAAGCACCATGACGCGGCCGAAGGGAGCTTCGCCATCGCTGCACGGCGCCTCGGACTTGTCGAATGCGGCCTGGTAGCGGCTCTTCTTCGCCTGGAAGTGATGCAGTTCGGTGAGTGCGGCGAAGGCATTCGCCATCGCTGGAGTGCGCTGGGCTTTCGCGTCGGCCGGCGGAACGAAGAAGAGACCGACGACCTCCGGCCGCAGGTACCCGACCTGCCGAAGTTCCTGGCGAATCATGAACGCGGTGTCGAGAAACATCCCGCTGCCGGTGCCACCGCCCAGCCCGGCGACGACGTAGGCGCGGGGGCGATTGCTTCGCAGACCGAGTTGCGTGATTGTATCCGCCTTCGCCAGTGGCTCGTCGGTCAGGAACGTCTCGATTTCCTGGCGAACGCGGAATGCGACCTCGCGGTAGTGATCGATGAGCGCCAGCCGACCGAAGGCGCGCACGCCAGCGGCAGAGCTAGGGTTACGGGGTAGCTTGTAGAGCGAGCCGGCTGGCATCCACTGTTCCACCGGGGGAAGCGAGTCACGCTGAAGGTAGTGGGTGGAACGACAGAGCCGGGTGAGGACGACTTCACCTGTCGAGATGGCTCCTCGCCCGCTGGTCGGTTCGGTGGCCGCCTCCGGGTCGGTGTCGATGCAGAGGATGCGAATGTTGGGGGTCCGCTCGGCCGAGCCGTAGCGATCGGCGATGTCCTGTTTCAACTCCTCGGCAACCAGTCGCCCGGTGTTGCCCAGAGCCACCAGCATCACCGGAAAGAGTACTCCTTCACCGTTCTTCTCCGGTGGTGCAATTCCGAGGCTACCCATCCGGGCAGTCTGGAACGTGGCAGCGCGAGCCAGTGTGTTGGCGGGCCCCATCGGCGCGGCAGACGGCGTTACCAGCCTCGGCACCGCCACGGGACTTCGCAGGAGAATCGACGACGGTGGCGTGCCAGGTGCCTGGCCCGGCTTGATCAGTGGCGGCAGTGTGGCCGGAGGCGGCGTGCGCTCGCGCGCATCGGGCGACATCACGTCGCCACCGACTGGTCGAGTGGCCCGGAGCGAGTCGGACAGCGCGGGATTGGTGGGCTGTCCGGTCGCTGGAGTGGCGACAGAAGCCGCGCGCGGCACGAAGGAGGGCACGACCCCGGAGCTGCGTGGAGTCGGCGGCACGGGCGGTGCCAGCAATGTCTGGGCGTAGCTGGCTGGCGGCAGCGATCCCTGTCGGAGCGCCCGAACCATTTCCGTACAGGTGGGCCAGCGATCGTCAGGATTCTTCGACAGCGAGCGAGCAATCGTGGGCCGGTCGTTGACAGGCAGCGACGAGAGATCAGGCGGCAGGTTGATGTGTTGCATCAACAATTGCCGGGTGTTTGTGCCGTTAAACGGCCGCGATCCGGTCAGCAATTCCTGAAAGACAATACCGAGGCTGTACTGATCCGAAAAGCGCGAGATCCACCCCTCGAACGTCTCAGGGGCCGCGTAGACAGGCGTGACGCCGCCGGTGACAGTGGCCTTCACGCCCTCCAGCACCTTTGCCAGACCGAAGTCCGCAACCTTGATGTGGTTAAAGACGAGGAAGAGGTTCTGCGGTTTGATGTCGAGGTGCTGAATCTGATAGTGGTTATTCATCAGATCGAGCGCTTCGGCGGATTCCTCCATGTACCGCATCAGTTCGTCGCGCGGGATGCCGGGCAGTCCCTGCAAGCGGCACTCGCGGAAGCGGTCCCACAGGTTGCGGTCGGCCAGCTCCATGACGATCATGAGCTGACCTTCGATAACCCGAAACTGTTCCAGTGAAAGGATATACGGGTGGCGGATTCCCTTGACTCGCTCCAGCGCCTTGGCTTCCTGCTCGGCGGGGCGGCTCTCCTCGTTGAGCGCGTCGAGATCGCCAAAGACAAACTTGACGGCCTTGTGTAGCCCTCCAGGTGCCTCGACCTTCCAGACTTCTCCGAACCCGCCTCGACCGAGACGCTCAATGAGCCGATACCCCTTCAAGGGGTCGGGGAGTTCTTCCTGGGGTGCCAAACGAACCGGCATGGTACACAATCGCCAAGGGGGGCGAACAGGTCGCTGGTGAGCGGAATCGGTGCAGGATCCGGCGAAATTCCGCAGCTAATACTCTGTAGTTCAGAGGCTGAGGTTTGGCAAAAGTCCTGTGTCTGAACCGTTGCGCTATTCGCGCCTGACCTGAAATCGCTTCCTTCATTCAGGGCGAATCTGGCCACGATATCCGCAACATTCTCGCGAGCGCCCTGATTGCGCCCCTGGAGGAAGAGTGGCACAATTCGCTCGTGGACGACCAGAATGACTCGCCCACGGCTTCAGGCGGCGAGCATTCCGAGTTCGTGTTCCCATCCACCCGACTCATCGCGTATCATGCGTTCCCCCAAGCGGATTTTCTTCATCATGGTGGAAGGACTCACCCTCTCATGAGCACGACGCCCGGATTGCTGGTTAGCGTGCGCTCGGCGAACGAAGTCGCCGCAGCGCTGGAAGGTGGCGCGGACATCATCGACGTGAAGGAGCCGGCGAAGGGGCCGCTCGCTCCGGCAGAGGCCGAGGTGGTGGCATCGGTCATCGACGTGGTGGATGGCCGCGTGCCTGTCAGCGCGGCTCTGGGTGAGTGGTCGCCGAACGCGATCACCGAGGCTCACTGGCATCTGGAACTACCCCTCCAGTATGTGAAATGGGGACTGGCCGGATACGCGCACACACCCGGTTGGGGCGAAGACCTGCTCGATACACGCCGCGAACTCCCCATCGCCACCGAGATGGTGATGGTGGCTTACGCCGACTGGGAGCGTGCCAAGAGCGTTCCGCCTGCCGAGGTCGCGAAGTTCGCCAAACGCTTCCGCTTCAAGACATTCCTGCTCGATACCTGGGGTAAGGACGGTAAGACACTCCTCGACTTCATGAGTGCGAAGGAAGTCGCGGGGTTGGTGGAGGGGCTAAAGCGCGTCTACACAACCGTGGCGGTCGGCGGTTCGCTGCGCCCGGAGCAACTGAAGCAACTCAAAGGTGTGGCACCGGATTACTTTGCGGTGCGCACCTCGGTCTGTGCTGCCAGCAAGCGCGATGGTGCCGTCGATGCGACACGCGTACGGAAGTGGAAGGAACTGCTCGCCGGGGTGAAGGTGGGCTGAAGCACACAGTCGCGCGGTCGAAAGTCATAAGTCAAGGAGAAGAGAAGCAGAGCCTTCAACCTTACGACGTTCGACCGCACGACTGGACCAGGCGATGACTGACCCCTTCCTCGCGCTCGTGATCGACGCCCTGAACCTCACGCACCCGCGCTTCGCCTCAGCGAACGGCCTGGCGTATACGCCAGAGGAAGCCGAGGAACCACCCGCGGCACGCAAGGTGCGTGAACGGGCGTTCGTGATGGAGTTCTACCACGAGTTCCGGCGGATGTGGGACCAGGCCGAGCCAGTGCGCCGCGGACTGGGACACGTTCTGATTCAAGCCGAGCCAGAGCCTGCCGCACGCGCACCGGAACTGCTCTTCTGGACGCTCGGCGAACGCGGCGTGCCCGATCAGCGCCTCGCGGCCGTGAGCTTCGCCTTCCTGACCAACCCTGCCGCTCTCGCGGCCGATCAGTCGCTACTGGCGCGTTTCCGAGACGCCCCCGGATATCCCCGCGCGCTGAGTATCGTGATCGGGCGACACGCCGATCTTCCACCAGGAGGGCTGGCGAAAACTGATCGCGTCGCGACAATCTTCTTCGATACCGAGAAGTGGCAGGTGATTCCGGACGCTTTGAACTGACACAGGCTCAGTGGCACCATCGAGGTGAGCAACATGCCCCGAACCGCGTTGATGGCAGCATTCTTCCTGGGAGTCGCGTTCATGGTGATTCCTGCACCTTCGCCCGCCGCGCAGCCGGACCAGACTGCGGAAGATACCCGGCTGGCGAAGCTCTTCCGGAGCTACCTGGACGAAGAATTCCGCATCCACCCGATGTTCGCCACCCAGCAAGGAAACCACGACTACGACGACCAACTCGACGACCTCGCACCGGAGGCACGCAGGAAGGATGTGGAACGCGCGAAGACGTGGCTCGCACGCATCCCAAAAGAGATCGACACCGCGAAACTCTCCCGCGATGGCAGGATCGACTTCCAGATCTGGACTCACGCGATTCGCTACGGATTGTGGAGCGTCGCGAACGATAACCGCTTCGAGTACGACCCGCGCGTGTATGGCGAATACATCTCTGACAGCGTGTTCGTACTCCTGACGCAATCGACGCTGCCACGTGAACGGAACGTCGAGAACGCCGCGAAACGCATCAAACACATTCCCAGGATCGTGGCCGCGGCGAAGGCCGGGCTGAAGAACCCGCCGAAAATCCTGACCGAAGTCGCTATCAAGCGGAACATCGGGGCCATCGCCTTCTACGAGAAGGACATCTACGAGTTCGCGAAAGAGACTCCCGGAAGCGAGCCACTGGCGACACCGTGTCGGGCGGCCGTCAAGTCACTCAAGGACTATCAGAAGTGGCTTGAGAAGGAGCTACTCCCGAAGTCGAAGGGTGAATGGCGGCTCGGCAAGGAGAAGTTCGCCCAGAAACTCGAACTGGAACTGGACGCGGGCCTCACGGCCGACGAAGTGGTGAAGATCGCCGAGACGGAGGCGGATCGCGTCGAACGCGAGATGTACTACTTCGCCAAGCAACTCTGGGCGAAATACTTCCCGGATCAGGCACTGCCGCCAGACGACGACGCCGGCCGAAACGCGACCATCAAGAGCATTCTCGACGAGGTGAGCAAGAAGCACGGCACACCGGAAACGCTCGTGGCCGATGCGCGCAAGACCGTCACCAGAATCAAGGACTTCATCCGCGAGCGGCATATTCTCACGCTCCCGGAACCGGATACTTGCAAGATCATCGCGATGCCAGAGTTCCAGCGCGGCTTCTCGGCAGCCTATCTCAATCCTGCGCCGCCGCTCGATCCGAAGGCCAACAGCCTTTACGCCGTGGCGCCGCCTCCGAAAGACTGGTCGCAGGCGCGCCAGGAAACGTTCTTCCGCGAGTACAACTCCGCGATGCTCCAGGTGCTCACCATCCACGAGGCGTATCCCGGTCACTATGTGCAACTCGCGTACTCCAACCGATGCCCCTCGCTGGTGCGGAAGATTCTCTGGTCGGGCACGTTCGCCGAAGGGTGGGCCGTCTACACCGAGCAGATGATGCTCGATCAGGGATACGGCAACGGCGATCTGGCATTGCGTTTGAATCAGTTGAAGTTCTACCTCCGCGCGGTACTCAACGCGATTCTTGATAACAAGATGCACACCGCGAACATGACCGACGAGGAGGCAATGAAGATGCTCGTGGGACGCGGCTTCCAGACAGAAGCCGAGGCTGTCGGCAAGGTGGCGCGGGCCAAGCAGAGTAGCACGCAGCTCTCGACATACTTCGTCGGACGCACCGCGTTCTACCGTCTGCGTCAGAGTGTGGAGCGGAAACAGGGCAGTACCTTCAACCTCGGGAAGTTCCACGAGGCCGTACTCAGCCACGGCACACTGCCGGTGAAGTATCTGCCGGAACTGGTGAAGTGAACGCGCGTGCGTTGAGGGGAATTACCTCGCATCAATCGCCTTCAGGATGGCATCCGCGAACTCCGGCGCCTGACGCGCGCCGGCTGCGGTGATAACAGGCTTGCCGTCGGAGTCATCCACGATCATGGGCCATTTCTGCCACCGGATCAACGGATCGCTGAGTGCGTCGCGGAACTTCGCATCGTGGAACTCGCGGGGCGGAAGCGCGGCCTTGCGCCCATTCAAGATGCCATGCGACGCCAGAACCACCTGACCCGTACTCATCGAGGCAACCGGTTTGCCCGCGGACTGCATCGCCTTGATGGCGTGATCCGCCGCGCGCTTCGCGGAACCATCGACGTATTCATCCACGTTGAAGCCGAGAAAGACCACCGCGGAGTATTTCGAGAGATTCATCGACTCCGTAAGACGCACGTCGATGGGAATGCCGTCGCCTGCGGGCGGGCTGCCTGCGGCCGGCTTCGCCCGATCGCCAGACGCGGCGGCTGTCTCCACGCGCACCGGCTTGCGACCCAGTCGCGGGGCGGTCAGCGATTCGCGCATGGTGTCGAGGTCCGGCGGCCACACACCCTGGCTTGGAATCACGAGCAGGATGAACGTCTCTCTCTTCGGTGGCGCGATCACGGTCGGTGGTATCCAGGTGTTCGGCCTATCATCTCGGAGAACAGCGGGTGGGGTTGCGGGCCGCGGCGTGTTCTTCACATCCGAACTGTCAGTGGAAGCGACTCCGGCCGCCGGCTTGTGGCTGGCGACGATGCCAATAGCGATCCCGACAACCAGTAGCACTGCCGCAGTGCCAGCGAGCGCCCATCCGTGCCGTTGCCACCACGGCGTGAGTTTCTTCTTCTTCGCGCGCTTCGCCTTCGGTGATTCGGTAAGTGTGATCGAGCCGGGTGGAGGTGCGGTGTCCGATTCCAGCGCGGCGCGCGGCGGCGGTGTCGCGGTCACCGCATCCACGATCTCGAAGAGCGGCTCTGCGACAGGCCCGGCCGCGTTCGCGCGCGTGAAGGGCTGGAGCGCGGCGGCGACCTCGGATGCCGTTGAGTAACGCTCCTCGCGGCGTTTGGCCATCATCTTCGTCAGCACCTCGGATAGCGTTTCCGGGAGCTCGGGCCGGACCTCGCGCAGGGGCGGCGGTTCCTCCTCGATGTGGGCGAGGAGCTTATCCACAAGCGAGGCCGCACCGAGGAACGGTGGCGCGGCGGTCAGGAGAAAATAGAGCGTGCAGCCGAGTGAATAGATGTCGGTGCGATGGTCCACGTCGTGTGAATCGCGCGCCTGTTCTGGCGAGAGGTAATCGGGCGTGCCCATCACGAAGTTGGGATTCGTGACGTTCCCGGCTGGTTGCCGCGCTGCGCCGAAAGGTAACCGGCCGTTCGCGTGTGTCTTCGTGCCTTCGTCGCCACCGGCGAAGCGGGCAAGCCCGAAGTCGAGAATCTTCACCAGACCCTTGCGCGTCACCATCAGGTTTTGCGGTTTGATGTCGCGATGGATCATCCCCTTGTCCGCGGCATGCTGAAGGCCAAGCGCGGCCTGCCGCGCGAACGAGCAGGCCATTTGCATCGGCAACGGCCCCTTCTTGGCGACGAGTCGGTCGAGGCTGATTCCTTCCACAAATTCCATCACGAGGAAGTGACAGCCACCAGCCTCGCCGGTATCGTGAGCGATGATCGCGCGCGGGTCGTTCAGTTGCGCGGCCACGCGGATCTCGCGCCGGAATCGCTCGACGGCGCCGGCATCGGCCGTCAGATGCGGCGAGACGACCTTGATCGCCACGACACGCCCCATCAGAAGGTCTTCGGCCTTGTACACCGTGCCCATGCCGCCGGCACCGAGTTGACCGAGGACGCGATAGCGTGGGTGATCGGTGAATCCGGTGGGAACAAGCCGCGTTCCGAGTTCCGTTGGGGACGGGATGTGCCCGGCCTGACGCGGGCTGATATTCGTCACGTTGCGTTCAGTTGGTTCCGCTGCCGCCGCGGCCCGTACCAGCACCGCGAGTGGGTCATCGGGTACGAGCTTCAATGCCCGGCAGCATGCGTTGCAAGCACCGACGTGACTCGCCACGGCCGTCAGTTCTTCGACCGACAGGCCCCCGCAGGCGAATGCGGTCAGTACGTCAGCACTCGGACACACGGCAACGGACATCTCACACTCCCGCGGGGCGGTCGGCAATTCTCCAAAGATGGCATGCGAATAACGAATTCTGTCAACAATCGGCTGCGTGGTCGGCGCGAGTTCTGCGGCCGAATCTGAGTATTGCGTTCCGTGTCGAAAACGAACGATTATTCCAGTAAACCGCCGGCCTCTTCGCGGAGGCGGGCGAGGACGCGCGACTTGGCGATATAGACCGCGTTGGGCGTGACGCCGAGTTCCGCCGCAACCTCGTCCGCCGTGAGGCCATCGAGCACAAAGCGAGCGAACATTTCCCAGGTGCGGGCTTCGAAGTCCGGGCGGATGCGGTCGAGCAGTTTGCGCGTGACGTGCAGATCGTGTTCGCGTTCCCAGTCGCGGGCGAAGTCGTCGGCGGGGTCTTCGAGTCGGGCGAGATAGCTGCCGAAATCGGTGCCGCCAGGCGCAACCGGATTGACACGCCGGCCGCGCCACATCGCGCGGGCGCAGTTCGCGGCGATGGCCCGCAGCCAGCCGCGGAAGGCGCCAGGCTTCTGGGGGTGAACGAACTCCGGAAAACGTCGGACTACGACCGCCATCACTTCCTGCACAAGATCGTCCGCGTCGGTGCCACGGACGTTCAGACGGGCCGCCCATGCCCGGATGAGCGGCGAGTAGAGCTCGTCCAGCCGCCGCCAGGCGTCGGCGTCGCGCGTATCTTTCAGACGATCCAGCAACGAGGCCGACGTGACCGACATGATTCCTCCCGTTGATCTCAGTTTAACGCATGGAACGCGGTGATCAAAGACCGCACCGCATGTCGCGAACGTTCCGGTGGCGCGGGCGGTTGTGGAAGCGGCGCGCGCACTTCACTGTTGCGCGCTTGTGAGAAGGAATCACCCGTGCGTATAATTTCAGTTCTGCCTGAGATGTGCCAGGAGGTGAAGTGACCGACCGACCTCGTGTGTTGCGGATTGGTCCGTCTGACGGACCGCTGGACGCCGCGTTGTCTGCTGCCGCCGATGTGGAGACGGCGCCGGGCGATGCCGCGGAGGTCGTTCGCCGTCTGCAGGCAGGCGGCTTCACTGCCGTAGTCGCTTCGTCCGACGTTGTTTCCACGCTGCTCGAACACTTCCGCCGTCACGAATTGATTGTCAGTCACATCCGGACGGGTCTCGCGGTTCTCGATCCTTCCGGAGCCGTGCTCTGGGCCAATCTCTCCTTCCGCCAACTGTCTGGCAGCGACCCTACCGGCAAGCCACTGCTCGCGGCACTGGGTGCGACACTGGCTGCCGTGGAGGTTGTTTCGGCCGCCAAGGATCGGCCGGAGCTGGCGCCGCCTTCCGTGTCGCGGCTGGCCGATCCATTCGCTCCGGCACGCCAGGGGCTAACGGCACTTCTCCGCGTCCACCGCCTCGGCGCCACGGAGAAGCCGTTCCTCGATATCGACGTACGCCCGGTGGTGACGGTCGGCGGCACGGTGACAGCACTGATTACTCTGGTCCGCGATGTCACGTCGCAGGTTGTCCAGCAGCAGAAGCTTGATGCGCTCCACGCCGCAGGCCGCCAGCTCGCCGGCCTCGACACCAACCAACTCACCGACATGGACGTCGCGGCCCGCGTCGAGTTGCTGAAGTCCAATCTTCGCCGCACCATCCGCGATCTTCTCCACTACGACACCATCGAGGTCCGGTTGCTCGATCGTGACAGTAGCGAACTGAAACCGCTGCTGGCCGATGGGATGCTGCCCGAAGCGGCGAATCGCAAGCTCTATGCCCGACCGACTGGCAACGGTGTCACCGGCTTCGTCGCTGCCACCGGCCAGAGCTACCTTTGCCCGGATGCCGAGAACGATCCTCATTACCTCGCCGGTTCTGCCGGGGCACGCAGTTCGATGACCGTGCCGCTGATGTTCGAGGATGCCGTCATCGGCACGCTGAACGTTGAAAGCCCACGTACCAATGCCTTCGGACCGAACGATCTCCAGTTCACCGAACTCTTCTCGAAGGAAATCGCCGCGGCACTGCACACCCTCGACCTCCTGAGCGCGCAGCAGGTCTGCACCGCGGGGCAGATGAGCGAGACGCTGAACAAGGAGATCGCGATCCCGCTCGACGATGTGCTGGCCGGCGTCAGTTCGCTGCTCGCGGGCGTTAGCTCCGATCCCGAAGCCACTGCGCGGCTGCGCCGCGTGCTCGCGGCGGCCCGGCAAGTCAAGGAGAAAATTGCCCAGGTGGGCCGCGACATGTCACCCGCGCCCGAAGGAGAAGGTGCCCGACCACTCCTGGGAAAGCGCGTGCTGGTGATCGAGTCCGACGAACGATTCCGGCGTGCCGCGCACCTGTTGCTGAGTCGGCTAGGGGCCGCCGTGGAGACGGCGGGCACCGGCGCCGACGGGTTGGCGATGGCCACCGACGCCGACTACGACGCGATTTTCCAGGAAGTGAAGCCGCCGGATATGGGTGGCTACGATTGCTACTCGCGTCTCCGCGCCGCCCGACCGCGCGCCGCTGTCTCGCTGACCACCGGCTTCGGCTACGATGTGGCTCACTCCATCGTGAAAGCTCGCGCGGATGGCATGCGTCACGTCCTGTTCAAGCCCTTCCGACAGGATCAAGTCGTCCGTGCCGTACTCGAAGGCGACCGCCCGCCGGCACCTGGTCCCGCGGACGAGGTGGTCGGGGTTCTGTGAGTTCCGCCTTCCGTTGTTCTTCTCCACTGCGAACGCAGTCGCGCGGAAGTGATCGTGCTGCTCCACGCCGGCACTCATGGCATTCTCAGGATCATTTCGCCTCTTCTGGCGTTAGGATGTGCGGCGGTTCGCCCGCATTCGTAACCCATCTCGCTTCCCGGAGATGGACCATGACGCACCTCGGCACTCGTCGCGCCGGATGGTTCGCGGTACTCACAGCAGGAGTGGCATTTACCTGCCTCTCGTCGCATCCGGCGACAGGTGGCGACTGGCCCCAGTGGCGCGGCATCAACCGAGATGCTCGCGCCACTGGCTTCACGACCCCGAAACAGTGGCCGAAAGAGCTGACCCAGAAGTGGAAAGTCAGCGTCGGTAACGGGGTCGCTTCTCCGGCACTGGTCGGCGACAGACTCTTCGTCTTCGCCCGGGACGGCGGCTCCGAGGTCACGCGATGCCTTGATGCCAACACAGGGAAGGAACTCTGGAAGGAGAGCTACGAGGCCGAGTTCAAGGGGCGCGGCGATCAGGGATACCCTGGCCCGCGCAGTTCTCCCTCAGTGGCAGATGGCAAGGTGGTGACCTTCGGCGTCAACGGGACACTCTCGTGCCTGAATAGCGCCAACGGCACGAAACTCTGGCGCATCGAGACGGGTGCCCGGCCGACGTTCCACACCTCCAGTTCGCCACTGGTCGCCGACAATCTCGTCGTCATCCAGGTGGGGAGCGAGAAAGACGGTGGCGTGAACGCCTACGATCTTGAGAACGGTAAGGCGAAGTGGAAGTGGACCGAGGAAGGTGTGTCGTATTCCTCACCCGTGTTGATGAGTGTGGGCGACACAAAGATGGTCGTCGCGATGGCGAGCAAGAGCGTGGTTGGTATTGGGCTGGCCGATGGCAAAACGAAGTGGAAGGTGGCTTTCCCGCTTCCAGGTCAGCGAAACTACAACGCGTCCACACCCACGGTCAACGGCGACATCGTGATCTTCTCCGGTTCCCGACGCGGCACCAAGGCCGTTAAGGTGGAGAAACAGGGCGACGGATTCGCCGCGAAGGAGTTGTGGACCAACAAGGACGGCGCCGTGATGTACAACTCGCCTGTGGTAAAGAAGGGCGAGGTGTATGGTCTGGCCGCCAGCGACACGCTCTTTTGCATCAACGAGCAGAGCGGCAAGACAGCCTGGACCCACCAGATGAACGGTCGGCGCGGCTATGGCACCATCGTGGACGCCGGCCCGGTGCTGATGGCACTCACACCGGCCTCGAAACTGCTGGTCTTTGAGCCAGGCGAGAAGGATTTCAACGAGGTGGCGAACTACAGTGTCGGCACTGGCGTCTACGCTTACCCCATCGTCACCGGGAACCGCATCTATGTGAAGGACAAGGACTCGGTGATTCTCTGGGAACTGAAGTGACGGAGACGCAGCACGGCCCGGCGCTCACAGAGAGCGCTGGGCCGCGTCGAACGTGGGAGGTTACCGGTCGCGATCTTTCTTCGGTGGGAAGCCGCCAGCCCCACCCGGACCGCCAGGGAAGCCGCCGAAGCCACCCGGACCGCCACGCCCACGGCGTTCCTTCATCTGCTTCATCAGCTTGCGCTGATCGTCTGTCAGGATCTTGTCGAGCTTCGTATCCACGTCCTTCTGAAGCGCCTCCAGTTCCTTCTTCTGGGCATCCGTGAGCTTCAACTGCGTCTGGAGGAATGGCGGGAGGATCTGCCCGATAGTCATGCCGCCGAAGCCACCAAAGCCGAAGCCACCTTTCCCGCCCTTACCGAAGCCACCCTTGCCGAAGCCACCCTTCGGTCCTTCCTTCGGCCCTTCCGGTGGCTGGGCACTGCCCAGAGACGCTACCGCCAGGAGTGAGCCAACGAACAGGGCTACCGCAATCTTTCGCATGTCGAATCTCCTTGTGAGGTCGTGAAATCGCCATCGCAATTCTAAACGGAGTCACCTCATCTCCGCGACATCACGACACACGGATTCTGAAGAAGAGACGCACCCCGACCGTGGCCGTAGCATGAACGTATGCTCGCATCGCTCGCGGTTCTGTTGGCGGCTCTCGCGTGGGTGGGACACGCCTATGTCCTCACGGCACTTCTGAACAACCTCTACGGCCGCGCCCTACCCAAAACCCTCCTCAAGCCGGGTCGCTATCTCGTGGGTGTGGCGATTGTCAGCTTCCCGTTGCTTCTCGCGTCGGCGGTCGACCCGGCTGCGATCGCGGAGGCCGCAGGCCCGGTGATCCGCAACGGCGTGTGGGGCTATGCGGTTCTCGCTTACAGCCTTGCGTGCCTCTACTTCGGCTTCATCTTCCCGATGGTCACCATCGAGCGTTACCTGCGAAAGCCGCCCGCGTGCGTAATCGAGGAGCGAACGCGCACGCTCGACCTGTGGCCCGAACACGGCAAGTCGCTCGTCGGCGATGGCATCGCCCGGGCGCTCACACGAATTCCTGGAAACGGCGTCTTCAAGCTCGACATCACCGAACTCACGCTCGCCCTGCCGAAGTTGCCACCCGAATGGGACGGTCTGACACTCCTGGTCATCAGCGATGTCCATTTCCACGGCACGCCGGGGCGCATTTACTTCGACCGCATTTTCGAGGAACTGAGCGCGGGACCAGAACCGGACCTCGTCTGTCTCGTCGGCGATTATGTGGACCGCAGTACGCATCGCGCGTGGATCGGGTCGCTCTTTGGGCCTTTACAGGCGAAGGAGACGAAACTCGCGATCCTCGGCAATCACGACAAATACCACGATCCGGAGCAAATTCGCGCCGATCTTGCGGCGGCAGGCTACCTGGTCCTCGGCAATCGCTGGGAAGAGATCGCGATTCGCGGCGTGTCGTGTGTCGTCGTGGGGCACGAGGGGCCGTGGTTCGATCCGCCCCCGGACCTCAGTGACGCCCCACCCGAGTCGTTCCTCCTCTGTCTCAGTCACACGCCCGACAACTTCTTCTGGGGGCAGACCTGCGGCGTGGGGTTGATGCTCTGCGGGCACGTCCACGGCGGGGCGATCCGCGTGCCGCTCATCGGCTCGATCTTCGTTCCCAGCATCCACGGCCGTCGATTCGATCAGGGCGTCTTCGAGGAGAACGATTCCGTGATGGTGGTCAGTCGCGGCGTCA
Organism: uncultured Frigoriglobus sp.; assembly: GCA_964422915.1. GTDB lineage: Bacteria > Planctomycetota > Planctomycetia > Gemmatales > Gemmataceae > Gemmata. Next base: position 99,501 of record CAYRDG010000007.1, on the reverse strand, counting down.
GTGGGAAGGAACCGATCCGCATCCGCTGTAACCCGCAGGTTGTCCGCATTACACTGAAGGCCGCGGCGGCGGCTGCTTCCTGACTTCGCCAGCAACCACTTTCCCTCACGGGGAAGCGGAAGAACACGCACACTCCATTGAGGGTGCTTCACGAGATCCCACAATGCGAACGCCCTTACTCGCGCTCCTGCTGCTCGCATCTGTGGTCCCGGCGCTGCCCGCGCAGGAACCGAAGCCCGCGTCGCCCGATGCCACGACCGAGGCTCTCTTGCCGAAGGTGCAAGCGGGTGATGCCAGGGCACTGGCACAGGTGCTCGATCTCGGCCGTGCGGCGGTGCCCGTGCTGACACGCGGGCTGTGGTCCGATTCGTACACGACCCGGCGTCAGTGCGCGATGCTCCTGGGCATGATAGGCGGCGATGCCCGCGCGGCGGCGCCCTCACTGGCGCACGTGATGAAAGACGACAGCGACACGAAGGCGCGCGTCGAGGCGGCCCGCGCGCTGGGTGCGGTTGGTGCGTACGCCGCGATCCCCGCGCTGCGGGCAGCGATCAAGGACGAGACGGCCATTGTGCGGCTCATGGCTGCTCAATCGCTCATCGATCTGGGTGTGGATGCCAACGCCGTGCTACCGACGCTCACGAAAGCGGTGAAGTCGGCGCAATCGACCGAGCAACTCGTCGCGGCACAGTTACTGGGCGAACTCGGCCCCGAGGCAGCATCCGCGGTGGTGGCGCTGCATGAAGCGCTGGTCGATGCTGATTCACTCGCGACCTACCGCATCGCCGAGGCACTCGGCCGCATTGGGCCAGGAGCCAGAAACGCTGTGCCGCTATTGAAATCGAAGGCGACACTCCACATCGGCGCCAGTTTCTTCCGCGTGCCGTCGGCCATCGCGCTGTGGCGCATCAGCCGCGACCCTGCCGCTGGCGAACTGCTGCGCGATTCTCTTTCCGCGAAAGCGATCCAGGGTCTGCCACACGAACCACTCTGGCGCATCTCCCCTTCGCAGAAGACGACGGAAGTCATCGCCAGGCAGTTGAAGTCGGAGAATCCAGAAATGGTCCTCACGGCGGCCGAACTCCTCGGAGCCAAGTGCAGAGATACAGTTCCGCAATTGCTGGCGATTCTGAAGAAAGAGAGCGAGAAGCCGGAGCATAAGCTGCGCGCGATGAGCCTCCTGGGGCACATCGGCCCGGACGCCAAGGATGCACTTGACACGCTTCGCCCACTGGCACGATCCAAACAACTCGCGGCAGCGGTCGCGCTCTATCAGATCGAACCGAAACCGGAGAACGCACTGTCGATCACCGAGTTCTTCGAGAGCAAGGACGATCGACTGCCCGCGGCGGAAGCGCTTCGATTCCTGCAACCGAAGAGCAAGGCTGTCGCGGTGGAGTTGCTTATCGCACTCGACAGCACCGACGAGGATTTTCGCCTTGTCGCGGCATGCGCCCTGTGGCGCATTGAGAAGAACCCGGCGGCACTGAAGGCCGTGGCGAAATCGCTACGAGCCGCCAGCCCACGCGTCCGCGAGCGCGCCGCAACCGCGATCGGGGCCGAGTTCGGCCCGGATGCGAAGTCTGTCGTACCCGAACTTGCCCGGTGTCTCTTCGACTCGCATCAAGCGGTACGCTCGTCGGCCGCGGAGTCGCTCGGGCGCGTTGGCCCCAACGCAAAGGAGGCAGCCGCATCACTGGTTGCAGTGCTGGAAGGCGACGAGCCAGTGTTTGTGCAATCGGCCGCGTGTGAAGCTCTGGGCCTCGTGCAACCAACCGACAAGGAAGCTGCATTATCCGTGCTGCGGCCAAAGCTCGAACATCCGGCACCACGCGTGCGCGTTCATGCCGCGCTGGCTCTGGTTCTCGTTGCTGGCGACAAGGGCGGCGAGCAGGAGGCGATTCGCGGGCTGGGGAATCGCTCGTATCAGGTGCGAATTACCGCGGCCGAGGCTCTGTGGCGCATGGGGAAGGACGGTCGGTCGATCCCGCTACTGGTTCGCACACTGGAAGAAGCGAATCTGAGCGGGACCGAGAGCGAGAACGAGCGCTACATGGCCGCCCGCGCGCTGGGCCGCATCGGGCCAGACGCGAAGGCGGCCGTGCCGGAACTGCTCAGACTGATCGACGCTCACGACCCTGACCTCGCCGCGGCTGCCCGCACCGCCCTGAAGGCCATCGACCCCGACAAGGCCCACAAGGCCGGCGTGAAGTAACACCCAGACAGCACTCCCTACACAATTGCGGTTGCCACCGCGCCGGCTGGCTTTTACATTCAGCGACATTCCGCCGACGTTTCGCACCCGGAGTAGACATGTCCGCCGATCCGCTCACCACGCCGCGGGGGAGTTCCCTGCGCTTCAAGCTCTGCGTCATGATGTTCCTCCAGATATTCATCTGGGGAGCGTGGTTTGAACTGGGCTTCGACTACATCCCAAGTCTCAAGTTCTCCGGCTGGCAAAATGCACTGATCTTCGGTGCCTTCAACATTGGAGCACTGGTGGCGTTGCTGTTTAGCACACAGTTCGCCGATCGGAAGTTCGCCGCGGAGAAGTTCCTCGGCGTCAGCCACCTCATCGGCGGGGCCGCGATTCTCGGTCTCTTCTTCCTGCAAGTACCTGTTGGCACGCATGCGGGCGACGTGGCTCAGGCACGGATTGTCAGCCGCGGCCCGACACCGTCAAGCGGTGTGGGCGAGTTGCCAGACAAGTCGCAGGCCCTCGTCGAGAATGTCACTGCGTCCGACGAGACCGACAAACGCGAGTTATCGCCCGAGGAACAGACCCGCCTGCGCAAGTACGCCGCGGCGACTCCGAAGGAGCGCGAGGAACAGAAACTGGGTGAGGGCTTTGGGCCGGCAACCAAGTTCTGGGCGACGTTTGATTACGAACTCAAACGCTACACGAGCGCGCTCGAAACCGAGCGGACGGAAAAGAAACTCAAGGACCCTCGATTCAACGCCACCTTCCTGGTATCCGCCGACGCGAAGTCGGGGAAACTCACTGGCGACGCGAAGGCGCCGCTGGCGCCGTTCTGGCTCTTTTTCGGGCTTATGCTGCTGCACTGCGTCTTCTACGTCCCCACTGTCTCGATCACCAACTCCATCGCCTTCGCGAACCTGCGTGATCCGGCTCACGAGTTCGGCCCGGTGCGCGTGTGGGGCACAATCGGCTGGATCGTTGCGTCGTGGCCGTTCATCTTCATTCTGGTGAACTGGGCGAAAGTGCCGGCGATGGGTGAAGTCGGCTTCGTGGACTGGCTTGGCAAGGCGCTGGGTACGTCGAAGGAAGGGCTGGAAGCCACGACCGCGCAGCGCTACATCTTCGTGGTTGCCGGAGTCGCATCGTTTGTTCTGGCAGTAATTAGCCCTTTCCTGCCGCACACACCGCCCAAGCCCGCGGCCGGCGGCGATGCACTCGCCTCGCTAAAGGCGGCCCGACTGCTGAGGCATCCGTTCGTCGCGGTACTCTTTCTCGTCACCTTCATCGACGCCGCCGTGCATCAAAGCTTCTTCTACTGGACCGCATCGTTTCTCAAAACCGATGTGGGCATCCCGGCCAACTGGGTGCCGCCCGTGATGAAGATCGGCCAGATCGCGGAAATCCTCACCATGCTTGTTCTGGGCTACGTCCTCAAGAGCCTCGGCTGGCGGACAACGATGATCATTGGTGTCCTGGGCCACGCGGCTCGATTCGGAGTCTTCGCCTTCTACCCGGAACCGTGGGCTGCCGTTGCGGTCAACATCGTCCACGGCATCTGCTATGCATTCTTCTTCGCGACCGTCTACATCTTCGTGGATGAGTTCTTCCCGAAAGATGTGCGAAGCAGCGCGCAAGGGCTATTTAACGTGCTGATCCTGGGCATCGGGCCGTTCACGGCGAACCTGATCTGTGGGCAGTTGGGGCAGATTTACAAGATGGGTGAAGGATACAACTATCACGCCATCTTCCAGTATTCGATGGGCGCCGCGGTCGTCGGCGCGGTTCTGCTGACTCTCCTGTTCCACCCGCCTTCACAGAAGGTCCAGGAACCACCTGTGGATGCGCCCGAGGAGGTCGCACCGCCTGTGGCGTGAGTCACGACGATGGCAACTCACACGGGGGGCTTTTCCCCCGTGAACAATGGGCTTCGTTGGTCTGAGTGATGGATTGCCGGTGCCGTGAAGGCTGAGTGTCACACGGCGCCCAGGGCGACGGAGCAGTTGTGGCCGCCGAAGCCGAAGCTGTTGGAAAGGACGCGCGAGACGTGAACTTCGCGCGCGGTATTGGGGATGTAGTCGAGGTCGCAGCCGCCCGCGATGTCCTGATTCTTCAAGTTGATGGTCGGGTGCAGGACGCCGTGCTTGATGGAGAGCGCACAGGCGATGGCTTCAACGCCGCCGCTGGCCCCCAGAAGATGCCCGATGAGGCTCTTGGTGCTGGAGACCATCAGTTTCTTCGCGTGATCGCCAAACGCCTGCTTGATGGCCTTTGTCTCGGCCGCATCGCCTGCTGGTGTGCTGGTGCCGTGCGCGTTGAGATACTGCACGTCTGAGGTATTCCACCCGGCATCGAGAACGGCTTGCCGCATCGCCTCGGCAGCGCCCAGCCCCTCGTCGTGCGGGTTGGTGATGTGGAAGGCATCGGCCGTGTTGCCGGCGCCACACACCTCGGCGTAAATCGTTGCACCGCGACCCTTCGCGCGTTCGTACTCTTCAAGGACGAGTACGCCGGCCCCTTCACTGAGAACGAATCCGTCGCGATCCTTGTCGAAGGGGCGGCTCGCACCTTCGGGGTCGTCGTTACGCTCGGAGAGCGCGCGACACTGAATGAAGCCGGCCAGACCCATGGGCGTGACGGCGGCCTCGGTTCCCCCTGTAACCATCACGTCCGCGTAGCCGTGGCGGATAGCCGCGAGCGAATCGCCGATGGCATGCGCCGCGGAAGAACAGGCCGTGCTGACGGTGGTGTTCGGCCCGCGCAGGCCAAACTTGATCGAGATGTTGCCGGCGGCGGAGTTCGCGATCATCTTGGGGATCACGAACGGATTGACACGCCCTGGCCCACGGATGATGAGCGTCTCGTGGCCGCTCTCGAACTCGGCCAGCCCGCCGATGCCGCTGCCGAGAATACAACCGCACCGGAACGGATTCTCGTTCGCCAGGTCGATGCCGCTATCGGCAAGTGCTTCGGCGGCGGCGACGATCGCGAACTGTGTGAATCGGTCGAGGTGACGCGCGGCGCGGGTCCCGATGACCGGTTCAGGGTTGAACCCCTTCACCTCGCCGCCGAAGGTAACCTTGAAGGTGGTTTCTTCCTTCGTGCAGCGGAGTTGATAGTGTGCGGTGTCGAACAGCGCGAGGCGCGCGATGCCGCTTCTGCCAGCGAGCAGCCCCCGCCAGTAGTCCGGCACGTTCAGCGCGAGCGGGTTAACAGTCCCCAGCCCGGTAATCACCACCCGGCGGCGTGTCATGGGTGTGGTCACGAGGGAAGTTACTGGGGCTTGTTCTTGATGGCGTTGTCGATGTAATCCACGGCCTCGCCGACCGTCTTGATCTTCTCGGCCTGGTCGTCCGGAATCTGGATGTCGAACTCTTCTTCCAGTTCCATCACAAACTCGACAATGTCGAGCGAATCCGCACCAATGTCCTCGATGAACGTGGTGTTGCGGCTGATCTTTTCCTTGTCGTAAGCGAAGTGCTCGCTGACGATATCGATGACGCGTTGCTCGACGGACACGGTTCACCCTCCGGCCGGTGACCCGGCCCCCACGCACCCGCGTCTCCAGCCGGCTCCGACCGGCCTCCGCGAGCGTCAGCTATTTTGGTTCCACTTGCCCAGAGGGCCGCCTGGCGGCCATGGGGTAACTTACGAACACAACTCTACTAACGTGACACCGAAAAGAAAAGGGCGACACCGAGTGAGGAATTTTGGGAGAACAGAATTTGATCTCCGCAACCCGCACGCTCAGGCCGTCACGTTTCGAATATCGGCTTTTCGCAGCACTCGCTTGAGTAAGCTAGCCAGCACGCGCCCCGGCCCGATCTCGTAGAACCGCTCCACGCCGTCGGCCAGCAGGCCGCGAAGCGTTGCCTCCCACCGCACCGGCGCGAGAACCTGCTTCACCAGTAGGGCGCGGATCTCGGCCTGATCGGTGTGCGGCTTCGCATCGACGTTCGACCACACCGGCACACGCGGTGCGCTGAACGCCACGCCCTCGAGCGCCTGCGCGAGTCGCTCATCGGCGGGCTTCATGATGTTCGTGTGGAACGCGCCGGCCACTGCGAGCCGCACCGTGCGGATGCCGCCCTTCTGCACGCCAAGCTGTTCGAATCGCTCGATCGCAGGCAGCGTGCCAGAAACGACTGTGTTGCCAGGGCAAAGAAGGTTCGCCACCTCCAGGGTATCCGGGCCGCGTGCCTCCAGCACGAGCGCTTCCACGTCGGGAAGTTCCAGCCCCAGCACGCTCACCATTCCGGAGGGTGTCGCTTCGGCCGCATCCTGCATCGCGCGCCCGCGAGCCTGCACCAGTCGCACGCCGTCTTCAAACGACAGCGCACCGGCGAAGGCCAGCGCGGTGTATTCGCCCAGGCTCAGCCCCGCAGTCGCAACGACCGCTTGTAGCGCGTCGGGTTCGGTGACCTTCAGTTGTTCCAGCGCCGCGAGGCTGGCGACAAAGATTGCCGGCTGGCTCACATCGGTGGCGTTGAGTCGCTCGGCGGGACCATTGACACACGCCGCGAGCAGGTCGTAGCCGAGGATGGCCGAGGCGCGGCGGAAGAGGTCAGCCGCCGCAGGGAGCGATTCGCACAGCGTGCCGGCCATCCCGACGACCTGCGCGCCCTGCCCAGGGAAGAGGAAGGCCGTGTGAGGCATGTCGCGTCCTGTCCTGATTGGCGGTGCGGTTCACTCATCGCCGGATGGCAGTGCTTCCAGTTCGGCGACGATCTTTTCGTTGAGCTTGACGCGCACGTCCAGTGCCGCGACACCCAGCGCGTTGGCAATGGCCCGATCCTTCGAGGAACCGTGGCAGATGATGCACACGCCTTCCACGCCCAGAAGCGGCGCGCCGCCGAAGGCGCTGTAGTGATACTTCGCGATGAGTTGCTTCAACGACTGAGCGGCAGCGTCGCGGTCGTGCGGCAGTGGGCCAATCACTTCCTGACCCACCAGCCCCACGATGAACTCGAGGACCCCCTCGCAGACCTTCAACACCACGTTACCAGTGAAGCCGTCAGTCACGACCACATCGACTGCGCCGCGATGGATGTCGCGACCCTCGATGTTGCCGACGAAACGGTCTTTCATCGGGCTATTACGGAACAGTTCGTAGGTTTTCTGAACCAGTTCGTGCCCCTTGCCCTTCTCCTCGCCAACATTCATCAGGCCGATCGTGGGTTGCAGGACTCCGAGGATCTCACGGGCGAAAGCGGCGCCCATGACGCCGTACTGGAGAAGGTGAAGAGGTTTGGGGAAGACGTTAGCACCCACATCCATGATGACGCAGCGGCCCCTGGCAGTGGGCATGACCGTTGCAATGCCGGGGCGGTGAACCGCTGGGAGGAATCGACGCGTTTTGAAGCCACCGGCCACAACCGCGCCTGTGTTCCCGGCGCTGACGAGACCTTCCACCTCGCCTGCGGCCATCATCTGCCAGCAGCGGAAGACAGAAGCGTCGGGCTTGCGTCGCAACGCCTCGGCCGGCTTCTCGCTCATCTCAACGAATTGTGGCGCGTGGACGATCTCGACACGCCCGGCAGGGAGCGGAGTGGCAGCCAGTAATGGGTCGAGTTGCGACCGGTCGCCGACCAGGGCAAGCGTAAGCTCCGGATCGGCCTCCAGGGCCAACCGTGCCCCACCGACATTCGGGGCCGGGCCATGATCGCCGCCCATCACGTCGAGGGCGATCCGCATATGTCACTTCCCTTGCTTTTCGTCTTCCACGGGCAAAGCCTCGCGGCCCTGATAGTAGCCACAGTGCGAGCAGACGCGGTGAGGCATCACCGGCTCACTGCATCGCGCGCAGAATTGAATTTGCACTGTCGCAACGGCGTGGTGGCTGCGACGGGTGCCCTTGCGGGAGCGGGACGTGCGCCTCTTGGGGACTGCCATGACGATTCTCGCGGTCGTGTCGAAATACTAACTAAGGCGGTCATGTTAGGAACACTTGGTGAGACAGTCAAGGAACGCACCGGCCCCGCCCGCACTCGCTAGAATCAAGGACGGCCACCGGGCATGTTCTCGCTTTGCGGTGGGCGTGTGAGTTTCCGTGATGGAGGTGAGGAGTGGATCGCTTGTGGGCACCGTGGCGGCTGGCGTACATCACTGCACCGAAGAAAGAAAAGCCTTCTGGCGACGAATGTTTCATCTGCCGTGCGGTTGCTGCGCCACCGGAGCACGATCGCGAGAATCTCGTGGTTCATCGCACCGAGCATTCGGTGGTGATGTTGAATCTTTACCCGTATAACAATGGGCATCTGCTCGTCACACCGAAAGCACACAAGGGCCGACTCGACGAACTCACCACCGATGAAGTTCTCGACCTGCAACTGACCTTGCAGAAGATGGCGGCCGTCATCGAACATAAGATGAAACCCGATGGCTTCAACATCGGGCTAAACCTCGGCCGCGCTGCCGGCGCCGGCCTGCCAGGACACCTCCACTGGCACATCGTCCCACGCTGGAACGGCGACAGCAACTTCATGACTGCCGTCAGTGATATGCGCGTGCTTTCGCAATCCCTGGAGGCGCTTTACGAACTACTCACTGCAGAACTCCGGTGTACACCTGATGCACCCGCGACCGCATGATTGAGCGCATTGCACGGATCGACTCCACACCGGATTCGCCAGAAACGGCCACCCATGCCCTCTTCCATCACGACGACCGACGGGCTGGCGCCATACGCGATGCCTGCGCAAGCCAGCCGCGGGCGGAGACACCCTGAAACCGATCACCCCTTTCGCACTCTCTACCAGCGCGATCGAGAACGGATCGTCCACTGCACCGCGTTCCGCCGCATGACCGGCAAGACACAGGTGCTCGTTGCCTCCATTAACGATCATCACCGCACGCGGCTCACGCACACGCTCGAAGTCACGCAACTGGCACGCACGGTTGCGCGCCGGCTGCGGCTGAACGAAGACCTCGCCGAGGCCATTGCGCTTGCGCACGACATCGGCCATCCGCCATTCGGTCACGCCGGGGAAGACGCCCTCGATGAGTGCCTCAGGCCGTTCGGCGGTTTCGACCACAACCTCTTCGGTCTTCGCCGCGTCGATGAGTTGGAGGAACGCTACCCGCAGTTCCCGGGGCTGAATCTTTCGTTTGAAGTGCGTGAGTCGTTCGTCCAGCACAGTGGGCGAAGCGATACGATGGAGTGCGCCGAGTTCCTCGGCGCGGGCGGGCCGTTGCTGGAAGCCCAGGTCGCCGACGTGGTCGATTCCATCGCGTACGACACACACGATACTGACGACGCACTGGGGCTGGGCTTCATCACGCTGGAGGAACTGCGCCGTATCGAATTCTGGGCACGCGCAGCGGAGCGCGTGAAGTCGCACACGCCGGGGCTTTCGGAAGGCCCGTTGCGCGTGGCCGTGGTTCGTGAGTTACTCGCATGGCAGGTCACCGACCTGCTGGAAGAAACCGCGAACCGGCTCGCGAATGCGAACATCGTTTCTGTCCAGGACGTCCGCGCCGCGAAAGAGCCGCTCGTTGGGCTTACGCCAGAAGTGCGGGCCATGAAGGCCGACTTGGAACGCTTCCTGCGCGAGCGTGTCTACAAACATCATCGCGTGCTACGGATGACGGCCAACGGCAAGCGCATCCTGCAATCGCTCTTCGCGGAGTATGTTCGGTCACCGGAACTGTTGCCGGAAAAGCACCTGCGGCGCTGGACGGGCGCCGATTCGCTGATCGGTCCGCCGCCGCCAGGGTGGGTCACCACGGCTCGCACCCGGCTCGACTGCCTCCATCGCGTAGTGGGCGATTATCTCGCTGGCATGACCGACCGTTTCGCACAACTGGAATACCGGCGTCTGTTTCTTCCGTCCACCGAGCAATAGAATCGGATGTCAGACAAGCAGACGAAATGAGCGTGTCTCTCTTTGTGAAAGTTCCAGCTTCCGCCAGTCGACACGCCAGCGATAGTTCCTGCCCGATAGCGGTTGCGCCGTCCGTTCCGAGTTCGGACCTCTGACCCCTGGTTTCCCATGCTTCTGATGCTCATTCGGATTGCTTATGTCGCGCTACTCATTGGGATGGCGGTCTACTCGGTCGCAGTCTTCGTTGATGCAACCGACACAGCCGGAATGATCGTGGCCCCGCTGTGCGTGCTGGTGCTCGGCGGTATCGTGTTGATCACGGACATGCGCGAGAGGCAGAAGCAAATCACGACTCTTTCCGCGATCTACTTTGGTCTGCTGCTGGGCCTCCTGCTGGGCTATCTCTTCTCGCTGGTCATGCACCCGTTGATCCTCGATGCGACCGGGCGGCCGCAACTGGCCGCGCTGAGCCGCGTGCTGATTACAGTGATCTGCTGCTACATAGCGATTTCAACGCTTTTGCAGACAAAAGACGAGTTTCGCTTCATTATCCCTTATGTCGAATTTTCCAAGCAGGTGAGGGGCGGGCGGCCGCTCCTGCTCGACACCAGCGTAATCATCGACGGGCGCATCGCCGACGTGTGCGATACTCGATTGATCGACACGACGCTCATCGTGCCGCGTTTCGTGCTTCAGGAACTCCAGGCCATCGCCGATAGCTCCGACAAGCTCAAACGCAATCGCGGGCGGCGCGGGCTGGATGTGCTCAAACGCCTCCAGGCCAATCCGAAGCTGCAGCTTCAGATGCACGACGGCAACGTGCCGGAATTGCGCACAGGTGAGCGGATCCGGGTCGACGAACGGCTGGTCATCCTCGCCAAGGCACTCAGCGCGCGGGTGGTTACCAACGACTTCAACCTGAACAAGATCGCGCAGCTCCAGGGTGTTGATGTCATCAACCTCAACGAACTGGCCAACGCTCTGAAGACGGTGGCCTTGCCGGGCGAGTACATGCAGGTGCGGGTAGTGAAGGCGGGCGACCAGATCGGCCAGGGCGTTGGCTATCTGGACGACGGCACGATGGTGGTGATCGAACAGGGGCGAACGCTGATCGGGCAGGAAGCCGCAATCGTGGTGACCAGCGTGTTGCAGACGCCAGCGGGCAGGATGATCTTCGGCCGACCGGATCAGCGTGCCAGCGGCTCACGGACGCCGTATTCAGGCGCCATCACGCCCGGTGGCAGCGCTCCGGGCGATTCACGCATGAGCGGCGCACCTGTGGGCGCACCGCCCGAGGAACCGAAAGGCGGCACCGGGCCGCACGAGCCATTGAAGGGGGGCGACGCCAAGAGTTAGCCCCCGGATCAGAGTTCCGAGTTGAGACAACAGCGGTCGGAACAAGCACGGAGCTTGCTTCGCACCACGAGCCTCGAAACCCGGAACTCTTGCAGGAAGGGGTGCGACATGCGAGCGTTGTTCATGGGGTTGGTTGGGTGCGGAGTGGTTGCGACCGGATGGGCCGTCGCCGTGGCGGAATCGCCGTCGAAACCTCTGGCGGAATCGAAGAACGGTGGCGATGGCATACCGCCGCCAGCCAGCACTGCCCACGGCAACGACGTTCAACTGGTTGAACGCTGCCTCGCGGCGCGCAAGGAATACGAAGGTAGCCTCAAGGCACTCTACGAGTATTACGCTAAGGCCGGCGACAAGCAGCGACTCCAGTGGGCAGAACGCGAGCTGATGGCTTACCACATGATGTGGAAGCCCTCGTACAATCTCGATGTGAAGGACGTGCCGCCGCCTACACTGGAGGCGAAGATCAACGTCAAGGAAGCCAACGATCTCTTCCGCGCCGCAATGGAGTACAAGGGACGCGGATTCGGCGACGAGTATGTGTTGAACATGCGCCGGGCCGAGCTACTCTTCCGCGAAATCCTGGAGAAGTATCCCAACTCCGACAAGATCGGCGACGTGGCCTACCAGCTTGGCGAAGTCTACGAGACCCGCGCCTACAAGCAACCTAACCGCGCGGCCAAGTATTACGAACGCTCGACACAGTGGGTGAAGGGAAATCGCAGCGATGCCCGACTTCGCGCCGCGGTGATCTACGACAAGCAACTCAACGAACGCTCCAAGGCCATCGAACTCTATCGCGGTGTGCTGGAACACGACACCGATCCCGATCGCATCAAGCAAGCTGAGAAGCGACTGGCCGACCTGTTGGGTCGGAAGTGATTGTGGTACCCCCCCCATTCGTGAAGCCAGGAATTGCGATTGCCCCAAGCCCCGGCCTTGCGGCCGGAGTTCGCCTACAATGTCGCAATGGAACCCCTTGCGCGGCTCCGCTGGCCGGTGGCCCTCTCGATCGCCGCGGCGCTCGTCACCATCGGCCTGAAGGGGACCGCCTACGCGCTGACAGGCTCCGTTGGCCTGCTTACCGACGCGCTCGAATCCATCGTCAACCTGCTCGCGGCGCTCACGGCGTACTTCGCGCTGTGGTATGCCTCACGCCCGGCCGATCCCTCGCACGCTTACGGCCACGAGAAGATCGAGTTCTTCTCCAGCGGGCTGGAGGGCGTTCTCATCGTGATTGCCGGGCTGGGCGCGGGCAGCTACGGTGTCCGCCGACTCATTCAGCCCGAGCCGTTGCAAGACCTGGAAGTGGGCGTGATCCTCGCGCTGGCGGCATCGGTGGTGAACTTCGCCGTCGCCCGCGTCTTGCTCTATCACGGCCGCGTTCACAAGTCGATTGTGATGGAAGCCGACGGCCAGCATCTCATGTCCGACGTGTGGACTTCTGTTGGTGTGCTTCTCGGCGTCGGTCTGGTTTACATCACGCACTTCACCTTCTTCGACTCGCTCCTGGCCATCGTCATGGGGCTACACATCACGCTGATCGGGCTGGGATTGATCCGGCGTTCCTTCGACGGCCTCATGGACCATGCCATTTCTGAAGAGGAACGCGAACGTATCCGCGAGGTGATACGCCTGAATCTGCCCTCCGGGGCGACGTTCCACCTCCTGCGAACCCGACTCTCCGGCGCGAGGCGGTTCGTCGAGTTCCACTTGCTGGTCGACGGCGACCTGTCGGTGCGCGAGGGGCACCGTCTGGCGGAACGGCTGGAAGTGGCGCTGCTAGCGGCGATCCCGGAAGTGGCCGTGACTATCCATGTCGAACCTGTGGACGAGCAAGAGTCGTGGGAGCCGGAGTATCTACGGATGCTGGGCGAGGAGCCAGAGCCGCCGTCGCGAGAAGAACCTACCCCGCGGCCTTCTTCCTGACGTGAGGGAGTAGCCGTTTCGCATCACGGTCTGGCGTAAGGAATCTTCGGCGGTCCCTTCGGTGCATCTTTCTTAGCCGGCGATGGCGGTGCTGGCGTGGCGTGAAGGAACTTCTCGATCCTCCACGGCAGCGCATTCAGTTCGCGGTCACCTGAGACGGTCTGCGTGTCGTTCTCCAGGAACGCAACTCCTGTTACGCTCGCTTTGTGTTTGCGGAAGAGCGGGACTGTCTGCTTCTCCGCGAACGTTGCCCACAGGCGCACTGTGCGATCGGCGCCGCCGGTCAGCACCCAGCGGCCGCCATTCTTGATCGCAATGCTCCGCACGCCGCCGACGTGCCCCATCAGCGTCGCCTTCGATTTCGCTTCGCCCACGCGCCACACACGCACGATCCCGGCATCGCTGCCAGCCGCAATCCACTTCCCATCCGGGCTGATTGCGATCGCCGACAGCGGCGAGGTGAACGTGCCGTATCGGTGCCGCTCGTGGCCGTCCTTCAGGTCGAGCAGCACAAGCGCGGTGTCGGTCGTGACGGCGACGAACTCCCCTTGCGGGTCCACGGCCAGCGCCGTGATCAGGCCGAGTTTCTCCACGCGCCATCCTTCCTGTCCACCTGCCGCCTTCCAGTAGACCACGGTGCCCTCGAAGTCACCTGATACGACCCACTTACCATTGGGCGTGAAGGCGACTGCCGAGACGAGCGATGTGTGATCGGTGAAACTTCCCGTGGCAAGACCAGTGGTGAGGTTCCAGGCGCGGGCGGTGCCGTCCATCGCGCCGCTGGCCGCGAGTTTGCCATCGGGCGATAGCGCCACGGCCCAGACACTCGCCGTGTGGCCGACGAGTCGTTTGAGATCGCGTCGCCCTTCCACATCGAAGTAACGCACGCTGCGGTCGCCCGAAGCAACCACGGCGCGGCGGCCGTCGGTCGAGAAGGCCCATTGATTCGCGGCGTCGCGGGCCTCGAGCGGATCGAGTTCGCCGGTGTTGTCTCTGAGTGTGGGGCCGTTGAGGTTGGCCTGATACAGGCCGCCGAGTTGCAACTCGCGTGCGATGTCGCCGAACGCCTGTACCCAGAGTTGTCGTGTCACTGTGCCGCCGGCGCGCAACGCGCCCACATGTTTCAGGAGTGTCTCGGACTGGCTGATGCGCCCACGGAATTCGTCTGGCGTCAGCCCCACTTCACTCGCCGCAGAGACGAGATCGACATCCGCTTCGTACTTCAGCGTGATCGTGCTGACAGCCTCGAACCGGCTCACCTTCGCGCCGGTCTTCGCCACCGTCTCGGTGAACTTCTTCGCGTCGGCCTCCATGAGCTTCAGTCCGGCTTCCTTTCCGGGATAGAGTGCGCGAATCACATCAGCCTCGTCGCGCTTGAACGCTTTCGGATTCTTCGCGAGGTGGTCGATTACCTGATCGGCCTTCGGCAGAATGCCGGTGGTGTGGCAACCCATGCACGATACACCTGACTCAACCGCGCGGTCTGGCCGTCGCGCATCGCTGACGACGTTGATTGGCCCCTTGTTTAATCGGGCGTCGTTGGCGTTGTAGAGGACGTACGCATGGAGGCCGTTGGGCAGTGCGAAGATCGCCTCGCCGCCGATGTGCTGGAACGGGTTCTCCGCGAGGCCGCCTGGCCCCAACGGGAACGCGAAGATGTTGCGCCGGTCGGGGAGTAACCCGTTCTCGATGCGCTGGACGAGGTTCGCGGGCGGCTCATCGAAATCGTATGTCCGCCAGTACATTCCCTGCGCCGAGTCGTGGCGTTCGAGGATGCGATTGAATCGCGAGATGCCGCTACCATTGAAACCGATCCGCGCCACGCGTTCCTGGCGGATGTTCTCGGCAGCGTCGACACGGATGAGTTTCTCCAGTTCGGCGAGGCTCGCGGGAAGCCGCAAGACGTCATAGTAGAGTGGGGCACGGCTCGCGGTGGCAACGAACCAGTCGGCGCGAACGAGCGGTTGTTTCGCCAGCGTGCCCACCGAGACTGCCCGCGCGCTCACGGAGTCGTCGAGGAGGCCGTAAGGGTATTCCTGCAGGATGCGGTTCCAGATTGCGGCGTCCCAGACGTACCAGCGCAGGTCGATGCGGAGAACGGTACGGCTGGCGTCCACGGGCACCGGATTCTTGATCTGCGACCCCCACGACAGACTGTTGACGAGCTTTGCGAGTGCGTTGCGGTACGTCTGAAGTTCCTCATCGGAGAGGCCGGCATTGTGGAGGTGCGTGAGAGTGAAGTAACGCTGGAAACGCCGTGTGCGACGATCCATCGTGCCGAGATCGGCAAGGATTGCCGCATACACTTCGGGCTGCGTGATGGCCGCGCGGGTAGCAACCTGACCCGCCGGCGCACCGGCCTCGATCCACTTCTTCAGCACGGCAACCTCGGCGGGACTGGGTCGGGGTTGCTCGTCCGGTGGCGGCATGGTGCCTTCATCCACACGCCGGAAGAGCCGGCTTCCCTTCGTGTCGTGAGGTAGCACCTTCTTGCGTGCGACGAGCTTCGCCAGATCGGTGATGTAGTTCACCGACCCTTCGACACTGCCATCCTGCCCGTGGCAGCGATAACAGTGCGTCTTGAGTACGGTCTGCGCCTGCTGCGCGAGTTGCTGTTGCTTCTGGCCGGGCTGATCGGCGGCATGTACGGCATTCGCGGCGAGAGCAAGGAGGACCGCGAGCGGTGCGAAGAGGGTCGTGCGCATATCGTCTTCCGGTGCATCGTGCGGGCGCGGGCCGACATCTCTACGACGGATCACACCCCCCGCGCGATTGCCACAACTCCACTGTACCGCGCGGAGGAGGTGAACGGGGACATCGTTCGTGCTGTCCGGGAATCGGCCAGCCTCACGCGGCAGCAGCACTTTTCGCTTGTTCTCATTCCCCATCCGCAGCTACCCTTGAGGAGTCCATCTCACGGCCTTTGATTCGCGGTCACGTTCGCAGACTCGCTTTCGCTCCGTGTGCGACGGTCCGCTCCAGTTCGCGGAGGTTCTGGCCATGCCCACGCATCGGCTTTCCCGGTTCGCATTCCTGGTTCTTGGCGTGGCGAGTGGGGTACTGGTATCCACCAGTCCTGCAACAGCACAGAAACCCGCGGACCAGGCCACGATTCAGGAGGCCATCGAACGCGGGAAGAAGTGGCTCCAGCACGAGCAGAAACCGACCGGATTCTGGGGCGACGGCACCGGCGCTGGGCCAGGGAAAGGTTGGGGCGTGGGCTTCACCGCTCTGGCCGGGCTGACGCTCGTCGAGTGTGGCGTGCCAATCACGAATACCGACGTGAAGCAGGCCGCCGCGGTCGTCCGGCGGCACGCCGCGGAACTGGAAGACACGTATGAAATCGCGCTGGTGATCCTCTTCCTCGACCGGCTGAAGAGCAAGAGCGACAAGCGGACGATTCAATGGCTCGCGGCTCGACTCATCGCCGCGCAGATGCCCAGCGGCGGCTGGGGATACAAGGTCGCCAAACACTCCGAGGCCGCGACCGACCGATTGCTCACCACGTTGCGGAAACTGTCAACGCTTGAAGCCAAAGCCGCAGAAAAGGACGGCAAGGGCGAGAAAAACAAGAAGCCCACGTTCGACCTCGAGAAGGCACGCCGGGCCGCGCTCGCCGGGCTGCCTGGCAGTATGCGCTCGCTCCCGGTGTTCGAGGATCCGCCAATGAATCTCCCGGCCGATCCGAAGGAAAAACGACACGACCTTCGCGACGCCACCACCGATAACTCCAATACACACTTCGCCATGCTCGGCGTCTGGACGGCCCGCAAGTACGACGTGCCAGTGGATCGCACCTTCGTACTCGTCAACCGGCGGTTCCGCTCCACGCAGGGTGGGAATGGCACCTGGAGCTACGATTTCGCGCGCGGTGGTCAGGGCGGCGGCTCGACCACCAGCGTCGCGCTTCTGGGTATCGCCATCGGCCACGTCATCGACCCACCCGTCGGAATCAAACCCGAGGCCGACCCGGTTGTGCTGAACGGGCTGGTCGCGCTCTCGAGGGTTGTCGGCGCGCCTGTTGGCGACACGCAAAATCGGCCCGAAATCAAGGCGAAGGGTGGCCTCTACTTCCTCTGGGCAATGGAACGCATCGCGGTTCTCTACGACATCCAGAAACTCGGCAAGAAGGACTGGTATCTCTGGGGCGCGGAAATCCTGATTTGCCACCAGCGCGGCGACGGTAGCTGGGACCTCGACGGCGGCTATGCCGGCCAGCATCCGGTCGTGAACACCTGTTTCGCACTACTGTTTCTGAAGCGGGCCAACCTCACACCCGACCTCTCCAAGCAACTGATCGTCAACACCACCACGTTGACGACGAAGGTGGACGAGAAGGTAACGCCCAAACTGCCGCCGCCACCGCCGAAGGTCGCCACCCCCGAGATTGCGATTGCCCCACCGCCCCACGAAGTCGTACCGAAGACAGAACCCGTTACGAACTTCACTCCGCCCGTGGTTCAGCCGGAACCGACTCCGGCTCCGCCACCCGCGAAGAAATCGCCAGTGCTCTGGATCGTGCTGGGGGTCGTGCTGACAGGCCTGCTATCCAGCGGGATTCTGTTCCTCGTCATGAAACGCAAACGCGATGAGGACGAGGAGGAAGACGAGAAGCCCACGAAGAAGGGGAAGAGCAGGGCGAAAGCTAACGGATCGAAACTGAAGGTGCGGAAAAAGGTGAAAGTCGAAGTCGATGACGATGAGGAGTGAGCCACGCCCCAGGTTGCGATGGCCGGAGAGTAGGCGGATGTTCGCCCCACTCTCTGGCGATCACAGGAACCAGTCGGGCGTGACGAGCCACTGAAGCTGGCCAGCGCTCTTCGCAGGAGCATATTTAAACTCAATGCACACCGCTGCCGCCTTCACCATCGCAATGCTCCCCTCGGCCGCGCCCAGCAGCCATTCCGCGTAAGCACTGATTTCGGGCATGTGCCCCACTGCGGCGATGTGCTTGCCAGGGAGGGCGGCCAGGAAATCCGATAGCTTTCCGGGCCGGAGTCGCTCGGGTGCGAGGTGGTCGCAGGTGATCGTTCGCGCGCCAGGTTGCCACACGGCCAGCATCTCAACAGCCGTTTGGTGAGCGCGGACGAGCGGGCTGGCGGTGATCGCATCAACGGGCACGTTTTGCCGCACAAGTGCCCCTGCCAGCGCCTGGGACTGGTCGCGGCCGTGCGGCGTGAGTGCCCGGTCGAAGTCGCGGGCGGCCCCTGGCGAACCCAGTTCCACTGCCTCGGCGTGTCGAATCAAATACAAGCGCATCGGTAACGCTCCAGCCGCGTTCACCGAATCCTCGCGCGACCTGCCCTTCCGATGCGGTGACGCAACTCCTACATTACAAGATGCGCCGGCGGGAGTTCTATGTTTCGCGCTCAGAGCGCTAACTTCCCGACCAGCGACTCGCATCAGGTTGAACCGCTCACGCGGATCGATCCTCCAGTATTGGTGCGGAAACTCCGAACACGGGACCCTGAAGCCACTCCATGAAGCGGAACGAAATCCGAAACGTCGCCGTCATCGCACACGTTGACCACGGCAAAACCACGCTCGTAGACCAGATGCTCCGGCAGTCCGGCCAGTTCCGCACCGAGGAACTGGACCGACTCACCGGCGGCCAGCACGGCCTCATCATGGACTCCAACGACCAGGAGCGCGAGCGCGGCATCACCATCCTCGCCAAGAATTGCGGCATCCGCATCGGCGACGTGAAGGTGAACCTCGTCGATACTCCCGGACACGCCGACTTCGGTGGCGAGGTCGAACGCATTCTCAAGATGGCCGACGGCGCCCTGGTGTTGGTGGACGCGGCCGAGGGCCCGTTACCCCAAACACGTTTCGTGCTCAAGAAGGCATTTGCCGCTGGCCTCAAGCCCATCGTCATTATCAACAAGATTGACCGCCCCGACGCGCGCATCACCGACGTTCACGCCCTCATGTTCGACCTGTTCATCGAACTGGGTGCCGACGACGATACCGCGAACTTCCCGGTGATCTACGCGAGCGGCCGTTCGGGTATCGCCACCACCGACCTCGACGTGCCGCCGAAGGACCTTCGCCCACTCTTCGACGCAATCCTAAACAACGTCCCGGCTCCAGACGTGGACGAGGACGCCCCGCTCCAGATGCAGGTGGCCGCACTCCAGTACAGCGAGTTCGTGGGTAAGATCGTGGTGGGTCGCGTCTTCGCCGGCAAAGTCAAGAAGAACCAGAAGGTCACGGTGGTTCGTCAGAAAGACGGCACCGTATTCAACGACACCGTGGTACAGGTGCTGGAGTTCGACCGACTGGCGAAGAAAGAAGTCGATGAGGTCCGCGCCGGCGACGTGTGCGCCGTCGTTGGCCTGGACGAGGCCGAGATCGGCGACACAATCTGCGACTTCGGCGCGCCCAACGCGCTGCCGCCCCTGAGCATCGACGAGCCGACGCTGGACATGGTCTTCCGCGTCAACGATTCACCCTTCGCCAGCCGCGAAGGGAAGCCGCTCACGAGCCGCGAACTCCGCGACCGGCTGGAGAAGGAACTTCATCACAATGTGGCGCTGCGCGTCGCTCCGGGTGATCGCGAGAGTGAGTTCGTGGTTAGCGGGCGCGGACTTCTGCACCTCGGCGTGTTACTCGAAACGATGCGCCGCGAAGGGTCGGAGATCGCGGTCGGCAAACCGCGCGTCATCCTCAAGGAGATCGACGGCCAGAAGATGGAGCCGTTCGAGCATCTGGTCGTTGAGGTGCCAACCGAACACCAGAACTCCGTGATGCGTCTGGTGCTGGAGCGTCAGGGCGAGTTCCAGCGAATGGAAGCGCACGGAGGAAGTGTGAATGTCGAGTTCCACATACCGGCACGGTCGCTGATCGGGCTGCGAACCAGGATGCTGACCGCAACTCAGGGCACGGCGATCATGCACCATAACTTCCTCGAATACCGGCCGTTGAAGGGAATGCAGGTTGGTCGCGCCACGGGTGTGTACCTCTCGAAGAATACGGCGAAGATTACCGCTTACGGCGTGGACGGACTGGCCGGCACACTGTTCGTTGCGCCTGGCGATGATGTGTACGAGGGGCAGATCGTCGGTGAACACGGCCGCGACAACGACATGGTGGTGAATGTGACCGAACTGAAGCCGCTGACCAACATGCGAGCCAGCGGCAGCGACTCGAAGGCAGTCGTCAAGCCGCCCGTGCGCTTCTCGCTGGAGATGGCGCTGGAGTACATCGAAGACGACGAGTTGGTCGAAGTCACACCCAAGAGCGTGCGGATGCGGAAGGTCTATCTCAAGGAAGGCGACCGCAAGAAACTCGCTCGCCAGCAGGCCGCACCGAAGTGAGAAGACGCGGAGCGATCCGCACCGCGTGAAACGAACGCGGCCGGTCGCTGCCACACCGCGTTGCCGCTTACGGAGACGAGTTCCTCCAAAACACGAGCCGCCCGGTCAGTACCGGGCGGCTCGTGCGTTCTTCGCATTCCGCGCGGCATCACGTCGCGGCGGGAGCGTCGGTGCTGGCCAGATTCTGCTCCAGTGCTGGCTTCGATGCCACCGGCGCCACCGATGCGGCATGACCTGAAGCCTGGTGTGCGTTACCAGTTCCGTTACTCGACGGCTCAGATACCTTCCCTTCGGTCGACGTTCTCTTCGTCTTGCGCGGCTTCTTCTTCTGCTCGATTGGCTTGGCGAACTTCCGGACCTGCTCCTCCATGACCTTGCCAGGCTGGAAGGTGACGACGTTCTTGGCTTCCACGCTGACCGGATCGCCTGTGCGGGGATTCCGCGCCTTGCGGGGCTTGCGCTGCTTCACCTCGAAGACGCCGAACTTCCGCAACTCGATCCGCCCTTCCTCAACCAACGTCGCAATGATCGCCTCGAATGTCCACTGAACAATGTCTTTGGTGGCAAGTTGCGTCAGGTTGACCTTCAGGAGCTTCTCCTTGTTGGCCCGGTCGCAGATGGTTTTCACGATCTCTTTTTTTGTCACGAGAGTGGACCCTCGGGGTGGTGCGGCTCGATGGTCGGTCGCCGGGAGCTGTGTGCGCCTAAGTCTAGACGTGGCAGGGAGTCGCGTCAAGGAAATACCCCATCACGAGTTACGACGCAACAGGGCCAGCAGCATTGCCACGAAGCCGGCCGCCAGCAGGAGCCATTCCGGGGTGCGCCCGACGGCCCGCAGTGCTTCCGCGAACGCGCTGGAGCGTCGCGTGGGTCGTGCGGCGCGAACCGTGGCACGCATCCGCCGTTGTGTGCGGAGAAGTTCCTCGTGACCGCGCCGCCAGTCGAGCGCGACCGCCTGACGCTGTGCCGGGAGCAACACGCGAACCGCGTGCAGCGCATGCGGTTGCCGCACCAGTGCCGCAACCGTGCCGCCAGGCGATCCTGGGCTGCGGATGATCTCCGTCACGCCAGGGAGCGCGGTCCGGGCTGCTGCCAGGGCGCGTACGAACATCAGCACCGCGACGGGTGTGGCCATCGTCTCGGCTGGCGTGCCGAGCACAGGTCGGAGCGTCTCCCACGCTCGCAGCGCGCGGCGCACGGCTGCGAGTTGGCGATAGACCGCCCGGCGGTCGATCGGAATCGGAGCGAGCGGTTCGTCTGCAACGGCTTCTTGCAGCAGGGCCTCCGACTCCAGTAGCTCATCATCGGGTACGACCTCGAACGCCGGACGCGGTGGAAGTTCGTCTTCCACAACCTCATAAGGAGCAACCTTGTATGGCAATGGGTCCAGCTCGGGTTCATCTTCCTTTTCACCCGCTGGCAGTAAGCCAGGCGTGAAGATCACTTCTCGTGGTGCCGGTTTGTCCCTGGTTGCCTCGATCGGGGGAGAAATGAGGCCAAGTGTTCGGTCGTGGGCGGATCGCGCCGCCGGATTGGCGAGGCAGATGAGCGCCTGTGCCAGTCGGTTCATCCCTTCGGTGACCAGTTCTGGATGGAGAAGCTGATGCGGGCGGAGTTGTTCCATGCGTTCCAGGACACAAGCCTCGACATTGGCCAGATCGCCTGTGCCGCGTGGAAGACCGAGCAGTGTGTAATGATCCGGCGGCCACGAACCGGGCGGCAGTCCGAGCCAGGAGCAGAGCCGGTCGTGATCCACGCGCCACCTGGGAAGAGAGATTCCCCCATTGTGGGGCAGAGTCGTAGCGCAGGTAAGGGGGTGAGGAAATGGCGAAGGGCGGGCGCATAGCCCGCCCTTCGAGGAGCATTGCGAAATCGCGAACTCACACGGTGGGTGCGGGAGTCTCGGCCACAACTGCAACTGCCGGGGTTGCCGGAGCAACAGGAGCGGCCGCTTTCTTCTTGGGTGCGGCCTTCTTCTTGGCGGTCACTTTCTTGGCGGCGGGCTTCTTGGCCGCTGTCTTCTTGGGTGCCGCCTTCTTCGCCGCGGCCGTCTTCTTGGCTGCTGGCTTCTTGGCCACAGCCTTCTTCTTGGGTGCCGCCTTCTTCGCCTTCGCCATGGTGCAGGCTCCTGTGCTGGAGGTGTTCGAGGACCGGTTCGACTGTTTCACGATCGTCGCGCCGATGTCGCACTCATCGGCCGTCGCGGAGGTACAGGGGAGCGAATCCGGAAACTTGATCTGTCTGCCCCGACTTACCACCGCGCCGACCGGTGTTGTCGTGCGCTCTGTGCTAACTCTGTCACACGATGCTCGTGGCGCAACTGGTGTATGCGCGGAATTTCTCCTAACCGGTGAGCGCGGGCCGCGCCGTCGGCCGATCTAAACTAAACCGAACTTTTTGCTGAGGTAGTCATGGAGCTGAAGTCGGTTGCGTGTGTGGGCTGTCTACTCTCGGTGCTCACCGGGTGCAGTTCCACGCGCCATGCCGCGCCCGACTGGCAGCCGAATGCCGTCCCGAGTGAAGTGAGCGTCAAGCCACTCCCAGATGGCCCGGCCACATGGCGCCGAATCTGCGCGGACTACCCAGACCGCGCCTTCAGCGACAAGTTCCGCGATGGCTTTCTCGATGGCTTCGGCAAGATTCGGAATCGCCAGGGTCAACTGACGGCGAAGATTCCGCTTCGCAGTCGGCATGTTGCCGGGCACGATCCGAACTGCGATTATTGCAATGGCTTCCGTTACGGCAGCGATACGGCAACTTCCGGGTGGCGACTGCCTCCCCCGTCAACCGTGCCTGTCTCCGCACGCATGAGCGACATGCCGTTGCCGTCTGGGGAGAAACTCGATACAAGCCGCGCCGTGCCGCGTTTGCCCAAGCCAGAGATTCCCGTCATCCCGGCCTATGACCCACCGCTGAGCGGCTGGAAGTTTCCACCGGGTGCCGATGAATTGTCGCCAAAGCGGGCCGCATCGCATCTCGCTCCGCTGGGCGAACTGGATGCCGCGATCACCATACCGGCGACGCGTCTGCCCACAATGCCCACGTTCGAAATGCACATGCCGGTGATTGCTCAAACGACGGCAACCGTACCGTCACTCTTCGACGACATCCCGGCGATGCCGTTCCTGTATCCCTCACCGCAGAAGTAACTGCTGTGCGGTCACGATCCGTCTGGTTGACGATCAGTAATAGTCAGCTTCGATCGGCGGCCGGGGGAACGTTGGCAGCGGGTTCGTCGATATGAAAGGTGAATTGGCGGTTGCAGAGCGTGATACGATCACCGGACTTCAGTAGAGTCGGTGCCGGTATCTTCTTGTCGTTCAGAATCGTGCCGTTCTTCGATGCCACATCGTGCAATTCACATCGTGAGTCGGTGTGAATGACGATGGCGCAGTGGCGACGTGAGATACACTCGTCGCGAATGATCACGTCGTTGTCTGGCAATCGGCCAATGCTGTTCATGCCGACATGCAGCGGAAAGATCTTGTCGCCATCCTTGAGATAAAACGTGGCGCGACCCGTGGAGTCAGGCGGTATGGGGTGCGCGGCGGCAGTGAGGAGGGCGGCTTCCAGCGAGAAAAGATCGCCGGCGAGTGTCTGATTTCCACAGGCCGCCTGAATCGCCTGGCGCGCAGCCCGGAACGAGTCCCGCCGGGGCAGGCCCTCCAGGTGCAAACTCCGGAGTCAGGAATCCGCCATGTCCGCCTCCTCGGCGGTGCCCAAGCGGGCGATGGAAGTGCCGACCCACCATTACTATTCGTCAATGGATAGGTGCCGTCAATATCCTCTGACGGAAAGACTCTGGTTGTTGTAATAAGCTCGAAGGCCTGCGCCTACCCATTTTTCCCGCAAGCGCGAAAAAATTGGACGTTGCAGGCCGCTTTGGGCGGTAAATTACTGGCCGGCCTCAATTTACATGGCCGCAGAGGAAATTTCCAGCACCTTGAAACGGATCGTACCACTGGGCACCTGGATTTCGACAGTCTCGCCTTTCTTGCGACCGATCAACCCTTGCCCGATGGGACTGGAAGTGAGAATCCGTCCCTGGTCGGGGTTCTCCTGACCTGGCCCGACGAGTTCAAACGTCTCTTCCTCTTCGAGGTCGAGATCGCGCACCTTGACCTTGCTGCCGAAGGCGATGGTGTCCTTGGGCAAGGCGCTGGTATCGACGATGGAAGCGCGCGAGAGCCGGTCGGATAGCTCGTTGATTCGCGCCTGGAGGATGCCCTGATCCTCGCGGGCCGCGTGATACTCGGCGTTCTCGCTCAGGTCGCCCATGTCGCGGGCCGCTGCGACACGCTTGGTCAGCTCGATCATGTCGGCGCCGCGCAGCTTGTCCAGTTCGGCCTTGAGTTTGTCGTACCCTTCGCGGGTTATGGGGATGCGGTCGTCAACCATGCCGCACGCTCCTCGGCGTTCAGTCGGTTTCCCCGCAGCCTGGGCATTGCGGAGGGGGAAAGGAGTTCAGGAGAAATCATCTCGCCCTGGCGGGCGATTGTAAAGGGCTGTCTGGCGAGCGACTTCCGGTTTCCGAGCCGCGAAGTCATGCCAGAGCGAACCGTGCCCGTTTTTCGATTCCGTGGTTAAGCCAGTGGCCCGAAAAACTCTGGCGGTCGCCAAAGCAGCGAGGCTGGCGACCGCCGGGGAACCGTTACGTGCAGCTATTATACGTCGTCACGCACGGCGCGCAGCAGAATCCGGCGAAAAGGGCGGTTCGGGACCGGCCAACCCCACGCGGTCCATTCCGCACGACGTGCCCGGTGGGGCAAGTCCAGTTCGGTGACCTTCTCCACGCATTCCTGCTCGGCCTGTTCCAGCCGGCGCGTCACAGGGATCTGATTCCCCTTACGGCTCGCCACCGATCCATCATCAACAAGCGTGATGACGCAGGCGTCGTCCAGGTCCAGCAGTCGCCAGGCAACCGTTTCCATGCTGACGGTCATGAATCGCTCGTGCAGAGCTGGCACGTCGTACTTGCATTCGCGGAGCGCCGCCTTGAGGAGTTTCGTAGGGATTAGGACTCGCCCTGCGACCATCGCACGGACATGCGCGGCGAACGGCTTGCTCTCGCTGCCAGGAACTACGGCGAGCTTGCGAAAGATATCGGGTAATAGCATCCGGGCGATACCGTCGGCGGCAACTCGTTGCTGTTGCTCGGGGCCCATATCGGTCACGAGTGTGATCCCGTGGCCGGAACTGGATCGGTGTCGCGGCCGGCGCCGGCCAGAATCGTCTTCCTCGGCTGGTTCAACCCACTCAATCGGAATGCCCAGATGCCGCTCGGCGATCTCCAGAGCGTCCACCGGTGGCGCAGTGACACCGGCCCGCTCCAGCATTCCTGCGACGAGTCGTTCCACCGTGTCGGTCAGTTCTTCTTGCGAAAAGTCCATTGCCCAAGAGTAAACGAACCCTGACGCAAGTTGAACGTCAGAAGCGGAGCATGTGCTGATTGCGGAAGTGGCTTATTTCCGCGGCAGTGCCCCGGCCTTCATGAGTTTATCGAGCTCGAGGCGAACCTCGCGCGTACCGGCGGCCTTCACGATGGCCGCATTCCCCTTCTCGATCAGATCGCGTTCCAGGTCCGGCTTGATTGCTTTCACGAGATCAATGACCATGTCGGCAATCGCCTGCGCGTCGGGGCCGTCAAGGCCAGCGGTGTGGTCGATCACGAGTTTGTCGTAGAACAGCTTCGCGCCGGTGGTCGTGATCTTCAACGCCACGTCTGGAACGAACGAGCCAGGCTTGAACTGCGTCTTGTGAACGACGGTCGCCTTCAGTTGCACCGCGCTCTTGCAGTGGCCCCGTGTCTCACCGCTGTAGAGTTGGTGGCCGCGCTTCCAGAGCTGTTGCTCCATGCGGAAGTTGATGTCCATCGCCACGTTGATCGTGACGAGCATCCGGTCCGCAGCCGGGCGAACCAGTTCGGTGATGCCGATGGCCAGCGTCTTGTCCGGCTCGCGGGCCGAAATGGTGAATCGCCGCCACAGTCCATCCTTGACAACCACGCGCGGCGCGTCGGGTGCGAACCGGTTCACGTTGCGGAGCATCACACGGCCGACTGCGTATTCCTTTTGCTTACCCCAGCCGTCGTTGGCCTTCAGCAGTGGTGTGGGCATCTTCTGCAGTGCCATGTCGCGCATAAGTTTCGTAATCGCCGCCACTTCCGCCGGCCTGGGCTGGTCGAGCATCTTCGGCGCTTTCAGCGTCAGCGGCGCTGGCGTTGGCTTTGGCGTCGACGGAAGCGGCAACGGCAGAGGTTCCGGTTCGGGCTGTTGCGCGAGGGCAACAGCAGCGAGGAGGAGGGCGAAAACCGTGGTAACAGAATAACGCATCACACACCCTCACGATCTGGCGGGCGTCGTACCCGCACCTATCAGAGCAAATACCAGGGCCGCTGGGAAGAGTTTACCCTTTTGCGGCCGCGCGCGTCAGTCGGTCGCGGATCGCAGCCCATTCGAGTGTGTCTGGCGGCAGCGCCACGACGATGGCATCGTATCCAATCCCATCGAGCATGTGAAGCACGTCGTACAGTTCCGCTGCGTAAAGCGAGGGCGTGGCGGAGAGGATGTCTGCCCCCTCGTTCCAAGGGTCGAAGTCAGGCGATTCCTGCGACATCACGCGGATACGCTTCCCATCCCTCTGCAACTCCTGGAAAACGCGAATCGCTTCCGCCACCGTATCGCACAGAATCAGCGGTGTTTGCGGGCTGTAGTGCTTTGCCATCTGTCCAGGGGAACGTGAGATGGTCGCATGCTTTGCGCCAGTCTCCACACGCCCACAGAGTTTTTCTAACATCGGCACAGTTATCAGGCCATGTCGGAGGAGCCTTGGGACATCCTCGGTCACGTCCAGGACGGTCGATTCGATGCCGCCGCTGCATGGGCCGCTGTCCAACAAAAGCTCAATCCGACCGTTCAACCCCTTGAGAACATGCCCGGCGCGCGTCGGAGAGAGTTCCGTGCTACGGTTGGCGCTCGGGGCCGCGAGGGGCACGCCAACTTCCGCGATGAGCGCCCGCGCCACCGGGTGATTCGGGCAGCGAATTGCGACGGTCGCGCCGCCAGCGGTTACAATGGGAGGAACGGCGTCGGCCTTCGGCACGACGAGCGTGAGCGGTCCTGGCCAGAAGTGTTCCGCCAGGATGGAAGCGCACGCGGGCCAACTCGAGGCAAGACCTCGAACCTGGGTCGCGTCGGATACATGAACGATGACAGGGTTGGTGGCCGGGCGCCCCTTCGCCTCGAAGATGCGTGCGACGGCCGCGACGTCGAGGGCATTTGCCCCCAGCCCGTACACTGTCTCGGTCGGGAACGCGACCAGACCACCGGCGCGAATCACGGCCGCAGCGCGGCGGATCACCTCCTGGTCAAGGTTTGTCGCATCAACTTTCAGGACGGCGGTTTCCAAGGCGCAGTTTCCCTAACCTGGGTGTGGTACAACACTATGGTACGCAGCGACGCCCCGGCCACCGGCGCCACCCGGCGAGGACCCGTGATGCCCGACCAACCGACCGCAGGATCGCTCCCCAACCCCACCGCGGAACAACGACGAATCGCGCAGGATAGCTTCAACCGGGCGAAGGAACTCATCGCCGAGGGCGGCCACGATTACGCCATCCAACTCCTGCTCAACTCCTGCCGGCTCGACCCTGGGAATTTCTTCTACCGTCAGACACTCCGCAAGACACAGAAGGACAAGTTCGGCAACAACCTTCGTGGCAGCCGGTTCGCGTTCCTCACCACGCCGCGCTGGAAGGCGAAGCTGAAGGTCGCCCGGCGCAACCGCGACTACCTCAAATCGCTGGAGTTCGGCGAACAGGTTCTGTGCCGTAACCCGTGGGACCTCGGTACACAGATGGACATGGCCGAGGCATTCGATTCGCTGGGGCTCTCCGACCTCGCGGTGTTCACGCTCGATCAGGCCCGGCAAAAGTATCCGAACGATGCAACGCTCAACCGCGCGCTGGCACGGCTCTTCGAGAAACGCGGCGACTTCCAGAAGGCGATGGTACTGTGGCAGATTGTCCGCGAATCCAGCCCCTCCGACGTGGAAGCCGCGCACAAGGCCAAGGACCTCGCCGCCAGCGCCACCATCCAAAAGGGGCAATACGAGCAAACCGCTTCCGGCTCGAAGGAATCACCGATCATCGGCCGCATTGAGGCTCAATCGGCCTCCAAGCAGCATAAACTCGAACGAGAGGCCGACCCGCTCCTCCGACGCATCGAGGCCGACCCCACCGAACCGAGTCTCTATCTGCAACTGGCCGCGGTCTATCGCAGGAGCGGGCAACTCGATCGCGCACGAGCCGTGCTTCAGCAGGGATTGGGGCCAACCGGCAACGCCTTCCAGATACAACTCGATCTGATGGACCTCGATCTGGCTCCGGTTCGCAAGAATCTGGAGCATGCTGAGGCCCGATTAAAGTTGCTGCGCGAGAAGAAGAGCCGCAACGTGGACGAGGACGATGATACATCGCATGACGAGCCAGCCGAGGAGATGAGCGAGGCCGAACTCACCGTGCTGCGTGCCCGATTGCTCAAGGAGGTCAACACGCGCGAGATCGATGTGTATCGCGTCAAGGCCGAGCGATTCCCCAACGAACTGAGCCACCGCGTGGAACTCGGCGCGCGGCTGATGAAGGCCGACCGAATCGACGAGGCCATCGCCGAACTTCAGCAGGCCCGACGCGACGAACGTATCAAATGGCGCGCGGCTCTGCTGCTGGGGAAATGCTTCAAGAAACGGAACAACTGGCGGCTGGCGCAGCGGAACTTCGAGGAAGGACTGGCCGCGGTGCCCGATGGTGAGGAGGCCGTGAAGAAGGAACTGCTCTACCAACTCGCCAACGGCGCGGCGGAGAACGGCGACCTGCCACGCGCGATCGACCTGGGCCACGAACTCGCCAACCTCGACTTCGGCTTTCGGAATATCGGCAAGCTGCTCGACGAGTGGAACGATCGGCTCCAGTCTGCCTGAACGCAACAGAGAACGGGCCAGTTGGTCGCCCCGAAGGGTGACGCAACTGGCCCGTTCCTCATTTCCGGCCCAACCACATTTACACTCAACTATGGTCTTACGCGATCGATAGCGTCGCGAACGGCTCCCTGAAGCGGCCGCAGCGAACCGCTGATCGTCCGAGCTGGCAATGGCGACAGCTTCTCGCGCTGCGCACCCTGAGCGAAATCGTTCTTCGCCTCGTCTGTCTTGCCCATCGCCCAGCGAGCGGCGCCGAGGAAGTACCACGCAACCGGATCGGTCGGTGCGTTCTTGGCCGCATCACGCAGCGATGGCACAGCTACCTCGAACTGGCCTGCGCGGTAAGCATCGATGCCCGCATCGAGCGACCGGGCGGCTGCGGAAGCGTCTACCGGCGGCAGCACAACCGGCTGCCGGTACGGTGCGAGCGGGTCGGTCGTGGCCTCCAGCCCAGCGTCGGCGATCTTCGCCCAGGGTTTGTCAGCCTTGTACGCGGGGCTGCGCCGGACGGTCTGGAACTCATCGCGTGCGGCATCATAATTCCCCTTGAGCAGCAGTGACATGCCGAGTGTCGTGCGAGCCTTCGCCTCGTCGTCGGAACCAGAAACAGAACTGGCGAGCGACTTCTTCGCGAGGGCACCGGCGGCATCCGCATCGGCTGGGCGGCGCAATTCGGTGAGCACCGGAAGCCAGATATCGAGCGCCTGGCTTGGTGTCACGGCGCTGCCGAGTTGCTTCTGGAAGCTGGCTGCCGCGACGCCCGCCGCCTTCCGCTCCGCCTCAACCTTGGCCTGCTCTACCTTGAGCAACGCCCCGAGTTCATCCTTCAGCTTCTGGGTATCGCTTGCGTACTTGTCCGCCAGTTTCTTCTCGGCCACCACGTTGGCGTCCATGAGTTTCTTCACCTCGGTCGCACTGGCTTCCTTCTGTTTGGCGAGTGCTTCGGCGTTCTCGGCCTTGAGTTTCTTGAAGTCAGCGGCGGCGGTGTCCTGAAGCGTCTTGAGCTTCGCGGCGTAAGTATCGGTGAGTTTCTTCACCTCGGCCGTGTTCCCATCCTTGAGGGTCTTGATGTCGCCCTCGTACTTGTCGGTGAGCTTCTTCGTCTCGGTGGCAAGCTTGTCGGTTGCTGTCTTGGCGGCGGCCTCGGCCTTTGTGAGGCGTTCAGCGAGAACCTTGAGGTCCTTCGCCTTCACCAGCGAGGCGAGGCTCTTCGTACCGGCCACCAGATCAGCCGGGGTCCACTTCTCCGGCAGACTCACCGCAGGCTTCAGTTCCTTCGCGAGTGAGTCCAGCGCCGCCTGCCGGTCCTTCGACTCCTTCACCGACGCTTTGAGGTCCGCGGCCGCCGTCGCGAGCTTCGTCTCCATCGCTTTCGCGGCGGTATCGGCAACCTTCAGCCGGTCCTCCAGGTCGAGTTTCGACTTCTGCTCGGCCTTCACGGCCTTGTCGAGTTTCGCCACCTCGCTTTCGAGCTTCGTCGCCTTCTCGCTGGCCAGTTTCGCCGCCGCCTCGGACTTCGTGAGGTCGATCTTCGCAGCGATCAGCGTCTTCTCGGCCTTCGCAAAATCGGCCTTCGCCGTCGCGGCCTCCATCGATGCCCGCGCGAGTGTGTCGAGCGTCTTGATGACGCCATCCTTCTTGATCGCGTCCGCGATGGCGGGGTTGGCGTAGAGTTCGCCCTTGAGCCGCCAGTGCGCCGCGAGTTCGTCACAGGCACGCGGGAACATTTGTTCGAGCGGGTCAGTGAGTGGATTGATGCCCCGGCCGGCCAGAGCCTTCGCGCGTTTGACGTGCGCGGCCTTTGCCTGACCGATCAGGTCGATGGCGTCCTTGTACTTTCCGTCACGGGCAGCCCGGATCGCCTTCCAGTAGTATGTGCCCGCTTCAGGAAGTTCCTCCTGCGGGGCGGCATTCGGTTCCTCCGCGAGGAGGATACCCAGAGCCAGCATCAGGCGTTCGGTGTCGGCCGGGGTGAAGCGGAACGACGTGCCGCCTGCGCGAGCCGATTCGATGCGATCGAGCTGCGCGTCGAAGATACTGGCATACTTCGGGAACTTCGTTCGCGCTTCGGTGAAGAGTTTCCGGGCGGTCGCGGTGTCGCCAGTGGCCTCGTAAGAGATGGCGAGGTCCACGGTGGCCTTCACCGCGCGCCGGATGCTGTCGGCCGTCTTCTCCTTGCCAGCCTCGGCGATGACCTGCTGCAAGTCTTTCTGCCCCTGCTGAAGGTCCGCATCGGTGCCTGTGCCATTAACCTTCGCGTAAATGCGGACGCTCCCGGCCGTGGCACGCTCCTCGACGGTGGTCGCCGGGCGGGCTTTCACCATCTCCAGTGCCTGGGAGAGGTTCCCCATCGCGAAGGCATGCTGAGCCGCGGCGCCTGGCGTGGCGACTGGCGGCGGAGTCGCCTGATTGCCCGGACCACCCGGGTTGACGATCGGATTCGTGGGCGGACCGGCCGCGGACTTCTCGGAGTTGGGCACAAGGCCACTGAAGTACGTGCCCGCGCACGCCGCACCAGCCAGGATCGCCCCGGCCAGCGCGCCGATGAGCATCCCGCCACTCTTCTTTTCAGGCTGCGGCTTCTTGACTTTCTCCGACGGCGCGACCGCTGGGGCTGTTTTGAGCTTCGTCTCGGCGCTGCCCGTGTCCTCATCGGGTTGGCGCTTCGCACCATGTTTGTCGCGTGCCAGAGTGGGAACCTCGCCCGATCGCACCGGCGTCGACTCGACGGAACTGGACATCCAGTCCACGGATACCACTGGCCCTTCCTCCTCGGAATCTTCCAGCACGCGGGGGCGTTCGCGAGTGGGCAACTCCCGTTCGGCGGAACCCTCTTCATCGTCGGCGAGCGCACGCATCACATCCGAGGGCGATGCCTCCTTGCCGGCGAACTCCTGGGAGTCCCAGTCGATGGCGCCGCCGTCTTCGGGCGCGTCTGGTGGAAGCTGGAAGTCGGCCGAACTGTGGCCGGGACGGCCTGTGACCGGCTCTGCGGTTTCGCCTGTGGTCGGGTGATCGGTGAACTCGGCGGCTTCCCCCGGTTCGACTTCAGTCGCACCGGATGATTCCCCGGAGCCGGTGCCGAGTGGAACCTTCACGCCGGTGAAGATGCTCGAAGGCGCGCTGGAAAGCGAAGGCTCATCGGCGTGAGCGCTGTCGAAGGGGTCGATTCGCCCGGAATCGGCGTCAGGACCCTTGCGACCTTCCACGAACAGATCCGAGCCGCTCTGTTCGTGCCAGTTGAGCGATTCTCCCCCACTCGTCTCGCTGTTCTCGCCGAACAGTTCAACCGGGGCGTCCTCATCCGGCACGGTCAGATCGAAGCTCCCCTCGCCCGGCGGCGGAGTGAGGGTGCGGCCGATGCCTGGAGCTTCCACTGGCACATGCGACGAGCCTGCACCAGGTTCGCGCGGAGCAGGCGTCACGAGATCGGCGAGGATACTCGATGCGTCCGCCGTAACTTCCGGCGCGGAGCCGTAGTCGTGTGCGTCCTCGCGAGCCGCTAACAGGTCGGGCAGGTCGGGCATGGCGGCCAGCCGCGACGAATCGAACAGCGGGTCGCTGCCAGGGTCGGGCATGTCGTGAATCGACTCAGGATCGGTGCCGCTGCCGATCAGCATGGTGGCCTCGCCCGCATCTTCAGCGGAACGCACATCGCCTGGTTCTTCAGACACCGTGCTGCCGCCGGGTATCGCCTCGAAGTTCAGCGACACTTCGGATGGTTGCTGCTCCCCGGCGGGCTTCGCCTCAGAAACCGTGGCGGCGATCACGTCCGACTGGTCCACTGGCAACGCCGACTGCGTTCGCGAGCCGGAGAAGATGTCCGAGCTTTCAATCGCCTCGGCTGTTGGAGGCGACGCGGCCAGCGGATCCGAATCGCCGGAATCGGCCGCCAGGGGCGACGCGAGTACATCGGAGTCGAGCCACCCTGATGCGGGCTTCACCGCGCTGGGCAGTTCGGCGCCCACGGCAACCGCGGAATCGGAAGCCGGGCTGCCAGGCGGCGGTGCCGCGCTGGAGGATTCCAGGGGATCGATTGCTGTTGGCGTCAGCGGGACGTTCTTGAGTCCGGTGCCTGAGCCAGCATCGGAGCCGACGTTGATGAAGTCGAAGGATGCGTTGTGCTGTTGCACCGTCTTCGGCGCGGGCGGAAGCGCGGTGCCGAAGGTGCCCGTCTCGCCCTCTTGCGGTGGCGGCACCGTACCCAGATCGCCCGACGAGGGGAGCTTGAAGTCGAACGACGAACGCCCCGTTGGTTGCGGCGTCGCGGGCTGTGAAGCAGGTTGGACCTCGGATACATCGGGAGTCGAACCGCTTGAGCTTGGTTCGAGCCAGCCTGAGGCCGGCGCGATCGGTTCCACCGATTCGGCCTTCGTCAGTTCCACCTCATCGAGTGGTGGAACGGTTGGGAGGGCAAACCCATCACCAGAAATCGAGTCAGCGGAAGGCACGGACAGCGATTCGGGATCGAGGGCACTGGGCGGAATATCAGGCGATTGCAGGTCCATGACCGAACTGCCGAAGAGATCGGAGGCCGAGCCGGCCGGGGTCAGGCCGAGTGCGGCGAGGTCGAGTTCCGCCGAGGGCGGCCCCAGTTCGGGTAATTCGATGTCAGGAATCGCAGGGACCGGCAACGTGATTGATTCGTTGCTGGGCGACGATACCAGTGGGTCGTCGGGGAAGAGCGTGTCGATGTCCGGCACGCTCTTCGTGCCAGACGGAGGTCCTGCGCCTGGCACTTCCGTCAGCGCGGCGAGATCGAGCACACTTGACTCCGGCGCGGCCGACACTGGCTCCGCACCCGGTAATACCACCGACCCGCCGGCGAGTTCGGATTCGGGCGGCAGTTCGATAAAGTCGAAGGACGCGCTACTCGGCCGTTCCACTGTCTCGGGGCGCGGCGGCAATGAGGGGCTGGAGCCACCGAGGTCGAGCGCCTCACGCTGCGCGGCCGGCGCAGTGAACGAACCACCCTCTGGCGGCAGTTCGAAGTCGAAGATGGAGGGTTCCGATGGCGGTTGCCCGGTCGCACCGTGCTGCTCTTGGGGCTTCTTGTTCGGATCGGGCTGGATCGGGTCGGCAGGGTTGGACATGGTGTCTCTACTCCGAACGTGCGATAGGCCGCGGCGGCCAGGCCGAGTGTGGTCCAGAAGCGAGCGTGTAACATGCGACGGAACGCGCACGCCATGAGGAAGATGGTAACCGTCAGGATGCCAGGCCGCGCCGGAGTCTGGCACAATTTTCCTGTTTTTCCGCTATCGTTGGCGGAATCGTCGGAACCTGCGGCCGTTACCCGTCTTCGCTGTCCCTCCATGGTAACGCCTGAGCTTGCCTGTTGAGCAAGAATCTCTCCCTGACCCGAGTGTCGCAGTGTCGTGGTCCGTGTGTCGCTGTTGGCGCGAACTGGCAGCACAAAGAGTATGCCTTCTGCTCGCAAGGACAGGATTGCCAACCGGGGATATGTAGGCAATGGGGCAATCTTGCTCTCTTGCAGCCAGGAACCGATATGCCTGACGGCTGTCTCACAGATAGCCGAAGTGCTTACGTTTGAGCATTTTCTGCCTGGAAACTGGGCGGTGGTTCCTGCAGCAGACGTTCGATTCCACACAGTTGTTGAATCGCAATCCCCTTCCTGGTTGGGGCTTTAGGGAAATCCGCCGTTGAGTCTGAATCACGGCATTACGCTTGCTATTATCCCTTTGACCAGACGATTCGCCTTCCTCACCCTCAGCCGGACAGCGTGCGGGATTCTCACGCGGGACTTGCCGACGGTGTGGCCTTCGATTACGATGCCCCTGCTTGTGGGGTATCTACACGGGCAACAGGACAGTTTTGGCCGTGACCCCCTGCGGCGGGGAATCCGTCGCAAACGTCATCCAGGGTAGGTGCTGTCGTGCAACCGCTTTTCGATGCCATCCATGCAAGTTCGCCCCCCTCCGATCAGGAGGTTGTTGAACTGGCCCTCCTGCTGCCGTTATGGCAAGCGATGGAGTTGGAGGCAGCGGCCAGCCGCCGCGGAATGACAACCGGCCAGATGCTCCGCCGCGTCATCGGCGAGATGCTCGCCGCGCAACCAGTCGCTGCGGAAGCCTGATCGCAAGACGACCAGTCTGTCGCCCCGGCATTCCTATCCTCGCCGGGGTCGTGCCTCCGTTCGACCTCACCCGACTCCCCTTCTCATCCCAACTGCACCTTGCATACTCCGCCTGGTTCGGGTAATCACCCGCCACCGATCCGGGAGACACGCGCATGGCGTTGATGGAAGTTGAAGGGCTGGTGAAGTATTACGGCCGCCGGGCCGTTGTCAACGGCGTATCGTTCAACGTGGACGCAGGCGAGATCGTCGGTCTGCTCGGCCCCAACGGCGCCGGCAAAACGACGAGCTTTCGCATGGCCACTGGCCAGATCGCACCCAACGACGGCAAGGTCACCTTCAACGGCGAGGACGTGACCGCCCTCCCGATGTATCAACGCGCCCGCCGTGGGATGGGCTACCTCTCGCAAGAACAGAGCATCTTCAAGAAGCTGACGGTCGAAGGAAACCTGATGGCGATTCTGGAGGTGCTGCCGCGCAGTCGCAAGCTCGGCCGCCGACTGAGCCGCGCCGAACGCTGGGAACGCACCAACGAGGCTCTCACTCGCTTCAAGCTCAATACGGTGCGGAAGAACACTGCAGCTCGCTGTTCGGGCGGCGAAAAACGCCGGCTGGAGATCGCCCGCTGCCTCGTCTGCGAGCCACTCCTGATCCTCCTGGACGAGCCATTCGCCGCAGTCGACCCCAAGACCACCGAAGATATCCGCGCCAACATCCGCGAACTCGCCGACGCAGGCATCGGCATCCTCATCACCGACCACAACGTGCGTGAGGTGTTCCGCACGGCCGACCGGGTTTACCTCATCACTGCCGGCAAGGTTGTGACCAGCGGCACGCCGCATCAACTGGTGAATGACCAGATCGCCATCGACGCGTACCTCGGACGCAGCTTCGAGGAGGATGGCTTCACGCGGCAGTTTCAGTCGCGCACGACCGTCACAATGGAAACGTCGGTCGCGTCGCGGCCTGGGCCGTACGCCACATCACAAACGCCAGACTCCACCTTCCCTGCGGCTCCGCCTTCGCCGTTCTCACTGACGCCACCACCAGGCGGTGCGATGTCGGTTGTCCTGGAAATGGAGAAACTTCGCCGCGCCGTTGAGAAGCTGGCGGCAGCCGACGATTTGCTCGTGAAGACGGCAACGATGGAACTCACATCGCGCGGGCAAGTGGCCGTCCCGGCGCTGCTGGAAGCGATGGAGCGACGCGAAGCGGTACTGCGGAAGCGTGCCTTCGAGGTGCTGAAGTTCCTCGCGCGCGA
The DNA here is from genome assembly GCA_964422915.1 of uncultured Frigoriglobus sp. Classification (GTDB taxonomy): domain Bacteria; phylum Planctomycetota; class Planctomycetia; order Gemmatales; family Gemmataceae; genus Gemmata. The sequence continues at coordinate 62,549 of CAYRDG010000007.1, read as the reverse complement.
GCACGCTCCCTTCGAGTACGATCCCGACGCGACCACCGAGGTCCGGCTGCGTCAGGTCGCCTATCTCCGTGTCCGGCTGGAACGCCGGCGATAGCGAGAACTTCCGGGTTGAAGACAGAGACAAGCTCCTGCGCGGTAAAACAGTTGCAGGGGTTGAATCTGGAACTTGCAACTCAGGAAGCGGAAACGATGCCTTCACCCAACGAACTCGCCGACCAGTACATCGCGGGCGTGGCCCAGATTCGGGCTGCGGTCGCCGGAATGACCCGCGAGCAACTCCTCGCTCGCCCCATCGCGGGCAAGTGGAGCACACTGGAGGTCGTCTGCCACCTCGCCGACTTCGAACCGATCCTCGCGGAGCGGATGAAACGGATCATCGCCTACGGCAAGGAAACGCCGCTCTTACTCGCGGCCAACGAGAACCCGTTCGCGGCCGAGTTGAAGTATCACGATCGCGACCTTGAAGAAGAACTGATGGTGATCGAGGGAACGCGCAGGCAGATGGCCCGCGTCATCCGCGCGCTGACTCCCGAACAGCTCCAACTGGTCGGCGTCCACAGTCTGAAGGGTCTTCAGACGTTGGAAAAGATCATCCAGACTACCACCAACCACATCCCGCACCACCTGCCGTTCATCGTCGAGAAGCGGAAGGCGCTGGGCGTGTAGCACGGTGAACCTGCTGGCGTGGCGAATCTCGTGGGGCCGCGCGAATCCACGCGCGCTGCCACAAGAAGCACGCGTCTGATTTGCCGACACGCCTTCCACATTTCCACTTCACTTGCCCTTGCACGCAGCGGCGATTCCAGCGTTTAATGCGGCGCGCCCGTCATGGAGGACGTGCCCGAATGCCGGCTGACTTGCTCGATCATCCACGCGCCGCGAACCTGGCCCGGCTCACGCCGGATGCCGCGTTCGCGGCACGCCCACGATTGCTCTCTCTGCGCGACGCACTCCGAGGTGCTGCCAGGAACGTCCGCCCGCGATGGGGCGAACCCCCCGTCTTCTTCTTCGACCCCAAACGGCAAACGGAACTCGAAGCAACACGCCCGACTCGTCCGGATCGCTTCGCCGAACTCGGACTCCTGATTCAGGAACTAATGCCAGCGATCGTCGCATCGGTGGAGGTGCGCCGCGTGGCTCGCGCCGCTGGCGTGAAGGAAGCCGCACGCGTGCTGGCTCCGTACTGCTCCGCGGCCGACGACCTGGCCGAACTCCTCGCTGTGCCCGACGACGAGGTATTCCTGGCGATCGTGCCTGCGACACGCACAGGCGTGCGGTTGCACCTGCGCGGCGTGGCGTGCGTGGCACAACTTCACCGGTTACTCGCTTCTGAACTGAAGATGGCCAGTTTCCAGCTATTCCAACCGACGGCAATCCAGCCCGACGGCACGCTCCCGGAAGGACTGGCAGGCTGCGGTCACTGGCTCTGGCCCGAACAGCCACTCGGTGCGGTACCGCGTGACAATGGCGAACATGTGGTACTGGTCGGTCCGGCTGCCGTGATCCCTTCACTGGTCACCGAGATCCGGTTCCCAGAACTCGCGGTTGAGTGCGAACGGATCGAGACACTCGGTGCGAATCAGGTCGCGGAGACGTTATCGCGGATGTACGGCTGCACGCTGCCGCTTCTGTCCGTCGCACGCGCTGCATAGCCCCGTTTCTCCTGCGCGCCGCGATCGTGGCGTGCCCGAGTGCCGCATTCCCTGCCCTCCTGAGTGTCGCACCTCCGTGAGACACCATCTCCCGCGCGAATCGCGAACAAGAAAATGTTCGGGTTGTCGACCCATGAGTAAGCGTCCGATATAATGTCGAGTCTGTCGGCGTCGGCCGCGTCTCGCTCGCCTGCCCGCGCGGTCACGCTCACCCTCCCACTGCCACTCCCTTGTCGAGGGACGCCATGATCCGACTCGCACTCGCGGTTGCCGCGGTCGCCGGACTTCTCGCCCCTGCCAGCGCCGCGCCCAAAGACACGAAAGCCAATCCGAATCCGAAGTCTCTGGAAGTGCCACTGGAGGAACTCTCAAAGGCACGCGAACTTGTGCAGAAATTCAGCAGCGAAGAGTATGCCGAACGCGAAGCCGCCGGCCGTGAGTTGGCCCAGATGGGCCGTCTGGCGCGCGTGGCTCTGCTCGATGGCGTCAACACCGACCCCGATCCCGAGGTCCGCGCGAGGTGCCGCGCCCTACTACCCCGAGCCAACGCCGAGGAGATCAAGGCCCGACTCGATTCGTTCGTCGCCGATACCCAGGGGAAGTATGAGCATGACCTCCCCGGCTGGCACAAGCTCCGGGCTGTCGTGCGCGGCGAATGGACGGTTTTCGGCTGGTCTTTCGCGGCACAACCCAACGCGGAGCGCGTCGCACGGGAGATGTTCATCGAGTTCATGGAAGCTTCAGGTGGACGGAAATTGCTGACGGTGATCGATGGCCCACCCGCCGAGCTAGGCCGCGTCGTCGGTTCTCGCAAACAGGAGCTTTACTCCCGTCGCTTCCCACGCACGCCAGGCGTGCCATCCAGGAACCCCACCGCCGCGGAAGTCGCCGTTGTCGTCTTTGCCGAGTCGCAGGTTCACTCGCGCTATGTGCCGAAGACGAACGCTCTGCTCTCCGTGATCAACACATCAGGCTTCGCAACGCTGGCCCGCGGCGCCGACCCGAAGTCTCTGGCCGCGCGGGCCATACTGAGTGCGTGGTTCGACACACGCACGGACCCCACGGAACTCTATTCCGCGCTGTCGCTGGCGAACAACGTTCAGAACGAGGCTGCCGCCCGCCGTCTCGCCGGCCGACTGATGGCCGCCACGGGCGTGCAGGGCTTCTACAAGGGGCAGGCGCTGACCACCCTTGTGCGGTACAAGGCCGTCGACCAGATGCCTGCCGTTGAGAAAGCCTTCAACGATAAAGCCGTGCTGACCACGCGAATCACCACCATCAATGGGCAGCAGGTACGGCAGGCAGTGCTTCTGGCGCGAATTTTCACGCCATTCGAGACGCTTCGGGTCTTCCAACCGGTCCGCATCCGGCAGAGTATCGAGGTGCGAGACGCGGCACTGGCCGCAGCCATCGTCATGACCGGCCAGAACCCAGCCGCCTACGGTTTCGACGGTTTCCCCAGGAATTCCGGCCGCACCACCTTCTCTTACTCCTACGCCCGTATCAACGAGAGCGAACGTAAGGCCGCCTTTGAGAAATGGAAGGACTGGCGCAAAAAGAATCCGTGAGGCCACCACGTTCGTCGGAAGAATAGGCGAGCGGCACCGACTTCGCCACGGATTCTCCGTTGGCGCGAGGGCTGCGGTTCGTCATCCTAGATGTGGGTGATTGCGCGCGAAAGGCACCTTCGGGGATAACCATGATCCGACTCAGTGCGACTTTGCTGGCCTGCGGCGTGCTGGCCGCCTCCGCAGGCGCGGCTTCGCCAGACCCCAAGTCGCTGGTGGTGCCACCGGAAACGCTGTCGAAGGCTCGTGAGTTGGTGCGTCGGCTTGGGAGCGAATCCTACCGCGAGCGTGAGGAATCGCAAACCGAACTCTCCAAGATGGGCCGACTCGCTCGGCGACCGCTCTCCGACGCGATCCTTTCCGATCCTGATCCAGAGATTCGGTTGCGTGCCGCACGCTTGTTGCCACGCGCCTCGGCTGACGACCTCAAGGCCCGCATCAATACATTCCTCGCCGATACCGCCGGCAAGTACGAACACGATCTCCCTGGCCTGAAGACCTTCCGCAAGACACTCGGCACCGACGAGAAGTCGCGCGCCCTGTACGTCGATATTCTCAAGTCGAGCTACAATCTCGATATGTTCGCCGCCATCGACCGCAGCACAACCGAAGGCGGCCGTGCGATCGCCGATCGACGCAGCATGATGTGGAGCGACATGCAGTATCGCCCGGTGCTGCCTGGCAGCAAGCCATTCCAACCCAAGCAACCCACGCTTCCCGACATCGCGGCGTTGCTCTACGCGGAGTCGCTCATTAACTCCGACCACATCCCCAAGACCAGTACCTGGACCTGGGTCAACGGTGCGAATTTCGTCCAGCAATCCGCATCGATGCAGGCACTCAACGGCGGCAACAGTATCGCACACGCCCAGGCGTACAAATCAATCGTTCGGAAATGGCTGGCAACCCGCACCGACGCGCAGGAACTCACGAACCTCGCCTACCAGTTCGGCAACACCGCGCTCCGGCAGTTCACCGAGGCTCAGACCGTCTTGCGTCGTACCGTGATGACAGACGGCGTGCAGGGTTACGCGAAGGGGCAAGCACTCACCTGGCTCGTTCAGGTGCGCGGTAAGGAAGAAGAGAAGTTCTTCCACGCGATCCTGAAGAACCAGCTGCGCGTCGGCGACTACCCCGATCTCTACCCCAACCCAAAGAATCCGGACGCTACTGTCTCGATGAATAACGATCAGATGATCCAGCAAGTGTGGATTCAGCGCGGCAATATGGGTCAGCAGTATGCCTGCCTGATGAAGGACGTGGCACTGGCGTACTTTATCACACGTTCCGGCGGCAATATCCGCGACTATGGCTTCGAGACACAGCCAGGGGCGGTCATTCAGACGGCCCAAATCGGCTTCGCCCAGTATGCGTTCAGCACCGAGGCACGGCGCGCCGCAGGCTTCATGAAGTGGGGATGGAAGCAGGTACTCGACACCATCGAGCCAGCCGCCAAGACCGTGAAGCCGAAGGATTCGCCAATGAACAAGCCGACACCGCGGCCAGGTGGCATCCGACCGCGTCCAGCACCGCCTATCGTGGTCCCGATTCAACCGGCGGTCATCCTGCCTGCCAACCCGGCTCCGGCGAAGAAGTGAATCGGCAGTCGCCTGCGGGTGAACGACCCCCATCAACCCGCAGGTGACTGGCTGTTTCGCAACTGTGTGCTCGACACATCCAGACGGAAGTCCCCTTCTCCCAGTGCCACGAACAAACCAGCAAACTCCGTGGCCAGCGAAGAACTGTCCCAAGTACGGAACGCGCCGGTTGTGTCCACACGACCGCCTACCACGAGCCGACAGCCACTCTCCATGAGCATCCGGAGCGCCACATCACGCCCGGCCTCACCGTCGTGATACCTCGGATCGATCAGGCGCATCGCTGTGTCCCAGCCGAGGACGAATGCCGCGCCCGAGAACAGTTCCGCTTTCGAGCGAAAGGTCGGGGCCCGTGTCACCCACAGTGGCCGAGTATCCACGAACTGCGCGGCGCGCCGAGTTACCTCTTCGCGCGACAGTTCCGGCTTGTCAACGTTCGCGATGCTCAACTCGAAGTGCACCTCGATACCCAGTCGCAATTCCGCGGCGCGGGCCAACTGGATGTGTCCACGATGCAGCGGATTGAACGAGCCAGAGAGCAAAGCCTGTGGCATCGGCACTGCGCGCGCCATTCCGCAGAGATCAAGGCATACGGCACCGTTCTCACGAAGTGAGTCCCACATATATCCGTTACCTCGCACGCGGTTCGACACCAAGCAAGTTCCGCACGAAGTAGTCCATGCGCCGGCGATTGCCATAGGGCGATTCGGCCACGCCGTGCCCGCCGCCGGGCACCACCAGTAAGTCGAAGTCCTTATCGGCCTTGATGAGCGCATTGACGACCTGCATCGTGCTCGATGGGTCCACGTTGTGGTCCAGTTCGCCAACCACCAGCATCAGCTTGCCTGTGAGCTTGTGAGCATTGGTCACGTTCGATTGCTCCGCGTAATGCGGGCCGATGGGCCACGACATCCAGAGTTCGTTCCACCAAACCTTATCCATCCGATTATCGTGGCAGCCACAGTCGCTGACGGCGACAGTGTAGAAGTCGCCATGCGCCAGCAGTGCGCGGGTCGAGCTTTGACCACCTGCCGAGCCGCCGAAGATACCCACACCATCCTCAATATCGAGTTCCGGGTATTTCTTCGCCGCGGCCTTGATCCAGCGGATGCGATCGGGGAAGCCAGAGTCGCCGAGGTTCTTCCAGCACACGTCATGAAACGCCTTCGAGCGCCAGTTGGTCCCCATGCCGTCGATCTTCACGATGATGAAGCCAAGTTCGGCCATGCGTTGTTCATAAGGAGTGGCCGTGAAAGCCTTGCGGACGAAGTGATCGTGTGGCCCGGCGTAGATGTGTTCGATAACCCGATACTTCTTCGCCGGGTCGAAGTTGCTCGGCCGCACGATATAGCCGTAAATGTCTGTCTTGTCGTCTCGCCCCTTCGCAACGAATCGCTCAGGATACCGCCAGCCGGTCTTCAGTAATGCCGAGGCATCAGCTTTCTCCAGGTCGCAGATTTTCTTGCCGTCGGAGACACGCCTCAGTTCTGCGACCGGCGGCATATCCACGCGCGAGTAGGTATCGATGAGAAAGCGGCGATCGGGCGAGAACTCCACGGCGTGCGTGCCATCGCCAGTGGTGAGCGGAACGAGGCCGGTTCCGTCGAGTTTCACGCGGCAGAAGTGAACGTGGTACGGGTCCTGTTCGCGATGAATGCCCATCGCGCGGAACCAGACCTCGCGCGACTTCTCATCCACACGGTCCACGCCGCGCACCACCCACTGGCCCTTCGTGATGTTTGTTGTCTTCCCACTCTTCAGTTCCACAAGATAGAGATGATTCCAGCCGTTGCGTTCGCTCATCCAGATTACTTCGTTACTGTCGTCGAGGTAGTGAACGTGGAGTTTGCTGTTGTAATCGAAGAACGTCTTGCATTCCTCGTTGACAACCGCCGTGACTTTGCCAGTCTTCGGATCGAGTGCAAGTAGCCGAACGACGGTGTGGCCCCGCTGGTTATAGACGAAGTAGAAGCGGCTGCCGTCGTGGTTCCAGTGCTCGTGCGTGATGCTCCACGGATTCGAGAACAGTTCATCGGAGACTGCGATTTCCTTCCGCGCTTCCACGTCGAAGAGGTGCGGCTTGGGTTGAGGAATGGGGTCGCCGGGTTTGAGGTACGGGTAGGAGAACGTCTTCGGCTGGAGTTGATCGCGCGGCGACGACTCGACGAGAGTCACCTTCCGGTCGCCGCCGGCCTTTGTCTTGATGGCAACGAGTCGCTTCGAGTCTGGCGACCAGATGATACGTCCGTAATTGTTGCCGGCCGTGCCGTCCTTGCTGAGTTGCGTTTCTTCCTTCGATTTGAGGTCGTGAAGCCAGACATTGCTCTCCTTGATGAAGGCAGCGAACTTGCCATCGGGCGACATTCCGCGTCGCCGTGGTCGCTGGGCGCGAGCCTCACCGGGGCCTTCCGTCGGCGAGAGTTTTTCCTTCGGTAGCTCGACTTCCTTCACGATCGTGCGCGTTCCCTTGAGAGCATCGACCCGCACGAACTCCTTCTTTCCGCCTGGGAGGTCGTGGCGATACCAGAACTGGTTGCCGTCGCGTGTCCAGTGCGGTTGAATCCTTACGGATGAGACTTTCCCTGCGGTCCACTTCCGGACGGAGTTTGCCCGCTCGTAGTCGGCGCGGGTGCCCTGTGCCATGGCGCCAGGCGCGAGGATAATGAGTGCGAATACGGCAGCGGTGCGACGCATGGGAACTCCGGCTAGCCCCCGCACGCAGGCGCAGGGGGTGGTATGGAATGGCATGAGCAGGGGGGCGCGCGGCCTGCTTCAGCGGTTCGCCCAGTCGGGCGCGGTGACTTCACCGTTGGCGGCCAGGGCCCGCGCGCTCACTTGCAGCACGCGCAAGAAGCCTTCGCTGTCGGCGTGATCGAACGAGCCGATGGCTTCCATGCTCGCGTTCGCCTCGGAGTAGAGTTGGTGCGGCACATCATCGGCCGACTCGAACTCTGCGCGGCCTTTGTAGAGCTTCAACTTGATCGTGCCAGTCGCCAGCGCGGTCACCGGAGCCAGAGCGCCGCGTGCCATGTGCGTGGCAAGATCGAAGCCGTAGCCCTGGTAGATCTGCTTCGACACGAAGAGCGAAAGTTGGTCGAACAGTTCGCGTGCGCGACGGTCGAGCACCAGTTGCAACAGGTAGGCATAGGCAGTGCCGAGCAGTTCCATGCCAGGAGCCTCGTACACGCCGCGACTCTTGATCCCGACAAAACGATTTTCGACCAGGTGTGTGGCGATCCCAACACCATGCTTGCCGCCGAGCGCGTTGGCTTGCTGAATGGCTTCGAATGCACTCGTCTTCTTGCCGTTGAAGGCAACAGGCCGCCCATTCTCGAAGCGGACAGTCACACTCTCGGGCGCATCGGGTGCATCCTTCGGCAACACGCCCATACCCGGCGTGACGAACCAGGGTTCGGTGGTGAGGTGTTCGAGCTTGCCGGCCTCGTGCGTGAGGCCCAGCAGATTCGCATCGGTGGAATACGGCGCATTCTTGCTCGCCTTGATGGGGAGTTTGTGGGCATTGCAGTAGTCGATCATCTCCGACCGACCCGGGAAGCGTTTCAGGAACTCGCGGTCGCGCCAGGGCGCATAGACCGTGAACTCCGGGGCGAGCATGTTCGTGCAAAGCTGGAAGCGGACCTGATCGTTGCCGCGGCCGGTGGCACCGTGCGAGAGCACCTTGATACCACGCTTCTTCATCTCAGGTACCATCCCGGCGACGATCACATGCCGACCGATGCCGGTGGTGTTCCAATAATTCCCCTCATACTTCGCCTGGAACTGGATCATCTCGATGCCACTATCGGCGATCATTTCGTGCAGTGGGATGGCGACGTAGTCGGCCGCGCCGCATGCCCGCATGCGCGTCTCAATCTCGCCGAAGTCGGTTTCATCGGGCTGGGCGATGTCTGCGGTGAAGCAGACGACCGTCACGCCGTTCTCAGTGAGCCACTGCGTGACGGTGCAGGAATCGAGGCCGCCACTTGCGGCGAACACAACGGTCTGGCCCTTCAGGTCATTAACTGTGGTCATGTTGTCTCTCTGGCAATGTGAGTGCTTGCGTTAAGCGATACATTACGAATACGCCCGCACACGCCAAAGCCATGCTCCCATTCGTTCACCTCGTGATGCCGGATGACGTTCTCGCGGAAGTCGTAGCGCATGCGCGTCGCGACCTGCCCAACGAATGCTGCGGCCTCATCGCCGGTACCATCAGCAACAACGTGGGTGTGGCAAGCGTCAGCTTTCCGATTACGAACGACGCGACCCGTTCCACCGAGTATGAGACGAACCCCCACGACATGCTCTTTGCCTTCCGCGCGATTCGCGAGAGCGGGCAGGAACTGCTGGCGATCTACCACTCACACCCCACCTCGGCACCTGTGCCGAGCCGTCGCGATCGCGCACGCAACAGCTACGGCGAGAGCGTTGTTCACATCATCGTCGGCTTCGCAGGGAACGAGCCAGAGGTACGGGCCTGGTGGCTCAGTGAGGACGATGCTCGCGCGGCAGAATTCTCGAAAATCTGAAGCTCTGGCCTTCCCCTTATCGCCGCGCGGTGGTATGGCCTCGCGTCATGAAGCGGGAGTCTGGCGCATCCTGGAGCGAGCGACAGGCCGTGCGCCTCGGCGGAAGAACTTTTCGGCGGGCGATGTGGGTCTCGGTGGCCCTGCACGTGGTCGCGGCGTGCGCGCTCGTGGTAGTTCTGCGCACACAGCCCGAGCAGAAGTTGGGGCAGCACCGCATCGACACCCACACTCCTGACGTGCCACAGGTGCAGATGCGTCTCGAACTGGAAGAGGCAGACGCAACCGTGATGCCGACGCCGACGCCTTCGTCATCTGTACCTACAGAGCCACTGCCGCCCGAAGTGGCAGGGCCACCGCGTGCGGCATCACCGGCGCTGCCTCGAACGCTTCCGGCGGAGATGCTCGCACTCATCCGCAAACCCGTACCGCCATCGACCCGCGCGGCATCAACGAAAACTCCACGATTGCCGAAGGTCGATCCGAAGGTGATGCCTGCCAGTGGCGCGACAGCGAGCGCGACACCTCCTGTGCGGGCGATTCACGGAATGCTCAAACCCGCGCAGACAGTGGTCTACGTTCTCGACGCTTCTGGAAGCATGGGAGCGGAAGGAAAGTTCGACGCGGCGCGCGCGGCTCTCGTTGCCACGCTCTCGTGTCAGCCCGCGACCGTTCACTTTCAGGTGATCGTGTACGGCGGCAGCGCCGCGCCGCTGCTCGCGTCGGGCCCCGATGGCCTGCCTGCGACCGGTGCCAACATCCGCGCGGCGGCAGAGAAACTCGCGGCGCTGGAACCCCGTGGCCGTAGCAACCACCTGGAAGCGGTTCGGGCCGCGCTCGCCTTTCACCCGGATGTGATCCTGATTCTGACCGACGCGGACGATCTCACTCCTGCACCGCTGAAGCGTCTACTGGCAAGCGCGTCGAAGCCGGTACCCGTCTGCATTGCGCGTGTCGGTGCCGGGTGCGTCGAACGCCCGCGCGAAGTGCGTTGATCGCGTCGCGTCTCCCATTCCGCCACTCCGCGCCTTGCCTTCCTCCCCACACTTCCCCACAACATCCGCTGCTTTCTACCCGTGGAATCTTTCATGCCGCACACCATACTCCTTACCGGTGCGACCGGGTTCGTCGGGTCGCACGTTGCCGAGTTACTCAAGAACCGGGGCGACCACGTTCGCACGCTTGCGCGTGCCGGCAGCGACACCACCTTTGTGGAAGGGCTGGGCCTCGAGGTCATTCGCGGCGACCTGACCGACGCCGATTCACTGAGGCGCGCGGTGGAAGGCTGCGACGTGATCATCCACTGTGCCGCAAAGGTGGGCGACTGGGGGCACGTTGACGAGTATCGCAAGGTGAATGTCGAGGGGCTTCGCCATCTGCTCGACATAGTGTGTGGCAAGCCGCTTCAGCGGTTCGTGCTGGTCAGTACACTCGGCGTGTATGCGGCACGCCATCACTATGCCACTGATGAAACCGAACCGCTGCCAAATGATCACATCGACGGCTACACGCAATCGAAAGTGGAAGCGGAGCGGCTGGCACTGGAATACTACCGCAAGCAGAAGGTGCCTGTCACGATCCTGCGGCCAGGCTTTGTGTATGGCCCACGCGACCGCACCGTACTACCGCGAATCGCCGCGCGACTCCAGGAACGGAGCGTCATCTACATCGCGCGTGGTCGTCACGCACTGAACACCACTTACGTCGGTAACATCGCCGACGCGGTCTTGCTCGGTATCGACGCACCACCAGAGACGTGCGTCGGCGAGGTGTTCAACATCACCGACGGCGAGTTCATCAGCAAACGGACGTTCTTCGAGACCATTGCTGATGGGCTGGGGCTGAGACGTCCGCCCGGTTTTGCCACAGTACCAGTATGGCTGGCGCGCTTCGTGGCGAACTGGCGTGAGAGCGTCTTCCGGCGGAAGAACAAGCCGCACCCGCCTCGTGCGACACAGGCCCAGCTCAAGTTCGCGGGGCTGAATCTCGATTTCTCGATCGCGAAGGCACGCACGCGGCTCGGATACGAACCACGTATCCACTTCCACGAGGGAATGCGGAACGCGCTGGAGTGGTACAAGAGCCAGATGAAGTGATTGGTAACTGCTACGGCCTTCACTTGGCCTTCGGGGCAGGCCAGCGGCGGAGAGTCCCCTCCTCGCCGCCTGAGTAAATCGCATCGCCGGTCAGCGAAAGTGCCACGGCGCGCACACCACGTTCGTGCCCTGGATAGCATGCCAGCGGCAACAGATCCTCCGTGCGGTAGAGACGCACCGTCCGATCCGCGCCGCCGCTGGCGAGGAGTTTACCGTCGGTGGAAAGGGCGCAGCTCAGAACCGTGCCATCGTGCCCCATAATTCTCTGGAAGCTGCCCGCGCCTGGCTGCCGAATCGCCAGTCCATCGCGCCCCGCGACTACTACTCGCTTCGATGCGAACGCCATGGCGCTGATCGGTCCCACTCCCGCCTGAAGCGATCCCTTCGACTTGCCCGTCTTCAAGTCCCACTGACGGACGGTGCCATCGGCGCTGGCCGACAGGAGCGAATCGGATGCGACGAACACCACCGCAGTCACCGCGCCGGTGTGCCCCTTCACGCACACCGGTGAGAGCGGCTGGCCTGGCTCGCGCACCCACAGCCACACCATCCGGTCTGCGCTGGCGGCGGCGATGCTCATTCCGTCAGGCGATACCGCAACGCCGGAGATATTATCCGTTGGTCCATGCAGTCGCTTCCCCTCCTTGCCGGTTCCCAGGTCCCACATCTGCACGGCCATCTCCGAGGCACTCAGCCGGATCGCGCACGTCGCCACCCACTTGCCGCTGGGAGCGATGGCCAGCGACTCCACGACGCCCACATCGCCCGGAATGGTGCGCACCTCTTTCAGGGTGGCCGGATGCCAGAGCCGAAGGACGCCATCGCCGCCGCCCGTGAGGACGAACGTACCATCCGGTACGACAGTCATTGCCTGTACGCCGCCCTCATGCGCCCGGGCGTAGACCGATGACACTACTGGCGCGGCCCTCGTACCCGACTTCGGTGGCGACCCCTTCAGGATTTCGTCCAGCACAGCCGCCAGTTCCACGGGAGTCTGGTAGCGGTCCTTCGGATCGAGCGACATCAGCTTGCGAATGACCGCGTCCACGGCAACGGGAACGTCCGAGCGTTTGGCTGCGGCCGAGGGTGGTGGTTCCGTCTGCTGTTTGCGAATCTTCACCGCTAGCGTCTTGCCAGGGAACGGAACCTCACCCGTGAGGCAGAAGTACATCGCGCCGCCCAGCGAGTAGAGATCCGAGCGGATATCGGCGGCGCGTGGGTCTTCGGCCTGCTCGGGCGAAACGTAATCCGGCGTACCAACGAAGACGCCTGGCAGTGTGAGGTCGTCGGTCTCCGGGTCGGCTTCCGCTTCGAGCAATCGGGCGAGGCCCATATCGAGAATCTTGACCCGTGGGAGTTTCCCGGTGTGGCCCTCGGGCGCCAGCGGCGAGGGGCTAATCATCAGGTTACTTGGCTTGATGTCGCGATGGACGAGCTTCACTTCGTAGGCGTGCTGGAGGCCCTCGGCCACTTGTCGCGCGTAGTACACTACGTCGGACACCGGGAGCGGGCCAGTCTGACGCACGAGTCGGAGGAGGTCGATGCCTGCGACATACTCCATGGCGACGAACGGGATGAGGCCATCGAGTTCCGTCTGAAAGATGGTGACGATACACGGATCGTTGAGCCGACCCGAGACACGCACTTCGCGTTTGAAGCGGCCGCGTGTACCTGGCTGGTCAAGTTTGGTAGGCGAGATGACCTTGAGCGCCACCAGTCGATTGACACCCGGCTGGCGTGCCTTGTAGATCACTCCCATGCCACCACGGTTGATCTCTTCGATGATCTCATAGCCGGCGATCACCCGGCCTGGGCCGATCTGTTCCGGTTTCCCAACAGGGACCGCAGCGGACTTCGGTGCCTCCTGGCTGGTGACGACCGTGCCGCTCATCGGTACAGGGCCAGGTGGTCCGTCCGGGACGCGAGTGTTCGCCAGGGTACAGGACGGGCAAACGAGGCGCACGTCGTCGGGCACCAGTTCCGATGACGGCTGGTCCCATATATGGCCGCAGGGGCATGTAAGGCGTCGCGTGGACATTCGCGGTTCCGACAGTAACGGCGGGCACTCCCGGAATTATTCTAACGCATCACCCTGCCGCGCCGCCGCGCGGATTGCAACGCGGGTCGGAGGAAGTTTCCCGGTACAATCAGGTCAGGACGCATAATGCGGCCTGTGCGGGGAATCCGGTCATGGCGATCCGCCTTCACTGTCGGGCCTGCGGCAAGCGGCTGAAGTTGCCGGATCAGGTGTCGCATGGGCGCAGTGCCAGATGCCCGAAGTGTCTGGCAGTCGTCGATCTGACACCCGCTCTCGAAGCGGCCACCTATGCCACAACGACGGCGCTCCCGCTCCCGCACGCCAGCAGCCCAAGCGCAACTCCAGCGCCGGCCAGGCCCGTTGCGACCACACCGCCGCGATTGATCGGCGAGGACGACCCGCTTCCTTATCTTCCTACCTCCGCGTCTACTGCTCCAACGCCAGCGCCAACGCAGCAGGAACCTCTATCGCTCGACGACGATCCCGAGCCGGCCGATCTTCCACCAGAAGTCGCTCCCTTCCGCGCACCAGTGCGCGTGCTGGCCGATTCGCTCCGCCAGATCGCCGGGCCATGCTTCGCCGTGCTCGTACCGCATGGCCTCTTCCTCGAACACGAGCCCATGCGGCCGTTCCTGTATGTTCCCATCGGCGGGCGAGTGGATTCCCCGGCCAGTGGCGACCTCACCATCACGCTCCCGGATCGTCGGGCAGTCACGTTGCGCTTTGAAGGACGCAGCGGCCGCGCGCTGGCGCACGATGTACACGGCTTCCTCTCTGGCACACGCCCGGCCCCGATCGCGACCGACTACCGGTGCAAGTGGTGGATGCTCTGGCCGGCGATGATCTTCGCGCTGGGGCTGGCGAGCGGGCCAATCGTGCTCTCGCAAACCGCGGAACTGGGGCTGGGTTTCGGACTGAAGGTCGGCGCTGGCTTCGCGCTCGTCGGGTGGCTTGTCAATATCGCTGTTGTCCTCTTCTCTCGCCGCTCCGTCTTCGTGCAGATGCTCACGATGGCGGCGCTCTGCCTGCTGGTGACCGGCGTCTTCCTCTTTGGTGCAACGGCGTATCTGGCAGGGCGTCAGAAGGCGGTGGAAGTGCAGAAACCCGAGACTCTTCCCACGCCGCCAGCGACGAACGTTCCCACCGCGCCCAGGTCAGGACCCACGCGACCGGATCGACCACCGTCGCACCTGGAGCTCGCGAAGAAGAATGGTTCCAGCACGTTGCCCGAAAGCGTGGCCGCCGTCACGGCACTGGAACTGGCACCGGACGGCAACGTGTTGGGGATCGGCTATGCCGATGGCGCCGTGCATCTGTGCCCGCTCGACCAGCCCACATTCGAAGCGATGCAACCGGGCCCGCGCGCCGACGGCGCGGTGCTGAGGATTCAGTTCGACCGCCAGGGCACCTTCGTCTTTGCTCACACTGCGACAGGTGTGTTCGCGGCGCCGCGCACCGGACCACCGCCGGTTGTCGCCAGGATTCCCGGATCACCTGTCGCCATCGTCACGGACGCGACCGAACGTATCCGGTTCGCTGCTGTGCGCGACAACGTGATCCGGCATCGACTCCTCGATGCCGACTTCGTTCGCAATCCGCCGATCGGCAAGGGGAAGAAGGAAGACTACGCCCTGCCGAATCCGAAACGCGACGAGATCATCCCAAGGGAACACGTCCGCGATCCGGCAAAGCCCGCGGACCTCACATTTCTCGCGTGGGGGCCAGTCGGCCGGCTCTTTGCCGGGCAGCCTGGCGGCAGCATCTCCATCTGGAGCGCAGCAATGCAGGCCGAACCGACGAACCACGACCACAAGGCCACGGTGAAAGTATGGGCCGCGTGTCTGGCCACGGGCGGTTTCGCCACCGGCGATGAGAAGGGGAACCTCGCGCTCTGGCCGCTGGGAGGTGGAAGGCCGACACTGGAATCGGTATTCGAGGGCGCGCCGATCACACAACTGGCATTCAACCCCGATGGCTCCCGGCTGGCCATAACCGACGACACGGGCCGACTGATCATCTGGGATACGGCCGCCAGCAAGCCCATTCACCGCGCGAAGCGTCCCACGCCGATCAAGGCACTGGCCTACGGCCCCGGCAGCAATGTTCTGACCATTGCTTCTGGCCACACGGCGGAAGTCTGGTGGCTGCCCCAGTTGCTGAAGTGAGAAGCCGCGCTCGCGCTTCAACCCACAATGAGACGCCCGAACCAGAAGAGCGTGCCGGCCAGGACGATGCACGCCGGGAGCGTCAGCCCCCACGCCAGCGCGATCTTGCCCACGGTGTTTCCCTGCACACCCGAACCATTGGCGACCATCGACCCGGCGACACCGCTTGAGAGAACGTGCGTCGTGCTGACTGGCAAGCCCGTGACTGCGGCCATGAGAATCGTGCCTGCGGCCACGGTGCCCGCCGCCGCGCCCTGAGCATACGTGAGGTGCGTCTTGCCAATCTTCTCTGCCACGGTAATCACGATTCGCTTGTAACCAACCGTGGTGCCAATCCCCAGCGCAACCGCTGTTCCAATCATCACCCAGAGCGGGACGAACTCGACGGCTCGGTTCAGCACCGCTAACTGTGGCCGAATCGCGGCGCGAGTCGCCTCCGACATCTGAACCCCGGCGGCGAACTTGCGGAATCGGTAAATCGCCTGCCGCACCTTCCAGCGCTCCGCCTGCGGAACATCCCGCAGCGATGCCCTGTTTGTCAGCGACTCTCGGATTACAGTCAGATTGCCCTTCTGCTCGGCGGGGAGTTCTCGCCCCTCGCGTGCGAATGCCTCCTCGATCGCGCTAACGGCCACGACGACCTCGGCCGCCATATCTTCGTGATGCGTGTTTAGCGCGTAGTGGAACGGAAGGAAGCCGATGAGCACCAGCAGGATCAGCCCCATCCCCTTCTGGCCGTCGTTTGAACCGTGCGCGAAACTGATACCGCCACAGATGGCGATGAGCGCACCGCGAATCCATCCAGGTGGTCGGTCGTCACCCTGCGGGGGCTGATAGAGCCGCGGTTGCCGGATCACCGCCCTCATCGCCAGCAGGAGAAGCCCGGAGAGCGCGAAGCCAACGAGAGGCGACACGAGTAGCGCCAGTCCCACTTCGCCGGCCTTCCCCCAGTTCACGCCAGTCAGCCCCTTGGACTGGTAGAGGCTGTTCGCGATGCCAACACCGAGAATGGAACCGATGAGCGTGTGTGAGCTGGATACCGGCAGCCCGCGATACCAGGTCCCCAGGTTCCAGATCACGCCTGCCAGTAACAGCGACAGCACCATCACCAGCGCCGCATTCGACCGCCCCTCAATGAGTAGATCGACGGGTAAGAGGTTGACGATCCCGAACGCGACTGCGGTGCCGCCCAGGAGTACGCCGAGGAAGTTCAGAAGGCCAGAGTAAATGACTGCGGGAGTGGGTGGCAGTGAGCGCGTGTAGATGACCGTGGTAACGGCGTTGGCGGTATCGTGGAAGCCGTTGATGAACTCGAATGCGAACGCGATCAGCAACGCGACCACCAGGAATATCAGTGGGCCCGTCGGAAGTTCCCTCGCGGCATCCCAGAAAGTCATACGCGATTCCCTGCGCGGTCGGAACCAGTTGATAGCCTACCGGTACGGTCTGCGAGGGAGAATCGTCTTCAGGCGAACTTCACGCAACTTTCACGAAGCTACCCTCCTCAATCGGTTTCGGCATCTCCCTTGCTCCAGTTCTCATCGGGAGTTGTTGTCCGCAGCCAATCAACGCTGGCTGCTCCCAGGCGAATTGTTCCATTCACCCTCAAGCGGAGAGGGAGCATGACACGATCAGGGAAACTTCGTTATGGACTGGCGACGCTCCTGCTCGGGCTGCCACTGTTCTTCGTACTCATTGTCTTCCTGATGCCCGGTTGCGGCCGGTGAGCAACTCCTGGTGCGAGACGGGCAACTACTTCTTCATCTCGTGAGGAGGTGGCGCGAGTGTGCGTGTGCGGCAGGGCATCTTTCGCTCGTAGCGAGAGAGACGGCAACGCGCGGCTGCTCCGTTCTGCTTCTCGAACGCCGAAAACGACAGAGCACGGTTTTCGTTCGCGATGGCCCTGGCGAAGTCGCCTACCTCCGCCTCTGCCGCCGCGAGCGCATCGAGGCACTCCGGGTCGTTCTCCTTCGTCATCTCGCAGGCTCGGCGAGCCAGTTCGACTGCCCGATGGCCGTTTCGCAGGCTATCGATGGGTGCGGTCGCGAGGATCCATGCCAGTCGTCGCAACCCCAGAGAGCCGCGTGGATCGAGTCGGACCCACTCGCCGTAGTGTTTGACTGCTCCTTCCAGATCGCCAGCGTGTTCGAGAAAAGTTCCGAGGTTCGCGTGTGCGAGCATGTAGTCTGGAGCGCACTCAATCGCCTTCCGGAAAGCCGCGATGGCGCTCACTGGATCGTTCAGTCTGTCGAATGCGGCGCCGAGGTTGTTGTAAGCGCCGGCATACGTTGGCTCCTGGAGAATGGACTCCTGAAATTCCGCAATCGCTTCGTGGATTAACCCCTTGTTCAACATCGCCAGACCGAGATAGTTGCGGGCAACCGGATTCGTCGGGCGAATGGCGATCGACGCGCGGAACCATTTCTCGTATTCCAGCGGCTTTCCAGGATCGGCGATCATCGTCAGGTAACCCATTGTCACCAGAAGGCGGTGATCGCCTGGCCGGCGCTTCAACGCAGCGAGTATCAGTTCACTGCGGCGACTTGCAGGGAGTTCCGCCTCACCAAAGGTCGCGGCGTACCGGGGCGGCTGTGCGAGCGCATCGGATTGCGAGGCCAGTTGCTTGATGCGATCCTTGTTCGCGGCGGCGACTGCCTCGCGCATCGCATTGCGGAATGTATCTGGATCGACGGCGCGCAAAATCGCGAGTATATCGGGTGCCCGCGACCACTCCAGCCAGCGATCAAGGGCCGTCAGGATACGGTCGCGTATGAACGATTCGTCGATTCGGGCGATTACCTGAGTTTGCGGCATCTTCCCAGGTACAATCCCATATCGTGCGAACACCGCTGGCAGTTCCGCGGCCGCCGGACGTGCGCCGCGAGTCTTGCCGCCGATCACGGTCCAGTGCCGATTATCGATGCGGTCCAGGTCGTTCAACAAGTTGAGGTCCGCGCGACAGCGGGCCAGTCGTTCAACCAGGTGATCGGCACCGCCCTCCGCAAACCGTTTCTCTGCCTGTGTGAAGATCACAGCTGCAGACGAAGCATTCTCTGCCCGAAGCGCAACTTCGCACTCGTCCAGAAGTGCGACGATGGTACCCGCATTCTGCGCAAGGCGTGCGAGATCCTCGGCGTCTTGCTGGGCCGCCTGTCGCTCAATCCACCAGAAAACGGCCGCCCCAAGCAGCAACAGGAGCATGGTCGAACCGATCAGCGATGCCCGCACCCGGCGACGCTGGCGTTGCTCTCGGTACGCGGCCTCCGCGCGCACACGCTCCACCTCCGCCAGACGGGCGCGTTCCTCTGATTTCGCGCGTAGTTCACCAACAACCTCGGCCAGTTCGTTGGCATCGTGTGGCCGATCCTTCTGTTCAGGTGCCAGGCAGCGCCGGCACAACGACAACAGGTCCGGGTCGGCACCGCACTTCTCCATGCGAGCGAACGCCCCCTTGAGTTGCCCCTGGATCGCCTGCAAGGCGATTGAAGCTGGGTCCGGGCCAACGTACGGTGGCTCACCAGTCAGGATGGCGCAGAGCACGGCCCCCAAGCCAAACACATCCGACCGCTCGTCCACATGGTCATGCTCGCCCATTGCTTGCTCGGGCGGCATGTACGCAGGTGTTCCCAACACGCTGCCAGTTTCCGTGACGGAATTGCTGACCTCAACCGAATCAGGAGCCGTAGCGCCTGTCAGCACGACCACTTCGCGATTGTCATCAAGCGATCTCGCCAGCCCCCAGTCCATCACCTGTACCTCACCAAACGCCCCAACCATGATGTTGGCGGGCTTGAGGTCGCGATGGATCACCCTGTGGGAATGCGCAAGCCCAACCGCCTGGCAAATTCGCTCGAATACGGGCAGGAGTCGCGCGCGGTCGGTCGCAGTCTGGCATTGCTTGATGCGCGACTGGAGCGTGTTGCCGACGATGAGCTTCATCACAATGAAGGGGCGGCCGTCCGTGAGCGTGCCGACCAGATGAACCGGTGGTATGCCAGGATGCTGAAGCTGACTGGTGATCTGAGCTTCCTTCAGGAATCGCTGCCCCTCGACGCTCTCGACTGGGTACGCACGCCGGAGGAACTTGATCGCAACGATGCGATTGAGGGCGCGGTCGTGGGCACGGTAGACAACGCCCATCCCGCCGTGCCCGATCTCCTCCAGGAGGTCGTAGCCCGGAGGTGCTTCGGGTTGAGGTTCTGGCACGCTATCGTGCGACCCATCGGATGCCTGCGTCTGCGCAAGCGGCGGCTGGGTTGCGTCACCTGAGGGGTTGGGCGCGGTCAGGCGAGTCGTGTCGTCGGGCATGGCGAAAGCTCGGCGAGTGGGCTTCATCAGGATAATCGACATCCGCTCGATTGTCACGTCATTACGTCGGCTTGCGCTTTGCTTTCTTCCTGGCTCCCACCGGAGCGCTGACTGGCACGGTTTTGTTGCTGAACACGCTCGGCGGCGCCGCATCGCCGTGCTTCTTCTTCAGTTCGGCCTCCAGCCGCACGATCTGATCTCGCAGCGCCTGCGCCCGCTCGAAGTCAAGCGATTTCGCCGCTTCCAGCATCTCGGCGTAGAGGTTCTGCACGAACTCGATTGTGACATAGTCTTCCGCTGCGGCTGAACTTCCCAGAGCCGCCGTTTCCGCGAGTTGGTGTGCCTCGATCTCCTCCTCGATGGCGTTCTTGATCGCTGTCTTCACCGTCCGCGGCGTGATGCCGTGCTCCTTGTTGTAAGCGAGCTGAATATCGCGCCGGCGGTTCGTTTCGGAGATGGCACGGTTCATTGACTCTGTGGTGGAATCGGCGTAGAGAATCACCTCGGCATTCACATTTCGCGCCGCACGCCCCATCGTTTGAATCAGCGATTTCTCCGATCGTAGGAAACCCTCCTTGTCCGCATCAAGAATCGCCACGAGCGAGACCTCTGGCAGGTCTAGCCCCTCACGCAGGAGGTTCACACCCACCAGCACATCGAACGCCCCTTCGCGCAGCTCGCGAAGCACCTGAATGCGCTCGATGGCATCAAGTTCCGAGTGGAGCCACTTGCAGCGCAGCCCGGCATCGCGGAAGAACGTTGTCAGGTCTTCAGCCATGCGTTTGGTCAGTACCGTGACGAGTGTTCGTTCTTGCTTGACGGCGCGAGTCCGAACCTCGGCCTCCAGGTCCTTTACCTGTCCGCGTGCCGGTTTGATGTGGATGACTGGATCAACGAGGCCCGTTGGTCGAATCACCTGTTCGGTCACCTCGCCGCCAGTCTTCTCCAGCTCATAAGGACCGGGTGTGGCGGAGAGGCAGAGGCAGTGTTTCATCCGCTTCTCGAATTCGTCGAACTTCAGCGGCCGATTGTCTAGCGCCGAGGGGAGCCGGAAGCCGTGTTCAACGAGTGTCTCCTTGCGGCTGCGGTCGCCGAAGTACATCCCGCGCACCTGCGGCAGCGTGACGTGCGATTCATCCACGACCAGAAGGAAATCCTCCGGGAAGAAGTCTATCAGTGTGTAGGGCGCCTCGCCCGGCGCGCGGCCACTGAACCATCGTGCGTAGTTCTCGATGCCTGAGCAGTAGCCAACCTCGCGGAGCATGTCGAGATCGTAGCGCGTGCGTGCCTTGAGCCGCTCCAGTTCCAGAAGTTTCCCCTCGCCCTTGAACTGCTCCAGACGCGCGGCAAGTTCGTCCTCGATTCCCTTGATCGCTGCCTGTACGCGGTCTTCGGGCGTGACGAAGTGCTTGGCAGGGTAGATGTACAGGTCGTCCAGCGCGCGAATGGTTTCGCCGCTAACCGGATGAATCACCGAGAGGGCGTCCACATCGTCGCCGAACAATTCGATGCGATAGGCGAACTCCTCGCTAGCCGGCCACACGTCGATGGTGTCGCCGCGCACGCGTACGGTGCCACGCTCGAAGGCGATGTCGTTGCGCCGATACTGAATGTCGATGAGCCGTAGGAGCATGTTGTCGCGATCGAGTGTCTCGCCCTTGCGGACGTAGACCATCATGCGCTTGTAGTCCGACGGCGAACCGAGTCCATAGATGCACGAGACGCTGGCGACGATGATGACATCCTCCCGGCTAACGAGCGCGGACGTAGCCGCGAGCCTGAGCCGGTCGATATTCTCGTTGATCGACGAGTCTTTCTCGATGTAGATGTCGCGCTGCGGGATGTAAGCTTCCGGCTGATAGTAGTCGTAGTAGCTAACGAAGTAATGCACCGCGTTGTGTGGGAAGAAGCCCTTGAACTCCTTGTAGAGCTGGGCCGCGAGGGTTTTGTTGTGTGCAAGCACCAGCGTCGGCTTCTGAAGATTCTGAATGACGTTGGAGGCGGTGAATGTCTTGCCCGTGCCCGTCGCGCCGAGCAGCACCCG
This sequence comes from uncultured Frigoriglobus sp., assembly GCA_964422915.1. GTDB lineage: Bacteria > Planctomycetota > Planctomycetia > Gemmatales > Gemmataceae > Gemmata. Next base: position 40,554 of record CAYRDG010000007.1, on the reverse strand, counting down.
GATGCTCTTGCCTTCGTGGAAGCCGTGTGTGAGTTGCTCAATGGCCTTCGGCTGGTCGCCAGCGGGAGTGTATTCGCAATCAAGTTGAAACGTTGTGGCCATCGTGCCCCTCCAGGTGGTGCATACTCACCACAACTTCCAGATTGTAAGCACGTATCAGCCATGTCGGAAGGTGAGTAGGTCACGCGTGACGACTTGTCAGACCTGCGTACTCGCTGTGAGGGGACCCTTTCATTGGGGAGGCAGGTGGAAATCGGTTGCGTTCCGGTCCCGATGATTCCTGGCGGCATCGTCCTGGTCTGTCGCGCCGGGGAAGCGGCACACGGAGTGTGCCTCCTACTCTGAAGGCACGATCACGAAGATTGCCACATTGTTAACGAATCTCACGGGCAACCTTTGTCGCTGGAACGTGACCACAACTGGCAGTTGGGTGCTCAGTATGTCCGTTCCATCTTGTGAACGGTTGTCGAAGTGTCACCCTCGGGTCGCGCGAACCCTGGAACATCGAACCAGAAACCGCTACACCAGCAACGAACCGCCTCGCCGTGAGCGGCGTATGGGCGGGTAACGGCTTCTGCCGCAATCGTTTGATTCGCACCGACTTCACCGGTTTTGCCGCATGATCCCCAGCCTGTCCCTTGTCCTGGCCGGCGTCGTGCTCGCCGCCGCGCAGTTCATCGCCGCGCTGCCGTGGCTCTGGGCCATCGACCCACGCGGCTATCGCGCTGCGCTCCGCAACCCGATGACGCTTCTCTATGCGGGTGGCGGATTACTGGCCGCCGGCGCCGGGGTGGCGGTCTTCCTTTCGTACAAGGGCGAGGCGGGCAATCTGCTCTGGTACGGCCGCTATATCTATGGCGCGCTCCTGAATCTCCAGCTCATCATCGACTTCTTCCTCCTGATGCCGCAGGCAGTGGTCCTGGTGTGGCCGAAGGGCGGAGCCGTTGCATCGGCCACCTTCCGGGAAAGTTGTCGCCAGCCGATGTTCTGGCTCATCGCCATCGGTGCCGCCGCGGCCATCTGGTTCTCGGTCGCCGTGCCATACTTCACCTTCGGCGACGACTACAAGATGATGAAGCAGATCGGCTTCGACATCGTGATGCTCGCTGCGGTGCTCTTCGGCGTTCTGGCCGCGAGTATGTCGATCAGCGAGGAGATCGAGGGTCGTACCGCCGTGACGTTGATGAGCAAGCCCGTGAATCGCCGGCAGTTCCTCATTGGCAAGTATCTCGGCATTATCATGGCTTGCCTCATCATGTCGCTGCTCCTGAGTTGGGTGCTTACCGACGCGCTGCGGGCCATGCGCGAGTTCGATCCGATCAATAACAACGCTGACCCGGTCGACGTGACTGGCACGCCAACCGAGAAACTCGTCGACCCCATGACCTTCGAGGCGCAACGCACCGTGGTACCGGTGTTCGAGAAAGCTGTGCCAATGGGTCCTGGTCGGCTGGTGGCGCGTGGTGCCGGGCTGTGGTTCTCCGACACGCTGGCACACCTGCTGGGGGTCACCCTCGGCTTCGGGCAGGTGATGATCCTGGTTGCCATTGCTGCATCGCTGGCAACGCGAGTCTCGTTCGTGGTGAACATCGTGATCTGCTTGCTGGTTTACTTCCTCGGCCACCTTGCGCCCGTGGTCGTGATGGCCACGCAGCAAGCTCAGGGGAGCGGCGTCGGGGTTGGGCTGGTCGGCTTCCTCGGGAAGCTCTTCGATGTATTCTTGCCGTCGTTGGAGTCGTTCAACATGGGGCGGGCAATTATCCGCGAAAGCCCGCTTCCCCTGTGGGAATTCGCCAGCTATGTGTTAACAGTGTTCGGGTACTCTCTCATTTACACATTTATCGCACTGTTGGTCGGCCTGCTGCTGTTCGAGGATCGCGACCTGGCGTGACCAAGCCCCGCACGCGGGCGGAACTCGCCGGATATGAGCCAAAACGCTTCGGAGGTGCGTCGGTTTAATCAGGTTGCCGACGCTGTTTGAGCCTCTGAATGCGGGCATTTCACCTGGGCAAGCCACTGTCCGGTTTGGTACGCTCACATTTAACGCCTGCGGGTGCGGCCACTTCCGCAGGCGGGCTTCCTTACCGAGGGCACCGTGGATACCAGCGCACTCGAACGCCTGCGCGCCGACTTCGTGAAGTCGCCCACCGCGCGATGGGGGGCGATTGTCAGTTCTGTTGGTTCCGCGATCACGTTCTTCCTGCTCCTGCTGCTGCTCTATCTCTTCGTCGATCTGCTCGTCTGGCGTGGCGAAATCCCAACATTTGCGCATCTCTCGGCCACACGGAAGCATGAGTTCGCCGAGGAGTGGGCACGGCGGTCGTCCGAAGATCGCACGGATGCCGCGGATCGGCTCGGCTGGCCCAAGTCGCGAGCACAGCGGATCGTTGCGGCCAACGACGACGAGTTGAAGAAACTCGCCGTCACTCCGCGCGAGGCGCATCTCTTCGCGGACGAATGGGAAGCCCGCTGGCGAGCGGGAGTGTATCTGTCGTTGCGCGAGCGGGTGAACGCAGACGCCGCCGATGCCTTCCTCCGACCGCTGGGAAGCGAGCAAGCTGGCACCGTTGAGGAACCGACTGGCTCCGAGGAACGCCCCCGCTACGGCATCCTGAGCCTCGTGGTTCGCGAACGCAACCGCTGGGTCGGTCCGCTGCTGGGCCGACTGGCGTCGTGGAACACCTGGTCGTGGGTGCCTGGCCCCACCGGTTCGGCCAACGTGAATTACCTCACCGGGCTGTTCGTCCTCGCCTTCGCACTGGCACTGATCCGCGCGGTGCTCGTGAATGCGCTGGCATACCTCTCGGCCGCCGTGACGTTGGACACCGTTACGCGCCTGCGTCGCGCAATCTATTTCCACAGTTTCCGGCTTGGCTCGCTCACGATGCAGAGCCTGGGCGCCGCTGAGGCGGGTGAATTGCTCACGCGGCGAACCGAGGAAGTGGCCCGCACCATTCGCACACGCCTCGTCACCGCGTTCGGTGCGCCAGTGATGCTCGCGCTGCTCGTCGCGCTGATACTCCTAATGAACTTCTGGCTCGCGGTGAGTTTCCTGGCGCTGGCGGGGCTTGTGTGGCTGATCGGTGGCCAGATCGCGGCGCACTTCCGGCGCGAATCACGCTATGGTGAACGCCAGGCCGGGGCGGCGCTGGCGCTACTGAAGGAGAGCATGGCAATCTTCCCGCTGGTGAAGTGCTTCCAGATGGAGCGATTCAACCAGACGCGCGTGGAACGGCAGTTGAACGAATCGGCCCGTGCCAACTGGCGACGACTGCGTGGCGCAGCGATGGCCGGGCCGATGCTCATCTCGGTAGGGTTGCTGACCGGCGTGGCACTGCTGTATCTGGCCGCGCGCGGCGTGCTGGCTGGCGGCTTCAGCGTCGCGGGGCTGGCAGTGATGGCCGTGGCACTCGTGTCGCTGGCATCACCCATCGCGGCCCTGCTCGACTACGCAGCGAAACTGCGGCATGGGCGGGCGGCAGCGGAAGCGATCTTTGAGTTCCTCGACCGTAAGGGCGAGGCTGCCGAGGCCGCCGACGCCGAGTACCTCCCGGCGCTGTCCACACGGTTGGAGTTCCGCGGCGTCACGCTGAAGGACCCGGCGACTGGCCAGCGCATCCTCGACAACATCACCTTCGCGGTGCCCGCAGGGGCAAGGGTTGCCATCGTGGGACCGAATGCCGCCGAAAAGCGCGCGCTGGTGTACATGATCCCACGCTTCCTCGATCCGACAGCCGGCGAGATTCGCATCGAGGACAAGAACATCCGCTGGGTCACGCACGAATCGCTCCGGGCACAGGTGTCGCTCGTCATTCTCGACGACCTGACTTTCACCGACACGGTGGCCAATAACATCGGCGTCGGGAGCCAGGAATACACGCTTCCTCAGATCATAGAAGCGGCGAAACTGGCGCATGCCCACCAGTTCATCGAGCGACTCCCGTACGGCTACGAGACACTCATCGGCCTCGCGGGTCAGTCGCTCACCCCTGGTGAACGATTCCGTATCGCGCTGGCCCGCGCGCTGCTCCGCGATCCGGCCATCCTCGTGATTGAGGAACCCGTTGGCCCCATCGACGAGGATACACTCGCACTGCTCGACGACACCATCACTCGCGTTTCGACGGGGCGCACGATCATCTTCCTCGCTCAGCGGCTCTCTACACTACGCACGGTCAATCGCGTGTTCATGCTGAAGGACGGGCAACTGGAGGGAACCGGCTCCCACGGCGACCTGTGGCGCGACAACGACCATTACCGCCGGCTCCAGATTCTTGCCGACGCCTCCGCGACCGAACACACCCCGCTGAAGGATGAAGGATGACGAATTATCAGAAGGAACTGGCAACGGCACGCGAATCCGCCGCACGCGCAAGCGACTATCTCCGCAAGGAATACGAGACATTTACGGCGATCCCGGACGCACCGGTATCGATCAGCACACACGCAGACAAGGCTTCGCAAGAACTGATTCTCGCATTTTTGCACGAGCGATTCCCCGATGATGCACTCTGTGCCGAGGAATCGACGCCGGCGTTCGAGGGACTGCCCAAGAGCGGCCGGCGGGCGTGGGTGGTCGACCCGATCGACGGCACTCGCGGATTCGCCAAGAAGGTGGGGCAGTTCTCCATCATGATCGGCTTGCTCGCAGACGGCCAGCCGGTCGTGGGTGTTGTCGCCGAGCCGGCGCAGGACCGCATCACGTTCGCGTCGCTGGGCGAAGGGTGCTGGACGAAGACCGGCACGGCGACACCAGCACGCTGTCAGGTATCCGGTCGCGGGTTTGCCGAGCTGGTGTTGGTACAAAGCTGGGCGAAGACGGGCATGTCGCCGAAGCCGGTGCAGGCACTCCAGCCCAGGCAGGTAATCGAGACGTACTCTGGCGGCGTGAAGATGGCCATGGTGGCGCGCGGCGAGGCCGATGTGTACGCCAATACTTACGACACGTTCTTCGACTGGGATATCTGCGCCGGGCACTTGCTCGTGAGTGAGGCCGGCGGCACGGTCACAGACCTCGCCGGCGGGGCGATTGTTTATCAGGGTGAACGGTTCGCACAGAAGCGCGGACTGATCGCATCCAATGGTATCATCCACGCCGGGGCTGTGGCGAAACTGGCCGAATCGTAGCTGCCTGGCACACAGTGGCTACTTTGTGGGCCTCACGTCGAGGCAGACGACGTGTCCTTCATCGCGAAGGTAGATCCGGCCGTCCACGAGTGTGGGTGTGGCCCAGTTGTTCTTGCCACTGAGCACTTTCGACAGCTGGCAAACCAGGTTGAACTCCTTCGCGTTGGCTTCCACAAGGCAGAGGTCGCCACGCGCGGTCTGCACGAGCAGGTGATCGCCCGCGAGGATGACGCTCGATTGCTTCAACTCGCTGCCGTCCCACCCTGGTATCTCTTGCCCCGTCTCGAAGGCAATACACTTTAGGCCGCCATCGCCGCGCAGCCCATCGGTGCCGAAGAGATGCCGATCCTTGTAGACGCTGGTGGCGTGGTGATTCTGATACCCTCCCCGGCCGCGCCGCTCGTAGACCTTCACGAGCTTCACCTCATCGCCCGATTTCTCCGCGCGGAGTAACGCGCAGCCCATTCCGTACGACGAGGAAATGAAGACGTATTCACCGACCACAAGTGGCGTCGCGATGTTCGCCCCGAACTGTGTCGCCCAGGGATAGCGTCCCGTAACCTTGCCGTCGGTGAGGCGGACGGCCAGCAGTTCGTCGCCCATGAACGCGAACAGAGTCTCTTGCCCGCCAACGGAAGCGAGTACGGGCGAACTGTAGCTGGGCGGATTCGCCCCGGCCTTCCACTTCACTGTGCCGGTGTTGCGGTCGAAGGCGACCACCGCGCCGTTCTTCCCTCCTGGTTGCACAATCACCAACTCGCCCGCCACGAGTGGCGAGCCGGCCACGCCCCACTGCGGCATGGGAGCGTCGAACTCCGCGAGCAGATCGTGCCGCCACTTCACGCTAACCTTGTCGCCACTGGCTTCGAGCGCGAGGAGTTGTCCGTCGCCACCGACGATGAAGACCCAGTTGCCCGCAACAGTCGGCGTCGCGCGCGGGCCGTTGGCATAGTTGCCGTCGCTCCCGGCGGGCCGGGCGTCGTAAGCGTGCGACCAAAGTGTCTTGCCGCTCGCGGTATCGAGGCACACAACGCGATCCTGATCGTCCTGGCGATCCTGAACATAGAGCCGGCCGCCGACGACCGAGCACGAACCGAAGCCGCCGCCGATGGGAACGCGCCAGAGTTCCTTCGGCGGGTTCTTGTCCCAGTCGGTGCGGAAACTTCCTGCCGGTGCGATACCCTGACGCGACGCTCCGCGCCACTGCGGCGAACCAGCAGACGCGTCGGGTGGAGGGGCGTTCTGAAGTGGCGCCGCGGCGGCGCGGTCGATCTCTGCCTGATTCACGCTATCAGGAACGAGGAACGCCCTCAGCCAGGGCGACTTCCACATGGCGAAACCACCGACCGCAAGTACTGCAAGCACGCCGGTGCCGAGCAGAACAGGGCGCAGCTTCATAAGAGCTTCCTGATGATGCGGGCGAGAGACATCGCTGACACGAACTTAGGACGTCAGATCGCGTGCGGCCGCGAATCCGCTCACCCCTTCGCCACCGCCTGAATGCTCGCCGCGCCGGCCTGAATCGTCTCGGTGATCTCCGCATCCGACATGGCTGCGCAGGTGAAGGCGGCCTCGAACTGACTGCACGGCAGGTAGATGCCGCGATCAATCATCGCCCAGAAGAAGCGGGCGAAGCGAGCGGTATCGCTGCTCTTTGCCGAGTCGAGGTCAGTCACAGGCGTTCCTGTGAAAAAGAGCGTCCACATGCTGCCGACCTGATTGAACTGCACGTTCACGCCGGCCTGCTGTGCGGCATGCGTGAGGCCTTCTCCAATCCGCTTGCTCTGCTCCGCGATGCGCGCGTATGGCGGGTTCTGTTTGAGTTCCGAGAGCGTCGCGATGCCGGCAGCCATTGCGACCGGATTGCCCGATAGCGTGCCCGCCTGAAACACTGGGCCGGCGGGCATCACCTTCCGCATGAGGTCGGCACGACCGCCGTAAGCACCCACGGGGTAGCCGCCGCCGATGATCTTGCCGAAACAAGTGAGGTCCGGGGTGTCGCCGAGCATTCCCTGCGCGCCGGCATAGCCCAGTCGGAACCCAGTCATCACCTCATCGTAGATGAGCAAGGCGCCATGCTTCTGCGTGAGCTGCCGCAGCGCGGTACGGAGCTCCGCCGAGGGCATAACCAGGCCCATGTTTCCTGCGACAGGCTCCAGGATCACGCATGCGATGCGTTCCCCCTTCGCTGCGAACAACTCGGCGAGGGCCGCGGCATCGTTGTACTTCAGAACAAGGGTGTCCTGCGTGCAGCCCGTGGGCACGCCGGGGCTGTTGGGGACGCCGTGCGTCAGCGCGCTGGAACCGGCGGATACGAGTAGCGAATCGACGTGGCCGTGGTAGCAGCCGGCGAACTTCACCACGAGGTCGCGACCCGTGGAGCCGCGCGCCAGGCGGATGGCACTCATCGTCGCCTCGGTGCCGCTGGAAACGAATCGCACCATCTCCACTGAGGGCACGGCATCGATCACCATTTCGGCCAACTGCGATTCCCGCTCGCAGGGCGCACCATAGCTGGAACCGTTCCGGATTGCCGCGATGGTGGCTTCCACCACGCGCGGGTGGCAGTGGCCGAGTATCATCGGCCCCCAGGAACCGATGAAGTCGAGGTAACGGTTGCCATCGAGATCGTGAAGGAACGGCCCCTCGGCACGAGCGATGAACAGAGGCTCTCCGCCAACAGCGCCGAAGGCGCGTGCCGGGCTGTTCACGCCGCCAGGGATGAGTTGCTGGGCACGCTCGAACGCCGCGGCACTCCGCGCGCGGGAGGGAGTTGCTGACATGGTGTCTCTTCCAGGTAGTGGGCCGGTTGCCGCTGTTTGGGAACGGCACACGGCCTACCTTACGCGGCCCTACTGCTTCGGCACCATCGCGGCGATCTTCTCCGCGTGTTCGATGGTGCCGCGGACCGCCTTCTCGTCGTCGTCGGAATATAGCTCCATCACATCGCGGCAGATGGAACGGACTTCGCGGCGGCGGACCAGCTCAGTGGGTTCGTTCTGCACCGCTTTGGCTTCCTGCTCGGCGTGGCGAAGTTGCGTGTCGATGAGGCGAAGGCGGTGGCCGACCGGGTCACCGCCTGGGACGAGCCCGAGCCTGAGGTAGGTGGCCATCAAGTACCAGACGTGCTGATCGGGGTCCTTCTCGGTGAGGTGAATGAGTGTGTCGCATTCGCGGGCGGCGCGATCGGGATCGCTGAAGGCGCGGAGCCGAATAATCTTGATGGCCAGCGATTCCGGACTGGCGCGATCGGTGGTTAGCGGTTGCTCGTTGAGTCGCGATGCGGCGATCTTCTGCTTGAGCCGTTCAACATTCGCTTTCACTGCGATGATGTCGGCCTGCCGCTTCTCCGCCAGCCATCCCCACAGCGCCTTGCCCAGTTCACCTTCCTTTGTGGCGAAAGTGAGCTTCGCCTCGTCGGGGAAACGCCCTCTCACCTTGACCCACTGCGACTCGGCCTGGTCGAGCCGGCCGTCGCGCTCGGCTTCCAGCGCGGTCCACGCCGCGTTGTAGGCTTCCGGGTCGTCGGCATCGGCGGGTTTCGCGAGATTCGCGGCGAGGCGGTTGGCCAGTTGTTTCTCGCGTACCCGGACCTTCCCCTCGCGAAACACTTCTGCGGCGCGGTTCACCATGTCGCCGCCTTTCTCGCCGTGTTCTTCCAGGAACCGTGTGGCAGCGGTGAGCTTCGCTTCGGGTGTCTCGGCCTTCTCGATGGCAGCGAAGAGTTTCTCCGGCGGAACGGGCTTCATCGCGTAATAGGCACCGGCCGCGATGATGGTCAGGATTGCAAGCAACCCGACGGCCTGCACCCACTTCCGCTGCAACGGCGGCACCACTTCTTTTTTCTTCACCTTCTTCCGCTTGCCACGGAGCGCGCGGGCCGCATCCTTGTCCGCAGCGTTCATCTTCTCGCCGCCCTGGTTGACCATCTTGGTCGTGCGTGCTTCTGCTTTTGCAAGCCCCACGCTCTTGCGCGCATAGGCATCTTCCTCGATCTCGGCGAGCAAGCGCGCCACCCATGCGGCGTCAATGGGGCGATCGTCCTTGTCCTTTTCCAGCAACTGAATGATGAGCGATTCGAGCTTTGCGGGCACGTCGCTCACGAGCTTGCCGACGCGCGGCACTTTCTCGTTAACGTGCTTGAGGAACATCTCCACGGTCGTCTCGGCCATGAATGGTTTGCGACCCGCGATCAGTTCGAAAAAGACCACCCCCAGCGAATAGAGATCGGACTTGTTACTGAGGTTGCGGTCGCCCTTGCACTGCTCCGGCGACATGTACGCCGCGGTGCCGATAGTGCTGTTGGCACCGGTCAGGGCCGTGACATCGGTGTCTTTCGCGATGCCGAAATCGGTGAGCTTCAGCGTGCCGTCCTTAGCGATCATCAGGTTGGACGGCTTCAAGTCGCGGTGAATGATCCCTTTCTCGTGGGCGTACTGGAGTGCCTCACAGAGTTGCTTGCCGTAAGTGACGACTTCTTCCCAGGTGATTCGACCGCGGCGAGCGAGGATGCGATCGAGCGCCTCGCCATCGATGTACTCCATCGCGATGTACGGATTCTGCCGGTTGATCTTTCCGTGTGCGATCAGCTTGACGATGTGCGGATGACGCAGTTGCTTCAGGATGCTCGCCTCGCGCTCGAAGCGTGCCATCGCCCCCTCGTTACCCAACAGACCCAGAGCAACGACCTTGAGTGCCACTGGGAGCGACTTGTCGTCGGTACGATTGAACTTCGCACGATACACGGTGCCCATGGCACCGCTGCCAAGCTCTTTCTCGATCTCAAAAGGGCCGATACGCTGCCCAACCAGCATGGTGCCACTCCCCACATGAAAACGGCCGATACTGCCATTGTACCGGCCTCGGTGAAGAGTCGCTCACCCGATTTCACGCGACGAAGCCGCCATTCGGCGCAATGTAACGGCTTTCCGGACACAGGAGCCTCCCGACTGCCTGACCTGGCGCGTTGCGACCACGCGAAGCCGCAGAGCATCGTAACGTGATGCGCGGCGAGGCAATCTGCCTGTGCCAGTGCAACGTCTAAGAGGTATAATTGGCCTGGATTCGCCGATTGAAATTCGGCCCGGAGAAATTGTTCATGGCCGCTGCGACTGAGAAACGAGATCCCGCCGCGCCGTTCGCTTCCCGCGTGGAAGAGCAACTCGCCGAGGCAACCAGCCGCATCCGCACGCACGACCTCGCCTTTGGCGGCCTCCTCCTCGCCGCGATTCTGCTGGCCTATTCCACCACGATGATCGTGCTGGATCAATCGCTCGTGCTGCCGGCGTGGCTGCGGCAGCTCTCGCTGGCAGCATTCGTGGCGTTGATGGCGGCCACGGCTTACCTCACGCTCTTTCGGCCGCTGCGCCGACGCATCAACCCACTTTATGCCGCCAAGCAGGTGGAACGCACGCTCGACGACAACAAGAACAGCGTCACCGGGTATGTCGATGCCACGCGAAATAGCGAGTTGAATCCCACGGTGAAGGCCGCGCTGGCCAGCCGCGCCGCGAAGGCCGCGGACGACGCCGACGTGAATCGCGCCGTCGATCACCGCAGCCTGATGTACGTCGGCGCCATCGCGGCTGCGTTATTGCTCACGCTGGTGGTGCTCTTCTTCGTCTTCCGACCAACGCAGTTCGCGTCGCTGGTGAAACGCACGTTCAATCCGTTCGCATCGGGTGTGATCGAGAGCCGCACGCAACTGACCATCGTGAAGCCCGACCCGGCGGAAACCACCATCACCACCGGGCAATCGGTGTCTGTCGCTGTCCACATCGGCGGGAAGGTGCCATCCTCGGACGGCCCGGAGCGTGTTCGGCTACTCGTCCGGCATAACCCAAACGACCCAAATTATGACGAAGTGCCGATGGTTCCAGGCGAAACGAGCCGCGACTTCGAGTTGCGCGTCCCGGATTACCTTGTGCAGAACGGCTTCTGGTACAAGGTGGTCGGTGGCGACGCTGAAACACCCGAATACCGCGTCACGGTGCGCTCGCTTCCGGTCTTCACCGACTTCCGCGCGACCTACGAGTATCCGAAGTATTTGCGAATGAAGACCGAAACCACCAACGACCCCATCATCCGCGCTTACCGCGGCACGAAGGTCACGCTGGTGGCAAAAGCCAACCGCGAGGTTCGCGACGGCTTGATGATCCTCGAACCCAGCAACACCCGCATTACGGCCACGCTGATCGCCGGGCATCCCGATAGCGCTCAGTTCGTCATTCCGAAGCTCACCGAGTCGGGCCGTTACAAGCTCGGCTTCACCGCGACAAATGGCGAAGTCGCCCCTGATCCGTTCACTGCGGCGATCAAGGTTGAGGTCGATCAGGCGCCGCGCCTTGTCATCACCAGTCCCGAAACGGATGAGTCGCAACTTCCCGCTAATGGTCAAGTCGTGATCGACGGCAACGTCGGCGACGACTTCGGCATCAACACCGTGACGCTGAAGATGCGGCAAGTCGAGCCAGTGCAACGCCCGCTGCCAGACGTGACGTATCTCAATGGCAAGGAACTTTCGTTCAGGCGCAAGAAAGATAATAGCTTCCCCACCGACCTCGTGTACAAGGGTTCGGTCGATCTCGCGAAGTTGAACAAGGACGCCGCCGGGCTGGAGTTCCATCCCCAGTCGGAGATGGTGATCGAGTTCTGGCTGGAGGCCACCGACAACTGCACCGAGCCGAAGGCGAATGTCGGCCGCTCGGCCGTCAAGCGTGTTCGCCTCACGCCACCCAAAACGCAGGAGATGGCGAAGGAGCAACTCAATCAGCAGAAACAGGAACGTCAGAACGAGGAGAAGAAGCACAACGAGCAACAGCAGCAGAAATTCGACCAGGAAAAGCGTGACCGCGAGCCACAAAAGGGCGGCGAGCAGAAGAAGGACGGACAGTCGCCGGACAAGCAACCCGACAACAAGCCGGGTGGCATGGGCGAACAACCGCCCGGCGCCAAACCACCAGAGCCAAAGGAAAGCGAACCGAAGGGAAAGCCCGAACCGAAGGAAGGCGAACCCATGAAGGGCGAACCGAAGGGGAAGCCCGAACCGAAAGAAGGCAGTGGTTCGCCCAAGGAAGGCGACCCCATGAAGGGGAAGGGCAACAGTAACGACATGAACACTCAGCCCGGTCAGCAGAATGAGCCGAACGACAAGGGCGGAATGGGTGAGAAGGGTCAGCCGCAGAAACAGAACGATCAGAAGGTGCAGGACACCGCGAAGGATTTCGAGAAGCAGATCGAGCAGGAGAACCAGAACGGCGGTTCCGCGAAGCCCAACTCCGCGCCCCGGCCAGAGGAGCGCGACGAACCGGGCAAGGCCAAGACCGAACCGAAGAACGGCGGGATGGGCGAAAAGGGGATGAACAACGCCTCCGAGACGAAACCGGAGCCGAAACAGCCCAACGACCCAATGAACCCAGGAGGCGAGAAGAACAGCGCGCCATCGCAATCCAAGCCTGAAGGGAAGCTGGAAAAGGGACAGCAGCCCGCGACCAGCAAGCCCGAACCGTCCAGCCAACCGGCTAACGGGTCTGGAGAGAAGTCCGCCGCGCCCTCGGAGAAGCGCAACGAGCCGTTCGGCGCGCCGCCAGGCACCGATAAGGAGACACCGAAGGAGAACCAACCGGCGCCGAAGAACTCCAACCAGAAGCAGGACCCGACCTCCGGTTCACGCGCCAAGCCGGCCTCCGAGAAGCCGCAAGAGGGTAACAACACCGGGACGCCCAGCGCCGGCCAGCAAGACCCTGCAGCGAAGGCGGGCAGCGGTCCCAAGCCACCCATGCGTGATCCCACACGCGGCGATGACAAGTCGCAATCGGGCGCGCCGGACACGAAGTCGGAGGCCGAGAAGCAGGCCGGCGTAGCGAAGCCGGAGAAGGCACCGGCTGCGGGCGAGTCAAAGCCTCAGCCTCAGGCCGATTCCGGCATGAACAAGGGGATGCAGAGCGAGCCGAAGCCAGAACAAGGGGCGAACGAGCCCAAAAAGCCCAACGGCACGAGTGCGGCCGAGACGAAGCCCGCCGGTGCGCAATCGGGCGAGAAAGGGATGGACAAGCCGCGCCCGCAAGCGAGTGACAACACAAACAAGCCCAGCGGCGGCGAAGGCGAGAAACAACCCGATCCGGAACAACTCAAGAACCTCCAGGAGGCCGCGAAGAACCTCAACAGTCCCGACGCGAAGAAACGCGAGAAGGCGCAGAAGACGCTCGATAAGGCACTGGGCGAGGACAATCGCAAGGAATTGGAGCAGCTTCAGAAAGACCTGAATTCCCCTGACAAGGGCAAACAGGCCGCCGCACAGAAGAAACTCGACGAGATGAAGAAGCAGATGGAGAACGCCAGCAAGGGGAAGGGTCAGGACAAGAAAGATGGCGGCCAGTTGGATGAGAAGCAGCAGAAGGAACTCGCCGACGCCCTCAAGGACCTGCAGAGCGACGACAAGAACAAGCAGGAGCAGGCCCGCGACAAACTCGACAAGATGGTGGGCAAACAGAATCGCAAGGACGCCGAGCAGATGATGAACGACCTCAAGTCCGACGACAAGGAGAAACGCGAGGCCGCGCAGAAGAAACTCGACGAGATGAAGAAACAGATGGAAGACCAGGACAAGAAGCGCACCGCGGACAAGGGCGGCGAACCAAAACCGAAGGAGCCGTCGCCGCAGGAACTGAAAGACCTCGTGGAGAAGGCAAAGGACCTCAATTCGCCCAACGACCGGACACGCAAGGCCGCCGAACAGGAGTTCGATGACAAGATCGGCGAGGAGAGTCGCAAGAAGCTTCAGGACCAGATGAAGAACAATCCACCCAACCCCATGCAGCAGACCAACGACCTCAAGCGGAAGATGGAAGAATGGCAACAGGGCCTCGGTCGCGGCACGCCCAACAAGGGGCGCATGAAAGACCTGCAGCAGGAAATTGAATCGGCGGAGCTCAACCTCAAGAACTTCGAGGGCGACGAGTATCGCAAGAAACTCCAGGCGTCGAAGGGATGGACCGACCAGGAGTACGACAGATTCCTGAAGAACTACGAGAAGCACATCGAGCGGATGAAGAAGGACGCCGCCAACCGCGACAGACCAGCGGCCGCGCCCATGCCCGGCGAACCAGGACGGACCTTCAACCCAGGCGGGGGCGCCCGAGTCGAACCAACGGGAACCAGTAGTGGTACCGCGACTGGCGGCGGCACGACTGCGGCCCCGCCTGGCTTCGAGAAGGCTCGCGAGCAGTTCGAGCGGGCATTACAGAAGGCGAAGAAGAACAAGCCCTGAGCTTGTGGCTTCACCAGCGCGGTACCGCCGCCCTGACTCGAATCGCGAAAGCCCCGGAGGACGGTTAACCGTCCTCCGGGGCTTTCGCGACATGTGTCACTTCGCCGCCTTCAACGCGGCCAGGGCCGCGTCGTAGTTCGGCTCGTTGGTCACTTCCGGCACATATTCGACGTACGCGATCTTCCCAGCCTTATCGACCACGAACACCGCACGGGCGAGCAACTTCAGCGGCAACCCGCTCTCAATCAGCACGCCCCAGTTCTTGCCGAAGGACTGATCGTGAACGTCCGAGAGTGTCTGCATGGTCGAGACACCTTCGGCGCTGCAGAATCGCTTCTGAGCGAATGGCATATCGAGGCTGACCGTGTAACATGCCACCGCGTCGCCCAGCGACTTCAGCCCCTCATCGAACTTCTTGGTCTGGATGCTGCAGACCGGCGTATCGAGCGACGGCACGACGCTGAAGAGCCGTGCCTTGGCCGGAGTGTCGGTCAGCGAAACGGTGTCCAGTCCCTTGAGGCACTTGAACGCCGGAGCAGTGTCGCCCGGCTTCAGCGCGGTGCCGGCCAACGTGACGGGATTGCCCTTGAACGTGACAGTGTGCGCCATGACTTCTCCGAGTGGTTAGTGGGCGTGGCAGTGGAGAGAACATACCCACGAGACGCAGGCGGAATTGGTCTACTCGCCTCAGGGCCAACTGCCCACTCTCGATACCACACTAATTCGGACTGAACGCCGGTGGAAAGGGTCGGTCGGCACGGGCGGCGTGCAACTGGAGCGACTCGGTCAGCGTCGTGGCGCGACGGTCGACACGAGGTTCCGACAGCAGCAATTGCTTCATTTCAGCCGTCAGCGGCAGCGCGTACGCGAGGATGTCGCAGAGGTGGCCCAGTGGCGAATCACCCGCGAACAACTCGCGAAGTTGGAGTTGCGCCGCCGATCCATCCACGAAACGCGGCAGTACCGCGTCGGAGAGATCGCGTCGCAATCGGGAGAGTTCCGCAAGATCCGACGGCGTCGTATCAGGCATCAATTCGACGCGCGCAGTGCGGTAAAGGTTGTCCGTCGGCATTTCACTCACAATCCGCGCACGGCTCAAACCTCGAAGGCGGATGTCGTAGCGGCCGTCTGTCAGTTTCTCGTGCCAGATGATCTCGCCCAGGCATGCGACTTCCTCAATCGCTGCGCGATCCGAGGCGGCCTCCGCCTCGTCCATCAGCATGACGACTGCCATGAGGTGATCGCCAGCCAGCGCGTGCGCGGTCATTTGCCGGTAGCGTGGCTCGAAGACGTGCAAACCGAGAACGACTTGCGGGAAGAGGACGATTCTGGGCAGAGGGAAGAGCCGGGCTGTGCCGGCGAAGTTGCCCAGTGCGTCGTCACTCATGGCTGCCTCGCGGATTCGCGTGTGATGACCGGGGGCGAGGCATTCGTGCCCCCTTCACCCAGCGCGCCGGCGAGGTGCGCTGCCATCGCATCCCAGAACGCATCGACTGCCAGGCCGCGATACGCCGGGCGATACGGTTCCATGTACTTGCGGCCTGATCGGTAAAGGCGAGCGGCGCCCGTCCCGTTCCCGCGCCCCCAGTGGAACGCGGCGACAGCCGCCTGAATCAACGCCTGAAAGAATCGCCGATCAGCGGCCTCGCAGTCGTGCCACAGGTCCTCCCAGACCTCATGAGCTTCGAAGTACTCACCGCGGTTGAACCGTTCGATTCCCTCGCGATAGAGATTCTCGTGCAATTCGGCCGTGTCGGCGCTCTCGGACATCGGGTATATCGAAAGATGAGGGCGGCGCGAGATCGAGTCAGCCCGGCGGCGTCACCTTCACGATACCCGACTTTCCCGATACCTGATACCCGCCATGCTCTTTTCTTCCTCGAAGTCCCCGCTACCCGCCCTTGTCGCGTGGTGTCGTTCACTCCGATACAGCCTCAGTGCCGGCCTCGATCCGGTTCGCATCTTTCGGCAGCAGGCGAAGTCTGGCCCGCGCCCAATGCGGCCACTGGCGAAGGAACTGGCCGAGAAGCTCGGACAGGGGTCGTCTCTGGAAGACGCACTCAAGCCCCATCGCAACAAGTTTCCGCCGATGTTTCTGGAACTGGTCGCGGTGGGAGAGCAGACAGGCCGCCTCGAAGACGCCTTTCAGCAACTCGAAGAGTACTATTCGACGCTCCTGACGGTACAGCGGAACTTCCGCTCGCAGATGATGTACCCCGTGATCCAGTTCTTCGCGGCCATCGTCATCGTGACGATGCTGATTCTCATCCTGGGTGCGCTCGGCAGCCAGATGGACCCAACCGGCCTCGGCCTGACCGGGACAACCGGCGCGCTGCTGTTCTTCGGCACCGCAATGGGCTTTGTTCTCGCGGTGGTCGTGGTGCTGAAGGTCGCTGCGGAGAAGGTCGAGTTCCGCGCGCGGATGGAGGGCGCGCTCCTGTGGGTGCCCGGCTGGGGGCCGGCGTTTCTGGCCTTCGCCGTGATGCGATTCGCGGTGGCGCTCAAGATGTGTGCCGAGGCCGGCCTACGCATGGAGAAGACGCTGCACTATTGCTTCCGAGCGGCAGCCAATACTGCGTTTCAGGAAGGGGAGTCGCGAGCGGTGGCTGTGGTGAAACGCGGTGGGGAACTGCAGGAGGCACTGAAAGCGAGCCGCGCGCCGTTCCCAACGGAGTTCCACGAGATGATCCTCACCGGAGAAGAGACGGGTAACATCTCGGAAGTCATGGATCGCGTGGCGGCGCGGATGCAGGAAGACGCGGAGCGTAAGTTGAAGCTGGCCGCCCAGATCACCGGCTACGCAATCTATGGCCTCGTGGCGCTGATGATCATCTTCTTCATCTTCCGCATCGCGAGCCTGTATCTCGGGGCACTCAACGCCGCAGCTGGGTGAAGCCGCGTGTTCGTGCCGCACCGCTCCGGGGTCGCTGTGTGAGGATCGCCCTTCACCGCGCGCCCTTCGGTGGTGGAACGTGATACAGTGGCACGACCACCGCGATGTCGCAGAGGCCCCACGGCGTGGAGCCGCTGAGTTTGTCGAGCATCGAGCCAGACACCTTTCGTTTCAGTGTCACCGTCTCCACGATCTTCAGGCTCGGCGGGAGCGTGTTCTTGAAGCCAGTGAGCGAGTCGCGATGCGTGAAGAGAATCACCGTCCGTGGGCGGTGGTGGCAATCGACCATGAGTTGATTCACACTCTTGGTGCGGACATTTCGCATGTCGGCGCGGTCGCAATAATACGCCAGCGAGTCGCAGTTCCGCGGAAAGCAGACTACCGCCACGTTCGGATCGCGGACGAATCGCTCCACCAGTTCCGGTTTGCCGAACGGCGACCGCTCCTTCGCGTACCACGGCACTGCGACGAAGTTCGCGTAGAGCAGAAGTGCGGCCATCACCCCGATCAGCACCTTCGTGCGGAAGGCATTGTTCCACCTCGACCGCGCGACGAACTCGCCCGCCGCCAGACAGAGGAACGGGTACGCCGGGAGGATGTACGTCGGCAGCTTGCTGCCAGAGCAACTGAAGAAGAAGACGCACCACGCTCCTGCGATGAGCCAGAAACCGCCGGCCGCACTCGGCCGCGCATCGGCATCGCCGCGTAGGAGTTTCCAGAGGTAAAGCGCAAGGAGAATCGTTCCTGGCAGGAGGCCAGCGAGTAGGATCGGTGCGTAGTACCAGATCGGTTGCAGATGATCGAACGGCTGGAGGAACCGCATGACATTGTGTTCCCAGAAGAAGTACTTCAGGAACTGCGGCTGCTCCAGATAGATCGCGACATACCATGGCAGGTTCACGGCAAAGACGATGGCAAAGAAGACAAGATACCAGTGCAGCGGCGGGCGGGCGCACGCGCCCAGGCCCCCAACCTTCTCACCTGTGGGACTGGTTCGGGAAGTGAGACCATGTGACGATTGGGGAGTGGCTCGCCCGACGAGGAAGCCGAACATCCACAGTGGCACGAATAGCAATACTTCGGAGATCGGTCCCTTCGTGAGGAACCCCAGACCCGAGGCCGTCGCGGCGGCAAGCCACCATCCGCGCTTCAACGTACCAGCGCGCACGGCCTCGAAGCCACAGAGTACCGATGCCGTGACGCAGAGTGTGAGTAAACCGTCGAGCAGGATCAGCCGCGCGATGCCGACGTATCCCGGCGCAACGGAGAGCAACAGCGCGGCCCAGAACGCGGCACGTTCTCCCACACTCCGCCGGCCGAGGAGATACACCAGCAAGATCGTCAGATGAACGCACACAGCGGGGACGAGCCGTGCGGACTCCGCAGATATGCCAAAGACGCCATAGCTCAGCGCGACCAACCAGTACATGAGCGGCGGCTTGTCCAGATACGGCTCGCCCTGGAGCGTCGGTACCACCCACGAGCCGCCCTGGAGCATCTCTTTTGGAATCTGCGCGTAACGCCCCTCGTCGGGTTCCAGTAGGTGAAATGACCGCGTCGGATAGAGCAGCACCGCCGGGAGAAGGAGCAGCACAAGCAGCGACAGCGGCCGCACGCGCGTATTGCCATCGGCGGCACTGGTGAAGAGCACTCCGGTAAAGAGATAGCGGCACCACGCGAGCGGGCTGCGGACTTCCACTGCTGTCATTGCGACTCGTCTCCGACGAAGGTGAAGCGTTATCGCACAGTGCGCAAGCCGGGTCAATCCGGGGTGCGATTCCGCTTCCTACCTCCGTAACCAACATGGTGACGGCAGGCACCATCGCGTAAGATTCGGGTGGCGTTTCTGGTAGGTGTGGTCCTGCTGTAGCAGCATCGCGTAAGGGACGTGCCACAGGGAGGGACTGCGTGAGCGGGGTGTGGGAGACTCGCGATGTGCCGTGGATTCCGCCAGAATTAGCGGAAGCCGACGGCTTCGCTGGTATCGGCGGCGATCTGTCGCCTCGCACACTCCTGCGCGCATACGCAGAAGGCGTCTTCCCCTGGTACAACGAGGCCGATCCGATCCTCTGGTGGTCGCCTGATCCTCGCGGCATCATCGAACTGCAGGCCGATCCGTCCACGTCGGGTGGTCTGCATGTCCCAAAGCGACTCTTGCGAACGATCCGTTCGGGCAAGTTCCGCGTAACGATCAACCAGTGTTTCACAACCGTGATGCGATCCTGCGGCGAACGCCGGCCCGAAGGAACCTGGGTCACGAGCGACATGCTCCGTGCGTACGCCGACCTGCACCGACTCGGCCACGCCCATAGCCTGGAGACGTGGGTGCAATCCGAGGAGAAGCCCGATCAATGGGAACTGGCCGGAGGCATTTACGGTATCGCCATCGGGGGGCTGTTCGCGGCGGAGTCGATGTTCCACCGCGTCACGGACGGCTCGAAGGTCGCGCTGGTCGCACTGGTGGAACGTCTTCGCGAACGCGGCTTCGTGCTGATGGATGTGCAGATGAAGACAGAACACACCGGTCGCCTGGGTGTGACAGAAATCCCCCGCGTCGAGTATCTCAGGCGACTTCGGCGCGCGATCAGTATCACAGGCGTGAGCTTCGCGTGAGCCGCCCAGCAGGGCGGACGCACCAACTGCGAAAAGCACGATGGGACAACAGAACGCGCGGCCGTGTTAGCGCCGGAAGTGTTCTCTCGCCTCCTGAGAGTTGAGCAGTATCAGCCCCCACAACCCGGCGACCGCACCAGGAATGCAGCAACCGTGCGCGATGTTCACCACCGCCAACACGCTCCCCACTTGTGCCAGTCGATAACTCCACCGGATTGCGATGGAAAGCCCACCAACAAGAGTGATCGTTCCCAACACCAGCGACAGAGGTAACGCCCACTGAAGAAGGCGTGCGCCTTCGGCAGCTTCCTTCGCGTCCTGAGCGGCCTGCTGTTCGGGCGGCACCTTCTCACCAAAGCCCGCCTGCCGCAACGATGGCAACACCCGTTCCTTCACCCAACCCTGCGCACCGGCAGGATGGTTGAGCAGTGCATACATCGCCCACACGTTGACCAGCACACTCGCGAAGCCGCAGAGCATAAGCCCAAAAGCGGGGACCATCAGCATCATGTCTGGCTTGCGCGGTACCGCGGCTGACTCCGGGCGTGTAATCAGTTCCGGATCCGTCAGTCGGTCACCATCGCGCAGCGGCGCGCGGAAGGTCGCCTGACATTCCGGGCACTGCACCTGCGTGCCAAGCCAGTCGTGTGGAAGACGCAACAGGTGTCTGCACGCTGGACAGGCGATGAGTTCGGTTTCCGGTGTCATGTTGAGATGCTCCCCGACAGTTGGACGCCGGTAGAATACGAGCGGCGATACGCGGAGGCACTTCCATGCCGGAGTGGTTATCGAGATGGTTGCCGCACTGGGTCTCCGCCTGGCACCTCATCGCGTTCAGTATCGCGCTGGCAGTCGTGATGGCTGCAGGCAGCGCCGCGGTCGTGAATGTCGTGCTGACGCGGCTGCCCGCCGACTATTTCGTCAATCCCGCGGCGCGGCTTCCGATCGACCGGCGACCCGTGTTGAAGGTGCTTTCCATTGCGGCGCGAAACGCACTGGGTTACTTCCTCATCGCGTTGGGAGTCGCCTTGTCGTTGCCGGGGGTACCCGGTCAGGGCTTACTCACCATCTTCATGGGTGTGATGTTGATTGACTTTCCCGGCAAGCATCGGTTCGAGAAGTGGCTCGTGTCGCGGCGCGTCGTTCTGATGGCCGTGAACAAGGTCCGTGTGCGGGCCGGTCGGCCACCGTTGATCGTTGAGGTTCCACCAGACCCAGAAGAATCGCGCCCGGCATGAAGGCGCGCCAATAGATGCTAGCGCCTGTGCAACAGTCTGTCTGCCAGGCCAGAAATCTCGGCTGCTGGGAAACGTGTACTATCCTTATCTGCACTATCCGCCTGCCGCGTGGCACTCCATGATTCGGCCACAGACCGCCCAAAACGTGTTCGACGCCCTGAGCCGTTACCGGCTTGTGGAGCAGGCGCGCCTGGAAGCGTTCGCGGGGCAATCGTGCAGCGCGGCGGAGATACTCGGACGACTGGTGGCCGGCGGCCTCCTGACTGAGTATCAGGCCGAGGAAGTGGCGCATGGTCGCGCAGGCACATTGTGGCTCGGCGGCTACCGGTTGCTGGACCGGCTTGGGCGAGGGGCAACGGGTTCGGTCTACCTGGCGGAACACGCCGTGCTGGGCCGTCGTGTTGCGGTGAAGGTACTCTCCGAATCGTTGCGAGCCGATCCCGGCGCTCGCAAGCGATTCGTGCGCGAGGCGCGTGCGGCCTCGTCGCTCGATCACCCCAACATCGTTCACGTCTTCGACGTGAACATGAATAGCGACCCGCCATACCTCGTGATGGAGTTCGTGGACGGAGTGAGCCTCCAGGCCGCGGTCGCACACAACGGGACGTTCTCCACTGGCGAAGCAGCAGCAGTTGGCGTTCAGGTGGCCGATGGACTTGTGCAAGCAGCCGCCGTGGGGTTGGTTCACCGCGACATCAAGCCTGCGAACCTCCTGGTGGACCGACGCGGAGCCGCCAAGATTCTCGATCTGGGGATCGTCCGCTTCACACACGACGATTCTTACTCGCGTGTCAACGGCGCGGAACTGATTCTCGGCACCATCGACTATCTTGCCCCGGAGCAGGCCGAGGATAGCTCGAAGGTGGATATTCGTGCCGACATCTACGCACTGGGCGCGACGCTCTATTTCCTCCTGGCCGGGCATCCGCCCTACCCAGTTGCCGATTTGCGGCAGAAGCTGGCGTCGAAGAAATCGGTCGATCCACCGCCGATTCACATCCTGCGACCAGACGTTCCCGATGAGTTTTCCGCGCTGCTGTGCCGACTGATGGCGCGAAACCCAGAGGAGCGAATCGCCACGCCGGCTGCGGTTGTCGCCGCGCTACACAGTTGGGCATCGCCAGGGCCAGACTTCCCCGGCCGCTTCTTCCGCCCTGCTCCGGAAACGGGCGAGCCGAACCGCCGGCTCACCGATCACGAACCCGCACGCGAACAGCTTCCCGAAACCGTTCGCATTGTCAAGGCGAGCGCCCCGCAAAGTGACGCAGAGCCGCTCTCAGATGAACGCCCTGCACCGACAGCGGCCATCTCGGACAGCACGCCGGACCCACCAACCTCGGTGGTCGAACTCGCTGCGGATGCCGCCGACACACAGAGCATCGGCTGTGGCGGGTCGCTCACCGACGTGATTCTCGCGGCATCGCCGGAGGGGCCGGAAACGCTGCCCTCTCCGCTGTTGCCACGGTCCGACCGGTCGCCGCGCCGTGGGCTGGCCATCAAGCTGCTCCTCGGCTTGCTGGTGCTGGCTGCGGCACTTGCGACGTTACTGATTGGCTGAGTCTGGCGTTTGCCCGTCGCTGACGGGCCGCCCGAGTGCTATCCTGACACCGTCCCTGACTCGAACGAATTCACCTGGCCCATGCCTGCGCCCACCAGCGTCCCAGACCTGATCGACCGACTCCGCAAGAGCCGGCTGGTGCCGGCCGAGCGGTTGGAGGGATTCCTCGCTGCGCTGGGGCCAACGACTTCGGCATCCCCCGACACGCTGCTCGACCGGCTCGTCGCGGCTGGGATGATCACGCGCTTTCACGCCGACAAACTGGCAGCCGGCAAGTACAAGGGATTCCAACTCGCCAGCGACCGCTACCTGATCCTCGACCAACTCGGCCAGGGTGGAATGGGGCAGGTCTTCCTCGCCGAACACGCCCAGATGCGCCGACTGGTGGCGCTCAAGGTGCTCAACCCTCACGCCTTCGAGCACGACACCGTTGCTCGCGAACGGTTCCTCCGCGAGGCACGCGCCGCCGGTGTTCTCGACCACCCCAACATCGTTCGCATCTTCGACCTCTGCCAGGATGGGAAAATCCTCTTCCTGGTAATGGAATATGTTGAAGGACTGAGCCTTCAGACGCTGGTGGCTCGTCGCGGACCACTGCCGCCAGCAACAGCCTGCCACTATGCGCGTCAGGTCGCGTTCGGCCTCCAGCATGCCCACGCGATGGGCTTCGTTCATCGTGACATCAAGCCGGCAAACCTGCTGCTGGAGCGAACCGGGCTGGTAAAGATACTCGACCTGGGTCTGGTGCGATCCGACGAGGACGCCGCGCAAGGGCTGACCAAGCAACTCGACAACAAGAGCATCCTGGGAACGGCGGATTACGTCGCGCCCGAGCAGGCGGTGGATAGCTCGAAGGTCGATATGCGGGCAGATCTCTATTCGCTGGGCGCCACGCTCTACTTCCTGCTGGCCGGTCGGCCGTTATTCCCCGATGGACGAACGGCGCAGAAACTCGTGTGGCAGCAGATCAAGGAACCCGTTCCCATTGAGCGGTTACGTGCGGAGGTGCCGCCGCGTCTGTCATCCGTGATCCACAAGATGCTTCAGAAACGCCCCGCCGATCGTTTCTCGACAGCAGAAGAAGTATCCGATGCACTGGCGGAATTCGATGCGGAAGACGTGCCGCCGCCAGACCCGGCGTGGCTGCCCGAACTCTCCGCGCGCGTGGTGATTGCACGCGGGTCGCCATCGGGCGCGCCTGGCCCTCGTCCGACTGGCACCACCTCACAGATTGTGATGGCGGCGCTGCGGACCACATCCGGCAGTGGTTCGGGAACTGCGACTCCGCTTCCCAGAGAAACCATGTCGCGCAGCGGCTCGCGACCCATGCCAGCCTTGCCGCAGGACGAGCATACGACACGCGCCAGCGACGACGACACCCGTCCCAGCGAGCGCCCTCGCGTGCCGCCCGTCATGGCTTCCGTGGTTCCAACGGCGCTGCTCATCTCGCTCTCCATGGCGCTCATCCTGGCTCTCTTCGGGATCGTGATTCTGCTACTGCGGAAGTGACCCGACGCGGACCAGCAACCCACGCTACCTCACCGCCAGTTGCACCAGCACCACCGCGAGCAGGCCGAGGCTGATCACCCCGTTGACGTGGAAGAACGCGCGGTTGACACGCGTGAGGTCGTCCGGGCGCACGAGGCGATGCTCATATACCAGTAGAACGCCCACCGCGAGCAGCCCCACGAGGAACACCACCCCCAGGTGTGGCGACGCGAAGTACAGCCCCGCCAGGAGGACGAGCATGGCCGTGTGACACGCAGCGGCAATGCGAAGGCTGCGCGGGACGCCAAATCGCGTGGGGACGCTGTGCAAGCCGGCGCGGGCGTCGAAGGCGTAGTCCTGACAGGCATAGAGGATGTCGAAGCCAGCTACCCAGAATGCGACTGCGCCTCCAAGCAGAAGCGGAACGGGCATCTCCGTGAAGCCGCGAATCGCCACCCACGCCCCAACGGGGGCGAGCGTCAGCGAGACGCCGAGCCAGAAGTGCGCCAGGCTCGTGAATCGCTTCGCCAGCGAATAGCCAAGCACGAACAGGAGCGTCGGAACGCTCAGATTGAACGGCCAGGGGTTCGATGGCGTGCGGAGATCGAAGAGGAGTGTGGAGGCGACAAACGCAACGCAGCAGAGGAGCGTGAAGACCCACACGACGCCGACCGAGAGTGTACCTGCAGGAAGATGACGCATCGCGGTGCGAGGGTTGGCCGCATCCAGGTGTCGGTCGGCGAGACGGTTGAACGCCATCGCCGCGCTGCGTGCGAAGACCATACACAGGAGGATGCCGACAAGATCCGCCCAACGGAACGGTTCGTCGCGCCATGCCAGCACCGCGGCCAGAAGCGCGAAGGGCAGCGCGAAGACCGTGTGGCTGAAGCGGATCATCTCGAGCAGTTTCCGAACGACGCTGGGCATGATATATCCGGACGCGCGAACGACGGTGAACTAATCGGATACCTTCGGAACGAGGCAGCCAGCACTGCCGGCTTCATCCTGTGATCCCGTCGAACCTGTCTTTCTCCTCGCTCCGTAATCTATGAACTCCCACGTCTCTTCAACCGTGGCGCCGGCTCGCAGACAACTGGTGAAAGATTCTCGGGCCAGGGCGGTTTGTCCTGGTATGTGGTCTGCGGGTAGAATGCACCTATCCAATCCGCGAACCGGAAATCCTTCATGCGAGTCATCACCGCGATCCCGGTATACAACGAGGCGAAGCACCTCCGCGATGTGCTCTCACAGGTGCGGCGTTTCAGCCGCAACATTCTTGTCATCAACGACGGATCAACCGATGGCACGGCCGAGTTGCTCGACCGTGAAGAGGGCCTCTTTCGCGTCAACCACGCGGCCAACGGCGGCTACGGCGCAGCGATCATCTCCGCATTCCGCTTCGCCATCGAAAGCGACTTCGACGTACTTGTCACCATGGACTGCGACGGTCAGCACGAACCCGGACGTATCCCTGTTCTGCTCGAAGCGATCCACGATTGCGATCTTGTCTCCGGTTCGCGCTATCTCCGCGACTTCCGGCAAGACACTCCAGCACCCACCGACCGCCGCTTCATCAACGCCACCATAACGCACGAGATCAACGCGCGTTATGGTCTGAACATCACCGATGCCTTCTGTGGCTTCAAGGCGTACCGACGCGCGGCACTGGAGAAACTGAACATCACCGAGCGAGGCTGGGGGATGCCGCTGCAACTGTGGGTTCAGGCCGCGCGTCAGGAACTCCGTGTAAAGGAGATCGGCGTGCCGCGACTCTACCTCGACCCCAACCGCGCCTTCGGCGGCGTGATGAACGACCCCGAACAGCGACTGGCTTACTACCGCGAAATCCTCGTATCCGCGGAGCACGACAAGCTACCCACGGTTCGCGAGAACTCACCCTGCGGGTGCCCGGAGTTCTGCTGATGCCGAGCCAGTATCGCGCCCCGACCGCGGACCACGCGGTGCTGGCCGAACCACACTTCGACGCGATCCCGGCACTGGTCGAGGCAAACCGCGAGCGACTCGACCGCGCCCGCGTGACAATCGGCGACGTTCCGCTTTGCGAATTGCGCGCACATGCGCGCCGCGAGGCACTCCAACTGGCCCATACCGACGTCGCGCGTCAAACGCCGCTTCTGCTCGCTGGGCATCAGCCCGAGTTATCGCATCCGGGCGTGTGGGTGAAGACCTTCGCGCTTAACGGCCTGGCGAGGAGACTCGGCGGCGTTCCGCTGAATCTCATCGTCGATAACGACACACTCAAGAGCACCTCCCTCCGTTTCCCCACCTTTCGCGATCACGATCCTTCCTCCGTGCGGATTGAGAACCTCGCGTTCGATGACTTCTCAGGCGAAGTGCCGTATGAAGATCGCGCGGTGATCGACGAGGAACTCTTCCGCACCTTCGCAAAGCAGGCCGCGCCACTGTGGGCGAACTGGGGCTATGAGCCACTCCTGGCGAGTGTCTGGCCGCTTCACACATGCGCGGCGGCAGAACGGCCGAGCCACACTCTCGGCGACATCTTTACCTCCCTGCGTCGCCAGTGCGAACGCGACTGGGGATGCGATAACCTTGAGTTGCGTGTCAGTCAGTTGTGCCATACTGAGGCCTTCCACACGTTCGCCGCTCATATCCTGCGCGACTTGCCACGATTCCGCGCGGTCTACAACGCCGCCATCCGTGCTTATCGCGATGCCAACGGTGTTCGCAGCGCGAATCATCCTGCACCCGAACTGGCCGAAGGAGAGGCTCCGTTCTGGGTCCGAGCCACGACCGGCCGGCGCACGCGTGCCACACCAACGAGTGACGTTCGCATGCTCCGCCCGCGCGCGCTGACGCTCACGCTATTCGCCCGCGTTTGTCTGGGCGATTTCTTCGTTCATGGCATTGGCGGTGGAAAGTATGACGAAGTGACTGACGCGATTATCCGCGACTACTTCGACTTCGAACCACCCGCTTATCAGGTACTCTCGGCAACGCTTCACCTCCCTCTGTCCGGGTTCCCATCAACGGCCGCCGATCAGCACCGCGCCGAGCAGCGTGTCCGCGATCTGCGCTGGAATCCGCAGCGACATCTCCGACCGGAACAGCGCGCGCTTCCTGCCGTGAAATCGCTTGCCCATGAGCACGCGACGCTCGCGGCGTGCGAACCGGATTCTGCCGATCACGCCGCGCGGCGAGAATGGTTCCGCGCCTTTCAGGAGGTCCGCAGACAACTTCAGCCGCAGGTTGCGGAGGAGATACCGTCCGCGGAGGCGGAACTGGCCCGCATTCAGAGCGAGACTACCGCCAACGCGATCCTGCGCCGGCGCGATTACGCCTGGGTGCTGTATCCGAAGGAACCTCTGAAGTCGTTCCTCACACAGTTCGCCTGAGCCTACCGATTCAGAAGGAATGTTGGCTTCGGGCCTGAACATCTGGCACCTCGCCTCCTTCTCCCACAATTCTTATAGTATACTCGCGTATCGTATCGTCAAGGGCAGTTGCGGACAACTCTTCGAGCACGCCGCATGCTGCGTCACGACCGCCGGCGTGGTATAAAAGGGTAACCCACACTGGGAAACCATCATGCCCGCGCATCTTCTCTCACTCGCCGACGGTCCGAGCATCCTCATTGACAAGCCAATTTTGCTCTTCGGTCGTCACGAAGAGTGCGACGTGCAGTTGAACTCGAAGAAGGTGTCGCGGCGACACTGCGTGCTGGCGCAGGTGAGTGATTACCTCGTCATTCGCGACCTGGGCAGTACCAATGGCGTGAAGATTAATGGCGACCGCGTTGCAGAGGGTTCACTGCGGCCAGGTGACGAGTTGCAGATTGGGAACTTCAAGTATCAGGTGTGCGGCGACCTGCTGGGCAGGTCGAAGGAGCACGCACCGGCCAGCGACTACCGACCCGTGTCGACCACCGAGCCAGAAATGATGCCACCGATCCCGGAGAGCATCAACGAGGGGAGCGACGACGATTCATCGATGGAATGAGTCGCGATAGACTTTCGGAACAAGGGGCGGCTGATCCGCCCCGGTTTGCACATCAGTCCGGGCCGCTCGCACTACTCCCGAATCAGCACATCGAGGCCGGTTGCATCGTCAGGGATCGTCTCTTTCACGAATGATTTACCAGCGCAGACCCAGGAGAAGGTCGACGGCAGTTGCGCGAAGAGGTACGACTTCGCCGGGAGTTTCACGGATTGCCCCTCGATGGTCAGGGCGATGTCGCGCGCTGTGTGATTGTAGAAGCCGACCTTGCGGAGCGCTCCTATCACAGGCACACCCGCCGCAGGGAAGACTTGCACTTTCAACACGGCTGCGGCTCGCAACGGGCTGGACTTCGCCTCCACCGGTTTGGTCGGGGCAACGGGTGAATCGGGCGGCAGTGATAGCGGTGGGAGAGCGTCGGCGTTCTTCGGCGTGGCCGCGCCGGTCGGGGGAATGAGCACTTCCGCCGAGGGCGCGGGTACAGGAATCGCCGCGGTACCCCCTGTCACGTCCAGAGGGGGCAACTTCGTCCCAGACCCGCCTGGCAAATCGAGCGTTGGTTCCTTCGCCCCGGCGCTCGCGCCGCCTTGCGGCACCTCGACGGATGGGAACTTCGGTTCAGGCACTTTCGGCTTCACCGTGGGTGCAGGTGTCTCGACACGCTCAGGGATTGTCGGCTTCACCGTGGGCACGGGTGTCTCGACTCGCTCAGGCACCTTCGGTTGCACGGGCTTCAGCGGTGCCGGATCACGAACCGGTTCCACTGTCGGAGGAACACTCACAGGGGGAATCCGTTCCGGTTCGGGCTTCGCGGGCACAGTGCTAGCAGGCCGAACGGGTTCGCGCTGCACTTCTGGCGGGGCCGGCTCCGGTCGAGCAACCGAGGGAGTTGCAGGCGGTATCACGCGGGAGTGGTCGCTCCCTGGTCGGACGGGCTGCACCCGCGGCGGCAAAACTGGCGCCGGCTGCATCGGTTGGCAGGGCGGCAGATACACAGGTGGTGGGCAATAGACCGGTGAGGCCGCATAGTAAACAGGGACGCGGTAAATCGGTGCGGGTGAGTATGGCTGGCGGGCATAGGGCCGGCCCGACCATCCCCAGCACGCCCCAGCCCAGTCGGGGACCAGCACGATCGCGGCGAGTGCGAAAATGCACAGGAGACGCTTCATCGCGGATTCCTTTCCGTTGTCGATCCTGGCGGAAACGATGTTGTAACTTTTTCCGATGGGGCAATTCAAGTGGAAGATTTCCGCCAACAGATGGGGCCGCCGCGACTGTATCAGGATCACGCAGACAGTTTCTTGCCGCGGGGGATGGTGGTATCCTGACGGATGCGATGGAATCGCATCCGCAAGCACGGCAATCGTGCAACACTCCGCTGGCGACTTCTGTTCGCAGCAAGCAATACAGAGGAACTCACCACAATGAACTACATCGACCCGCACATCCATATGATCTCGCGGACGACAGACGACTATCAGCGCATGGCGTATGCCCAGTGCGTCGCCATCAGCGAGCCAGCGTTCTGGGCCGGCTTCGACCGTGGCAACGCCCAGGGCTTCCACGACTATTTCCGCCACCTCACCGAGTTCGAGCCGAAACGCGCCGCGCAGTTCCACATCCGGCACTACTCGTGGCTCTGCATCAACGCAAAGGAAGCCGAGAACGTGAGCCTTTCGCGCGAGGTCATCGCAATGATCCCGGAGTTTCTCTCACGGCCAGGCGTTCTCGGCATCGGCGAGATCGGCCTCAACAAGAACACACGCAACGAGGCCATCGTCTTCCAGGAGCATCTCGACCTTGCCGCCAAAACTGATGAACTGATCCTGATTCACACGCCGCACCTTGAGGACAAGTACAAGGGCACGCGAATGATCGTGGACATGCTCAAGGGCGACTCACGGATCAAGCCGCACCGCGTCTGTGTCGATCACGTCGAGGAACACACGGTCAAGCTCGCGCTCGACAACGGCTTCTGGTGCGGGATGACGCTCTACCCGACCACGAAATGCACGCCAGCACGCGCCTGCGACATCATCGAGATGGTTGGCACGGAACGCATCATGGCGAACTCCGCGGGTGACTGGGGGAAGTCGGACCCACTGGCCGTACCCGAACTGATCCAGGAGATGAAACGCCGCGGCCACGCGGAAGCCGATATCCAGAAGGTGGTGTATGACAACCCGCTGGCGTTCTGGCGTCAGGCGAACAACTGGAAGGAGTGGCCGCCGGAACCGAGTGCCAATGGCGCCGTTGCGGCCACCGCGAAGGCGTATTAACTGCATGGATGCCGATGGCCGTACTCTTCCCGCTGGCGGAGCCTCGCGAATGACTTGCAAGGAATTCTGGGAACATA
The DNA here is from genome assembly GCA_964422915.1 of uncultured Frigoriglobus sp. GTDB lineage: Bacteria > Planctomycetota > Planctomycetia > Gemmatales > Gemmataceae > Gemmata. The sequence continues at coordinate 10,038 of CAYRDG010000007.1, read as the reverse complement.
TCGAGAAGAGTGGGCGCAAGGATATCGACGCGCACGAAGAACGGCTGGTCAAGCGGCTCGCGAAATTGCCCACGAAGGAGATTCTCGACTTCTGCCAAATCTGGGACGATGCCGTGACGGCGGGGTACAACTGGAACCTGTTCGCTGCGGCCTATGTCATCAATGCCGGTAGTTCCGACGATGGCTTCGAGTACTTTCGTGCCTGGATCATCATGCAGGGACGCAAGGTCTACGACGCCGCGCTGAAGAACCCCGACTCGCTCGCCGCGATTATCGATCCCGAAGACGAGTTCACCGAGTATGAGGGGCGACCGGGCTGGGATGCCTGGTTCGCAGCCACCAACACACCCGATGACGCCGCAGGATACGACGCACTTCTCACCGCACGGAAAGGACATCGGCGCCGCGCCGGCAAACAACCGCGCATGGGCCGCGTCTGGAACATCGAGGACGACCGACAACTGCGGAAGCGGTTCCCGCGACTCTATGCGCTTTACACACAGGGAGACGACGACGAATAATATGGCAGACGCCGATACAGACCGAGGTGCGCGATGGACTGGAAACCGTTCTGGAAGATCATCGACGAGGCGTACCAGCCCGACCCAATCGAGCACTTCGAGTCGTTCAAGCAACGGCTCGCTCAACAGAAGTGGATCGAGGTGATCGAGTTCCAGGCAAAGTTCGATGAAGCCATCGCGGCGGCGAATCTCATCGACCTGTGGGGCGCTGCCTATCTCATCAACGGCGGCTGCTCCGACGACGGCTTCCGCGACTTCCGCGTCTGGCTGGTGGGGCGCGGCCGGCACGCTTACGAGCACGCACTGAAGAACCCGGACTCACTCGCCGACATCCTCGATGGCGACCCGGTCGACGGTTTCGGCCTCGACGCCGCAGCGCTGCGAGTCTACGAGGAGAAGACCGGTATGAGCGACTTCTACGACCGGCTCGACCGCGCCGAGAAGGATGCCCCGCCTCCACCGCCCGAAGGCACCGACTGGGATTTCGATGACGAGGCCGAATTGCGCCGTCGATTCCCGCGCCTCTGCCACCTCTACCTCGTCTCCGCCGACGGAGAGTGACGCATGACGCCAGACCCGGAATCACCACTGACTGCAACTCGGGTCTCCGCGCGTCCACCGGCTCAGCCCCTGCCGGCTGCAGAACTCACCACCGGAGCCACCAGCCGCGACTTTGAGGAATCGCTCCGCGCGCTGCTTCAGCGCCGGCTTCACTTTTGCGCTGTTGTTGGAATCTTCTCCACCATCGCGCTCGTGGTGATCTCGCTGACCGGGGGCGAGCACGCTCCTGGCGCGGGGCTGGGCAGTTTCTCCCAGCTCGCTCAGGTTTCAGATATGGCATTCCTCGTGCTGGGCGTTGCCGCACTGATACTCCTTCGCGGGCGGCCGGACATCACACGCCTGCGGCGTCTGGAAGTGGCACTCTTCATCGCGCTGTCGCTGTTCTGCGCGCTCGCCCGGTACTTCGGTAACCTGTCGCTGCCGACCGACTCGCCCGACCCGCGTCATCCAGCCGTTGTGGCCGAGTATGCGACCGCCGTGGCGAACCTCCCGGTCTACTTCCTCATCATGTTTTACGGGCTGCTCATCCCGACCTCGTTGAACCGTGGGGCGTGCGTCGTTGCCGCGATGTCGGCAATCGCGATGGCGTCGCTGGGCGCGTCGGGGCTGGGTAATCCCAGCTTCCGGCCGCATCTGCCCGCGCTGATGGCAGTCACGGCCGTGGGGCTAGCCCTGTCGGGTGCCGGTGCAATCTTCGGGCTGACACGCATCAATACACTCCAGCGCCGCGCGTTCGAGGCCGAGCGTCGCGCCGACCAAATCGGCCCGTACGTCTTGAAGCAGCGACTGGGGGCGGGTGGAATGGGCGAGGTGTGGCTCGCGGAGCATCGACTCCTGAAACGGCCGTGTGCGGTGAAGTTCATCCGTCCCGATCTGGCCGCGAATCCCGCAACCGCTGCGCGCTTCGAGCGCGAAGTGCGCGCCGTGACGGCACTGACACACTTCAACACCGTTCGGCTCTACGACTACGGTCAGGGCGACGACGGCAGCTTCTACTACGTCATGGAGTTTCTCGACGGCCCCACGCTGGATTCGCTCGTGCGGCGGGCCGGGCCATTGCCCCCCGGCCGAGCGGTCTATCTTCTCCGACAGCTCTGTGGCGCGCTCTCCGAAGCGCACGCCGCAGGGCTGGTTCACCGCGACCTCAAGCCGAACAACGTTATCGTTGCGGCACTCGGCGGGCAGCGCGACGTGGCGAAGTTGCTCGACTTCGGACTGGTGCAAGACCTCTCCACTACTGATGCCAGCGAGCGGCTCACGCAAGCCGGCGTGGTGATGGGCACGCCCGCGTATATGTGCCCGGAGCAAGCCGGCGGTTCGATCGCCGTGGATGCCCGCGGCGATGTTTACTCACTCGGCGCGGTCGCGTTCTTCACACTCACCGGTCGCCCACCCTTCGAGGGCACCTCGGTGGGGCAACTCATCGCGGCGCACCTGACGAAACCAGCCCCGGACATGCGTGCGTTGCGGCCAGAGATACCGGCCGACCTCGCGGCGGTCGTGGCGAAGTGTCTCGCCAAGGAGCCAGCAGAGCGTTTCCAGAGCGCGGCCGAACTCGATGCAGTGCTCGCGGCATGTGGTTGCGTCTGCGAGTGGGATGGCACACACGCCGCGGAGTGGTGGAAGCAAGGGGCAGTGGCAGAAACCGCGAATCCGGCCGGCACGGCCGTAACTTTGACGCATGCTGAGGCGATCCGCGAATGAGCGAGAATTTTCGCGACCACTTCTCCGGCTGCGCGGCCGAATACCGCGATTTCCGTCCGACCTATCCGGCCGACCTGTTCGCATTTCTCGCGCAAAACTCACCCGCGCGCGATCTCGCCTGGGATGTGGGGACTGGCAGCGGGCAGGCCGCCATCGGGTTGGCGGCGCACTTTTCGCGCGTCGTTGCCACCGATGCCAGCGCGGAACAACTCGCTCGCGCCGAGCAACACCCGCGCGTCGAGTATCTCGTCGCCACGGCGGAAGAGTCGGCGTTGGTCGATAACAGCGCCGATATTATCCTCGCCGCGCAAGCCCTGCACTGGTTCGACCACACACGGTTCTTCGCGGAAGTTCAGCGCGTGGCAAGGCCAGGCGGCCTCATCGCCGCGACCTGCTATCACTCGCCATCGGCGGGGCCGGAAGTCGAGCCGGTGCTCCAGGAATGGGAAGACTTCATCCACCCGTTCTGGCCAACGGGCCGTGAATGGGTGGATGCGGGTTTCCGTACGATCCCATTCCCGTTTCTCGAACGCGATGTGCCACAGTTCGAACTGACGGCCCCTGCAACCCTGGAGCGGTTCCTCGGCTACCTCGGAACCTGGTCGGCAACACAACTCTACCGAAAGACGCAAGGCACCGATCCCCTGGCTCGCTTCGTCACGGCGTTCACCGAAGCCTGGGGGAACCCGGCCGCCGTGCGAACGCTCCGTTGGGAACTCACCCTGCGACTCGGGCAGGTGAAGCCTCTACGATGACTCCATGAACATCCTTGCCCTCGAAACCAGTTGCGACGAGACGGCCGCTGCCGTCTTCACCGACGAACTTCAGATTCTCTCCAGTGTCGTTGCAACACAGACCGACCTGCACGCGAAGTTCGGCGGCGTTGTTCCGGAAATCGCGTCGCGCGCTCATCTCCGGAATCTGCTGCCTGTCATCGACGAGGCTCTGGCGCAAGCAAACGTGCATCTCGCCGACATCGGCTGCATCGCGGTCCACAACACGCCGGGGCTTGTGGGCGCTCTGCTGGTCGGTGTTAGCGCGGCGAAGTCGCTCGCACTCGCACTGGATGTGCCACTGGTCGGAGTGAATCATGTCGCCAGCCACGTCTTCGCCTGCCGGCTGGCCGCGGGACGCGACATCTTTCCCTGTGTCGGGCTGGTGGTCAGCGGCGGACACACGGCCCTGTTCCGCTGCGATACCGCGCTGTCACTCGAACTACTTGGCGGCACGCGCGACGACGCGGCAGGTGAGGCGTTCGACAAGGTGGCCGCGATCCTCGGCCTCGGCTTCCCTGGCGGGCCGGCGGTCGAACACGAGGCCGCGGCCGGTAACCCCAGGGCATACGACTTCCCACGGACATTCTTCGACGACGGCCGATTGGAGTTCAGCTTCAGTGGCTTGAAGACCGCCGTGATGTATGCCTGCCACGGGCAGGACGTGAAGCGGGCCGCTCCGCCTGTCCCCGGCGCGAAACGAGCAGACCTGGCCGCGAGTTTTCAGGCAGCGGTAGTCGATGTGCTGGTGCTCAAGTGCAAGCAGGCGTTACGCAAAACGGGTCTCACCCGGCTCGCAGTCGGCGGTGGTGTGAGTGCGAATCGGCCACTGCGTGCAGCACTCGCTGCGATGTGTGCGAAGGAAGGCGCGGAGTTGTTTATCCCGCCGCTGTCGCTCTGTACCGACAACGCCGCGATGGCAGCTCTGGCCGTGGAGAAGTGGAAGCGTCGTGAGTTCGCGGGGCTGGATTTGGACGCGGAACCGAACTGGCTGTAAGCGAACGACCGGCTGATGCCGGTCGCTCACCCTGATGATCTGGCTACTTCCCCTCTGCCGGCTTCGCCTTTTTCTGTGCGGCGCGCTTGCTCTTCGCTTCCTTGGCGCGAGCCGCGGCCTCATCCTGGAGTTTCTTCACCTCGGCGTTGACGGCCTCGCGTTCTGCCTTCGGCAGATAGACGCCCGGGCCGAGCCGTTGCTCGTACTTCTTGCGGCGCTTCTCTGTCTTCTTCCGCTTGACGCTCGCGGGATTCCCCATCGCTCGACTCCGTAGCATGTGTGTTGATGCCGATTCCCTCTAAGGTATCGGATGCGGCGGGAACGTCGAGTGCGAGGCGCGGTGATGGACCTGACCACCTTCCAACAATTGCTGACGCCCGCAGGAGCGGCCGCGCTTGCGGAGGCTGCGGCACTCACGCCGACCGAGGCACGATTCCTCCCCTGTTTTGAGACATTACGGAAGCGGCACCCAGCGGAACTGGCGAAGGCTGCGATCGAGACGGCGATTCTGAGAACGAAGGCACGCGACAAATTCCCATCTGCAGAACGGATGTTCTTCACGCGCGAGGCGCTCGAACAGGCCACGAGTGAGCCTGTCGCACGCCATCGGGCCACCCGACTCGCGCCGTGGGAATCTGTCGCGGATCTCGGCTGCGGCATCGGTGGCGACACGATCGCACTCACGCGCGCCGGGGCGCACGTCATCGCAGTGGATAGCGACCCCTTGCGCGTCGCGATGGCTCAGGCCAGCGCCGCGGCGCTGGGCGTGGCGGATCGAGTACGATGGATCGTCGGCGATGCTCTGACAGTGCCGCTGCCAGACACCCAGGCGGTATTCGCAGACCCCGCGCGCCGCGCCCACGGTCGCCGTTTCCTCGATCCCGAAGACTACGCACCGCCACTCTCGGCCCTCCGCGCGCGATTCCCACAGGGTTTCCCGGTCGCCGTGAAGGTCGCGCCTGGCGTGCCATGGAGTGATCTGCGCGATACCGATGCTGAGGTGGAGTTTGTCTCGCTCGCGGGAGAGTTGAAGGAATGCGTGCTCTGGTTCGGCCCACTCCGCACGGAAGCGCGGCGCGCGACTGTGCTCCCCTGTGGTGATTCACTCGTTGCGGAATCACCTCACGAGCCACGACCGCTTGCGCCCACGGGCGCGATTCTCTACGATCCCGATCCGGCCGTCACGCGTGCCGGGTTGGTTCACAACCTCGCCGAACAACTCGACGCTTCTCCCATCGACGATCAGGTTCAGTTGCTCACATCGTCCCGGTATGCGCCCACTTCCTTCGCTGCGGCGTTTTGCGTGGAGCACATGGCTCCATTCCACGCACGTCTGCTCCGCGATTACCTCCGTGAACGCCGGGTCGGACATGTCACTGTCATCAAGCGTGGCTCACCTGCCGATGCCGACGATCTCCTCCGCAAGCTGAAGCTCACCGGCACCGAGCAGCGCACGATCTTCCTCACTCGCGCCAACGGTCAGCACGTCATGGTCGTGTGTGCCGGAGCAAGTCTCTCGCCGCGGAACTGCGATTGACTCCGGTTCACTCTCGTGCCATACACCGCGCAATGCCTGCCAGCCGGAATCACGCACGGAGGTTTCTCATGCTCCGCGTGGGCGCATTGATGGGGATATTCACCATGGCAACACTGGTCATGGCCGACCCGCCTGCCGCGGCGCCGGCTGGCGACCTCGGCAAACTGCAAGGCTACTGGAAGCCACTTCAGTGCGAACTGGAGGGGAAGGGTCAGATGCCGCCTGACGTGATGAAACAGGTCACGGTCGTGTTCGACAAGAAGGAATACTTCCTCTACTTCAAGGACTCGAAACTCGACAAGGACGGCAAGCCGATCATCTTCCGGCTCGCGCTGGCGAACGTGACCCTGGATGAGTCAACCACGCCCCGAACCATCACCTTCGAGTTTGCCGATGGGCCACTGAAGGGGAAGAAGAGTCATGGCATCTATGAACTCGCCGGCAACCAATTGAGGATGTGCTACGGCGCATCCGAGAAACCCAAACCAACAAAGTTCGAGTCGCCTGCGGGCAGCGGCTATTTCCTCGAAACCTGGGCAAGACGGCAATCGAAGTGACCTCGCGACGAACCCCGACCATGCGGTCGGGGTTCGTCTTGCGCTCGCCGTGCGTAGAATTGCCTGACCTGAACCCGGTGCGGAGTCGAAGTGTCCTGCGGGCATGAAGACTCTCCACGCACCACGCACGCCGGCCGCCTTCATGGATGCTCACACACTTGAACTTCTGGGCTTCGACAAGCTCCGAACTCTGCTCGCCACTTACACCAGTTCCTCGCTCGGCCGCGACCTCGCCCAGCAGATCGAGCCGGGTCTTGATGTCGCGAGCGTCCGCCAGGAAATCGCACTGACAGGCGAGATGGTGGAAGCCATAGGGTTGAACCAGTCGCCACCGTTCGCGGGGCTGCACGACGTTCGGTTACTCGCACGCCGCGCTGCCATCGGCACAATGCTCACTGCCGAACAACTGATCGAAGTGGCCGAGGCTCTCAACTGCACCGGGGCGATGTATCGCTATCGGATGCGTCTCGCGGAACATCTCACCGGCCTCATCGACCACCTTTCCGGCATCGAAGACCTTGGCACCATCGGCAAGTCCATCGGCGGCTGCATCGATGCGCGCGGGCATGTTCTGGATATGGCCAGCCACGACCTCGCCGCGGTTCGCCACAAGCTCTACGAACTCGACGAGAAGGTGAAGGCCGAGGTTCGCCGGTTACTGCGCGACCCTGAATTACGCAGGGTCTTGAGCTACCCGAACGCAACCATCCACGGCGATCACTACGTTCTGCCCGTGGCCGCGAATTACCGACACAAGGTTCCTGGCGTCGTTCATCGCGTCAGCAACACGGGCGAGACGCTGTTCGTGGAACCGGCAAGCATCGCGAGCCTCGGCGCCGAACGTGTCCAGCTCAAGGCCGACGAGGACCGCGAGGTAAAGCGTGTGCTGCGACGACTCAGCGGCGAGGTGGGACGTGTATCGAAGCCACTGGTGTACTCGCTGGATGTGCTCGCGAAGCTCGACCTCATCACGGCGAAAGCACGCTTCGCCCGCGATTTCGACATGTATGCACCGGACGTGAACGCCGAGGGTCGGCTCTGGCTGCGACAGGCCCGACATCCTCTTCTGGAAGCGATGTTCCGCACGCGAACAGCGGAATCCGGACCGGAAGGCGTGTCCCCATCGGCGCGTCATGGATTGCACGCGAACATCAAACAGGTTGTGCCTATTGATATCCGACTTGGTATCGGTTTCCGTTTGCTCGTGATCACCGGGCCGAATACCGGTGGCAAGACTGTCACGCTGAAGGCAACGGGCCTGTTATGCCTGATGGCTCAGTGCGGAATGCACATCCCGGCTGGAGAGGGGAGCCTGGTTCCGGTGTTCCAGCACATCCTCGCCGACATCGGCGATGAACAAAGCCTCGAACAGTCGCTCAGCACCTTCAGTTCGCACGTCTCGCGGATCGCCTCCATCTTTCAGATCACGAATTCCAACAGCCTCGTTCTGCTGGACGAACTGGGTGCGGGCACCGATCCGACCGAGGGGGCCGCTCTCGGCCGCGCTATCCTGGACCAGCTCGATTCGGTCGGCTGCCGCGCGGTGGTGACGACGCACCTCGGCGACCTGAAGACTTACGCATTCAACAACCCGCGTGCGGAGAACGGCGCGGTCGAGTTCGATGTGGAGACAATGCGGCCGACCTACCGGCTGCACATCGGGCAGTTCGGCATGAGCAACGCGCTGAAGATCGCGCGCCGGCTCAAGCTGCCGAAGGAACTTTTGAAGAAGGCTCACCGCTACCTCAAGAAGCGGAAGGGGAAAAGCGGTGAGTTGGCCCGTCTTCAGGAACTCCGTTTGGAGGCTGAACAGGCAAAAGTGGAGGCGCTGGCGGCAAAGCACGAGGCCGACCGCGAACGCGAGGCACTCGAACGGCAACGGACCGCGCTGGAACGCGAAGCCGCGGAGCAGACCGCACTCAACGACCTGCGTGCGAATCTCAAATCCGGGACTGTGGTGATGGTGGAACGCTTCGGCGCAACGGGCCGCGTTGTGAAGGTGGACGCGAAGAAACGAACTATCACCGTGAGTGTCGGCATCGGGCAGTGGGAAGTTCCCTTCGAGGAGATATTCCCCACCGGCGAGCGGCAGACATGAACCCACATGCTGACAATCCGAAACAAGACAGTGCGGATGAGATGAACATCGGACACATCAATTCCAATACACTCAGGCCGTGCTGTTTGGAGTCGACCTCGTCTGTGAAGTCATTGGCGTTTTCTTCTGCCGAAGCGAACCCTATAATGGCCATTGCCTATCCAAGGTAGGCTGTCCCACAGGGGGCGATCTGGTTTCGACCGGGTATCGGAAGTGATTGGCGGCGTGTCGTGGTTGATCGGTTGGCCACGTAAAAAGCCGGTCACACATTAACTGCTGAACCGCAGTTCTCCCTCGCGGCCTAAGTGCCGTGAGCCGCTCGGTAGTCTTCGCCTGAGAGACTTCCGTTCGGCAACAATTCAGGCTCGCATGGGCTTGAGGGTCGGGGAAACTCGACCCGCTTCGGCGGCCGCCTGTGCTAAGAGAAACTGGCCGATAGTCGTCCTGGCGTCCTGCCCGCTGGAAGTCAGTCCGACGAACACGGCGTGACTCCGTAAGGAGTGCTCGCCGAGCATGAACGGGCTACACACGTAGATGCCTTCACGGAAGTACTTCGGGACCGGGGTTCGATTCCCCGCGCCTCCACTGTTCGAATGTTTACGTTCTCGCAACGAACCGCACGGGGAAGCATAACTTGCTTCCCCGTCGGCGTTTCCACTCCCCTTGTTCGAGTCCGCGCCACTCGCCACCGCTGCCCGCGCGGCGAATTACCTTCTCCAGTGTTGTCCGCAGGTTCGCATTCACCCACCCGTTCGGGCCGTGCGCCCGCTTGCGGTATTCGAGTGGAAGAATGAACGTGCCGCCCTCCTTCAGATGTTCAAATGCGGCTTCGAGGTGCGGACGCAGGGCAATCGCACTTAAAAATCCTTGAAAATGCACTTTCTTTCAAGACACTGGCGAGTCTTGCCTGCGATTTCAGGGGTAAGCACGGCTTGAAGATGCAAAATCATCGATGTCCCCGCGATTTAAGTGCGATTGCCCTGGGTGTACGTCGTCAGCCGGCTAAACGATACTGAAATTGTCTGGACTGACGTTAAGGATAAAGAGCAGCAGACTCTAAACCGAGTGCAAGATAAATGAAGAAGTGTTTCCAGATCATCTCAATCTGTTCCTTCGTCGCAATTGTCCTCGGTTGCGGAGGCATTGGAGGGCGAGTCTACGACCAGCGATTGGTCGGTGACATCGGACGTACTTGTTTAGTTAGCGCCCTCTGGCCGTACAGAGTGCTCTTACCTCCCTCAGTGGCTATAATACCCGCATGGACGAGCCTGTGTGTCCCGGTTGTCGGGA
>CAYRDG010000006.1:0-175326 GCA_964422915.1 uncultured Frigoriglobus sp. | reverse complement strand
GCACACTCGGTCACGAATCAGAGAATGCCTCGACGCAAACCGTGGCGTGACCTCTCGTACGAGTTGATGGCGTTTCCACAGAAGCACTTACCCGGACAGACTCGGCCATGACACCGTCGGGTACGATACGCACAGGAAAGAAGACCGTTACCGACAGGCTACGCAGAACGCGACGCACGGAGAGGCGCAGTCAGCAGCGGGTACAAACGGACTGGACCGGATAGAATCGGCCGATTCTGTCCGGTCCAGTCGTGAACTGTACAGATGACCCTATCGGGATTTGAACCCGAGTTTTGGCCTTGAGAGGGCCACGTCCTAGGCCGCTAGACGATAGGGCCGATACTACCGGCATTGTTATCGCCACGATCTGAGGTTGTCAAGGGGCGGCGACGCCTTCGAGGTTGCTTTCAAACAGCCACAACCTGTCTGGAATCATCCGTTTATTCACGTTCGGTGTAGTATCTGGTAATGTAAAGCCGACGACGTTTGGTGAGACGCGAGCAGGGGTGCTCATGGGTATCCAGGACCGGGACTATTACCGCGACGGTACGAGTTTCTTCGACCGAGTCGGCCAGCAGGGCGCGACCGTCTGGCTCATTGCGATCACCGTCGGTGTCTTTCTCGGCCAGTATGTTCCGGGAAGCCCGCTGACTCAACTTGGTTGCTACGATTCTCGATTGATCCGTGAGGGTGAAGTCTGGCGCCTCCTGACGTCCGCTTTCCTGCACGCGGATCTCTTCCACCTGTTCTTCAACATGCTCGTGCTCTACTGGGCCGGGTTGCAACTCGAAGAACTCTACGGGTCGCGCGAGTTCGTGATCTTCTACTTGCTCGGCGCGATCGTGGCGAATGCATTCCGTATTGGTATGGAAGAGGTCGGCCTCGCACTTCCGACCCAGGCGCTGGGAGCGAGCGGTGCTGTGTCTGCGGTCTTCATTCTGTTCGCGTGTCACTTCCCGCACGCGCAAGTACGGCTCTGGTTCCTTCTGCCCGTGCCAGCGTGGATACTCGCGTTGTTCTACGTTGTGATCGCTGCGTTCTCCGGACTCGGAGGTGCGCCGGCTCGCGGAGGCATCGGCCATCTCGCTCACCTCGGTGGCGCGGCGTTTGGCTTCCTGTACTTCCAGAGCGGTTTCCGCTTCACGACGATCTTCTCGACTCGCCGAGAGACCGCGCGGGTGCGGCCACGGCTCCGGGTCCTGTCGCCGCCGGTTGAGTTGGCGGAACCCGAACTATCAGATGAGCTATCTGACTTCCAGCCGCGAACGGCGAAACCTGCCGACGAACAGTTAGAAGCGAAACTCGATGCGGTATTGGAGAAAGTAGCCAGATATGGCCAGGCGAGCCTGACGGCTGAGGAACGAGAAATCCTGTTCAAGGCCAGCGACGTTTACAAGAAGCGGCGGAAGTAGCCTCCGAGGATCACGACATGCCACTGTACGAATATACCTGCCGAGAATGTAACCACTCCTTCGAAACGCTCGCGTCGTCGCGCGTGACCACAGCCGTCGTTTGCCCGAAGTGCCAGAGTGAAGCGGTGGACCAACTCATCGGCTTGCCCGCGCCAGGTCGAGTTGCCGAGAGCACTGCGTCGGCAACAAACTGTCGAGGCGATGGCCCACCCTGTGGCGCACCCTGGTGCGGCCGTAAACCCTGAGTAAGCCATTCCGACGGCTTTCATTCCTCACGCATCGGAACTTTCGTTGGGACAAGCTCCTGTCTGTGGGCTTGCCTCTTTTTCAGCGCTGCGTATAAATAAGACTATTGGATTACTCTGCGGGGAGTCGCCCAATCTCCTGACAGGGCTTCAAGTTCCGCCCACACCTTGTGACACCACAATAACCGTTTCAGGGGTTCCGACCCATGACAGACAAAGAGCAGGCCAAGAAGTGCGCCGAGATGCTTCAGGCACTCGCCGAACCGAACCGGATTCGGATTATCGAGTGTCTGCGGACAGGTTCGATGAATGTCACACAACTGGCGAAGGCGCTGGGCGTGGAGATCGTCAACGTGTCGCATCATCTTGGCGTACTCCGCACGGCCGGGCTAGTTGAAGACATCAAGGACGGTCGATTTGTGGTGTACTCGCTCCATCCGAAGGTCTTCAACAACGACGGTTCCAAGGCCACCTCACTCGATCTGGGCTGGTGTCGCGTCGAAATCCCGCACAACTGAACTCCACGCATCATGATCGAAGCCCGCCACCTGGCGGGCTTCTGCTTTGCGCGCCTTCGGTCGCGTCGGTTAAAGCTGGCGTTGCCGGGAATGGGCATGCTGTTGTAAGCTGAGTCAGAGTTCGCAGTGTGAAGGATTCGCGATGTTGATCCGGTTGCTCGTCGCTGTGCTGACGCTTGTGGGGCCACTGCCGCTCCCCGTTTGCACCTGCGCGGCGGCCCACGAGGACCACGTCTCCAACTCACCGGGTGAACCTGGGCATAGCTCACACGAGTCCTCGCCGACTGACGAGAACACCGCCGCCAGGACTCTCACCGAGCACGCGCCCTGCGATGGCAGCAACTCTACCCGTCACGACCGCGATTGCCCCGTCGCATGCCCGAAACCATTCGTTCGCGCCGCGATTCCGCATGCACCATCGACTTTCAGTGGTGACTTCACGCTCCCCCTGACTCTGATTGACGGTCCACCAGCCACCACTGCTCTCCAGGGGTTGCCCCTGACGGTGCGTGTGTCCAAGATTCCCCTCTACCTCACGCTCCTTTCGCTGCGCAACTAGCGGATCACATTTTCTCGACGTGTCACACGTCGTTCTCGATTCTTCATTGTGTTGACCCGATCGACTCACCTCCACTGGAGGATGTGATGAGAATCCGTTCCGTGGCCGCTCCTCTTGCGGCAGTATTCCTGGTTGGCGTTGCGGGTGCTGGCGCATATCGAACGCGCGATCGTTGGATACAAGTCGTCTTTCCTGCAAGCCCGGCAGAGAAGCAGTCTCACACCGAGGCGGAGCATGACCATGCCGGGCACGATCATGCCGGGCACGACCACGAGCATGGCGCGACCACCGACCGTGTGAAACTCTCACCCCAGGCACAGCAGAACCTCAGTCTCGACGTGGACACGCTCACTCCCGAGGCCTTCTGGCGGACGTTGCTGATTCCTGGTGTCGTGGTCGACAGACCCGGCGAGAGTGACCGTAGCGTGACCTCGAAGGTCGCAGGTGTGGTGACAGACATCAAGGCGCGTCCGGGCGATACTGTGAAGGCCGGAGCTCCGCTCTTCCAACTCCAACTGGCCAGTGAGTTCATCCAGGCTGCGCAGAGCGACCTGGCAAAGACTGCGCGGGAACGTGAGTTCGCCGCAGCCAAACGCGATCGCGTTGCCAGCCTCGTCAAGAGCGGCACACAGACCGAGGCCGCACTGCGAGAAGAAGAGAACCAGGTGAAGCGGTTGACGATCCAGCTACAAGCAACGCGTCGGCAGCTACAAGTGTTCGGCCTCACCCAGGATCAGGTGACGCGAGCCGAGGCGGGCGAGATCATCACCGAAGTCACGATCCATGCCCCCGAGCGAACGGGTACGCCTGCGGATTCAACACAACCACCTGCGACGAATCTCTTTGAAGTCCAGGAATTGAAGGTAAGCCTGGGTGACCAAGTACTGGTGGGGCAGACGCTCTGCCTGCTCGCGAACCACCAGCGGTTATTCGTCGAGGGGCGCGCGTTCAAGTCGGAAGCCGGTTCGCTGGCGCTGGCGGCCGAGAAGCAGATACCGATTCGCTGTGAGTTTGCCGACGAGGCGCCAGGCGACTGGCCGGCACAGGAACCACTCTCCATCCATCACCTTTCCAACCAGGTGGACCCGGCAACGCGAACCTTTGCCTTCTACCTGCCGTTGCAGAATCAACCGCGAACATTCACGCGTGATGGGAAGACGTATTTTGTCTGGCGATTCCGTCCTGGTCAGCGTGTTCGACTGAAAGTACCTGTCGAGAAACACGTCACACTCGGCCCGGATGGGAAGGAACGACTACCCTTCGTCCTGCCGGCCGGTGCGGTGGTTCGCGAGGGGCCAGAAGCGTTCGTGTTTGTGCAAAGCGGCGACGTATTCATTCGCAAGGCCGTGCGCGTGCTCTACGAAGATCGCTCAAACGTGATTCTCGCCAACGACGGCAGCATCACGGAAGCGGACTTCGTGGTGAAGAATCAAGCCGCGGCGATCAATCGCGCCCTGAAGGCTACGTCGGCTGGTGGTGCCGGTGGCCACGGGCATGATCACGCAGGCCACAGTCACGAGCACTAACGAAAGGTAAGCGTGCTCAACTCCGTCATCAAGTTCTCGCTCCGGCACCGGCCCATAATCGTGGTCGTGAGCCTCGTCGCGCTCCTCTGTGGGAGTTATTACGCGACCACAATGCCCATCGACGTCTTTCCCGACCTTGACCGGCCTCGGGTCACGATTATGACCGAGTGCCCCGGTCTCGCCCCGGAGGAGGTGGAAACACTCGTCACTTATCCGCTGGAGTCCACCATGCTCGGCGGAACCGGCGTGCAGGATGTACGCACCCAGTCCGGCTTCGGGCTATCTGTGGTGAATATCGAGTTCGCGTGGGGGACCGACATCCGCACGGCCCGCCAGACTGTGCAAGAACGCCTCGCAACCGTTTCCGGCGATCTGCCCGAGGGTATCCGCCCGCAGATGGCGCCAATCAGTTCGATCATGGGGCAGTTCCTCATTGCCGGAATGCGTCGTCGAACAGGCCCGAAAGGTGGCGAACTGACCCCCGTTCCCGATACGCCGTTGTACGCCGAACGGGTGCGCCGCCCCGATGCGCCACCACAACTCCTTGTCTGGAAGGTGACCGATCGGAAGAATCCGGCCACATGGGAAGCTGTTCCTGTTGGTGAGACGAAATGGGACACACCAACGGAGGATGGGGATCAGCGCGTGCACGCAGTAATCGGAAAGCAGATGCGCGACTTCATCTTCCCATCTGACCTGAAACGCGCACTTGCGCTCCGCACACTCGCCGACTGGGTGGTCCGGCCGAGGCTGCTCAAGGTATCCGGTGTTGCCCAGGTCATCGCGATTGGTGGTGGACGCAAGCAGTACCAGATACTCGTCGATCCAACGGCACTGCACGAATACGGCGTGACGCTTCAGGAAGTGGACGTGGCGTTGAAGGCGAACAACGTCAACTTCACTGGCGGCTTCGCCGATCTCGGCGGGGTCGAGAAACCAATCCGAGTGATCGGACGGCTCGGCCCACGGCCGGAGCGAGTGGTCGCTGATCTGAGGCTGATCGTCGTGAAGCCACCGCCTCCCGTGCAGCCTGGAAAGCCACTCGGCCGCGCCGTTCTCCTGAAAGACGTGGCGCGTGTCACCGAGGGGGCGCAGATCAAACGCGGCGATGCGAGCATCAACGGGTTTCCTGGCGTGGTGCTGACGGTCACGAAACAGCCACACATGGATACCCGCAACCTCACGGATCGGGTGAAGGCCGCATTGACCGAGGTCGAGCCTTCGCTACCAGCCGATGTGGTGCTGGAGCCAGGGCTATACGAACTGCGTGCGTTCATCGACCGCGGTGTTTTCAACGTCGGCGAGGCACTCGTCATCGGTGCGGTGCTGGTGCTTGTCGTACTCTTCCTGTTTCTGCTGAACTTCCGCACCACGTTCATCTCACTCTCGGCCATCCCGCTCTCGCTCGCGATAACGGTGCTGGTATTCAAGCTCATCGGCATGATCACTGGCACGGAACTCTCCATCAATGTCATGACACTCGGTGGGATTGCGGTTGCGATGGGCGAACTCGTGGATGATGCGATTGTCGACGTGGAAAACATCTTCCGGCGGTTGCGTGAGAATGCGCACTCCGCGGTCCCACGCGCGGCGTTGCGCGTCATCTATGAAGCAAGCGTGGAGGTCCGGACATCCATCGTCTTCGGCACGGCTGTCGTGATCCTCGTGTTCTTGCCGTTGTTCGCACTCTCCGGCATTGAAGGACGGCTCTTCACGCCGCTGGGAATCGCCTACATCGTCTCGATCCTCGCTTCGCTCGTCGTGTCACTGACTGTGACACCCGTACTCTCGTCGTATCTGCTGGCGAACTCGAGGGCCGCCCACCGCGAAGGCGACGGCATTCTTGTTCGGCTGCTCAAGTGGCTTGCGGGTGTCCTTGTTCGCGTGAGTATGCGGCACGCCGTACTGCTTCTGCTGGCGACGTGGCTCCTGGTCGGCTATGCCGCATGGCGGCTCACGACCATCGGTGCCGACTTCCTGCCACCGTTCGACGAAGGTTCAGTGCAAGTGAACGTGACGTTGCCGCCGGCCACGTCGCTGGCCGCATCCAACGCGACCGCGTTGCGCGTGGATGCGAAACTCCGCACACTCCAGAAGTCGCCGCAGAACCTGGACGGTGAAGTGTTGCAGTTCTTCCGCCGCACGGGTCGCGCCGAACTGGACGAACATGCCGAGCCACCCAATGCGACCGAATACCTCGTCACAATCAACCCTGGCAGCGGCAAGAGCCGTGAGGACGTACTCACAAACCTCCAGAAGGGCATCAAGGATGAGGTGCCTGGCGCCGATATCGAGGTCGAGCAACCGCTGGCGCACCTCATCAGCCACATGATTTCCGGCAGCACAGCGCAGATCGCGATCAAACTCTACGGCGACGATCTCGACACGCTGGAGAAGACCGCGAACCAGATCAAGTCGGCCATATCCGGTGTACCAGGAGTCAGTTCACTGGCAGTCGAGCCAATTCGCAAGGTGGACGAGATCCACATCAAGTTGCGTCCGGAATCACTCGCCTTCTACGGGGTCGATCGCGCTTACGTCGGTGGGTTTGTCCAGACCGCACTCAATGGCGAAGTCGTATCGCAGGTGGTGGAAGGGCAAAGGCGTTTCGATCTCCTCGTGCGACTCGACGAGCCCTATCGCGCTGATGTTGCGAACCTCAAGGAGTTATGGCTCGATCTCCCCAACGGGCAGGGACGTGTGCGTCTGAAGGACCTGGCGGATGTGACTCCGATGACCGGCGGCGATACGGGCGCCAATCAGGTGAAGCGAGAGAATATCCGTCGCCGGATCGTGATTCGCTGCAACGCACTGGGCCGCGATATCGCATCCGTGGTAGCTGGAATTCAGGCGAACGTGGCCGAGAAGGTCGCGATGCCGGAAGGCTACTTCGTGGAGTACGGCGGGCAGTTCGAGAGCCAACGTCGCGCCACTCAACTCATCGCGACACTCGCGGGCGTCTCGGTACTGGGAATGTTCGGCGTGCTCTACCTCCTCTTCCCCACAGCCCGCATCGTGTTGCAGATCCTTAACGCGATTCCCACTGCCTTCATCGGTGGTGTTCTGGCGTTACTCATCACAAAGCAAACGCTCACTGTCGCGAGTCTTGTGGGGTTCATCTCACTCGGCGGTATCGCCGTGCGAAACGGCATCCTACTCATGACGCACTACGTCCACCTGATGAAACATGAAGGAGAAGGTTTCACGCAACAGATGATCCTGCGTGGCAGTCTGGAACGGCTAAGCCCGGTGCTGATGACTGCGTTGACGGCCGGCATTGGCCTCATCCCGCTGGTACTCGCGGGGCAGCAACCAGGACGTGAGATTCTCTACCCGGTCGCCACGGTGATCCTCGGCGGACTGGTAACGAGTACCTTCTGCGAGTTTCTGATTCATCCGGGCCTGTTCTGGCGTTTCAGCGGCAAGGCTGCGCTGCAGATGGCGGCCCGGGGAACTGATGACGGCCTCGAAGTGCCGTCAGTAGCCGAAGCACACTCGCCGCATGGTGCGGTGGAGAGAACGGGCACTTCGCCCATAACGGATTGAGAGCCTTTCAACGGAGGAATGACATGATTCGGATGCTCTTCAGCACGGCGCTCGTCGCGTGCCTGAGCCTGGCGGTCCTGGCAGATGAGTTGGGGCCACACAAGATGCCAGTCGCAGTGTGGGGCGACGAGGAGTATCACCTCGAAGTGATCCCGGACGCGAAGACACAGACGGTGACTGTCCTCGTTTACGGCGGCCACGAGGACTTGCACAAGGCGAAGCGCAAGCCAATCGACGCCAAGAGTTTGACGGTTTCTTTCAAGAAACCGCAACTGACTGTCAAGCTCTCCCCGATGCCACAGAAGGACGATCCGAAGGGAAAGTCGAGCCGATTCGTTGGCAAAAAGGAAGGTATCAGCAACCTCAGCAAGATCGAGGGTACCGTCAGCGGCAAGCTCGGCACGAAGCCCTACTCGGGCGACTTCACGAAGAAGTGATTCCGACCAACCGTTGCGGCTTCGCACGCTTGCGAAGCCGCAATCGGGTGTTTCACACAAGCGATTCGAGCAGATACTTCAGCTTTCGTACTTCTGGCCCGACCGGGAAGGGGCTGTCGGGCACATCACGCACATCCACTGTTAACGCCCGGTCGTACCGATTCCGTTCGAGTAACGACACAATCCTGCCGTACTCAATTTCGCCCTGACCGATCCGCACCTGAAATTGTTCAGGCGCGTGACCCGAGTCGCGCAACCGGACATGCCGGACCTGCGGGTAGAGTGCGTCGTACTCCAGTCGTCCGTGCAGGCCACAGTGGTAGTGACTCGGATCGAGCGTGAGTCCCAGCCCGGGAACCCGGCGACACAACTCGCACGCGCCGAGTGGGTCGGCGGTGATGGTCGCGGTATTCGTCTCGACTGTGAGAATCACACCTTCGGCCTCGGCGATCTTCAGCCACTCCGCGAGCCGACATGCCTCGGCTTCGAGGTCCGCGCCAGCAGGTGCTGCCGGCACAGTAACCAGCGGCACAGCGGAAACGCGCGCGAGGCGGCACACTGCCCGGAACTGTTTGCGTGCCTCTGCCGTGTCGGCACAACCAATGGACAGGTGAAACGCAGCGCAGGGCAGGTTGGCCGCCTTGAGGCGCTGCGCGGCGCGCGCAGGATCGGCCACAACCTCCGCAGGGGACAGGTGTGGGCTGTCATCGTGGATGGCCAGATCGGCCTTCGTGAACCGCATCTCACGAACGGTTCGTAGCGCGTCTTCCAGCGAAAGCTGGCTGAAACTGAGCGTCGAGCACGCAACGTACACGGCGTATCCTCCCCATCCGCACACGGCCTCTCAGCCCTGCGCGTCCCCCGTATCACTCCGCTGAAGGAACCGGCCCCCGCCGGTCACCTCGTGCGATGTGCCCCCATGTCGCGAGAGCAATAGCGACTCTGCCATCCACATTGCAAGGATAAAGTCTGCAAAACTCGACTTGCAGTTGAGAGCCAGTGGGGCTACGAGCCGCCCAGATTGCGCCGCCTGACACGGCGCTCGTTCTGTCTAACGGAATCACACGTATGCCGTTACCGATGGATGAGTGGCAGGACTCACTCGACCGCATGGAAACAGCGCTTGCGGCTGCATCGAAGACTCTCGAACGCTCCGAGGAACGGTGGGAGCTGGCCGTGGCGCCTTCGGCCGGAGAAGGGGAACCGCCCCTTGCGCTCAACAGTCTCGACACGCGACTGGGTGAGTGGGAAACCAGATTACAGGCGGCTGATGCACTCAGGGCAGTAGTGGAACAGGAACTCACGAATCGCACTGCGAACGTCGAACGCTGGCGCGGCCTCTTCGCACACTGGGAGGAAGTGCTAAAACGAGGGATGGAGGCGTCTCCCCCTTCATAGGTGTCCCATGTCGCGATTCGCGGTCATCATGCCTGCGGCAGGAAGGTCGTCACGCTTCGGCGGCATGGAGAAGAAGCCGTTCGTCTCGCTCGATGGCCGTCCGGTCTGGCAGCGATCCGCCGAAGCGTTCTGGCAGCGACCAGATGTGAGTAAGGTGTATCTAGTCGTCGCACCAGATGACCGCGACCATTTCCGTACGCGTTTCGGGCATCTCCTGGCGTTCAACAACATGGAACTGGTCGACGGTGGCGCCGAGCGTTTCGAGTCGGTGGCCAACGCGTTGGCGAGGGTGCCAGCGAACGTCCCCTTCGTCGCTGTACACGACGCGGTGAGGCCGCTGGTCATACCATCGATCGTGGACGCGGTTTTCCATGCCGCAGAGGAACACGGCGCGGCAATGCCGGCATTACCAGTTGCCGACACGCTCAAGCAGGTCGATCCAGCAACGAACTACATCACAGGAACTGTTTCGCGCGCGGGCCTCTGGCAGGCCCAGACGCCGCAGGTCTTTCGACGTGATTGGCTCACAGAGGCCTACGCAGAGCGTGGGGCGTTTACAACGGCAATTACCGACGATGCCCAACTCATGGAGGCGGCCGGACACGCGGTGGTCGTTGTGCAAGGGGCGATGGCAAACTTCAAAATCACAACGAAGGAAGACCTGGAACTCGCCGAGGCAGTGCTGAAGTCCCGCGCTGCGAAGACCGGACGCGAGCCACAGGTCCCGCGCTGGGGAGCATTCGACGATGAGGCGAAGTGGTGACAATGCTGCCTCATCCTTTCGCGAGTTTCTCCCACATTGCCTTGTACTTCTTGAAAAACGCTGCGCCTGCAGGAGGCGGATAGGCCCGGCCCACCTCGCAGAGCGTGTAGCGGTCGTATCCCATCTCGCGCAGCAGTCGGAACAACTCGCGGTACGGATACTTACCACTGGCATCGTTCTCCAGTTCGTTGATGTGGCACGAACGAATCCACGGCTTGAGTAGCGCGAATGACTTCGCGACCGAGCCGTTCTCGACATCGGTCCGGTTCGAGTTCCAGGTTACGCCGACGGCCTTGTGGCCGCACGCTTCCATGATGGTGCGCATGTTCTTGGGAATTTGGGTCACGGCGCCGTGAACCTCAACCCAGATTTCGATACCCGCATCCGCAGCGGCCTTCCCACATTCTTGCAGCGCCTTCCCAATCTGCTCGAACGTCTTCTGTTCGTCCGCACCCTTCGGCATCCCATTGGGCCGGACCTTCACACCGTGCCCGCCGATGTCATGTGTCAGCCCGATGAACCTTTTGCACTCCTCAATGTTCTTCTTTACCACTGCAGGATCGGTCGACTGGAACTCACAGGTGCTGCCGCAGCCCCAGAACACGACTCCGGAGTCGGCAAACTGCTTCCGCACATCCTTCCTCTGCGCGGCGGTGAGTCGCGGCTCAATACCGTGCTTGTGAGTGGTGCGTGCCTCCACTGCCATAACGCCTGTTTCTTTGCAGATTTTCAGCAGTGTGGCGAGGTCCCAGTCTTTCGGAACATTGTAAGTCACGGTACCGAGTTTGAACTTGAGCGGTGGTTCCGCAGCCTGCGCGAGGGGGAGTCGCGCACTCCCGGCGATCGCGACAGCGCTCGCGGCGAGAAACGAGCGGCGAGAGATCGGTTTCATGGGGAATTCCGAAAGAAGGAATGTGAACGGAACTTATGATCCCGATTCGGGATGCGTCTGCAACGAAAAAATAACTGGTGGCTGGGCAATAACTGGACAGCGGCGCGCATCGAAGATGGTGAGGAAGGGTTGTTTGGCAGCGTCCCTTCCTCGTGTGGGAGCGACTGTGTCGGGCCGGTGAGCTTAGGGGTTGGCAGCGTCCCCGACGGCTTACCGGCTCGGCCAATTTTTGGCCACCACATCTCCTGAACCCACAACACCCCGATAATCGTCACTTCAACTCCTCCGCCGACGTATGGTCGTGCGTGATCCTCCAGCCATCAGGAAACTTTTTCACGATCAGAGTGAACCGCCCGCGGGCATGCTTCTTCGGTTCGGTCTGTTTCTCGAAAGTGAGTTCATACCGGCCGCGTACCATCACTGCGTTCGCGCTGAGTTCATCGACATGTAACTCGCTGAAAGCGAGTTTCCCCATCGCCTTGCCGTCTGCCTTGTAGCGTTTCTCGTAACGTTCTTTCGTCTTCTTCCAGCCGAATGTGATGTCGCCTCCACCGATGAATGTCAGCTTCACGTCGTTCCAGTATCCGGCCATGAACCCATCCAGATCACCCTTGTTCCAGGCAACGGCCTGTGCGGTGAGGAGTGCGCGGATGTCCTTCTCCGGGTCGGCGGCCTGTGCGCGCGGTGTCGCGACGAGGAACAACGCGAGCAGAATCAATCGGGATGCGGTCATGACAGACCCACGATGGTGGAACAAGAAGAGTAACTCGAGAACTCCAGCGAGAGTATAGCCGGCCGGGTTTACCCCGGCTGGCCCTCGGGGTAGAGTGATGACACAAGAACACAGGAGCCGTATCTCATGAAATCTGCCGCACTCGACTGGCTGAACAAGAACCACGAGGAGATCGTCCACGGGCTAGCCGAGTTGGTCGCGATCCAGAGCATCAGCACCGACGGAGAGCATAACCCGGAGATCGAACGCACAGCGAAGCTCACCTGCGACCAGATGCGCCACGCCGGTTTGCATAACGTGGATGTCCTCCGCGTCAGTCAGTCGCTTCCTTACGCTTATGGTGAGTGGCTGGAGGCTCCTGGCAAACCCACGGTCTTCCTCTACGCGCACCACGACGTACAGCCCATCAACTACGTCGAACAGTGGTTGAGCGACCCCTGGAAACTCACACGACGTGATGGCCGACTCTACGCGCGTGGCTCCGCCGATGACAAGGGCGCCATCGCTGCACAACTCGGCGCGGTCGCCGCGTACCGCAAGACAGGCAACACGCTGCCCGTCAACATCAAGATGCTGGTGGAGGGAGAGGAAGAAGTTGGTTCGAAGAATCTCCTGAAGTTCTTCGAGACGCATCGTGATCGGCTGAAGTCCGATGTGATCGTCGTTTGCGATACGGAAAACATCGAAGTCGGCATACCGAGTATCACATACTCATTGCGTGGCATCGTCGCAGTGAAGGTGGACGTTCACACGGCCCGGATTCCCATCCACAGCGGGATGGGCGGCGGTGCCGTGCCGGACGCGGCTGTTGCCCTGAACGCGATCCTCGGCCGACTGTACTGGAACAACGGAGAACTGCCGATCCCTGGCTTCTACGAGCAGGTTCGGGCACTCACGGACAAGGAAAAGGCCGCTTTCCACAAACTGCCGTTCGACGCGGAAAAGTTCGGCGCCTCGATCGGGATGGTCTCAGGACTCCGATATGCGACTGAATCGGGTTACGGCGTCTACGATCAGACGTGGCGTCGGCCTGCCGTCACGGTGATCGCGCAGGAAGCCAGTTCAATCAAGGGAGCATCGAATCAGGTGCTCCCCACTGCATCAGCCATCGTGAGTTGCCGCATCGTACCGGACCAGAAGCCCGAGCATGTTCTGGAGAAGCTCACTGCGTTCCTGAAGGCCAACCCGCCGTGGGGCTGCGAGGTGATAGTCGCTCCTGCTGGCCCGCCGGTAGACTGGTGGATGACCGATCCCAACGGCCCGGCGTTCGAGTCGGCACTCTCGGCGATGCGGGTTGGCTTTGACCGCGACCCTGTCGCCATCGGTTGTGGGGGCACAATCGGTTTCGTCGGCCCACTCTCAGAACTGTTCGGCGGCGCGCCGGCATTGCTGATGGGTATCGAGGACCCGGCAAGCAACGCACATGCTCCCAACGAGAGCCTCCACGAAGGCGATTTCAAGAAACTCATGGCGTCGCTTGTCCATCTCTTCGATAACCTCGGCAAACTCACCCCCGATCGAGTGAAGTGAACGAACCTTCGAGGCTGTTCGCAGAGATAATCGGCACGATCTGAACAGGGCGTAGAGGTCGGCCAGACCGAATTTCTGCTCTGATCGTGTCTTTCGCCGTGCGAATTGTGCGTCAACTCGCTACGC
Source organism: uncultured Frigoriglobus sp. (assembly GCA_964422915.1). Lineage (GTDB taxonomy): Bacteria > Planctomycetota > Planctomycetia > Gemmatales > Gemmataceae > Gemmata. The sequence continues at coordinate 161,641 of CAYRDG010000006.1, read as the reverse complement.
CACTTGGCGCGTCTGTGGCTGGCGTTCAGGATAGGAGTTGGAGCGGCCATGCCGAACTGGCGAAGCTAGAGACAGGTCGCAATTCCAGCGGTACCAATCCGCGCGCCCACATCGGACGCAATCATGACGTTCATCCCGACTCGCTCGACTGCGTTAATCGCACTGCTCTGGTTCGCTGCACTTGCTGGTGCGGAGGTGAAGGAACCACCCCGTGCCGAGAAACTCGACATCCAGATTCGCTACCGCATCCGCGCCGATCGTGACGAACGCATCCGGCAATACCGCGCACTCGTGAAGCATCTGGACTCTCTCGGATTCGTAGACACCAAGAAAGGTGAACCGGATCACGACCTCGACATTCTCGACCCGAACGCCGAGTACTTCACCGGCACTATCCCCTCGAAGAACGTCATGGAGGTGTTGAAGGACCGCCACGTTCAGCAAATTCTCTTCGCACCATCCGCCTTTGCTTATCCCGAGCCGAGCAACCCTGTCGCCGTGAAACTCGGATTACGAAGCGGCTATCGGCCGGCGGTGCAGCAGCAACTTCATCAGCAGGTTGTTGCACACCTCGGGTTGCTCGGCTTCCAGGAGGCGCTCGGCTACGACACGCAGGGCTACACGCTCGTCCGTGGTTCACTCCCACGGAAAAACGTTGACCTACTCGTGAAGGACATCCGGTCAGAACCAAGTGGGTGGTTCGTTCCGGCCGTCTCACGTTCGCGCCTCCCTGAACCTCTGCGTGATGGTAACCCAATTCGCTGGGCAGAAGTCGTCCCTATCAAGGAGTTTCTGCCACCATTTACGCCCGCACCAATCCTGCCGGCTCAGTTGCGTTACACCGCCGACTTGCGCGCTGCACTACTCGACCCCAAGACGAAGGGCACACCCCTGCTGATTGAGGTCGTCTATGCTCGACCCATCAAGGATGTGCCACGATTACGTGAACATCTTCTGGGAAACTATGGGGGCGCGGCCCTTGATGGCGTCATTGGGAATGTCGCCAGCGTCCGGATTTCGCGACTCGATTACGTCGACCGGTTCGCACAGGAAGAAGGTGTGCTGGGCGTGCGATTACCGCGGCGCGGCTCTGAAACGATTGCGATCGGTGCTCCGAAGGGCGCCACGCCCACGGAGGTGCTCGCTGCAACGAACGTCAACGAGTTGCACAAACTCCGTTACAAAGGCGCTGGGGTGAAAGTCGTGGTGATCGGCTCCAATTTCACAGGTGCAGAACAGTTAGTCGGGAACGGGTTACCGAAGAAGACCACAATCGTGGACCTCACAACGGAACTCTCACCATCACTGATCCCGGCACCAACGGAGCCAGCCCGCAGCGGCACAGGCACCGCAGCCGCTCGTGCGCTTGCAGTCGCAGCGCCGGAATGCGAATTGGTGCTGGTACGAATTGATCCAGGAAGCTACTTCCACCTGCTGACGATACTGCGGTTAGCTCGTGGCGAGATCTCCACGACCGATGCGCTGGAGGTGCGGTTGACGGAACTCTCGGCGCGCTCAGCGGAGATTGACCGCGATCGAGACGCTGCCATCTCAGCCTACAGAACAGCGTTCGCCGATCTCAGTGACAACCCGGTGTCAGTGAATCTTCGTAAGAAGGCCCGAGCCGACCTGGAAGCGGTATATGCTCGTGAGAAACAACTAACCGTACTCGTCCGCAGATTTAACGAATACAAGGCCACGATCTTGACGACTTTCCGTGGGGCGAAGGTTTTCGTCAATACACTCGTTTGGGAATCGGGATACCCACTGGATGGGTTGAACTCATTCGCTGCGACACTTGACAGACTCTCCGCGCCGTTACCGCCGCGAATCGTGAACGTTCAGACGATTCCGAAGCCGCCGGTCTCGTGGGTGCAGTCTGGCAGCGCCGCTGGCGCGGCCGCCTGGGGCGGACTGTTCCGCGACACCAACGGCGACAGCCTCATGGAGTGGCTGTCGCCGGGCGTGCCGCTGCCGGCAGATAACTGGTCGTCGCAACTCAACTTCCTCGGCACGCGCGCTCCTTCGGGAGAAGTGAAGACGGAACTCGCGCAGGGTACACGACTACGCCTCGTCGTGCAGTGGCGAGAACCGGCCGATCCGACTACTCCTGAGAGCGAAACACCGGCGAACGCCCTCACATTGCGACTCATGCGTCAGATCGACCCGGACGGCGCGCAACGGTCGAGCGACGAGATGCAGGAAGTTGCCCGCTCGGCGTCTGTTCCGAACATCATTTATCGCACACCGACTTTCCTCGTTTTCGAGCAGATGCTGGAGTTCACGGTGCCGGTAGCAGGTCGGTATGCGGTGGCCCTTGAGTCTAACCCTGGGTCAGAACCGCGCTTGCCGATCCTCCGACGGCATGTCGAGATTCACCCACGACTGGTGGTGGAAACCCCTGGCACGGCGCTCAGTGCCGCGCGAGTGGTGTTCCGATCGTACACGAACATGGCGGCGGGGGTCGGCACGCCTGGCGACGCGGAAGGAGCTGTCACGCTGGGTATGATTGGCGCGCGGCAGCAAGTCGGGGCTGGCACAGGGGTGGAACTTCGCCAGAAGCCAGATCTGTTCGGCCCGCCGGCTATGACATTGGGCGGACAAGCAACGCGAGGGCAGGGGGTTGCCACTGCCTTCACGGGTGGCACAGCGGCCTTGTTGGTCCAGGCCCGATTCCGTGGCCCGAATGTCTTCAAATCCGCAGGGATTGAGGAGGGGGCAAACCTCGTGATCCCGGAACGCTGGTTCCGACCGACCAAGCAACCGCAACCCAAGCCGTGATGGCTGTTCACGGAAAGCCTGGGATCGGTAGACCTTCCTTGTGATTGATCGGGTCGAAGGTCCGGAGTGAACTGAGTTTGAACGAGCCGTCGGCTTGCCGGGAGTAGATGGCGCGAACGTATGCGGGGATCTGTTTGCCGCCGTCGATCTCACCTTTTCCGAGAAATCCTATCTCCACGTTGTTCGCGTCGATCATCTTCGCATCATCACGCGAAAAGCCCCATACCGCGACGTGAACGTTGAAGGCCCGTAGCGTTTGCCAGAACGGGTGGGCCTTCACCTCGGCGCGCGTAAGCGTCTTTCCTGCTTCGTTGACGCTGGCGATCTTCACTGTGTCTGCGAGCTGGTCCGCGAACACCTCCGGGCTGAACGTGCCCGGATTCTTGACATCGGCGGCCATGCCCAACACCTGCGACCGCCGCACCGCCTCTTCACGCGGCGTCTCCACAAACTTGTCGATGAGGAAGAGGGCAACGATGAGAAAGAACGTCGTCGCGAAGACGACTAACGGACGGCGCCCCTGCCGTTGCGTGGTGATCAGCCCGGCGATGACCAACACCCCGCCGAGGATGAGGTAAAGCATCTGCGGTGGATCGGCGAGGATGTCGGGCATGGTTTGCTCCGGACGACTCCCGCACAGGTGAGCGGGAATGTCGTGACTACTTCCGCAACTCCCATCCATAGACGGCAGCGGCGCCGAGTTGTTCCTCGATTCGCAGCAGTTGGTTGTATTTCGCGATGCGATCGGTGCGGCTGGCCGAACCGGTCTTGATCTGCCCACAGTTGGTGGCCACCGCCAGGTCAGCGATGGTCACGTCTTCTGTCTCGCCGCTTCTGTGACTCATGATCGCGGTGAACTTGTTCCGCTTCGCCGTTTCTACCGCATCGAGTGTTTCCGTGAGCGTCCCGATCTGGTTCACCTTCACCAGAATGCTGTTGCCACATCCTTCCTGGATGCCGCGATTGAGTCGTTGCGTGTTGGTGACGAAGAGATCGTCACCGACGATCTGAACGCGATTGCCTAGCCGAGCGGTGAGCTTCTTCCATCCCGCCCAGTCGTCTTCCGATAGCCCATCCTCGATGGAGAGGATCGGGTACTTATCGCACAGTTTCACCCACAGGTCGATCATCTCGTCAGACGAGATGACGCGCTTGGGATCGCTCTTGAAGAAGCAATACCCTTCCTTCTTGTGCTGATGCTTCGCTTCCTCGAAGAGTTCTGTGCATGCGGCATCGAGCGCAAAGGCAATCTGTTCGCCAACCTTGTAGCCCGCCTTTTCGATTGCCGTGGAGATCGTGGCCAGGGCGTCGTCGGCTGATGGGATGTTCGGTGCGAAGCCACCTTCATCACCAACGGCCGTGTTCAGCCCCTTGTCGTGCAGCACTTTCTTGAGGCTATGGAAGACCTCTGCACCCATGCGGAGCGCCTCACGGAAGCTAGACGCTCCGACGGGCATGATCATGAACTCCTGGAAGTCCACTGTGCTGTCGGCGTGCTTGCCGCCGTTGAGGATGTTCATCAGTGGCACAGGCAACACACGAGCATTCGTGCCGCCGACGTAACGATAGAGCGGTTGGTCCAGTGCATTCGCTGCGGCGTGTGCAGCGGCCATCGAAACACCAAGCAGCGCGTTGGCACCCAGCCGCCCCTTGTTAGCTGTGCCATCGAGTTCGAGCATCTTGCGATCAATCGCGACCTGACCAAACACGCACATGCCGCTGACAGCAGGAGCGATGGCATCGAGCACGTTGCGCACGGCGGAGAGTGTTCCCTTGCCGCCATAACGCTTCTTGTCGCCGTCGCGAAGTTCGACTGCCTCGTGCGCGCCTGTGCTGGCGCCGCTGGGGACGGCTGCGCGGCCTCTCGTGCCGCACTCGAGGACCACTTCGACCTCGACGGTCGGATTGCCGCGACTGTCCAGTATTTCGCGGGCCTTCAACGCGCTAATCTTGCTCATGGTGGCTGTGAGGTTTTCTCGAGTGCAAAGAGGCGGTTAGCCGCAACCCGCAGGGAAGCGAGTGCGGTGATGGGATATTGTCAGGGTGGGATTGGTCAAGTGAAGTGTGAGGAGTCGACCGGCCCCGGCGGAGGCAATCGCGTGGGATCGCCGCGGGTGCGAAGCGTCATGCCTCGCAGTCGGCGTCCTGGTGTGGGTCAATTCGCCGGGGCCAGCCGTTCGTGGCGGGAAGCTCCGGGACCGGCGCGCCGTCGGGGGTCTAACGCCCGATCGACCGGACACGGGTTCCGCGGGCGGATGCACGGCAACTGGGGGCTGCCGGATCGCGGCCCGCATCACCACTCCCGCCGCCGATTCGCTCTCTGTTGCGCTGGGGACACGACAGAGAGCGACTCCACAGGGAAGACCCCCAGCACCCTGGTGCAAACCTGTTGCTGACAGTGCCAGCACCAGTTTTGCAATTCCAGTGAACAGGGCAGTCCTCGCACACCATTCATCGGCGACCGGTGAAAGCCAGCTTGACGCCATCCGGGAAATGTGTGCGGCGAATCAGCGCGCGCGGTGAACATGTGTGGTCACAAGCCCGCGCAGGATATCCAGGTTCACCGGGTCCATCTCGTTGCCGTCCGCATCCTCTTTTGGCGTCTCCAACACCATCGAGTGTTGCGCGAAGCGTGGATCGTTCACCAGTCGGCGGAATGGGTCCAGTCCCATTTCACCCAGGCCAATCCCGGCGTGTCGATCGACACGACTCCCGAGCGGTTTCGCGCTGTCGTTTATGTGGAAGAGCTTCAGGCGCGAGAGTCCAATGAGGTCGTCGAATTGTTGGAATGTGGCTACATACCCTGTGTCATTCGCCAGTGGATAACCCGCGGCGAAGACGTGGCATGTGTCGAAGCAGATCGCCATGCGACTGGCGCACTTCGCACGATCGAATATCGCACCAAGTTGCTCGAATCGCCATCCCAGCGTCGATCCCTGGCCTGCCGTTGTCTCCACCAGCAACTGTACCGTGAAGCCGGCACAGCGCGAATGAACCTCGTCAAGCCCGGCAATCACGCGGTCCAGTCCAGCACTCTCACCGCTGCCTACGTGCGCGCCTGGGTGCATCACGAGGTAGGTTAAGCCGAGCGATTCGGCTCGTTCCATCTCCGTCGTGAGTGCCGCAACGGATTTCGCGAAGAGTGCCTCATCGGGTGATGCAAGGTTGATGAGGTAGGAATCGTGAGCCGCGATGTCGCGCACCTGAGCGGCGACCACAGCACGCCGGAACTCTCGAATGGCGTCATCAGTAAGTGGGTTGGCTGCCCAGGTGTTCGCGTTCTTCGTGAAGATTTGCAGCGAGTCGCACCGCAGTGATACCGCCGTTGTGACAGCCTTGTGCAACCCACCCGCGACTGAGAGATGGGCACCGAACCGAGGCATGGAGGCTCCTTCCACATTCACATGAACGCGAGCGACGATTCTGGTTTGGGGTTCACCTGGAAACCGAGATTCAGAGGAGCCGCGTCGAACCGTCCACTAATGGAATCCTGGCGAATCGTAAGGATTCAGCAAAGTACCAGACTTCCTCATCACCGTACCAGGAATCGACAAACGATCCGAAATTGGAGGACGAGCGGGCGACGAGCCTCTCCAAGGGACACGTTACCCCGATGGTGAAGAGACGACAACGCGTATCGGGCATGAACTGGCGACGTATGGATATCTGCACGAGAAGTCATCAGTTTTCGCTTGCTTTTATCGACCATGCGAACGGATATTATTATCTCGTCGCCCATGCCCCACTCTGTTCGCGAGGTGCCCATGTTTCGCGTTTGCTCGCTGGCCCTTCTGACCGGGCTACTTGTGATGTCCAGCGGAACGTTGGGGCAGGATGCCAAAAACAAGCAGGAGCCGAAGAAGACCGTCAAGGAACCGCCTCAAGGCCGCGTGAAAGGCGTGTTGCCCCGGAACTGGGGCAAGCTCGGCCTGGCTGACGCACAGGTTCAGTCGATCTACCGGATTCAGAACAAGTACAATGGAGAGATCGACAAACTAGAATTGAAGATCAAGGAGTTGAAAGCGACACGCGACAAGGAAGCGCGAGACGTGCTGTCGCCTGAACAGAGGAAGCGGTTGGAAGACATTCTCCTCAAGGGGAAGTAGGTCGATGGGACTGGATTGCACCGTTCGCTTCCCAGGGAATGGTCTGCCGACCTGGGAAGCGATCAAGAACCGGCTCGCGCAGGTCGGGGAGTTGGCCCCGCTTCGCATGGTTGATGGAATGCCAGCGTTCCCCGATGAGGTTCCCGACGATGGTTGGCGTGAGCTTCGAGTCGGTACCGATTCTGGCATGATCACGATTCGCAAGTCGGGTCTGGCCCTCAACTGCATCATCTGGGGCAACGCAGATGTAGCACTCCAAGCGGCGCGCGACCGTATCGCCTGGGCGTGTGCCGTTGCTGGCAACGGAGTCGTTGACACCCCAACCGGTGAACTATCTGCAGATGCCTTTGCCTCACACGCCGGTATCCGACCGTCGTAACCCGCACAATCCGTAACGAAGTCGCTCGATTCCCCAGTATCCGCCTCTCCCCGACATTCCACAACAGCCGATATTTCACTGCGCAACTCGCGAGGCGTTTGGCATTGTCCGACCGTCGCGGATTCGCTATTTTCCGCAAACTCCGGGCGACCGGATGACCCTGGGGCCGCGGAAGAAGGGATGCCACCGTGAGCGTCACCGTGCGGCAGTTAGCCGAGTGGGTGCGAGGAGAAGTTCTGGGTGATCCGGAGCTTACGATCGCGAACGCGCGCACTCTTGCGGATGCAGAACCGGGCGACATCACCTTCGTCGAGACCGAGAAGAACCTCTCGGCGTGGAACGCAAGCAAGGCGTCAGCGGCAGTCGTACCGGCCTCGGTGCCAGTGAACGGCCGACCGGTTATTCGCGTCGCTGATCCACTCATGGCTTTCGCCCGCATTGTGCAGCATCTCCGTGGTCATCCGCCAGAGCCAACCGGTCTCATCCACCCCACAGCCGAGATCCACCCAGCGGCACGGCTTGCGCCCTGCGTCTCGGTGGGTGCGTTTGCGGTGATCGGCGAGGGAAGCGTGATCGGTGAGAACTCCGTCATCCATCCCGGCGCGGTTGTCGGTCGGTTCTGCAAGCTCGGATGCGACGTGGTGATCCATGCGCGGGTTGTACTCTACGACGATTGCGTTCTCGGCGATCGCGTGACAATCCATGCGGCGTCCGTTCTTGGCGCGGATGGCTTCGGTTACCGCAATCAGAAGGGGCGTCACGTCAAGGTTCCCCAACTTGGCTGGGTCGAGATCGAAGATGATGTGGAGATCGGTGCCTGTTCGACCATTGACCGTGGCACCTTCGGTCCGACGCGGATCGGGGCCGGGACCAAGATCGACAACCTCGTGATGATCGGTCACAACTGCCAGATCGGGAAGCACAACATCTTGTGCGGGCAGGTCGGCATCGCGGGTTCGACTACCACGGGCGACTATGTCGTCATGGGCGGTCAGGTTGGTGTGGCCGATCACATCAAGATCGGCGCACAGGTCATTGTCGGAGCGCAGTCGGGCGTCACAGCCGATCTCCCAGGCAACTGTAACGTCTTTGGCTTTCCGGCAGCGCCGGTCCATGAGCAACGGCGAGTCCTGGCGAACCTCCGCAAACTCCCGGAATTGCGTGAAGAGGTCAAACGGATCAAGAAACACCTGGGCCTGGAGGCCGGGGAATGACATCCGGGCTAATGCCCTTCGGCGCGCCGGCACCGGCGTCGTTCGAGACTCGCGAACCGGTGGGGTTGCTCGCCTGTGCCGGGCGCTTCCCCATCATCTTTGCCGAGAAGGCTCGTGAGTGTGGGATTCCTGTTGTGTGCGTCGGTGTGACGGGCATGGCAGATCCCATCTTGAAGGGAATGTGTACCGAGTTCACATGGCTCCGTCGCGCATCGCTGGGTCGTGTGATTCGCGCATTCCACCGCGGCGGTGTCCGCCAGTGGACGATGGCCGGGAAGTTTCACAAGCACGTCATCTACTACCCCTGGCGCTGGGTTCGCTTCATCCCGGACTGGCGGTTGTTGCGCTTCTACTGTTTCCGTAAGCGGCGTGCGAATAACGATGATTCACTCTTATTGGGGCTGATCCACGAATTCCGCGTCGCAGGGCTGGAATGTGTCTCGGCGCTGGACCTCTGCCCGGAGTTGCTCGTGAAGGAAGGCGTGCTGACGCGGCGAGGGCCAAACTCGGCCGAACGCGAGGACATTCAGTTTGGCTGGCATCTGGCCCGTGAGATGGGTCGGCTGGACGTGGGACAGAGCGTAATGGTCCGCGAACGCGCGGTACTGGCAGTTGAAGCCATCGAAGGAACGGATGCGGCCATCGCCCGCGCCGGGCAACTCTGCTCGCGTCGCAGTTTCGTTGTGGTAAAGGTCGCCAAGCCCGAGCAGGATCGACGCTTCGATGTGCCGACCGTTGGGACACAGACCATCGAGGCGATGCGCAAAGCTGGCGCTACCACATTGGCGATCGAAGCCAATCGCACCATCATCTTGGATGAAGCCGCTACTGTGGAACTGGCAGACCGTTACGGAATCGCCATCACCAGCCTGATCGCGCCTCCGGCCTGACGGCAAGCCAGAATGCGGGCGAACGGTGTTCCCTTCCATATGGCCGCGCGGTTATAACTAACGGCACAGCTTCAGCATGGGGCCGAGGCTCTGGCCCTCCCCTGAGTCTTGCCGGTGTGCCCTCATATGGGGTCGATGTCATTCTTGTTGCCGAACTCGCTCGCGCACGCCACATCAGGCGCGACCGCGGAGGCATGTATCGCTTCGACTGTCGGTTACTTCGACCATACGCCAGTTCCCACTCAGTTGCAGTTCGTCAATGGGTGCCTGACCGCGGGTCGAACTCAGAACGAGAGCGGTTGTCTCGTCACACCCTGGAACATTGAGCGATTCGGCACGCTGGCTGTCTCCACCACGACACTGCGCGAACGGCCCGAACCGTACCGATTGCTGGTCGAACTGGCACGCGGCAAACTCAATCAGGTACGGTCTCAGGCAGCGGAATGGCAAGGAATTGGCCTGCGCATGGCGCCGACCTTCAACCAGACGCTGGCCGAGACGACACGGTTGTTTGGCCGGGCCGCACTGGCTGACTCACAGGCAGAAGCTGATACCATCGCTGCCAGTGTGATTGAACGAACGCATGAGATGGCCGACCGCCTCGTGAGGGATTACGTCGAACAGATGTTCGCCACTCGGCACGAGGAGGAAGGGCAGCTCGATACACGCCTCAGTGCCCGCCACATCAAGGCGCTCTCTGGGTGCGCGGCCGACGAATACACACGTTCGTTCAACGCAACGAATGTCTGCTTCAGATGGTGCGATGTCGAGCCACACGAGGCGCAGTGCAACTGGGAGCAGGCAGACGCAGCCGTGATCGCTGCTTCAGACACGGGCTTACCAGTCACCATCGGCCCGGTCATCGACCTGGCACCAGGGATGCTGCCTGCGTGGACGGCAGGCTGGGAGTCGGACTTGCCTGCGCTCGCGGCGTTCATGTGCGATTACCTCGAAACCGCGATCAGTCGCTACAAGAAGGAAGCACGACGCTGGATCATCTGTGCGGGGTTCAATCACACCGATTCACTGGGCCTCGTCGATGATGACCGGCTGCGACTGGCGTTCCGTCTCTTCGAAGCAGCGGCACAAGTTGATCCGGGAATTGAACTTATCCTGAGTGTAGCTCAACCCTGGGGGGATTACCTCGCTTCTGATAACCAGACGATCTCGCCGTTAACATTCCCGGACGACCTGGTTCGTGCGGGTGTGCGACTGGCTGCCGTCGAACTGGAGATTCGCCCAGGAGTGCGACCACGCGGCAGCCTCCCGCGCGACCTGCTCGACACAGCCCGCCTGCTCGATACGTTCGGGATGCTCGGGCCGCCTCTGGAAGTGGTTCTCAGCCTTCCTGCTTCTGGCGGGACCGATCCCAACGCCACCGAGCATGGGCAGGCGATCTGGGCACCCGGATGGAACGGTAGCCCGTCGGAGCAGGTCCAGGCCGAGTGGGGCTCATCACTGGCGGCGCTGGCATTGTGCTGGCCGAAGGTCCGATCTGTGACATGGGATCCGTGGTTGGATGCTGACCCGCATCTGGTTCCGCATGGGGGTCTTCTCGACGCATCTGGCCACCCACGACCGCTCCTGGAACGACTCAGAGCGCTTCGCAACGAGCATCTTGCAACGAGTCGTTAATCGTAATCTGAACAAATGTGAATATAAACGACACACACCATCGGTTACGCCGGAGGTACGACGTGTGCTTGTCGAGCCGCAGGCGTCAGTCGATGGGTGATGTGAACGCGATTTCAGCTGCGAGAAGCACACTCGGAGAGTAGTAGGTTCACTCGGTGTGTCATCTCGTCACATGAGCAACGGCACACGGTGTACTACGTCGAGAGCAGGATTGCCAAATGGCCACCAACTCCCCGCTGGCAGTCTTCACTCCTGGCGGCCTTCGTTGACCATTATCTGAACAGACATTGATTCCGTAGACTCCTCTCGACTCGTTTGGTGAAGTGTACACGCTTTCACAATCAACCGAACACCCCTCTGGATTGACACCCCAAAGTGTTTACTTTTCACGAGAATGTCGTCACCATAGAATGATGTCGAACGTTTAAGAGAGCAGTGCCACCACGACCACCTCTTGTTGCCTGGTTGCGGATGAGCTTTGCTCCGGTGGTGTACTCTTGAAATCTGGCGCCACTGGGATCGAATGACTCAGCGGCCGTGCAACGAAGTTTGCGATTTTCCCGAAGACTCGCACGCCGACACTTGCATAGCGCCGACTCGCCGGCGCGACCGAGAGGGGGAGGCACTCCGATGCCGGGGACCGACCGCCATGCGGGCCGCTCATGCGACTCCCAATCGCCCGACGCCGTCCCACCTCGCACGATTGCTGGACTACCATTGCTTCGCAAGCTCGGCGAAGGCGGCATGAGTGCCGTTTACCAGAGTTACGATGTCACCGCTGGTCGCCCGGTCGCGGTGAAACTCCTGGCCGATCATCTTGCCGGAATGCCTGAGTTCGTCGGCCGTTTCTATCGGGAAGCGCGTCTGAGTCGTGTTCTGGAACACTCGCATGTCGTGCAAGGGTACGCAGCAGGCTTCGATTCCGACGCGAACAAGCACTATCTCGTAATGGAGTTTATCGACGGACCCACGGCTCACGGAGCGCTCTCCACACTAGAAAAACTGCCCGTAGGAGTCGCAGTCAGCATCGGGATCGACATCGCGCGGGCGCTGAAGTTCCTCCACGACAGGCAGTATGTGCATCGCGACGTCAAACCAGACAATATCCTCCTTCACCCCGAGGGACTGGCCAAACTCGCCGACCTCGGTCTGGCCAAGCGACTCAACGACGAATCGCAACTGACCGCCGTTCACCAGGGTGTCGGTACTTCCTACTACATGCCCTACGAACAGGCAGTGAACGCGAACCTTGTCGACGGTCGTAGTGACATCTTCGCACTGGGCGCGACACTCTATCACCTGCTGAGCGGCGTAGTACCATTCGCCGGGGAAACGCACGACGAACTTGTCCAGGAAAAGTGGCGCGACTCCTTCCGGCCATTGCGGGAGCAAAACCCGGACGTGCCAAAGGCACTGGCGGAGTTGGTGGAAGCGACGCTGGTGTGCGACCCGCGCGAGCGTATCCAGCGTGCCAGCGTGCTGATCCGTCGACTCGAAGCAACCGGTCTGGCAACTGCGCTGCCGCCTTATGCGAAGGATGGAATCGGTTCCGGTATGGAATCACCCCCACCCAGCGATGCGCCTACGCGCGCAGACTTCAACCCCATCACTGTACCTGTTCAACAGACGCCTTCGACAAGTCCAGGGTGACTTGGCGAAGAGTCACACCGCCGGGAGCGGTGCCGAACGCACGACCTTCGCGGTGGCCACCTTGCTGGTCGGCCCTCATAATTGCAATACCACCCGCGCGGCCCGAGCCGCTTGCCCGCGAGCGGTTCCCCATTCCGCGGTGATGGATGCCATCCGGAAATCTGTCGGTTGCCGGCGCCCGTGCGTGCCTCGTGTTCGCAGCCTTTCTCTGGAGTCTCGGCAGCGTGTTCATGCGCGTCTTGTGCGAACCGCTGGGCCTGGGACTCGATCAACCGACTCTTGGCCCCATACAAATCGCGTTCTTCCGTGGATTCTTCGGCGGGCTGGCGATGCTCGTGATGGTCCGACGCGCGGAAGTCACGTTCCGTCCCTCGATGGCCGGTATGGTTCTCGTCTTCGCGCTCATGAGCGCCCTGTATCTCTCGGCGCTGGGGTTGGGGCCAGCGGCAAACGCGATCTTCTTGCAGAACACCGCACCGCTCTGGGTCTTCCTGTTTGCAGTCTTCTTTCTGGGCGAAAAGGGTGATGCCCGCGGGTGGGAGACGGTGCTCATTGGGGCTGCCGGCGCGGTGGTGATCGTCGCTGGGAACTGGCCACGCAACCTGCCTCCCGCCGAGCAGCAAACACAGATAATCATCCTCATCATGGGGCTGGGTAGCGGTATCGTTTACGCAATGGTGGTGCTATTCCTGCGGATGCTACGAGCGCACTCCTCGGCGTGGCTTGTCGCGCTCAACTTACTAGGGTCCGCCGTTGCACTCGGTCTATTTGTTTGTGTGAAGCACGGTCCGTCGTCATTCGTGGAGTGGGTAACGGTCCCGACTGTGAGGCAGTATGCGGTGCTGGCGCTCTTCGGCGCATGTCAAATGGCGTTACCCTACTGGCTCTTCACACGCGGGTTGCGCACGATATCACCACACGAAGCCGCGATCATCACACTGATCGAACCGCTTCTCAATCCTGTCTGGGCATTTCTGGTTACCCCCGAGAAGGATACACCGAATCAGTGGATGCTATGTGGAGGTGGATTGATCCTTCTGGCACTTGTGTGGAAATACGTTCCCGTACGTGCGCGTGCTGCCTCCGTGAGCGGAACAGAGAACCCGGAGAACGTGCGAGACAAGCCACTGGTGTGATGGCATAATGCGGGTCTCGCTCACACCCCTGGGTACTCTCCCATGCCCTTCCACATCGCGACATTCTCTTGCGACGTGACTCCACCGCTGGGTCATCCACTGTGTGGTGGCTGGATTCCGCCATCGCGCGGTGTGGATGATCCACTGCGTGCTCTCGGTGTCGTTCTACTCGGCAGCGGTAAGCCGATCGTGCTCTGCGTGGTCGACTGGACCGGCATCCGTAACGAGGCGTTCCGCATCTGGCGGAAGGCACTGGCGGACGCAGCGCATACGATTCCGGAAAATGTCTCACTACACGCCGTTCACCCACACAATGCACCGTTCGCCGATACCGAAGCCCAGAAACTGATCGCCGCCGCGAAGGCGCCGATCTCGCTCGACCTGAAATACTACGATCGTTGCGTACAGCGCACGTCCGAGGCGCTCAAGGCATCGCTCATGAAGGCGGTGCCGTTCACCCACATCGGAACTGGTTCCGCGGAGGTCAAGGAGGTTGCGTCCAACCGTCGTGTACTTGGCCCAAACGGGAAAGTGCTGTTCTCACGCACGAGTTCTACCAAGAACAAGGAAGCACGCGACGCGCCCGTTGGGTTGATCGATCCGCTGCTACGCACTCTCAGCTTCTGGCATGGCGACACGCCGCGGGCGGGGTTGCACTTCTACGCCTGTCACCCGATGAGCTACTACGGCGACGGCCGCGTGAGCGCCGATTTCTGTGGTCTGGCTCGCCAGAAATTCCAGGACGAGACGAAGGTCTTCCAGGTTTACTTCAACGGGTGCGGCGGCAACGTCACCGCCGGGAAGTACAACGATGGGGCGAAGGAGAATCGCCCCATCCTGCGCGACCGCATCTACAACGGCATGAAACACTCATGGGGCGACCAGAAGAAGTGGCTCGTCAAGGACTGGGACTGGCGTTTCGAGAGAGTGAAACTCCCACCTCGCAAGGAAGCCTCGTTCGGTGCAGAGAAGAGTCGCTTAACACTTAATGATGTGAAGGCAACTGCTGCCAGGCGCAACAACGCAGCGTTCCAGCTCGCTTGGCTCAAGCGTCTGGAAACGCCAATCGAGGTGAACTGCCTCGACTTCGGCGGCAAGGTGCTGAACCTCTTCCTCCCTGGCGAAGCGTTCATCGAATACCAACTCGCCGCGCACAAAATGCGGCCAGACGTTGTTCTCAATATCGCTGCCTATGGCGATGATGGGCCAGGTTACATCCCCACTGCGAAGGCGTATCTCCAGGGCGGATACGAGCCAGGAGTCGCGCTCGCTGGTCCAGAGTCCGAAGAGATTCTCCTAAAAACGTTGCGGAAACTGCTCAAGACGGAAGGGAAGGGGAGTACTCCATGAAAATGCTGCCAGCGATCGGATTCACTCTACTGCTCTCGGTACCTGCGTTCGCTGCGGATGCGCCAGCGTACAAGGCGGGCGTTGCCACAGTGGACATCACCCCCACGCAGCGCGTGTGGATGTCTGGTTACGCATCCCGTACCAAGCCCGCGGAAGGAAAACTCCACGACCTGCACGCCAAGGCGCTTTGCCTGGAAGACGCGGCAGGCAAGCGACTCGTACTGGTCACGACGGACCTGGTTGGAATCCCTCGGAGTCTGGGTGACGAGGTCGCGACTGAAGCGGAGAAGAAGTTCGGCCTCGCGCGTGATCAGCTCATTCTCAACTCGTCGCACACACACTGCGGTCCTGTAGTGCGCGAGAACCTCATCGACATGTACCCACTCACGAAGGACGACGTGGCGAAGGTCGAAGCGTATGGGAAACGCCTCAAGGTCGAGCTTGTCAACGTGATTGGTGCGTCGATGAAGCAACTGAAACCGGTCAGGCTGAAGTATAGCGCAGGGAAGGCGGGCTTCGCCGTGAATCGGCGTCAGCCTACGGCAAAAGGCATCATTAATGGGAACAACCCCGGCGGGCCAGTCGACCACACGGTCCCGGTGCTGGTGGCCGAAACAACCGATGGGAAACCGCTCGCCGTGGTCTTCGGCTATGCCTGTCACAACACGACGCTGAGTTTCTACCAGTGGTGCGGCGATTATGCCGGTTTCGCACAGATCGCGGTAGAGAAGGCGATGCCCGGCACGACCGCGATGTTCTGGATCGGTTGCGGCGCAGACGCCAATCCATTGCCGCGCGGGAAAGTGGAATTGTGCGAGCGATACGGCAAAGCGCTGGCCGCAGCGGCCATGAGCGCGATCAAGACCGCCAGCCCGATCAAGGGAAAGTTCGCCTCGAAATACGCGACAATCACACTGAAGTTCGACAAACTACCCACGAAAGAACAACTCAACGCCGATCTGCTCAGCAAGACCCTCGCGATACGCCGACGCGCTGAGCATCTTCTAAAAGAAATCGAAGCGAAGGGGAAAATCGCTGACACTTACCCACACTACCCGGTGCAGGCGTGGGCGATTGGCGACCAGGTGTTACTCGTTGCGCTTGGCGGCGAGGTCGTCGTGGACTACCTGCTCCGACTGAAGAAGGAGATTCCGACCAGTCGAGCGCTGTGGGTGATGGGTTACTCGAACAACGTGATGTCGTACATTCCCTCTGCGCGCGTTCTGAAAGAGGGGGGCTACGAGGCCGACTCCTCGCAGATCTATTACGGAATGCCGGGCAAGTGGAGCTCCTCGATCGAAGATGCAATCATCGCGAAGGCCAGGGAACTGGCGTTGGCTGTGGCACCCCTTCCGAAGCCGCCAGGGGCGCTCACACCGAAAGATGAACGCGCGAGCTTCAAGATTGACCCACGCTTCAAGATCGATCTTGTCGCCAGCGAACCGTCCGTTGTCGATCCCGTCGCGATGTGTTTCGACGCGAAGGGACGTATCTTCGTCTGCGAGATGCGCGGCTACCCCAACGGTGGAGTCGGTACCGGAAAGGAAACACGCGGCAAGATTAAGTGCCTCGAAGATAAAGACGGCGACGGACTGTATGAGACGGCGACAACGTTCGCCGAGGGACTACGCTTCCCCATGGGTATTACGCCTTACAAGAAGGGCATGATCGTCGCAGTCGCTCCGGACATTCTCTATCTCGAAGACACCGACGGCGATGGCAAGGCCGACCGGACAACGGTTCTTTACACCGGCTTCAACCTGAAGAATATCCAGCAGATGGTCAACAGCCTTCAGTGGGGGCTTGACAACTGGGTGTATGGCATTGCAGGCAGCGACGCGGGCACTGTCACCAGCCCTCAAGCGAAGGGGATGCCGCCGCTGGTGCTTCGCAACCGCGGTTTCCGTTTCCACCCCGACCGCCCAGGGAGCATGGAACCGATCTCATCAGGCGGGCAATATGGCCTCGCGGCCGACGATTACCAGCGCTGGTTTACAGCGACCAATAGCCAGCATCTGCGCCAGATCGTCCTGCCGGATCACTACCTCAGACGTAACCCATACCTGGCTGTGAGCGCGGTCTCGCTGGATATTCCCGAACACGGCGCGGCTGCGAAGGTGTTTCGCATCAGCCCCTTCGAACCGTGGCGCGTCGAACGAACGATGCGTCGCGCCGGAAGCCCCAATTCGAGGCGTTTCCCCACGACGGAACTTGTCCCAGGCGGTTACATCACCTCCGCGTGTAGCCCGCTCATTTACACTGGCGCGTTGTTCCCGAAAGAGTGTATCGGCAACAATTTCGTTTGTGACCCGGCGAACAACCTCGTTCATCGCGAGTTGCTCAAGGAGAATGGTGCAGTCTTCAAGGCCGTACGGGCGTATCCTGATCACGAATTTCTCGCCAGTACGGACAACTGGTTCCGCCCCGTCTTCCTGACCACTGGTCCCGACGGTGCGATCTACCTCCTCGATTTCTACCGTGAGACAATCGAGACTCCACTCTCACTGCCGGAGGACATCAAAAAGCAACTCAACCTCGAAAGCCGTGGCCGAGGGCGAATCTGGCGCATCGCTCCGAAGGACTTTCGGCCGGCCAAGCTACCCGATCTGAGTGCGATGAAGGCTGCCGATCTTGTGAAGGAACTCACGAGCGCAAATCCGTGGAGGCGCATCACCGCGCAGCGGTTGATTGTGGAACGCGACGATGCAACTGTAGCAATGAGCCTCCGTATCCAACTCGCGGCGCGGAACGGGCCACCTGCGACACCAAACGCATACTGGACGCTCAACGCATTCAACATGTTGAACGATCAGGCAATCACGCATCTCTTCAAACACGCCGAACCTGGAATGCGCGAGCAAGCGTTGCGGCTCGCAGAATCCCGACTGGTCAATCATGGCGAGTTGCGAGCACTCGCGGCCAAACTCGTGGACGATCCTTCACCACGTGTGCGATTCCAGCTTGCGCTATCTGCCGGCGCGATGAAGCCCGAAGACGCCGTACCGATTCTCGCAAGCATCCTGCAGAACGACGCGGGCGACCGCTGGACCGTGACTGCAGCTCTCAGTTCGGCCGAGAGGTGCGGATCGCAACTGCTCGAGGCACTCACACGGAAGGGGAAAAAACACAACGCTACAATCGTGTCGATGTTGGCGGCCATGGTCGGGGCAACGGGTGATGTAAAACAAATCACCCAGGTCCTCGAACTGATCGCGGACAGTCGCACTTCTGGGATGGATGGAGCGATTTTCAACGGTCTGGGGCAGGGGATGCGCGGTTCGAGATCGTCTTTGCCAACATGGTGGGCAAAGCCACCAGCCGAGGCCGCACAGGTGATGACGAAGCTGCACCAGCGATTCGACACGGCAGTGGCCACGGTACAGGATGCGAGTGCCAGTTCAGCCGAACGCCTCCGCGCTGCGGCGCTGCTCAGTTATGGCCCCTTCAAGCAAGCAACTGCGCTCGCTGATATCCTCACGCCCAGCACACCGAATGATGTGCAACTCGCAGCCATCCGGACGCTCTCCGTCCACACTGATCCAGAGGTTGGCGACCTACTCCTGAAGAACTGGCAGAGCTACGGCCCCACGGTACGCCGTGATGCGATGGAAGCGATGCTCTCACGCCCAGACCGCGTGTTGAAGTTGCTCCGCGCGGTGAGTAGCAAGAAGGTCGCACCCAGCGATTTCACCCCAACGCAAATCCAGCAACTCCAGAGCCACCCCAGCGCCGCGATTCGCAAACAGGCAGTCGCGCTCTTCCAACGGAGTGACGAAGATCGTGCAAGGGTGGTGAAGGCGTACACCTCTGCGCTGGAGTTGAAGGGCGATGTCATGAAGGGGAGGGCGGTCTTTCGCAAGACGTGCGCCGCGTGCCACAAACTCGACGGCTTCGGCTCCGATGTGGGTGCGAACCTTCTCGCAGCACTTCCGAACAAATCGGGCGAAGACCTGCTCATCGCAGTCTTCAACCCCAACCGTGAGGTCGATCCGCGTTATGTTGGCTACACCGTGGTAACTAGTGACGACCGCGTTCTCACGGGTGTCATCTCCGTGGAAACACCGACAAGCGTCACGCTCCGACGCGCTGATGGCAAGGAGGATGTGATTCTGCGTTCAAACATCACATCGATGCGTTCAACGTCGCTGTCGCTCATGCCGGTGGGGCTGGAGAAGGAGTTGAAGCCGCAGGACGTGGCCGACCTCTTCGCCTATTTGCGACAGGCAGGCAAGTGAATGAGTAGCGGCCGGGTCAATCCCCGGCCGCTTGTGCTCTTAGAACTCGTATTCGTTGCGGACCTGAACCTTTGTGTCTATGTCCTTGATGTCCGCCACAAGAAGCACCGGCGTATAACTCTGCTGCCCAGGTGCCTTCACGAAGCGGATCACGCCACGCACCCGTACCCACTGTCCCGGGCTAGCAGCAGGCACTTGCGGAGCGATAATGCGGACCTTGAGCGGTACGGCATCGGCGCCGCAACAGGTCATCTTCAACCGGAATAGCGTGAACTCCTTGTCCGTGAGCTTGCTGAATCGTCCTTCCAGGATCGCTGTCTGTCCGGTGTACGACTGACGCTTGCCTGAATCGAGCGCTGCGTCCTTCAGTTCGTTGAAGCTCATCGCCACGCCGGCATCCGGCACAACAACGTATTTCGTCTCACCCGATAGTGGAACCACTTCGCGAATCTTCAGGCCGCTCGCTGTCTGAAGGAGCCGCACCTGCGAACCATCAGGCCCGGTGCCTGTCTCGTAGACCTTCGTGGCTGGATCCTTCGCCATCCGTTCCAGTTCGTGCGGATCGAGATTCAACGCGGCATCTTTGCCGAGCATCTCTTGCTGCTTCTTCATGCTGAAGCCTGAGTTGGGGATTCCCAGCGCGAACAGCGCCACAGGGAACACCAGCACGAGCATTCGGGCGAAGACCCAGGACATGTCGTGACTGTGGCCGTGATCGTCGATCACCGCGCCGTCGCCGGTGGGTAGTCCTGGCAGGTGGTTACAGTCGGCCGTGTGGACGTGGTTCACCTGACAGACCATGTCGTCAAGTGGCTGGAGTTGACCTGCCTCGTGCCACACCGCAATAGCACGAACGACAACGAGGATCATCACGGCGATACTACCGATCAGCACGAATTTGTGGAACTGCGGTACGAGAATGAGATTGAGCCGATCCCCCATATACATTTGAATGCCGGCAAAGGCCAGCGCGCCGCACACCAGTATCGTGAGTAGTTGCTCGGTGAAATAGTCGCGTGGTGACTGGCAGCCGAGGTGACTGTGCGCCATGTGTCGGTCTCCTCTGAGTATGGTATCCCATGCGCGGGCCGACGGTTCACCCACGCTGCGAGATTCAACTGGCGCCTGGTGGCAACCCGCTCCAGCCGTTCGCCTGGTAGACGAGGTGGACACCCACGCAGAATAGTAGCGTCAGGAGCACCACACATGTCACGATGGTCAGAATGAGTCGCGGGCGGAATACGCGCGTAAACATGAGTAACAGCTTGATATCGAGCATCGGACCCATGACCAGGAACGCGAGTTTCGCAGAAATGTGCATGCTCGTGAAGCTTGCCGCGACGAAGGCATCAGCTTCGCTGCAGAGCGACATCACGAAGGCCAGGAACATCATCGCCGGGATCGCGAGGAATGGCTGCCCGCCTGAGAGTGCCCGGAGATCGTCTGGGGTAATGTACGATTTGGCAACCGCGGCAAGCACCGCACCCAGGATGAGGTAAACGGTGATGTCCACGAAATCGTGCAACGCCGTGGAGGAGATGTTCGACATCCGCTGGAAGATGGACGGGTAGCCTGGAGCCGCAGATGGCGTTGCCTCGGCGGCTTGCTGCGCGGGCGGAGCAGGATCGGCGTCGGGAGAGGGCGGCGGTGCAGCCGTCGGTGTCAGAAGCGCCCTGCCATACTTCCGGTATTGAATGTGGACAACGAGGCCCGTGATGCAGGCGATCACGAAGCCCAGCCCGACACGCAAACCCACCATTTCCGGCGCGATCTTATGTCGCTCGAACGCGACCCAGGTGCTCATGATGACCACGACGTTGACAATCGGCCCGGCCAGCATGTAGGCAATGCAGCAAGAGAGCGGCAACCCCTTGCGGAGCAGGCGACGCATCACAACGACGATCCCACATTCGCACATGGGAAACACGAGTCCGAGCGCCCCACCGATCATTACCGCCGGGAGCACAGACTTCGGCAGGAACCGCGTCAATAACTCCTGAGGAAGGAACTCCTCAAGGAATCCCGCAATCACTGCCCCCAGGACGATGAAAGGCATCGCCTCCCAGAGCACAGAACTGAAAGTGAGTACGAAGTCGTTGATGGACGGCTGCACCAGGTCACCCGGAGCGGGAACGGTGGGGTACGACTACTACGTTCGTCATGGGGCGCGGGTTCGCGCGCCGGCAACGGCCTAAGGACATTGTCCGAAGGGGTGGTCCATGCCGCAAGGGTCGTTTGGGTTGTGCATGGGGTGGCGAAACTTCTTGCCGCCAAAGATTGGGGCAAACCGGTTCCACACCGAAACAACAATCATGGAGCCGAAGAAGATCGCCACGCTGGCCACCACGATAACACCACTCGGTCCAAATCGTACATCCCGTACACCACCCACGCTCAGCGTCATTTGCGTGCTGGCCCAGTAACCGATCCCACCGGACGCAAGTGCGAAGCCGACAGTCAGCCAGAACATCTGCCGAAGATTTCGTGACACATTCGCAGCGGCCGCTGCAGGCACAACCAGGAGTGCATTGATGAGCAAGGCCCCAACGGCCTGGATCGACAGATTCACGACTAGTGCCAGCAGCACAATGAACAGATAGTTGTTGAGCGTCACGTTCATCCGGCGGGTTCGTGCAAGGCTTGGATTGAAACTCGCGAACATGAGCTGATTATAACGCCACAAGAACACACCAGTAACTAACAGTAGCGCCGCGCAGAGCAGGACGAGATTGCTGTACTCCACGAAGTAGAGGTTGCCGAAGAAGAAGGCCTCGAGGTTCACCCGGGCCACCTGCTGCAGGAGGCGTACCAGCATCGCACCGAAACCGAGAGCCAGTGCGAAGAAGACACCGATCACCGTATCGTTCGCCAGCCCGGTGTTGTCGCGAACGTAAACCATCCCGGCGCCGATCGCAGTCCCGAACCCGACCATGACAAGTGGGACTAGCCACGCCGCAGTGGAACGATCCCAACCGTGCTGAGTCCAGATCACGCTGAGCGATCCGAGCGCAACGCCCGCGAACGCACAGTGTGCCATTGCATCACTGAAGAAGGCCATGCGATTCCCGACGACCATCGCGCCGACCATGCCACACATCAGGCACATCACCAGGAGCGTCAGAATGCTCTTGACGATGAACAATTCGGTGCCGGCTTGCTGCGCGAGCCAGTGGATCAGGTCGCCCATCCAGACATCGGGCATTGGAACCTCGCGGGCTTACGAGAGCATTCGGCGCGCAGCGGCTCGCACCAGGTCGAGTGACGATGTTGCTTCCGCAGGTGTGATGACCAACGGCGGGGCGACCCGTACCACCTTCTTCGCCAGCGGCCCAAGCAGGTGGACGCCGTCTCCACCTTCGCCATGATAGCAGGCCAGTACGAAGTCGGAGGCCCACGCGCTTGCGCTCTTCCCAGCGTGATCTTTCATCTCAACTCCCCACACCATCCCACCCCGTTCCCCACGGACCGCCTCCACGTAAGGCAACTCCTTCAGCGATACTAAACCGCGCTCGATCACTGCGGAGCTTTCGTGCATCCCGGCAATCACATCGCGAGCGGCGAACTCATCAAGTGTCGCCAGAACGGCAGCACAGCATAACGGGTTCGCGCTCCAGGTGTCGGACGCCTCGCCGTAGTTGAGTGAACGAAACACGTCGGCCCGCCCCACGGCGGCGGCCACAGGCACGCCGTTCCCCAGTCCCTTCCCCAGTACGACAATGTCCGGCATAAGGCCGTACGTCTCAAACGCGAACATCGACCCCGTCCGTCCGAAGTTCGATTGCACTTCATCAAGGATGAAGGTGATCTCGTTGTCGCGGCAGAACCGTTCGAGCAGTTGAAGGTAAGACTGAGGTGGGTGGTACGATCCACCGCCGCCGAGATAGGGTTCCGTGATCAGTGTGCCAATCTTTCGGCCAAACTGATGGAGAAGGGCGTCTAACTCTTGCTGATACGGAGTCGGATCGAACGTCGCTCCACGCATGGAGACGTCACGACATTCCGTAGTGGGAAACGAGATGAACCGCACGCGCGGATCTCGCTCAGTTTCGGCTTCGCTTCCGGTGACAGCATTGGCCAGTCCCTTCTTGCCGTGAAAGCCGTAACGGGTGGCCACGATCATCGGTCGCGTGCGGTCGCGAGCCATTGAGGCCCAAAGTGCCTTCTGAATGGCCTCTGACCCCGATGCCGCCCACATCACCTGTTCCATCCGCGCGCCGCCGCGCGTATCACGGAGGAGCGCGACGAGTCTCGTACTTGCTTCAACTTCAACCTCGGTGATCGCGTTATACGCGGTCATCGGAACGGCCGTATGAAAGCCTTTCGGCGCGGTGTTCAGTGACGAAGTGTTGCCGGTCCACCCCATGTAACGCTGGAAGCGACTCATCCAGGAATCGGGGTTGTGTCCGAGATTGGAAACGAGCACACCGGATGTGAAGTCGTAGAGCCGACGTCCTTCAGGCGTCCAGTGGAAGACACCAGCACTAGCGGCGAGTACGGCTTGCGTGGGTGTGAACGTACGGAGAGCAGAGGGTTCAATCAGGGTGGTAGCCTCACGATCGCTGTTCGACCGTGGCTCGTTGGCGTGCCGAATGGTAGCAGACATGGCCGTGGTCTCCAGGTTAGCCACACTCAAAATTTGTCAGGCGATTGAGGAGTAGTCGTTGGGCCTATCAGTGAAGCGTGAGGTTCCTATCGGATTTCGCACTGGTCTACCTGCTAGACCCGACCTTCGTAGATGACACTCGGTGTGGAATTACCAGGCTCGAGCAGCACCAGCCCACCGAGGGGATGGTTAACTTTCACAACACATCCCGGGGCACCTATTGTTGCACGAGCCAAGATCGCTTCCAGAGACTGTACGATCGCGACGCAGTTCCGATCAGCCGTGATGTCGTTGTATGTCAACGCACGCATTTGCGCAACTCGTTCCGAACGCTGATCGGGTGGCCCTCCATACTCGACGAATGCGACTTCCTCGAAGAAGCGTTCGATGATCTCGATCCCATATCCCCGTTGCGAACGTTCGCCCCAGGGTTCGATAAACGTAGCATTATAGTGGTTGTTTGGAGTGTTCTTGAGTTCACTCGGTGTACGGTTCTCGACGGTCAATTCGACGCCACGCTTGCGCTGGTGGGCATTCCAGACGGCGTTATCGAATCGGAATTGCACCTCTTGTTCGACGTAACCGGGAAAGTTATCGGGCGTGACCCAACTGGTATGGATATCGAATGCCGCCTCACGACCATCCGGGTGAAGGTAGACAACCTGGAGTTGGACGGAATCCCAGGTTGACCCGGTAGCTGGCCCAACCAGTCCGCGCTGACCGGTGGCAGCGATACGGTCCAGCGACCAGGCTGGACCAAAAGTGAAGTCGATCAGTTTGATGTAGTGGACAGCGACGTAAGTCGCCGGGTTGCGGCCTTCAATCCATTCGGCGAACTGGCCACCACTAATGGACTTAGGTTCAAGCAGCGAGCAGTAGCCGTTGTTGACGTGCTGAAGGATACCGTCGTGATAGAGTGTTCGCAGTTTCTTGTGATCGGGATCGGCAAGTTTGTGGTAAACGACCTTCGCCAGGACGCCATGTTCGTCAGCGAGACGGGCAAGTTCGTCAACCTCGCTGAGAGTAAGGACCGACGGTTTCTCGATGAGGACATGCTTGCCAGCTTCAATGGCGGCACGTGCAGCAGAGTAATGACGGTCGTCAGGTGTAGCAACGCAGATAGCGTCAACGTGCGTTCGGAGGAGTTGAAGGACGGCATCCTCGCCTGCGTAGTTAGCAAACGCAAGTCTTCTGCCAGCGGAGCTGGTGAGGTATCGCGCAGAGCGAGCCCCGGTGCGCGTTGCAACGGCAGCCAAGCGGACGGCGACCGGTCCGGTAAGTGGTGTAAATAACGGACAGTGCAGTCGCCGCTCGAAGACTGGGCGGTACGTCTCGTCAAAAATCATTCCGAATCCGACCATCCCCACGCGGATTGTCGGGGTTGTTTGTTGAGTCATGCGGAAATGCTAGCAAGGTGGAAGGTTGGAAGCGAAGGGAAATCAGTATTTCATTACATAAGATACATTATCGGACACATCATCATAGTAGTTCGGAATGGGCGAAATTATGGAGCGCGTCTGGTGTGCATCCGATAATAGATATTATGTAATGAATGCTCTCCCTCTATTTGTGTCGAACTGGTCGCCACGGTCGGTCGCATACCATCCGTGAAGTCGTTGACGCGCTCAATCCCTCAAGCGTGGAATCAATTCTGGCGGAGGTTTCATCTATACCAGCACGCCCATGGTTCGGAACTTCGCGTATCGTTCCGCAAGCAACTGCTCGCTGTCGAGCGCGCTGAGGCTCCTGAGGTACCGCAAGAGGTGCATCTTCAGCGTTGCTCCCATACCCCGCGGATCGCGATGTGCGCCACCAAGCGGTTCTGGGATAACCTCATCGATGACTTTCAGTTTCATCAGTTCCGCTGCTGTCAGACGCAGTGCTTCTGCCGCGCGTGGCTTCGTTTCATCGGTGGCTACTTTCCAAAGTATCCCGGCGCACCCTTCAGGGCTGATTACTGAGTAGTAGCCGTGCTGAAGTATCCCGATCCGATCCCCGATTCCGATTCCCAGTGCCCCGCCTGAACCCCCTTCACCGATCACAACGCATACGATCGGGGTTGGTATGCGTGTCATCTCCAGAATGCTCGTGGCGATCAGTTGCGACTGGCCGCGTTCCTCAGCGCCGATGCCCGGAAACGCACCAGGCGTGTCAATCAGGCACACAACTGGCAACCGATACTTCGCGGCCAGCCACAACTTTGCCAGAGCTTTACGGTACCCCTCTGGATGTGCGCAGCCGTAGTAGCATTGCTGACGCTCAGCTAGCGTTTTGCCTTTCTGATGACCGATCAGCATGACTTTTTGTCCGTCGATACGGGCGAAGCCGGCTCGGATCGCTCGGTCATCCCCAAACGCGCGATCCCCGTGTAACTCAACGAACTCATCAAAGACTGTCTCCACATAGTCCAGTAGCTGCGGCCGATTCGGATGCCGTGAGACCAGAACCGTGTCCCATGGAGTCAGATTCGCATACCGTTCACGCTTGAGCGCCGTAAGCCCCCGGCGCAACTCTCGCACTGCCTCCGCACCATCGGGCCCGTCAGGCATAGCTTCCAGACGTGCAAGTTCCTGCTCCAACTCGTGGATGTCTTGTTCAAACGGTAAGGCCGGTCCCATCTGACGTTCCTTTTCGCGTTGCCTGACGTGATAGTTTGACTATCAATATTCTTCTTCTGACGTCTTCTCGACCAATGATTTATAAATCTGCTTTACCTTCCTCAACTCGATCAGAACCTCGTGGAAGTTCTCAGGCCGATCTTCCTTTCTCTTCGCAAGCAATTTCAAAACGAACGCTGAGAATTCATCCGTAATGTCCTGGTTGTAAGCCGAAGGTGGCGCCGGTTTCTCTGCAAAATGCCTGCTCAGCAGGTCATTTGGCGATGTCCCACGAAATGGCGGACGGCCAGTAGTCAACTCGAATAGTGTGCATCCGTAGCTGTAGATGTCCATCCGGGGGTCGGGCATCTCGTCCCGGATCTGCTGAGGACTCATGAAACTCGGAGTGCCTTGCGGAGTCCGACGCCGGTAAAACAATTTCCCTAGGCCCGTTGGGACTCTCTTGGTAATTGCGAAATCGATGATCTTCGTTTCGCCCAGTGCGTTGACCAGGATGTTGTCCGGTTTCACGTCGCGATGGACGTAGCCACTCGCGTTCATGTAAGCCAGGCCCGTGGCAGACTGTTTGAATATCTTTCGGCTGTGTTCCTTGATGAACGCGAAGTCCTTCGCCTGGAGTCTCAGTCGTAAACCCCCGGAAGGGAAAAACTCCATGATGAAGTGCGGCGTGTCCTTCGCTCGGCTCACCTTCACGATGCGGATTACATTCTGGTGTGTCATCTTGACACCCACATCCGCCTCGTTGAATATCGCGCGTCGGTGCTCCGGCTTGTCGGCCGCTTCCGGTAACAGTAACTTCATCGCGAAGTGTCGGTTGCTCTGAACCTCGACTACCTCGAAAACCTGCGAGGTCTGTCCAGTCTGGAGCAATGACCGCAACCGGTAACCATTAACGACCTCCCCCACGTCCGCCATCGTGCTCGCACCTCACCAGTATTCTTCGAAGTGGATATTGCCTTTGAACTTCGTCAATGCCCAGTCTGCTTTGAAACCCCGCGCCTCCAGTAACTCGATCACCCCAACCGGAGAAGGGTACGTTGTAGCACCTGTAGCCTTATCACGCGTTGGCACGCCGATCATCTTCGGATTGCCACACAAAAAGACATGGGTCGAGGCCGGGTCCAGCGTCTGATTCATGGCCTGTTCGAGTTCGCCACTCGTGATCAAGTCCTGGATGTACACCTTTTGTGTCACCCCTGGCTCGCGCGTCGTGAGTGGCAGGTATCTGTAATTGGAGTACTGACTCATCAGAGCCTTGTGCGTGTCGAGGTAGCCCAGGTCCCTTGCGAATCGTACGCAGCAGACGTTGAGAATTCGACCCGTGTGGCCGCGCGATAGTAGATCCCACGTCATGTAATTGTGAGGTGCCTCACCTGTGCCTGTCCCAAGAAAGATCACGGCATCACCTGGCTTGACTGGGTCGAGCGTGTAATGCCCTGTGACGCGTTCACCAATCTGGATGCGGTCACCTTCTTGCAGCGTGAATAACCGCGGTGTGAGAGCTGGCGTTCGGCCATCGGGATTCTCGCGAACGAGCACGATGTAGAACTCCAGCCAGTCACTTTCCTCCAGTCGCATCAGAGCGCCAGGCAGGGAGTTGATTGAACAACTAATGGAGTAGGCGCGGCGGACAACTTTCAGTTCTTCACCCGGCGGGAGCACTTCTTCCTGACAACCCTCCGTGCGACGTTCCCAGAACCCCAGTCCCAACGTGCAGTATTGACCCGGTTGGTGTACCGGGCGTGGGAAGTCGGGTTTGACGCGCAGTATCATCAGATCCGGATTCACAAACCTCAGGTGCACGACGGTCGCGTTGTACCGCCGTCCGCGAAGTTCGGCCATTTCTTCTGCCGTCATGCGCGGGCCGCCTCCGGCGGAGTGGTGGGAGAGGAAAACGCGACACTCCCGGCGGGAAAGCCGCAGGGAGTGCGGGCGTCAGTCCTCTAATTATACTGGTCCATCGCGACGCAGGCAGCCCAGAGTTACCCAAGCTTCGCTGCCGTCTTGCGTACGAATGCGACACACTTCTTCATATCTGGTGAGGGGTCGTTGGGGTGTGCTTCGTACTCGATGGCGATCTGTCCGGTAAACTTCACCGACTTCAGTGCCTTCAGCACTGCGGATACATCCAGTCGCCCCTCGGAGGAGCCAAATGGCACGTCTTCCCTCTTTCGATTATCGTGATCCTTCAGGTGCATCGCGAAGTTCCGGGCACCCATCTTTTTCACTTCCTCTGCGGGGTCGAGTTTCTCTCCAAGTTGGTCCATGCGGATGAGGTGGCCGGTGTCGAGGCAGGTGCCGATCAGTTTGTGGTGATCCTTGACGGCCTTAAGAATCACGTCTGCGCACCACCAGCGGTGGCGCCCCTTCCCTGACGGCCCGTGTGGGTGGATCGCGATGGCAATCTTGTATTCTTCGCAAAGTTTGTCGAGGCTATCGAAACTGTCCGGCGTCGGATCGGCACTGAGATACTTCAGACCGATCGACTTGCCGAACTCGAACAACTTCCGGTTGGCCTCGTGATTCTTCGTGAAGGGTGAAACACCAAACCCCAGCGGTTTGACACCGTACTCGCTGCAGAGTTTCAAGATCGCCTTGAGCTTCGCCGGGCTGCTGTCAGTCGGGATGTGCTTCGAGTAGAACTCCGCAGTTGTCAGGCCAAGATCTTTCGTTCGCTTCAACATCTGTTCCAGGTCGAAGTTACGGAATGTGTAACTCTGGATGCCGACGGCGAAGCCGGCGAAGTCGTCTGCGGCAGTCGCGGTGTGACCGAGCAAACCTGTGGCGGCGACCGCCGTCGCCCCGAAAAATCCACGGCGAGTGAGTGTGTGTGGTGTCATGGGAGATGCTCCTTGCGTTGGGGGAAGTTGGATTGTGCGCGCAACGCAGGCGAAATGCCACTGAGAAGATTCAAAAGCCTGAGCCTTGCGCCGAGGCGGAACGCTCCCACACGTTCCGCCTCGGTGCAAGGCTCAGGGCTTCAGCCAACTTGCTATTTCGTGGCGAAGAGCGTTCGAATCTCCTTGTCGCCGAGTTGCTCCTTACCGCCATTGCTATCGATAACGAGCGCAGTGCCGCTTGGTGTGATCCACACGACTGAGTTCCCGAGCCGGAACACATCCTTCATCGCCGGGTGTAGTTCCAGGATGCGGAAGTACGCATCACTTTGAGCCTTTACTGTCAGTGACCTGGTATCAGACTTGTAGGCGTCATCAATCCAGACGCCGCCGATCTCCAGGCAGTTGCGACCGTAGACCTGACGATTCGCGGTGAGGCTCACACGCCTCTGATTCCGGAGTTCTTTTGCCGCGCACGAGAGATCGACACCAAGCTTGCCTGTCTGATAGCCTTCCTTGCGCCCCTTGAGCGCGTTATTCGCAGCGTCGAATCCTCGTTTCTGCTCGGCGATTTTCTTGATGTCCTCGATGAGTTTCGCACGCAGTATCTTATCCTTCTCGCCCGCGAGTCGGCTCAGTGCCTCTTGCACCTGTTTCTCAGTCGTGGCGGCACGATTAGCGTAGAGACCATTGCTCTTCGAGTCGCCCTTGCCACCGGCGGCTTGATTCTTCGCGAACTCCTCGACCTGCATTGGCTTGGCACCAGGAGCCGGTGTGAGACCCGGTGCGCCAAGCCCGTTGAACCCCCCTGCGATCGGTGCAGCCGGGAACGGTATGGGCCGGCCAGGCTGGTTTGGACGCTGGGTCGGTGAGATCACGGGCATCGGGCCGTCAGGCACGACGAGGTAGCTCGTGTAAGGCGTCGCGATCCCGTATCGTTTCGCCAGCGCGACTACTTCACCGATCAATTCCCGATTCTCGCCATTGATGCGGATCTGATCGAGCAGATAGCCGACCTTACGACGCGCCCAGAGCGGTTCAACGAAGTCCTTGCCGGTGTCGCTGACGGTTTTCGTCGGGAAGTTCAATTCGTAAACGAACTCGGTTTTCTCCTTCCCCACCCTGCCGCCAAGTCGGATC
The DNA here is from genome assembly GCA_964422915.1 of uncultured Frigoriglobus sp. Classification (GTDB taxonomy): domain Bacteria; phylum Planctomycetota; class Planctomycetia; order Gemmatales; family Gemmataceae; genus Gemmata. Next base: position 131,067 of record CAYRDG010000006.1, on the reverse strand, counting down.
GCTGAGTGGCCACCGCCGCTGAAGCGGCCGATGACCACAAGCTGCGTCCCCTGGAACAGGTCTGGGAGACGTGGCGGATACATCTCGTGAATCTGAACCCCGGCGGTCGCGGAGAGCTTCAGATCGGTGAGAACAGGGTTACTGATCTTTGCGTAAAGACCCGCGACTTTCTGCTCGATGTCCTCGGCCTCACGGACATAAGTGCTGACCGCCCGTGTGGTCTCGGCGAGTTGATCGAGCATCGCGGCGTTCACATCGTCGCCGACGCCGAAAGTAAATATGCGGGTGGTGCCGGTATTCTTCTCCTGCACCTTCTTCACGATCCGGTCAGGGTTTGTCTCATCTACTGTGGGCTGACCGTCTGTGAAGAACACAATCGTGAAGGGTCGCGCCGGGTCATTGGGTCTCATTGCCAGCGCATCCTCGAGTGCCGGCCAGATTGCTGTTCCGCCGCTCGGTTTCAGCCCCTCCACCCACTTGTTCGCGGCCTCGATATAGTCCTTGTTTGCTTCCACGAGTTTGTCGCGGAACGGTGTCACGCTCGTGGAGAACTTGAGGATACCGAATCGATCCTCGGGCTTGAGTTGCGACAGGCAGGACGTGAGTGCCTTGCGTGCCTGTTGCATCTTGATGGCGCTCATGCTGCTGGAAGTATCGAGCACGAGCACCAGATCTCGCGGCACGCGCTTCTTCTCAGCCTCGATCTGTGGCGAGATGAGGAACATGAAGTAGCCATCCTCGGCGGTGACGGGCTTGTATAGCAACGGAGTAAGGCCGACATCCTTGTCACCTGCGCCGTAGTAAAGCTGGAAGTCCCGGTCGAGGATCGCCTGGTTCCTCGCGAAGGAAACGTGAACCTCCTTCTCGCTCTTGCGGCTCGTCGTGATCGCATGCGTTGGACTATAGACGTTCTGCACCGCGTGCTGCGACTTGATGACGAGGTTCACCGAGAACTCTTCGAGAGTGCGCGTTGCCTTGCCGTCTGTCTTGAGCGGATAGATGTACTCGACAACGCTACCGTCTTTCGGTGCGACAAACTTGTAGCTGATCTTCACCTTTTGATCGCCATGTGGCGGCACCGGAAAGACTCGCAATCGGAGGAGGTTGTTCCCGAGGTATTCCAGTAGCCCAGGGTCCTGGGTGCGACGCACGATGTCGGTGTAGACCTTGTTGGCGTGCTTTGCGTCGAGCAATTCCCCACCTTGTTCCTTGCCCGCTACCCACATGGTGAAACGGTCCACACTCGCGCCCTTCGGCGCCGGGAAGAGATACGTTGCCTCCAGGTTGCGGTCGGTGTGGTTACGAAAGGTTTGCTCAACTGTGGTGATGCACACCTGGTCTTCAATAGTTACCTTCACCTTGTGATTGACCATCGCAAGCGGGGGAAGTTTCCTGTCCTCAGGGATGAGCAACCCCGCTGATTGGGCCTGGCTGGCCGTGGAGAGTACGGCGACGATAATGGGAAGTGCAATTCGCAGGAACCGCATGGCACACCTCTTCAGGACACGCGGCCGCTCACCGGCAATGCCGGGACTCACGGTCGGATCCACTGGGATTCGCGGTACGACGTGTAGGCACCCGCCCGCACGCCTGTCTATACGACGAGGTGGGTGAAGAATGCGATTGGATGCGGTTTGGCTGTTACGAAGCAGTTACTGAAGTAGCAAGGTACTGAGTTCATCCCACAGTACGGATCACGATTATCGCTGGAACCGAATCGGGCTTACGGGTGCCGCGCTTGGAGAGGAACAGTTTCAGCTCCTTGGAAGCCGTGGGGTTCGTTCGTGGAATACCAGCGTGAATGGTTTGCCATGTCATCAGAATGGCATTCTTCTCAGCGGTTTTGGCAGTGGGACGATTGAGTGTATTCGTCACCATTTCGATGGTGCCAGCGTTGACGGACTTCGGGTCGGTAGGTGGCTTGGCCCCCTGCCCTGGCGTTTGGCTACGTTTGTAGAGGCCCACATCCGTGCCGAGTATTTCCCTCAGCTCGTGTTCGTCCGCTCGGACGAGGGCGGTGGCGTGGAGTGAATCGCAAACGCGAGGCGTGAATTTCGTATCAGCAGCGCTGAGTTTCCCAAACAACGCCGCCAATTCGTTCTGGTCAAGGCATTCGACATAAACGACGGCCGCCCGTACTTGATGCTTCTTGAGCTTGGCCAGTGTCGTAGCATCTGCGAGGAGGTGCAACCCGGCCGCCTTCGCAGCGTTCTGGAACACGTCCACGCCACGAGCGGTATCACGGACGAAGAGATCGATCCGCGCCGGATCGCGGGCGAGTTCCTCGCTCAGTTCCTGGCGGGCATCTTCCCGATCCAGTTCAGCCACTGCTCGAAGGAACGGAATTCGTGCCTGAATGAGGTCGAATGGGGGAATCGGGGGCAGTAGCGGCGAAGCCACAAGGTCGTGGCGCGCGGGTCTTGGTTCTGGCGCAACCGCAACGGTCTTCGGCTCTACTTCTCGGGGATGCGGCAGGGACGGTAAGGTATCGGTGTGTGCGGTGGGATCCGGATTCGGCAGGGGGTGAGGCCACGACGGACCTGAGTTCGGAGACGGTATGACAGGCGTTGCCTGATGCGGAGACGGGAGCAGGTTGCTCCAGGGCTTCGCACCTGCGGAATCCAGTTCGCCAGGTTTCGTGAAGAAGGCGAACGAGCCGAGTGTGACAGCGAGTAAGACTGCCGCTGCGACTGCGACCGGTGCCCAGGCGGTGATGATACGGTGGACACGCTGGGGAATGGAAACCGCCGGCGCAGGGTACGAACGCGATACTGGCGGAATCGCCACGACTCGCGCCATCACCTTTGCAAGCAAGTCTGTAGGCGGCGAAGCTTGCGCGACAGGGAAAGTCTGGAGTCGGGTGCGGTCCGTCTTCAGGCTCTCGAGCAACGCGCGAGCATCTGCTGAAGCATCAAGTAATTCGCGAGCGGCGCACCACTCAGCCGCGGACAGTTCCCCGTCCACGGCGGCGGCGACCAATTCTCGCTGTTCCGTGGTCAACATGGTATTCATTCACTTGGCCCGGCGGATGCGTCCGGGTTGGTTTTGTGGGTCGATCATCTCACTGGCGTCCTCACCTTGCGCGTCGTGCGAGTCTTCCTGTGAGTCAAGTGCCGACTCTGAGGCTGGCAAGACGATACTCCCCTGCCCTTCGCGACGCTCATCTTCTGGAACGAGCAAGTCGCGTAATTCCAACCGCGCGCGATGGAGACGACTGCGGATTGTCCCGATGGGGACTGCGAGTAACTCCGCGATGTCTTCGTACTTTAACCCGTCGATATCCTTCAGGAGGAGTACTTGGCGGTGTTCGGGCGAAAGTCGGGCGATTGCAAGGCTCAGTTGCTGTTCATCTTCTGTGCGCTCCAGCGCGACCCCGGGCTTGACATACTCCGAAGGGTCATCCGGGTCGATCCCGGTTTCACCGACGCTGGCTTCCAGGCTGAGCGCGGGTCGCTTCTTCCGTTTCAGGCTGACTGCGGTGTTGAATGCGATTCGGTACAACCAGGTAAAGAACTCCGCATCGCCTTTGAAGGTATGGAGCGACTGGAACGCGCTCAAGAACGCATCTTGAACGACATCGGCGGCATCATCATAGCTGTGAACCAGCCTGAGTGCGGCATTAAATAGCCGAGCCTGGTAGCGGGAAACCAACTCACCGAAGGCCTCCCGACGGCCGCCCAGACACTCCGCAATCAGCCAGCGATCTTCGTCGCTCACGTTCCTCCACCAGATACGACGTTGTACCAGAATGGGAAGTTCCCACAACCGGCTGAAAATCTCGCCAACGACCTTGACGGAAACTCCATCACGCCAAGCACTTGGTGAGAGGTGAATGAGAGCAAAAGGTTTGACTGCAACGGTTTTGCCATACTTGCAGACTTCTCTACTCTTCCGGGCGACTCAACCGTATACTAATCATCTGTACCCTTCTCCGCGCAGACCCACGTTTGCGGAATCCGGACACTCAGGAGGAGTCTCCAATTCTTATGGATACTCAAAGCATTGTCGTCCGTGGTGCGCGTGAGCACAATCTCCGCGGGGTTGATCTGGAATTACCTCGCAACAAGCTCATCGTTTTCACTGGCGTGAGTGGGTCGGGTAAATCATCTCTGGCGTTCGACACAATCTATGCGGAGGGGCAGCGACGCTACGTTGAAAGCCTCTCCAGCTATGCCCGCCAGTTCCTCGGACAACTTCCCAAGCCCGACGTGGACTACATCGGTGGGTTATCACCTTCGGTCAGTATCCAGCAGAAGACAGCCGGCCGCAACCCACGAAGTACAGTCGGCACAATCACCGAAGTCTCCGACTTCCTACGTGTGTTGTACGCCCGGTTGGGTCAGGGTCACTGCGTTCGTTGCAGTCGGCCTATTACCGCGCAGACTCGTGAACAGATTATCGCGCACGTCCTGGCGTTGCCGGATGGAACACGCTACCAGATTCTCGCCCCGGTTGTCCGGGGACAGAAGGGGGAGTTCAAGGACCTCTTCGCTTATATGATCAAGCGCGGATACGTCCGCGCGCGTGTCGATGGCGAAGTGGTCAAACTCACGGACGATCTGAAACTCGACAAGCGCATCAAGCACACCATCGACATCGTTGTGGATCGGCTTAAGGCCGACGCGAAGAGTCGAACACGCATAGCCGAGGCCGTTGAGCAGGCGTTGGGGCTGGCCGAGGGGAACCTGATCCTATCAGTAGAACCGGAGCCGAATAGCCGGCAGCGACCAGAGGATGACACTGACGGGGCAGGACTGCATGCCCATCACGCGCGAGATCTTCTGCTCTCCGCTCACTATGCCTGCACACACTGTAACGTAAGCTATGAGCCACCAACGCCGCAACTCTTCAGCTTCAATAGTCCGCAGGGGATGTGCCCGACATGCGACGGCCTCGGCACCCTTTACTCGTTCGCACCCGACTTGCTCATCCCTGATCCGTCGGTGAGCTTCCACGACGGCGCGGTTCCGCTGGTCGGCCCGCTGAAGGGAATGGGTCGCTGGCGCAAACACATCTTCGAGGGAGTTGGGAAATCTCTCAGCATCGACCTGAAGATGCCCTGGGAAGAACTCACAGAGGAACAGCAACACCTGCTTCTGCAAGGCAGTGGTGAACGCCACATCGTCTGGGAGTGGAAGCAACGATTCGGCAAGGTCTGGAAGCATGGCGGGAAGTGGGAAGGCATCGTCCCGCAACTCATCGCGCAGTTCAAGAAGACTGCGGCTGGACCTCGCCGGATGCAGCTCGAAAAGTACATGCGGGCGGTGCGCTGCCCGGAGTGTCACGGAGAGCGGCTGAACCCACAGGCGCGCTGCGTGCGTGTCGGCGGGCGGACACTCATTGAGCTTGGCCGCACGCCCATCGGTGACCTCGTGCCGTGGTTCGATGTCTACGAACAGACGCTACCGCAGACGGGGCGTGTCGTCGCCTCGGAGCTTCTGAAAGAAATCCGCGCGCGGTTGGGTTTCCTCTTGAATGTGGGGTTACACTACCTCACCCTCGACCGCTCGGCGCCGACGCTCTCCGGTGGTGAAGCACAACGGATCCGCCTCGCCTCGCAGATCGGCAGCGGCCTTGTCGGCGTGCTCTACGTCCTCGATGAACCCAGTATCGGGCTTCACCCTCGGGACAATGCTCGCCTCCTGGCGAGTCTTGAACGTCTCCGCGATATGGGCAACACAGTTCTCGTGGTCGAGCACGACGAGGACACGATGCGCGCCGCGGACTACCTCGTGGACTTTGGACCAGGGCCTGGCGTGCGGGGCGGCGAGATTGTCGCACATGGCAGACCCACGGAGGTCTTCGCCCAACCCAGGAGCCTCACCGCGCAGTACCTGACGGGCACGAGGCGAATCCCGGTGCCCGAAGCACGCCGCAAGTCCAGCAACAAGTCGCTTCGCATTCTCGGAGCGAAGCACAACAACCTGAAGGATGTGACAGTCGATATCCCGTTAGGGCTTTTCGTCTGTATCACGGGCGTGAGTGGCAGCGGCAAGTCATCGCTCATCAACGATGTACTGCGGACAAGCCTCGCGGATACGCTCGCGAGCGCTGGCCGATCATTCGCGGAAGCAAAGGGGGAAGACGAGCCAGAGAATGTCAGCGACGATCTTCACGACGCCGATGAACACGCGCAGATCGAGGGCGCGGAGCACATCGACAAGGTCATTGACATCGACCAGACGCCTATCGGCCGTACGCCGCGGTCGAACCCAGCCACATACATCAAAGTATGGGATGAAATCCGCGCGCTCTACGCCGAGATGCCTGATGCCAAGGTTCGGGGCTACCAGCCAGGACGGTTCAGCTTCAACAAACCTGGTGGCCGGTGCGAGGCATGCGAGGGTAACGGTTCGACGAAGCTCGAAATGGACTTCCTGGCAGACGTCTGGGTGCAGTGCCCCGTGTGCGAAGGGCGCCGCTTCAACCGCGAAACACTTCAGGTGAAGTATCGGGGCAAGTCGATACACGATGTACTGGAGATGGAAGTCACGCAGGCACTGGAACACTTCGAGCATGTCCCGAAGATTCGCGCGATGATTCAGACTCTGCACGACGTGGGCCTCGATTATATCAAGCTTGGCCAGCCCTCTCCGACCCTTTCAGGTGGCGAAGCGCAACGCATCAAGCTTGCGAAAGAACTGGTCCGGCGCAGCACCGGCAAGACACTCTATATCCTGGATGAACCGACGACCGGCCTGCACTTTGAGGACGTACGGAAACTCCTGGAAGTGCTGCACGGCTTCGTCGAGGGTGGCAACACGGTACTCGTGATTGAACACGATCTCGACGTGGTGAAAACAGCCGACTGGGTGATTGATCTCGGACCAGAAGGCGGTGCTGGTGGCGGTCGTGTCGTCGCCACAGGCACGCCGGAACATGTCGCGAAGTGCAAGGAATCGTATACGGGTGAGTCGCTCGCTTCCAGGCTCGCCCCGACCAAGCTGAACAGAACCGGGAAGAAACCGAAGCCCGCTCTCTTATCTGCAAACAACAAGCAGGACTATATCACGAACCTTTGTGTTGAGGGTGCCTGCCAGCACAACCTCAAGAACGTCTCGGCGCAGTTGCCGCGCGAGAAGATGACGGTCTTCTGCGGCCCAAGCGGGTCGGGCAAGTCGTCGCTGGCACTCGATACAATCTATGCGGAAGGGCAACGACGTTACGTCGAGAGCCTCTCCAGTTATGCGCGACAGTTCCTCGGACAGGTGCAGAAGCCGAAGGTCGAACACATCACGGGTCTATCACCGGCGATCAGCATCGAACAGAAAACGACTAGCAAGAGTCCGCGGAGTACGGTCGGCACTGTCACTGAGATTTACGACTATCTTCGCATTCTCTATGCCCGGCTCGGACAACGCCACTGCCCACAATGCCAGCGACCTGTTGGCACACAGACTGCCGATGAGATTGTGGAGAAGGTACTTTCGCTTCCCGAGGGGACGAAGGTCTATCTGATGGCTCCACTGGAGCGTAAGGGGCAGGAAAAGTACGACACACTCTTCGATGAAATCCGGCGTGCTGGCTACACGCGCATGCGTGTCGATGGCAGAAGTTATACCGTGGACGCGCCGCCCGAGATCGACCACCGCCGCAAACATGCAGTCGAGGTCGTTGTAGATCGCAACGTCGTGAAGCCTGGCACGCGGACGCGCCTGGCGGAAGCCGTTGAACAGTCGCTCGATCTTGGCCGGGGCGTCATGCACATCGCATACGTTCAGGCCGACATGCCTGAGGAAAAGTGGCGCGTCGAGAAGTTCTCGCAGCATCTGGCATGCGAACACTGCAACTTGAGTTTCGAGCCACTCAATCCCCACCATTACTCGTTCAACAGTCCGCTTGGTTGGTGCCCAACGTGTGAGGGTCTTGGGTTTCAGCGCGGTGCGAACGCGAATCTCCTTCTCGGCGATGCGCGCCTCTCGTTGCGCCAGGGTGCAGTGACTGCGTGGCCGACACTCGCACCTGGGTCGTCCTGGCTGGCTATCGCGGAAGCACTGGCGGAACACGTTGGCTTCTCGCTCGACACGCCCTTCGACAAACTCGCCCCGGCTCACCAACGGGCTGTCCTTCACGGTACGGGAGAATCGTGGATCAAACTGGGGCGGGGTGAACAACAAAGCACACGTCCCCAGGCAGGCACTCGCAAAGCGAATGCCGCTGCAGGTGCGGTTCGCGCTGTCAGCTTCCAGTATAAGGGTCTCTTCCCGGCGGTGGATGAAGCGTCGCGGGTGTCATGGCAATATCGGCAAAGGCTGGACCATCTCGTAGACGAGGTCCCCTGCTCTGCGTGTCACAGTGCGCGTATCCGTCCCGATGCCGCCGCAACACGGTTCGCGAATCTCACCATTGGCGAAATCTGCGGCAAGCCTCTCGCCGAGACGCTCGCGATCATCGACGAACTCAAGCTGAATAAATCCGACCGAAAGGTGGCAGGCGAGGTGTTGCGCGAGATTCGCTCGCGCCTGAAGTTCCTCGTGGACGTGGGATTGGACTATCTCACACTCGCACGGCAGGGACCGACGCTCTCGGGTGGCGAGGCACAGCGCATTCGGCTTGCCTCGCAGATTGGCAGCGGTCTTACTGGCGTTCTCTATGTCCTCGATGAGCCAACCATCGGCCTCCACCCCCGCGATACCGAGCGCCTTTTGCAGGCGCTCCAGCGGTTGCGCGACCTGGGGAATACACTCGTTGTTGTGGAACATGATCGTGAGGTAATCGCAGCGGCCGACTGCCTGCTCGACTTCGGTCCTGGTGCCGGCGACCTCGGCGGCGAAATCACTGCCTGTGGTACACCCAAACAGGTGACGAAAAACACCGAGTCGCTCACAGGGAAGTACCTCAATTGCAAACTCGCGATCCCCATCCCGACTAACAAGCGAGTGAGTGCCCCACCCGCTCTCACTACATCCGATTCCAGTGGAAAGAAAAACCGGAAGCCTGCGACAGTTCCCGACGGCAGTGGAGGTGCCGCCGAGAAAGCAATTGCCGCAGTTGCCCCATCGGGTCAGGTACTCTCCATCATCGGCGCGCGGCAACATAACCTCAAAAACGTGGACGTTCACATTCCGCTCGGTGCGTTCGTCGCAGTGACTGGCGTCAGTGGTAGCGGCAAGTCGTCGCTGGTCAACGAGGTGCTTTACAATACGCTCGCACGCAAACTCCATCGTGCGAAAACCGCCGGCGCAGCACACGATGTGATTCGCGGACTGGAGCATATCGACAAGATTATCAACGTCGATCAGGACCCGATTGGCAACTCGCCATCAAGCAACCCAGCAACATACACTGGCGTATTCGATCTGATTCGTGAACTTTTCGCGCGGCTCCCGGAGTCAAAGGTCCGCGGATACCATCCGCGTCGGTTTAGCTTCAACCAAAAGGGCGGCCGTTGTGATGCGTGTGAAGGAATGGGGCAGAAGGTGATCGAGATGCACTTCCTCCCGGATGTGTGGGTGGAGTGCGACACCTGCCACGGCACGCGCTACAATCTCGAGACGCTCGCGGTGAAGTATCACGGCAGGAGCATCGCGGACGTTCTCGCCGTGCGTGTGAGTGAGGCGCTGGAGCTCTTTGGAAACATCCCGAAGATTCGACACATCTTGCAGACGCTCGAAGACGTTGGCCTGGGCTACATGACACTGGGGCAACCAGCGCCCACGATGAGCGGTGGTGAAGCTCAGCGCGTCAAGCTCGCGGCCGAACTTGCCCGACCCAGCACCGGCAAAACCCTCTACTTGCTCGACGAACCCACGACGGGTCTTCACTTCGACGACATCCGCAAACTGCTCGACGTTCTGCAGAGATTGGTCGATCTCGGCAACACGGTTATCACAGTCGAACATAATCTCGACGTAATCAAAACGGCTGACTGGATCATCGACATGGGGCCAGAAGCTGGCAGTGCCGGTGGTGCTGTCGTTGCGTTCGGCACCCCAGAGAGCGTGGTCCAGCAATTTGAGTCGGGTGCGCGAACACACACAGGGCGAATCCTCAAGGGTGTGTTAGAGGCCGGGCCGCATGCTCCGCGCACGCGGTTTGATCCGAAGGCCGCACTCGCGTCGCGAGCGGGAGACATGGACATCACTGATGTGGGAAAGCAACAGAAACTACCCTGGGAAATGGATGGCCCGCGTTGGCACACCCACGATCGGGTCACGACTACCGGCAAGACTGTGAAGTGGGAAGGCGATGCGCTACTCTGGATACTCAAGCAAGTGCAAGAACTGGGCGAGTTCCCGGTAACGAACTGGAACCATCGCAGCATCGTGGAGGTGCCCTTACCCAAGCGGTCTGAGGGATGGTTCCTGCACGCGATGACCGGCCACGAAGCCTACTTCAAGCTCGTATTCCGTTTCCCTGGGCGACCGTTCAAGCAGGAACCACTCACTGCGAAACTCGCGCTTCGTCCACTCTCCGATACGCCAGGACTGGAGGGATATTCGCGTGATGCGAACCGTGTTGAGGTCTCGGCCGTTCCAGGTGGGCAGCAGGTTGTGCTCGTCGTACACAAGAAGGCCGAACTCGACACGCAGGCATTCCGGGACTTTCTCAAGCAAGCCGTCGGTACCGTTCAGGGCCGCGCTGCGACTTCCGTAGCCGGGATCGAGGGGAACATGCCCTGGAGGAAGGATGGCGAGAAGTGGCATCTGGGCATCAAAGGGTTTCCACCTGGCCAGGGTGCGAAGTGGGATCGTACGTTGTTGCCAGGGTTCGTCAAACTGTTGTGTGAGATCGACCCCGCGCTGGAGTGGAAGTGGGACGTACGCGACGCCGTGACCGTCTACGCACCGGGAGCATCGCGGTTTTGGTGTCGAATCAAGACAAAGGAGCGTAATGCACTCGAGGTCTGGTTCACTGGTCCATCTGGTACCGCGCGCCAGACGCGGTTCGAGCCGTTCGGCCACGAAGCGATAGTTGAGAGCCGCTCTGACGGCAGTGAATTGCTGAAACTCTTTCTTGTGACGAGCAATCACCTTGACCCGGCGAAGCTCAAGCCCTTACTGGTGGATCACCTCACTGCGTTCAAGAAAGCGTACGGTGGCGTGAGTGGCAAGGAAGCAGGCTGACAGCCGCCCGCTCTCGGTCTGCGTGCTCATGAAGATGGCGTGGATTCGAGGTACTTGCCCATGATCGCCGTTAGCTACCTGGCTTCATAGAGCCAGGAAACCGGCAGGGAACGGAGACGAGACGAGAGACGCCCACTCTTCGCATCCGCAACGTAATAGGTGAGTACGACTCGGTCGCGATCGAAGGTGATGCTTGTGTAAGCGAATGTTCTATTAGTGTCTGTCTCCAGGTTACGGAGATGCTTCCAGGTCCGACCACCGTCTGGCGAGACAGCCGACGTCAGCGGGGTTCGCTTTCCACCGTGCCCGGCGTGTTGTTCGAAGTTGTTGTTCCACACCAGTAGCAAGTCGCCAGTGGCCGGGATGCGTCGAATAGTCGCTGGTGCTTCAGGTGCCCTGAGAGTGAATCGGCCTGGTTCACCCCAGTGATCGCCGCCGTCCTTCGACATGGATGTGGCGATGTAACCCATCTGCGTGCGAACGATCATCAGGAGTTTGTTTCGCGCCAGTTCGATAACCTCCGGTTCCATCGCGCCGCGCTTCGGTGCATCCACACTGTCGGTCCCCTTCTTCCATGTCTTTCCGCCGTCGTCGGAGTAGAAACAGAGACTGACGAAGTGTCCGCGCTTCGCGATGTCTGCAGCCCACGCCACCGGACAGACGATGCGGCCTGTCGAGAGTACCGTAACACGATCATTGTTCATGACGTGATAGCCTGAACCGCGCGTCACGCATATGGGTTCGCCGAATGTCTTCGCTTCATCATCGCTGATCCGCAGGGTGACCTTCAGGTCGGCAGGCCCGTTCTTGATGAGATAGAAGAGACCGAGGGGACCGCTGTTCGCGTGAGGCGTTAATCGTCGCAGTGTCACGGACATGACATTCTGCTTACCGATGTTCTCTTGAAGTATCCGAGCTTTGCCCCAGGTGCGACCGGCATCGCGCGAATTCCGCGCCACGATTCGCGCCTTCGCGTCGTCGCCGGCACCGCCGAAGAATTCCGTCGTTGTGTACAGGAGGCTTCCATCAGTGAGCGTCACGACCGAGCCTTCAGAGTAGCGCGGGTTGCTCCTGGTAGCGGGGAATACGTCTTGCACAATGATTGGCCGCCCTGCCGCTACAGGGAGACCGAGCACATTCGCTGGAAGCGATAGAACGATCAAAGACTGCGCCGCGCGAACTCGTACATCGGTCACGGGGTCGTCGAGGAGTTTGACGAGTCCGACTTGTGCGTCTTCGAGGCGGCTGTAACCCGCAAACTCGGCGGCGTACGTTCTCACGGCAGGATCGCGGGCGGCGAGGTTCGCGACGAGTTGTTTCCGTGCGCTGGCATCCCTGAGTAACGCGCGCGCGTTGACACCATACGACTTCGCGAGCGGATCGGTTTCCTTCTCAAAGGCGGCTGCGATCGCCTTTGCGTCGGCAGGCTCGCCGAGTTGACCGAGAATCCACGCTGCGACCTTGCGAAACTCCGGGTCCGAGTTGGTGAGGTACTTGCGTGGAACGTCGAGTGCCGTCGGATGCCCACAGCGAGCCAGTGCCGCTGCAGCCATGAGCTTCAGCCGAATATCCGTTTCCTGGGAAAGTGCGGCTCGCAGCTTCTCCCCAGTCCCAACTTCGGCCATCTTGAAGAGACTCTCGGCGGCATGCGTGTGCCCGTTAGAGCCAGGTTTGTCGAGGATCGCGAAGAGAACATCAAGTTTCGTCCGATCACCAGCGCGCACCGACTCACGCGCCAGACCACAGCGTTTCTGGTCGTCACTCTCTGATCTTTTCGCAAGTACACCAAGCACATCCCGGCCGTGACCACCCAGAGTGAGTGCTTCCGCGGCGTGCATCGATGGCCAGAACTCATCCGACTGCAGCGCAGCACGCAGTATCTTCTCACACCGCTCGCGGAGCGCCTTATCGAGCGGCGAATGAACGGCTGGCTCAGCCGCGTTGCTTGACGACATCGCGAGTAGTATCGACGCAACGGAAACGACTTCGCGCATGAGTAGCCTCAAGATATTGCGGTGATCATCTCCCAGGAGCCACGTTCGGCGGCACGGAAGACACCGAGGTTAACAGCCAGTGATTGCAGACCTTCGGCTAACGTACAGAGAGGGTGTATCGCCCCTTCGACAGCATCGAGGAAGGCGCCCGCCTGACGGGTAAAGAGTGCGTCTCGTTCAAGTGATGGCGTGGGTTCGTCGATCCACGGCCCACCTGGTTCGATCGCCCATCGCCACCGGCACTCGTGGTACTCGAAACGAGTCGCACCGTGTGTGCAGATGATCGTGATCGTCGATTCATTGGGCGCCTGGTGCTGGTTGAGGCTGAAACACCCCATCACCTTGTTGTGCCGAGTTAGGACATGCGCGGTGTCCTCGACGGCCACCCCAGCCAGAACCTGATGTCCAATGTCCGCCGCAAGTCGTGTAACCGGCCCAACCAACCACTCTGCCGCATTGATGATGTGAGTGAGAGCATCCTGCACGGCACCACCGCCTGTGGCCCGGTCGTTGTAGTAAATCGTGCGATACGCAGGACGGTAGAATGGGAAATGCTGGCCGCATGTGGCAATGACCTGCACCGGCTCGCCGAACCGACCCGATCGAACTGCCTCGCGCATCGCTGCGAGCACCGGATGCGCGCGATAGACGTATGCGACCCCCACAACGGTGCGCTGCGACTGGGCTTCGTGAATCAGTTCGGCCGTACCGGCCAGTCCAGTGCCCAGTGGCTTCTCAATGAGGACATGCGCCCCCTGTCGTACCGCGGCCAGCGCCATCGGGATGTGCAGATGGGCCGGCGTGCAGATCACTACGACTTCTGGTGATGTGGCGAGCGCTGCAGCCAGATCGCCAAACGCCGCCGCGACAGCATAGCGCTGTGAGATCGCCTGCCGCAACCCGGCATTGACCTCGCACACCGAGACACAGGCGCGTCCTGTCGCGTCGAAGCACCGAATGTGGCGTTCGCCGATGGAGCCAGCTCCAACGATCAGTACACGATGAATCATCCGGACCTCATGGGCGACGCGAGAGAGCCGCATTGTACCCTCGTCGGTGCTTCTCTCAACTACTTGCCCATTGAGAACGGTGGGATTACGCTGCTGTAATCCACACTGGAGAAGCACATGAATCTGACCGGACGGAAGGCACTCGTTACGGGTGCGGGTCGTGGAATCGGCCGTGGATGCGCACTGGAACTGGCACGCGCGGGGGCGGATGTCGTCGTGAACGATCTCACGGATTCAGCAGACGCCCAGACGACTGTCGCGGATATTCGCGCACTGGGCCGCCAGGCCACACTTGTGGCTGGCGACGCACTCGAACGCCCGTCGTGCGAGTTACTCGTGGCGCGTGCCGTTGAAACGATGGGTCGCCTTGACATCCTTGTGAGCAACCCGGCATTCTCGCGCCGCGGCGACTTTCTCGATTACGATCCAGCGTTATTCGAACGTGTTGTGAAGGGGACTCTGTTCGGCGGATTCCACATGAGTCAACTCGTCGCCCAGCACATGGTTGTGCGCGGTGGCGGGGGGAGGATCGTATTCATCTCCAGTGTCCATGCACGCATCCCATTCGCGCGCAGCGTCGCATATAACGCTGCCAAGATCGGGCTAACGCACATGGCGCGGACCATCGCCACAGAACTCCTGCCGCACCGGATCAATGTGAATGTGATTGAGCCAGGATGGATCGACACGCCCGGCGAGCACGCGACATTCGGAAGCGAGGCACTCGCCGCGGCCGCGGCGACTCTCCCCTGGGGGCGACTCGGCAAGCCGGAAGACATCGGCCGGGCAGCCGCATTCCTCTGCTCCGACGATGCGGATTACATCACTGGAACGGAACTCGTTGTTGACGGCGGATTATGCTTGCGTGGCGCAGGCGGCGTGGCAGCGACGGAAAGGCCGAAGTGACAACGTTCTACTTGACCCGATCCGTTACGTGGTAGTCGGTGGCCGTCTGGCGGGCACGACAGCGCTCATCAGTGTTCCCACAACTGCGCCAGCAACAAGCGCGGCGGGAGGCGACCAGAGAAACCATTTCGCATCCCATCCAAACGCCACGACGGTCGCAGTCGCCACACTGGTGAGTGTCGAGACGACTGCCGCTAGAGGCGTCGCTTTTGGCACAAATAGTGCCAGAAAGAACAGCACGAAGATCGGAGCCGTGAGTAGATTCACCACCTTAAAACACAGTTCCAAAAGGTTCGACGCCAACGATCCCACCACCAGGCTCAGCCCCACAGCTACCACTGCCGTTCCCACGGACACGAGCCGAGCCAATCGCACTTCTTCAACCGAGGTGATATGCCGGCCGCCGGCTCGGCCGATGAAGTCTCGTACCAGCACTGCCGACGTGGAGTTCAAACCACTCGACAGGCTGGACATGGCCGCTGCAAGGATGGCCGCGATCACTAGTCCTGTCAGCCCAGCAGGTAGCCCGATTACGATGAAGTGCGGCATGAGCTTGTCCGCGTCCTTCGCTATGTTCCACCCGGCTTTCATCTCATCTGGCCGCGCCTGGAAGTATCCCAGCACTGCCAGCCCAGCAAGGCCCAGGAGCGTCACACTCAGCACCGTCGAGAGAAGCTGGATGCCGAATGAGCGGCGTGCGGCCGTGGAGTCTCGGGTCGCAAGGTATCGCTGAATCGCCATCTGGTCAGACCCAGCAGTACATGTCATCCAGACGAGCATCGCACAGAATGCCCCCACCACCGTGCGTGACACTCCGGGAGTGGGCATCACTTCTGGTTCTGGCCAGTGCGCAGGCCAGTGCGCAGGCCACCACGCACCGACGCCGCCAAGAGCTACCGAGACAACCACTATCGTTGCCACGGCGCCAAAGAACATCAGAATTGCTTGCACTGCGTCCGTGACGACAACCGCCTTAATGCCCCCTTCCGCGGTGTATGCCAGCGTGATGGCGGCCATTGCGATACTCAGCACCGGCATCCACTTCGCATCCAGATTGAGCATCGGTACGAGCACAACACTCACGGTGGCGTACAGGATAGAAGCCATCCAGACGACGCGCAACACGACGAACATCGTGGCGCCGAGCAGTCTCCCGGTGAGGCCCAGCCGCGCTTCCAGTAACTCGTACCCACTCGTGACATGCTGTCGCATGATTCGCGGAATCAACAACCAACCAACGACCAGAAATACTATCGGAAACGAAAGACATTCGGAGAAGACCACGGGGCCGTTCTTCGCCATTTCCCCAGGAAGTGCGAGGTACGAGAGCGTGCTGGTGAGGGTAGCGAAGAGTGAAAGCCCGATCATCACGGGATGCATCGACCGGCCACCCAGGAGATAGTCATCCGCGGTCTGAACACGTCTGGCGTAGTAGCGGCCGACTGCGAGCATCGCCAGCGCGTAGAGCGCGATCACAGCGTAGTCGAGGGTGTTCATGGTGTCTCCGGCGGGCGTTCCGGTCGAGGAGGCATACACGACGATTGGAGGTTACCACGCGGTCCACCCGCCGTCGATGACGAGGTTCTGACCCGTCATGAAGGAACTGGCATCACTCGCGAGAAAGACAATCGCTCCCTTCAACTCGAATGGCTGGCCCATCCGCTTCAGAGGGAGTTTCGTTTTCAACCGCTCGACCATCAACGGTGGCGCAGAGTCGCCTGGAAACGGACCAGGGCTGAGACTGTTCACCCGCACGCCGTCGGTAGCCCAGGCCGCTGCGAGATGTCGCGTCATCTGAAGAATCCCACCCTTGAGCGTGTGGTAGGCGACAGAACTGGCCGGACAGAGGCCCTCGTATGCATCCGGGTACGACGCAACTAGACCATACATCGACCCGAGCATGACGATGCTCGCTCGTACGTCCCGTGCGACAGCATGATTCCGCATCTGGTGAGCGAGCAGGAAGTAGCCGGTGGCGTTTGCAAGCTGCCGCGTGAATTCCTCGCCAGTCACAGTCGTCCAGTCTGCCGGTTGAGGCTCGTGGCCGTTATTCACAAGCACATCGATGCCACCCGCAAGCGACACTGCTTCCGCGAAGCCGCGTTCCAGGGCGACCGGCTCCATATGATCGAGCGCGACTCCATGATGAGCCGCACCGGATAGGCAGGGCAAGACAGCCGCCGACTCACGCGCCCGTTGCCCGTCACGACTGGCGATAACAACCGACGCGCCGCTCTCGGCGAGTGCCCGGCACATCGCAGCACCGAGATGCCCGGTCCCCCCAGTGACAAGGGCGACGCGGCCAGCAAGGTTGAAAAGTTGTTGCACGGTCGGTTCGCGCATCAGAATCGCCCATCGAATGTGAAGCCGACCGGCGCGAAGCGGTGACGGATCTCTTCCAACGCGTTCTTGACCCAGATGATGTCGGCACCATGGGCGAGCAACCGAGCGCCCATGCCCAGGAGTTGTTTTGCGCGTTCCGGTGTGGCGACAGGCATTCCCCAGTGTTTCCCGGCGGCCTTCGCCGCGGCGGCAACAGTCTGGATCGCGGCTTCCACAAGCGGATGGTCGAACTGACCAGGAATACCCGAGAGTATTGTGAAATCACCTGGCCCGAAGAAGATGACATCTACGCCTGGTACTGCCGCGATCTCATGCGCATGGTCCAGGGCGTTCTGATCTTCGATCTGAACCACAAGGAAGGTCTCCTCGTTGGCTGCTTGGATGTACTGATCCAGTGGCATCGTACAGTACGGCGCGTCGGGATTGCCACTATCGCAACCCCGGCGACCCAGCGGGGCAAACTTCGCCCAGCTCACGACCTCTTCTGCCTCTTCGGGTGAGTCACATCGTGGGTACATGATTCCCTGTGCGCCGGCCTCCAGGATGCGACCCAGGCGCATGAACTCACCCTTTGCCGGGCGCGCCAGAATATCGGCAGTACCCACTCGAGCAGCGCGCATGAGCGAGTTTGCTGTTTCGAGACTGATGGCGTGATGCTCGAGGTCCATCCACAGCCCATCAAATCCCATCAGACTGACGAGTTCGTAAGCTGATGGATCCGCGAAATGGATCGTGGTGACGAGGGCCGGTTCGTCACGTTTCAGTTTTGCCTTGATCTTGCTTGCCCGCATTGTTCCTCCTGTTCCGCTCGTGCCAGTCGCACAACCCACGTCCGTTACACGCAAGGATGGTTCGATCTTTGCTCTGGCATCGCGTCGAAGATGACGCGTGTTGGCATATCTGCCGAAGATTATGCACTGGTAGCGCCTCTGATGCCAGTTGCTGTGGAGTCATGGCGTCGAGGCGCATGACATGCGCACGGTGCGACGGTTGAAATACGAGGCTGGCGGCGGCGTTGAGATGTATAGCCGCGCGGATTATCCCGGACTCAGTTCGGGTCTGGCCGATTCGTGCCGGCACATGTCTCGGAGTTCGCCATGTCACGTCTCGATCGCACTCGGTTCTTTCGCCGTGGTTTCACACTCATCGAGTTACTGGTCGTCGTGCTTGTCATCACAATCCTGATCGGATTGTTGTTGCCCTCAGTCCAGCGTGTTCGGCAGGCCGCCATCTCCAAAAAGATCGCCAGTACGTCATATTCCGCACCTTCACCAGATGCTATGCACAGTTCGGGGCCCGAGAAGCGGTTGACCGCGCGGCCGCGTGCCCGTGTCACGGCTTTCGTCGCCGATGTGGTACTGACACCCAGGCTCAGTGTCGGAACCTCCACACCGGAATCGATCTACGAGGCACGCTTCACCGGACGCATCCGCGCCGCCCGACAGGGTGAGCAAGCAGGCGCGAGTGAATTGGTGTTGCCAGTACCGCCACAGACAATCTCGCTGGCCGACCTCTCCATCACTCGCGATGGTCAGCCAAGCACGGAAGTTGCTCTGCACGACGGTCAACTCGTCTGGCACGGCATACTCGGCGAACACCCGACCGAGTTGGAGGTGGTCTACACTGCGGTGGGAAAGGGACTCTACGAGCTAACGGTTCCGCCCAGCGGCATCCTGGAGCAGTTCCGCATCACCTTGACGGCGAACGGTTCGGACGTACGGCTACTGGAACTTTCACTCCAGCCAACCAGTCTGGATCGCGCAACAGGCACAACGACGTATACCTGGGACTATCGACGCCTGATGTTCGGCCGCCCACTTCGGCTGGATGTCCTAGGCGTTGCTCCAATCGATAGGCTCGGCGAACTGACGTGGCTCGGCCCGCTGAGCGTCGTCATCTTTGGGTTACTTGTTGGATTGGTGGCCCGTGCTTTCGAAGTGGAACGCTTCGACCGTTGGATGCTCCTCTTGACGATCGGCACCTTCGCAGGCGCTTACCCGCTGATGTACTTTGCGCAGGAGTTCATCCCAATTGGCGCGGCCGTGGCGGTGTCAGCAGGGTTGTCGCTGACAATCATTGCGGTGAGGCTGACCACCATAATGGGAACACGTCTGGCACTTCTTGGTGTAGTTGGGCCAGCTTCAGCGGTGATGGCCGTGACGTTGCTGGCAGCAACGACCCCGCGACTCCAGGGAATCCTACTGACGGTTGAAGCACTTTTCATTTTCCTCATGGCGATGACACTGTTTCCACGGTTGCAGTTCCGGTCGGATCCCGTTCTCTCATTGCAGCCGAACTCCGCGCTGCCGCCGGGTTAACCCGGCGGGTTCTGGTGAATGCATCGGTGGGAGTTCCACGCATCCTGGGATGGGTTCACGGTCATGTTTCTTCGCGACGGCCGCTACTTGCCAGGAAGAGGAGACCGCTGACTAGCGCGATTCCGCCGATCAACGGTGTGAAGTGCCACCAGGGTTCATCGTCCGGCTGCGATTGAGGCTTCGGGACAAGGCCCTGGTAGCCCAGCACAACGGCACCGATCAGCACGAGCACTAGTCCAATGAATCGCATCGGCACGGAACCTCACGTCGTTTGGAACGGCTCTGTAATGGCCGTGCCGGGGCTCGAAATCGGCCATCAGTCACGGTTACTTTCGGGATGTGGGTTCAGCAGGTGCCGTTTCCATGAACCGGGCCGACACCTGCTCCATGAGATGCGGCAAGTGTGCATGGATGTTCTCTTTCACAGTTCCGGCGATAGATTCGAGTGCAGTGTGGGCCAGTTGCTTCGCCTCGTTGCTGATCATGCCCATCAGGTCGTCCCACACACCCGGTTGCACGGGTGCCGGGGTTGGGGTTGCACGCTCTGGTGGGACAGGAATGGGTGAGGTGTCAACCATCGGACTGTCAGCCCGGGACGAACCGCGCCCCAGGAGGAAATACCCCGCCACACAACCCATCGCGGTGGAGGCTCCAAGAGTCACCCATGGGTGACGCTGGACATATCCATGAACGTCGAAGGTTTCCATGACGCGCTCCTTGACAGCATCGGCGGCTTGCTTGACAGTTTCACTGACCGCGCCTGGGGCATTCGAGACGAACGACTTGACCGCTTCCACGGTTTCGGAGACCGACTCGCTGATCGAATGCGCCTTCTCGACGACCTGATTCTCCAGCGCCGCGACTTTCTCAGTCAGCGATTCCCGTGTGCAGAACATCTCCTGTTCAATTTCGTCGGGGGTCTTCCCGGTCGCTGAGGTTACTTGGTCTGCCACGTCAGGTTCTCCTTGAGCGCATGGAAGGTCTTTTCCGGCAGCGGATTGAACCGCTCCAGAAGGACGTAACTGAAGCATCCAAGGGCCACACCGGCGATCATGAACAACCCACCCACGATCCCCCACGAAGCCCAGTGCGCGAAACCCCAGACATCGTGGAGCAACCACGCCATCGCCCAGATCAGACTCAGCGTTCCCACAGTCGCGCACACAACGCCCACGGCTCCGAGTTCCACCGCGCGTTTGGATCGCTTGAAGTCTTCGCGCACCTCGGCTTTCAACATTTCCGCCTGTTGGCGGAGGAGTGTCTGGGCGTCTTCAACGATCCCGGATACCAGCATCGCCACGGAGCCATCCGCGGTTTCAGACGACCCATGAGGAACGCTGGGAGAGGGGTTGTCGAACGTAGTCATCGGTCATCTCCTGGTATCGGTCGCAACGCCGTATCACCCAATGCATGTCTCGTGCCACTTGCCGGTCATGCCGACACTCGATCCAAACCGCTGGGGATGGAAGTCCGATTGCATCCGCATGGTGTCGTGGTCGCACGGATGCTCTCTGAAGTCGGCAGTCGCCATTAACGATTCGACCTCCAACGCCTCGGTGCCTTGCTTTACAACAAGACTTGCTCGTCGATGGACACTGTGACTGCGACAGCGCCGTGTAGGTGGTCATCGCCTCCCCCAATCGCATGTCATTCTCGCTCGGAGACTCTTTACCAGGGTTTCAGACCATGTCTCGCCGGTATTTCCTTGTCTTGCTTCCGGTACCGAAGTGCATGAATCTCAGCGGTACTCAACACAAACGACCCACGTAGTTGAGTGGGTCGTTCGCACTGGATGAGCAAAGGTACTGCTAGACCGTGCTTCTCGGCTCGCGAGTACCGAGAACGAGCGAGATCACAAAGACTACCAGGAACACGAAGAAGATAACTCGTGCCGCGAACATCGAATTGCCTGCCACATCAGTGAACCCGAACAGTGCCGCGATGAGTGCCACTATCAGGAAAAGTAATGCCCAGCGAAGCATGGTGTTTCCTCCGTCGGTGC
Source organism: uncultured Frigoriglobus sp. (assembly GCA_964422915.1). GTDB lineage: Bacteria > Planctomycetota > Planctomycetia > Gemmatales > Gemmataceae > Gemmata. Next base: position 109,428 of record CAYRDG010000006.1, on the reverse strand, counting down.
TGTTGAGCCGTTTTGATCGCCGCGAACTTCGAGCACGGGCGAATCGTCTCACGACGAGTAAGTGTCTTCCAGCAGTCGCCGTGCCAAATATCGAGTCTCAGAGATGGCACCTGAACGAATGCGTTGTGGGTATAATGTGACTGCGCGGTCTGGAACGACCGGCTCATCCCTCCGGAGAACAGTCATGTCCGGCAAACGATCCTCCCCTTCTGCAAACAGGTCTGCGAAAGACCCGGTGCGCGCAAACACGCACCACAGCAGCACGCGCACAACAAACAAAAGCGATTCCCAACCCGACCATCCACACGAGATGCCTACCGAGGACGAGGTACGTGCCCGCGCCTTCGCACTCTGGGAGAGTGCTGGTCGGCCGGAATGCGACGGCGCCGACTTCTGGTATCGCGCGGAGCGCGAGTTGCGCGGCCCATGTTGAACGAAACGCCGAAACAATAACGGCGTCGATATGGTTTCCCATATCGACACCGTTTGAACGCATCGGTCTGGCATGTCAACGGTTTGCACCACCCAGCAACGAATTGAGTTCCTCGACGTGACGCCGACACGCGGGAATTAACTCCGCCTGGATGATTCGCAGGCAATGTGGGTACAGCTCGGAGCTTTCCATTATTCCTTCATACGCAGTGATTCCTCTCTCTTCGCCTTGTCGGAGCATGGCGAGTACTGTCGCTGGCCCGAGCGACGCTGCGCCAACTGCACCGTGAGAGAATGTTCCCCAACTGCCGCATTCATCAACGGGTTTCACACCGAGTTCGACCAGGTGGTCGCGGAGGCGCCGTACCGCTCGGCGATGCTCCGTGCGAATGCGTTGCAGTTCGTCAATTACGACATCGTTCACGAACAGCCCCATTACCTGGGTATACACTTCCACTGCTGCCAGTTCGCTTCGCAATAGGGCATTGATTGCCTCGCTGTCGAGTGTCTGCAGTTCGTCTGTCATCGTGCTGCTCATCACACGCCTCCCGGCGAACGATTCACAGGTGTCGAGTGTCGCCCGCCTCATGTGACCCGACACGGTCAGGCTGGCGGTCAGCCTTCATTCCGAGTTTGAGCGAGGCTGGTGCGACTCATTCGGATACTGCGCTGGTCGCGACTTCGCGTTTGCGAACCGTGCGGCCGGGTGAGTGCATGAGCCTCGCATGGGCCATACAGGACTTTGACGCAATCGGTGTGCCAAGAACCAGGCAACGGCACGAGCATTGCACTCAATTGTCAGTGTCGGAGCTGTCGCCGAAGCTCGACGATCGGAGAACTCCCATGCCCAGGTTTTCGCGACCCACGCTCAACCCCACGACCACCCTGGCATATGTGACAGGTGGTGCCCTGCTCTGCGTGTGGACACTGACCTGGTATTTCACACGCGACTACCAGCCGACCCGGTCGCAGTGGTTCTGGGTCGCCGGGTTCTTCCTCACAGGCATAACGCTTCTCCTACTTGGGCTGTTGCTGGGTCAATTCGGTCACGCACCAACTCAACCAGCAGTGCCTGTGCAGGAACCTGCCAAGGGTACTCCGAACAACCCGCAGACGGAACCACTACATCGATCCGGAGACGGTGTGGCTGCGTTGTGAGACGAAAGACCCACCTGTCGGATCAGCAGCATCTGTCGACGCCGCTGTCACGCGGCGTCGCGTGCGGGTCTCACGTCAGTAACAACGCACGCTCTACAATTCCGCGCTTTCGCGTCGAAAGGCGCGCGACACCTCAGCAGGATCGAGTGGCAACATGACGACTTCCGGCAGGCGGCCGGGCAGGTAATGACCAACGACCGGTAACGGGTGCCTTGCGCCGTCGCGTCGCGGCGGCTCATCTTCAAGCAATCGGCCCATCGCGTTGAGTGTCAGTACAGGCACACCGTTGTCGGCATATACCGGGTATTCTTGCCAGCGGTCGCTGACATGATCATGTCCACGGACGAGGCGACGAACAGGGATGCCCAGTTTCGTTTCCATGACCTGACAGAACTGGGCGAAAGTTGCCCAGCCAAACTCGTGACCGCGGCTACCGCGGTTGGGCCGCTTCACGCGCGCACACTCGGCGATGCGCGCCCAGAGGAAGTCGTCGGTGCATTTCGGCCGGCAGAGGTCTGCGAGTATGGCAATCTCATTTTGAGCATCGACGTGAGGAAAGCCACCATGAGCGAGGAGTGTGCCATCAGGTAGGAACACCGCCTTCGGGCGGCTGGCACAGAAGCGAATAAACGACTTCGCCAGTGCGACACGCTCGCGATCGAGCAGTGTGTCGCGCGAGAGTGACATGTTCAGGTAATCACAGTATTCCGATGGTTCAATTGTGGTGCGAAAGCGATTCGTGTCCTCGTCGAACTGCAGATCAACGTCATGGTTTCCGGGGATGACGCAGACACGTTCCGGATGTTCCATCATCAATCGGAAGAGAAACAGTAGCGTCTCGTGATCGTGAACGCCACGATCCACAAAGTCACCAAGGAAGAGGAAGTGCGCCGGTTCCGCATATGCGACGAGATTGGCGAGCGTGAGGAGGTCCGCGTGCAGATCACCCACGACCCAGAGCGACGACGGCACCGCATCCGCCGCCCGGACCACGGCAACCTGATTCGAATCGACACAGCGGCAGTGATCGAAAAGGAGTTGCGGATTCGTGTTCACCCAGTCGCAAACGTCTGCAACGGGTATCGTCGTTACCTGAACCAGTGCCTGCTCGAAAGGCACCATCGTGAATGGACTGGCGATACGTACTGTCGCACGTTCGGATGTTGGCGACGTCATATCAGCCGACATCAGTTCCTCCTCCGTCGTCAACGACACACCGTTCAACTCAGCACGCCTTCACTTGCAGATCGAGCTTGGATCGTTTCGAGTCGGCGTTACCGATCCCGATAACCATGCCTGATGCGAGTCTCGTGCGCGTCGTCAGCACCGAGCCATTGAGTAGCGTGGCGTTGGTTGTACCTGTGACAGGTTCGATGAACCAACCGTTGCCCTGTCGGTCGAGGATAAACTGTTGGTCGGCGGCGTAGCGTCCGCATTCGCCGAACTTCGTGACCAGAACCACACGTCCGACGACGAGTCGCACATTGATGCTCAAATCGATCCCGTCCAGGCCAACGAGTACGAGTGAATGGGCTAGGGTGTCTGGGGGTTGCCGTGAAACCGTGAGTGGTGATAGCACAGCTAACTCGCCGAGTAACACCTTGTGCAACTCGGCCGCGCTGGGCCTCTTCCACGGATCAGGATGGAGACAACGATGAAGAGCCGTGCGGATCGTGTCTGACTTTGCAGGCGACACTGGCTCGCCTGCGAGCACCGGTCGTGAAGCGGAATACGTGCTGTATGCCCTCAGTATCGCGTCGTGATCGTCGAAAGGGTATGGATGCCCAGGCCCAAGCAACTCGTACAGGATGATGCCGAGTGTGAAGACATCGGACGCTGGCTGGGGTATCGTGCGGTGTTCCGGGCTCATGTAGCCTGGCGTGCCGAAGTAACCCTCGAAACCATCCCATGGCGCAGTGCGGTTGGTGAAGAAGGAGAAGTCCATGTCGATGATCTTCAACCGGTAACGCATCGCGATCGAGGGGTCCTCGATCAGCATGATGTTGTCGGGTTTCAGATCGGCGTGAACGATTCCTGCGGCATGTAGTTGCGCAATCCCTGCGACAAGCACCTTCGCCATCAACTCGCGACTTGACCATGGAACCTCACGCGGTCGAGTGCGGAGGTGGTCGAGTATGGTCTGAAGAGAGTGGCTCTTGTCGAGAAACTCGAACACCTGATGGAACCTTCGCGCATGCTCAAAACCGCCGATGAACCGATAGCAAAACGGTCGGCACGAACTCCCCTCAATGCGGCTTTTCATCTCTCTCTGGTGTTCGATGAACGGCCGATACCACTTCACGCGGATCGAGGGCGACTGATACGCCTTGAAGAAGACTTTGTGACCAGCAGAATCCATGGCGGTGTACGCCACCGAGTTGTTCCCGATGGTGATGATGTCCGCAATGGTATAACCATGCACTGTCTCGCCTGCGATATACACAATCACCGCCCCGATGTGTGGTCCTTCGCTATCTCGGATTCGCTCCAGTTCCTGTAGAGCAGTCAACTCCATCAATGGCGATCAGCGAACCGCAACACCACAGTCGCAGAGAGTCAATCGGCCCGGAGTTCCTCGGACGACTGCTGCGTCATGGTCTTCGCAAGTAGCTGAATGATCTTCTCGAACTTCGTCTGATCCGCAGTGTAATCCTCCAGAGCCTTCTGGGCCGTCAAGCCCTGACCAACAGGGATCTTGTGCCACAACGCCTTGTCCACTTCCTCGAGTGTGCCGAACCGTGCGAGGGTCGCCGGCGCGAACATGTGCAGCACAATCTTGGCCGTCATCAGGTTCAAAATGACATCGTCGATGGTCGCGCCTTTCGGCGAACGAAGTGGCTCCTTGAACGGCGCATCGGTGAAGACGATTACAAAGCGGCGGCCTGACACGGCCGGTCGCCAGGCATCCGGTCGTAGCGAGCTTTGCTGGTCGGTTGCTGGCATGTTTGCGAGCATGTAGAGTGTCTCGAGCAACGTCTCGGCCTCATCACCGCCACCCGCGGCGTGCAGCGCGTCGAGTTGCGCTTCCAACTCCACGGCCGTGCTCACGAAGGGATTGTCAACCACTGCGGGTTCGTCGGTGTAGTCGAGATCACGATAACCGACAATCTTCGCGCGCCAGTCTTTCACCACTGTGCCGCCGTTGGCGTCAGTCGAGGTAAGAGTCTGCACGAAGGTTTTGATGTTGTGTTTGACCGCGTTGATGCACGGTCCCATGCTGCCGGTCGCATCCAGCAGGAAGACGATGTCGGCGATCCCCTTGACCTTCGGTTGCTGGCTCACGGGAGTTGTCTCCATCGCGTGCGTATGGGTACGAGGGTCTGACACTGGCGGAACGTGCGGGAATGATACCGGACACCCTGTTTGATCTTATTCAGAAGCAGAACGCGTTACGATCTTGCCGTGATGCTCACGTCTGGTGCGAGACGCGGCGGGACTACACTTGAAATACCCCTGTTCGGAATTGCTTCCCGTCATCAAACCGTGTGGCGACAGCAATCGCTGTGAGCAAGGCTGCGCGCGTGTCTTCGGGTGGAATGATCGCATCCACCCAGAGCCGCGCGGCGGCGAATCGGATGTCGGTTTGCTCGTCGTAGCTTGCCTTCACACGATCGCGCAATGCGGCGAGTTCCTCCGCGTCAGGCGTGTTGCCCGTGCGTTTGAGTGACTGCACCTGGATGTCGAGTAGCACGCCGGCCGCCTGGTTGCCTCCCATCACTGCGTATTGCGCTGTCGGCCATGCGAAGATGAAGCGGGGATCGAACGCCTTTCCACACAGGGCATAGTTGCCTGCCCCGTATGAACCACCCGTGATCAGCGTCAGTTTTGGCACCACACTGTTGGAGATTGCGTTGACGAGTTTCGCCCCGGCCTTGATGATGCCCTGTTGCTCGGAGTCCTTCCCGACCATGAAGCCGTTGACATTCTGAATGAACAGGATGGGCACGCGCAGTTGATTGCAGTCCATCACGAATCGCGCGGCCTTGTCGGCGGAATCTACATAGATCACACCGCCGAACTGCAGTGGCCCCTCCCCTGGTTTGACGCGCTGCCTCTGGTTCGCCACCACGCCTACCGGTTGGCCGCCGAGTTTACCCAGTCCACACACAAGTGTTTGCCCATAGTCGGCCTTGTATTCATCGAATGGCGCATCATCGAGCACGAACTTCAGAAGGTGCCGCACATCGTACTCAGGTTGCGTGAATGTGTCGAAAGCATTCGTCGTTTCACGCGATGCGTTTGTCGTGGATGGGGCATCCGCTGGCAATGCACCCACCAGTCGTCGGAGTCGCTCGATGCAAGCCCCATCGTTGGGTTCACGGTAATCGATGGTGCCACTGACGGCGGCATGCATCGTCGCGCCGCCGAGAGATTCGGAATCGACGACCTGCCCGATGGCAGCCTTCACCAGCGCCGGGCCTGCGAGGTAGAGACCGCTTCCTTCGGTCATGAGGAGTGTGTCACACAGCACCGGGAGGTAGCCGCCGCCTGCCACACAGTTACCCATGATCGCAGCGAACTGTGGCACGCCCGCGGCCGAGATGACTGCGTTGTTCCGAAAGATGCGGCCGAAGTCGTCCTCGTCTGGAAACACTTCATCCTGAAGCGGCAGGAAGACGCCAGCGGAATCGACAAGGTAGACCAATGGCAACCGGTTCTCCATCGCGATGCGCTGTGCGCGGAGTACCTTTTTACACGTCATCGGAAAAAACGCGCCAGCTTTCACGGTCGCATCGTTGGCGATGATCATGACACGCCGGCCCGCGACCCTACCAATTCCCGTGACCACGCCTGCGGAGGGTGCGCCGCCCCACTCCGCGTACATGTTCCACGCCGCCCAGAGACCCAGTTCAAACCAGTCTGACTCATTGTCGATGAACCTCGCGATACGCTCTCGCGCGGTCAACCGCCCCTTCTCGTGTTGACGCGCGGCGGCTTTCGCACCGCCGCCCAAACGGATAGCGGCTTCTTGCTCAGCAATCGTGTTCGAGGTGCTCATGCGAGAATTATACCTCACCTGAAACAATCAACAGGTGTTCCGTAACCAGAGTCGGTTGAATCCCCGCGGAGAGACCCGCGTTCGTGCCGCATGCCAGGCCAGAGCATCGGTCAGTGTCTGGCTGAGCGGCCGACGACGGTAGCCCAATTCCAATTCGGCGCGGTCAGACGAAACAAACCAGCACTTCTGGAACATCCGGACGAACTCGAACGACGGCTGCGACGTTCTGCCCGTAGCTCGATGACACAACTCCGCAACAGAAGCGAGACACCAAAACCCGATCGCAGGCATCGCCGGGCGGAAAGAGGGGAGCAATGCATGCCGGAGGTGAGCCGCCTGAGCAAGATCGGCGAAGAGAGTGCTGAACCGTACATTCTCACCACCGAGGATGTAGCGTCGGCCGCTCACACCATGTTCGGCTGCAAGCAGGTGGCCAATGGCGACATCGCGAACATCGGTGGCCGAAATCCCGCCGGGCGGTGCAAATGCCATCCGGCCGCGCCAGAGTTTCACACAGAGTTGCCCCATCGCTGAGGGGCCAGGATCGTCTGGGCCGAAGAGATACCCAGGGTTCACGACAACCACATCCTGCGTGTGTGCCGCAGTCAGTGCCAGATGCTCGGCTGCACGCTTTGCCCGAACGTAACCGACACGGAGGTTTGCATTCGGGAAGGTCGAATCCTCGTTCAGGATTTCGCCGCTTCGTGTTGCACCGACGGCGACAATGCTGGAGGTGAGTACCAGTCGTGCGCCCGTTGGAAGTGCTGCGAGGGTGGCTGCGAGTACGTCTGTGTGTGCGCCCATCTTTCGGCCCGCGGCAGGGTCGACGCCCACTGGTCCGGCCGCGAGGAACACCACACGCACCCCGGCGAGCGCCTCCGCGATCGCGAGAGGGTTGGTGGCATCACCGATTCGCGCATCGAGCATCGGATGGGGCTGGCAGACTTCACCCCCAGCCAACGAGAGCGATCGAACCACAGCGCCGGCATCAAGCAGTTGCTGAACGAGATGGCGACCCAGGAAGCCAGTGCCTCCGAGCACGCATACCGGGGTGTTCGTCCAGAATGCGCGTGATGGAGACGTGCCAACCACGGTAGGCTCGGGGCGAGTGAGAGTTTTCGGGACCTCGCCGAGGATGACGATCTGTAAGACGCATTCGGCGTGGCTGGATCGGTAGCCTGGCTCACGTCGAGGCCAACGACCAGTCCTTCCGTTGCCGGCTGGAGGGAATCTTGAGCATCTTGCGATACTTCGTCACTGTGCGGCGAGCCACAGGGTAGCCTGCGCTGCGAAGCAACGTCACGAGTTCCTCATCGGAGAGCGGATTCGCTTTGTCCTCATTGGAAACCAGCTCGAGAAGCTTCTGCTTCATCACCTCGTAGGCCACGTCCTCGCCAGTCTGTTGGTTGGCCTTTCCCCCGCCGAAGAATCGCTTGAGAGGAAACACTCCACGCGGCGTCTGCACCCACTTGTCATCGACAGCCCGGCTGACAGTCGTAACGTGTACCTTCACCTGATCTGCTACCTGTTGCATCTTCAGCGGCTGGATGTGTTCCGGGCCGAAGTCGAGGAACGCTCGCTGATGGTCGATGATTGCCTTCGTCACCTTCAGGAGTGTGTTGCGCCGTTGCTCGACAGCCTTCACAAGCCAGTCCGCCGACTGGAGTTTCTTGCGCAGTTCTTCCTTCACTTTCTCGTCGAGGTCCTGACGCTTGCAAAGCTCAACCGTACGCTTGCTGACCCGGATACGTGGAACCCACTCATCTGTGAGCCGCACAGTGTAATCGTCGTCGTCGCTACGTTCCACCACCACATCAGGCATCACGTATTGTGTGCCGCTGTCGTTGTACTTCAGTCCGGGTTTGGGATCGAGGTGGTGAATGGCTGCGATGGCTTCCTGGATCGTGTGGATATCCAGCCGTGTCGTCTTCTGAATGACAGGAATACGATTGTATGCCACATCCTCCAGATGATCGCGAATGAGGATGCGCATTGGCTCGGCCAGCGGAGCGTCCGGATGGACCTGCAAGAGTAAGCATTCCTTGAGGTCACGCGCGCCGACACCGGGTGGTTCCAGTTTCTGGACCACCGTTACGAGTGTCTCTTCCGTCTCTTCCGCGCTGACGAGTTCGTCGTAGGTACTGGCGATCTCGTCGAGCGAAACGGTGTTAAACGTGTCCTTGTCGTCGTCCTCCCGCACTTTCACGCGAGTGCCGAGGTAACCTGTTCGGTCGATGAAGCTGCAAATATGCCGTGCGAGACGGCGTTCCCCTTCTTCCAGTTCCAGTTCACCAAGCTGGTCCGCGAGGTAGTCTTGCAACGAGGGCGGCCGGTCCGGCATGTTCGCCATTGCCTCCAGTTTGCGGTCGCCCTCCTCTTCCTGCGCGGCTCGGCTGACACGATGTTCCTCATTGAAGTGGTCATCCCAGTCGCGGTTCAGTTCCTCCAGTCGGTTGAACTCCAAGTCGCCGCTCTCATCGTGCTTCAGGGGAGCATCCGGGTTGAACTCCTGGACCTCCTCATCTTGCTCACCGTGCTTCTCCTTGAGTTCGAGGAACGGGTTCTCCTGGAGTGCCTCTGCAATCTTTGCCTGAAGGTCGGCAATCGGAAGCTGCAGGATCTCCATGGACTGGATCATCCGCGGAGCCAGAACCTGCTTCAGGTCCGGGCGCTGTTGGAAGTCCATACCCATCCGGAATCCGCTCATCATCGTCCTCACTGGTCGCGTGTTGCAGGCCATTCAGGAAGAATCCCGTACCGTGTGCACCACTCGTCGTTCCGTCTGTCGTTCGTTCGCTGCGTCTGGCGCGTGTCAGTTTTGTGTAGTGTGGCTTGCTTGCGCAGCCCCGCGCACTCCCCTGCTTAGAAGTTTCGCCGCCCGTCGAGCGCGTCGGCCAACATCTGGGCGTTCGCGAGTTCGAGTGAACTACCACTTGGCAATCCGCGTGCCAACCGTGTAACTGACACGCCAGTCGGCCCCAGAATATTGGCGGCGAAGAGTGCGGTGCCGTCGCCTTCGAGTGTGGGGCTGGTCGCCAGGATCACTTCACGGACACCACCGCGACGCACACGGTCGACAAGAGCCGAGAAGGTCAGTCGTTCCGGTCCCATCCCATCGAGTGGGGCGAGACGGCCACCGAGAACGTGATAGAGTCCGCGGAAGTTACCCGCACGCTCGAAGGAGTTCACATCGCGCGGCGTTTCGACCACGCAGATCACACTCGCGTCGCGCTTCGGATCGCGACACGCCGGGCAAAGCTCGCCATCGGTAAGGTTGAAGCACTCGCGGCAGGGGCGAACCTTCTCGGCAACCGCACGGAGTGTGTCGGCGAGGTCGAGTGCGTGCTGACGGTCGCCCGCGAGCAGAAAATGCGCGATGCGTTCCGCGCTCTTCGGCCCGATGCCAGGGAGCTTCGCCAACTCTTCCAGCAAACTCGCGATTATTCCCGCCGGTTCGGACACCACGTTCTCCACAGAGACTGATCAGAGAGCCAGAGAGCGAATCTCGAAGGGACTCGATCCGCTCCCAGTTACTCAACCCAGGCCAGGGAAGCCACCGCCTCCGAGCATCCCAGGCGGCAGGCCAATATTCGCAGCCATCTTCGCGCTCTCATCGGCGAGTTGTTGCCGGACCTTCGTGAGAGCCTGATTGGTCGCCGCTGCGATGAGGTCTTCGAGCATCTCGCGGTCGTTGAGCTGCACGGCCTCCTCGGAGATGCGAACTCCCAGGACCTCCATGCGGCCATTCACTTTCACCGTGACGTAGCCCGCGCCACTACTGGCCTCGGCGATGATGTTGCCCACAGACTGCTGGAACTTCTCGATCTCTTCCTGAATCTTACCCCGATTCTGCATGAGGCTCATCAGGTCGCCGAGTCCCTTGAACATCGTTTATTCCTCTTCTGACTCCGGTTTTTCGTCATTCTCACCCTGCTCAGCGCGTGGTGGCGCGGCAGGGTTGAACTCATCGTCTACGTGCCAGATCTGCGCGCCAAGCGACTGACTGGCCTTCTTGAATAGTGGCAGCGACTGGAGGAGTTTCTTCCGATCGCCTGCCTGTGACAGCGTTGCAACTGGCGCTGCCTTCTCAGGGGCGGACGCTCGCGAGTCTAACTCGACGCGAACCTGGATGGCCTGCCCCGTGACCCGGCGGAGTGACTCCTGGATACGCTGAAGCCCTGCCTCGTTGCTACATGCCTCCTGATGGAGAGTATAGCCTGGCCCAAAGCGAATTACTAGTGAATTTGGCCCGGAAATTGCATACGAACTAGCGAGTCTCAGGTGATTTGCAAGGATCGGAAACTTATCCTGCATGTAGCGGAGGAAGTGTTCACGCACCTCTGGCAAAGTCGATTCCGTGAGCGAAATCGAAGGCTGTGCGTCGTTTGCGACCAGGTGGGTACTGTTCAATCCTGGCTTAAACGCTATCGCTTCGTTTTTTTTTGCGCCCTCCGGTGTCCCAATCGTGGTCCGCGACGGATTCCCACTACCAGCCGTGATCTGAAGTGTTGCGCCAGATTGACTTAACGTCTGAACCAGTTGCCCAACCGAGAGGAGTTCTGCCAGTCGAGACAGTCGGACGACGGCCATTTCTAGCAATACCTGGGTGTGTGTGCTACCTCGCATCCGTCCCTTCGTTGCTGTCAGCACCTCCAGTCCGCCAAGTATAGCGTCTAGCGAGAGCAATGGCGCGTGCTTCCGGAGCGCTTCGTGCTGGTTTGGCGTGACAGGTAACTCACGCACGTCCGGGCCGCCACAACTCACGAGCATCATTGCCCGCCAGTAATCGACGAGTTGATCGACTAACTCGCCGACCTGTAACCCACGTTCCACCCATGCCGAGATGAGATCGAGTGCCGCTTTCGCATCACAACGAAGAATCGCGGACGCCAGTTCGATGACACGGTCATCGCCCGCCGTGCCGAGAATGGCTGCGACGTGCTCCGCAGTGAGTTTGCCCGACGACGATGCCAGGAGTTGATCGAGAATTGACTGCGAATCGCGCATCGAACCCGCCGCGCGTCTGGCGATGAGCCGCAGTGCGTCTTCGTCGGCCTGATGCCCTTCCCTATCCACGATCCGTCTGAGTTGCTCCAGAATTTTGCCGGGTCCGACGTGCGCGAAGTCGAATCGCTGACAGCGTGAGAGGATCGTGATCGGAATCTTCTGAACTTCCGTCGTCGCAAGGATGAACTTGACGTGATCGGGCGGTTCTTCCAGTGTCTTCAGCAATGCGTTGAAGGCAGAAGTCGAGAGCATGTGGACTTCGTCGATTATGTAAATCTTGTAGCGTCCACGAGTGGGTCGGAAGCCCACACCCTGGCGCAGGTCGCGGACTTCTTCCACCTTGTTGTTGCTCGCGCCGTCGATCTCCAGTACGTCCACATCGTCGCCTGCGGCAATGGCAAGACAACTGGCGCATCTGTCGCAGGGCATGGGCGTGGGTGTCGGCGAGCTTTCGCAATTGAGGGCCTTCGCGAGGATGCGGGCGGCACTGGTCTTCCCCACCCCGCGGGCACCTGTGAAAAGATACGCATGCGCAACTCGGCCCGTCTGGAGCGCGTTGACCAGCGCCCCGGCGACATGCTCCTGGCCGATTAACTCTGCGAACTGCTGTGGCCGATATCGCCGTGCAACGACCATGTAGCCCGCCGCGTCCAGCGGTGCGGCGGTCGGCGGACTCGCTGGCGTCGTTGCGGCCGAAGACTTCGACTTCGCCATCGTGAACTTCCTGTTGAGGTCTTCCTCACGAGACTTTACCCGGAACGGCTGCGCCGAACAATCGCGGTGGCCGCTCAGTGGTCGAATCGGTATTCGCTTCACTGCCCATTGCTCGACCTGATATCGATGGAGCTTCCGTAATGCCTGCCGACGCGGCCACCATTTCCCCTGCCGCCGCTGCCATCCTACCGCCAGTTGCACGCAATACACATCTGACCATGAGCGCACGACAGCAGAAGTGGTCGCCGCGCGTGTGGGAGGGAATGGACTGCTTCGCCTGGTTGCGAATGCTTACCGCGAACCGATTCGCTGTTGGGCCGCGTTACGCATACATCGCGGCGATCATCTCCGCGAACTCCGTGACCAACACTGCATTCCGGTGGATGGTGAACGCCCGGTTTGGCGACCGTGTGCGAAGTACCCCCGTTCGTTCGCCCGTGTTTGTGATCGGCCACTGGCGAACGGGCACGACACTCCTGCACGAGTTGCTCATCCGTGACGCCCAGTTCGGCTTTCCGGATATGCAAGACTGCTTCAACCCGAACCACGCCTTGCTAACCGGAGAATTCTTCAAGCGCTACATGCGGTTCTTACTCCCGTCGAAGCGGCCGATGGACAACATGCACATGGGCTGGGAGAGGCCGCAGGAGGACGAGTTTGCGCTGGCGCTACTGGGTCTCCCTTCGACATACACCGACTTCGCCTTCCCCCACCGCCCGCCGATGCACCCTGGTGCGCTCGATCTCTCTGGTCTTTCGCAACCGCAACTTGCACGCTGGAAGCGCGTGTTCGTGCGATTCCTACAGGAAGTCACTCTCCGTACTGGCAAACGTCTGGTGCTGAAGTCACCACCACACACGGCAAGGATCCCTGTGCTGCTGGAGTTGTTTCCAGAAGCGAAGTTCCTCCACATTGTACGCGACCCGCACGCGGTCTATCCGTCCACAGTCAAGCTCTGGCTGTCGATGGCACGCGCTCACGGGCTTCAGAAGCCGGAGTGGGCCGGCCTCGAGCAGAAGGTGCTTCGCGAGTTTCGTGTGATCTACGACAGACTGGAGGAAGCCAAACCGTTGCTCAAGCCGGGACAGTTTCACGAACTCCGCTACGAGGAGTTGGTGAAAAATCCTGTGACGGAGTTGAAGAGGGCGTATGAGATGCTGGACTTAGGCGACTTCGACGCGGCTCGCCCGGTTATTGAAGAGTACTTGCGGCAGAACGCAAATTACGAAACGAACAAACATGAGCTGACGCCGGAGCAAACGAGACTGATCCGAGAGCACTGGGGCGACGTGATCCACCGTTTCGAATACTTCGAAAAGTAAGGTAGTCGCCTCCAGAGAGACTACCAGCTCACCCCGGCGTAATCCGTAGGCTCCATTTCGAAAGTGTCGCCGAACGCTCCAGCCGCTCGGCGATCGCTCGATACTCTTCCCTCGCCACACGCACGCCTCGCTCATACATCTCCCGGCACTCCCCGACAATTGGCCCCAAACCACGCCCGTCATCGTCGCCGCCCGTTTCTGATGCAGGCGTCGTGGTTTTGATCGTGCCCGATGCGCGTTTCGCACTTGCCCTGCTTCGTGGACATGCTCTAATACAGCTATCCCGCCTGAGCACCCCGCGCCCCGCCTTCTCGAGGCCCATCTTGAACCTCCAATTGCACGCCCCTTGTGTATCACGCCGCGAACTGCTTCAGGTCGGCTATTCGGGGCTGCTCGGCGTCGGGCTATCGTCACTTATGGGCGCGCGTGCCGCGGCAGAGGATCGACAGTCGCGCACCACGGCCAGGAAGCCCAAGTCGCTCCTGATCGTCTTCCTCACGGGTGCGGCCAGCCAGCTTGAAACGTTCGACCTCAAGCCCGATGCTCCCGCGGAGATCCGCGGCGAGTTCAGGCCGATTCAATCGAGGACACCCGGCCTCCTCACGTGCGAACACCTGCCAAAGCTCGCGTCGCGGTCGCAGATGTATTCCGTATTGCGCTCGCTCTCGCACAGAGACAACAACCACTTGATGTCCACGCACTACGTCCTGACGGGCGCGTGGCAACCAGGTGGCTTCTTCGACAAGATCGCCTCGCGAGACGACTTCCCAAACTATGCCGCCGGCCGCGCCTTCTTCCGCGGCGCGCCCGAGGGAACGCCCGTTGGTGTGAATCTCCCAACGTTCTTGATGGAAGGCCCGCTGACGTGGCCAGGCCAGTACGCGGGCTTCCTGGGACCGAAGTACGATGTGATGCAAGTCACGCAGGACCCCAATCGCCGCGATTTCAAGATGGACAACCTCCGTCCCGCTGCCGGGATGGACGTGGGTGAACTGAAAGACCGCATGGCGCTCCTGACGGCGGTTAACGATCGTCAACGCTGGCTCTCCGAACAGGCCGAAACGAAAAAGCTCTCCGACCAGCAACGCCAGGCCATCGCGGTGCTCACCTCCGGTAAGGTCGCGAAGGCGTTCGACATGGAGAAGGAACCGATCGCGGTACGCGACCGTTATGGCCGCCACGCCTTCGGTCAGTCGTGTCTGCTGGCGAGAAGGCTCATCGAGGCCGGGGTGCCTGTGGTGCAGGCGAATATGGGCCGCGTGCAGAACTGGGACACGCACGGCGATCAGTTTAAACGAATGAAGAAGGACCTGCTCCCGCCGCTGGACACAGCCGTCTCCGCACTCCTTGACGACATGCGTGATCGCGGCCTACTCGACGACACTCTTGTCATGATGATCGGGGAGTTCGGGCGAGATCCGAAGGTGAACAAGCAAGGCGGACGCGAACACTGGGGGCCGTGCTTCTGTGGGCTCTTCGCCGGCGCTGGAGTGCGTGGCGGTCAGGTGATTGGTAAGAGCGACAAGAGCGCATCGTATCCTGCCACCACCCCCTACGCGCCTGACGACATCGGCGCGACAATCTACACGCTTCTTGGCATCGACCCACACGCCGTGGTCACTGATCGTCTTGGTCGTCCGGTTCCACTCAACCAGGGCCACGTGATCCGCCCGCTCTTTGACGGTTCCTCCGATTGATCTCGCGACTTCGCCCACACTGCAAGCCTTCCGGACGCACTCATGCCGTTGCGAGTCAGTCTCTTTCTACTCCTGATACCCCTCGCTGAGCCTCTCGGGGCAGGCGAGTCGACTCCGGTCGAACTGACACCGCACTGGAAGACTGGGAAGAGCGTGCGCTACGAAATGACGCGCACACTCACCATCACAGTCGATGGCATTGAGACACGCAAGGTCGTCACCGTCACACCCGTCGTGATCGAAGTGATCGCCGCAGATGCCAGCGGCGCAAGGCTGCGATGGAGTCAGGGCAGCACGACTTTCGAGCATCCGCGCCTGGAAGAACCACTCGACCGTGTGAGCAATGCCATTCGGAAACTGCTGGACATTGATTTGAGCATCGGCCCTGACGGCACGCTATCGGGTGTGATAAACTGGCGGGAGATACGAGGCACCGGGCATCAGGCCCAGGACACGATCCTGGCACGCATGGCGAAAACCGGCACGCCAAAGTCATCGCTCGATGTGATCCGCAAGGAAACGGATAAACTCCTTGCGTCGAAGGAGACCATTGAACGGGAGTTCGCGACGGTTCCATCATTGTTACTCATGCCGTATGGCCACGAGTACGATTTAGGTAACTCGGTGAATTGCGAGGGAGCCATTCCGAATCCCTTCCTTCGCGAGGAGTTACTCGCTTCAACCGGAACGGTCACACTCAAATCGCTCAGCACGCAGGATGGTGTTGCCGTGATCATTCTGAAGCAGTCAGCTGACCCGATGGAAACCGCCCGCACGTACCGCAAATGGACGGAGGAACAGGCGAAACTGGCCGGCAAGCCTGCACCTGAGGTGCAGGTCACCGTGCAGATCGACGAGGTGACCGAGTGCGTGTATGACACATCCACGGACTGGGTGAAGTCGATTCAGCAGACGCGCAGCATCAAGGAAGGTACACACGCCCGAACCGAGTCAGTCACACTCACCCGCAAGAAATAACGCAACCCGTTCGCTGATTGGAACTCGGCGAGTTGCCCCTGACACACACCCTCAAGGCGTGTCACGCACCGCGGCGTGTTTCGTGTGTCGCACTCGCGCGTTCGGACTGTACGTTCGCGCGTGCCAGTTCGACGTACGCAAGCGTGATGTCGATGCCAATGAAGTGCCGCCTCTCACGCACGGCTGCGACCGCCGTCGTTCCGCTCCCCATGAAGCAGTCAAGTACCGTCTCTCCGGGTGCCGTGAGCATCCGGATGAACCGGCGTGGCAGTTCGATCGGGAATTTCGCCTCGTGGTCGTTATTGGTACGCACGGAAGGGAACTGCCAGACCTGCCGACTCCCCCACTCGGCCCACTCGTGCGATTCCAGACGAGTACGGTCAACGGGCGTCTCACCGGGTTTCCAGAATACATACAGGTCTTCAAACTCACCCACGGAGCGATACGAGTTGCTATGCCACTGGCTGTTCGCCCAGGTGGGGTCTTTCACCCATACGCGGCGGTCATAGAGGAAAAGGCCCGCATCGCGTGCAAACTGGTCGATGTGGTGCCCAACCAGTTGAACGCGCGTTTGAGTTGCGTATTTGCCGCCGCGGATGTTATTGCCGTGCAGTCGACGGTCGATGGTCTGTTCACTGCAACCGAGCAGCGCTGCAAGCTGGTACCGGTTGTGGTCGGGGTGATTCTGTCTCGCTTCCAGAACGTCTGCGCGAGTTACCTTGTTCTTGAGTTTCGACACATTGGGTGCCTGGATGCGCGGGATCTGTTCGTCTCGGAAGCACTGGATATCGGCGATATTGACGACGAGGAAACCACCCTTCACGAGTATGCGATGGTGAGCCTGAATCGTGTCCCGGAGCAATTGTTGCCAGTCGTCGAAAGCCAAATGCTCTTCGTATTTCTTGCCGACATGATATGGCGGCGACCAGATTGAGAGTGCAACGCTCTCCGGCGCGATCTGCCTGATGAGCGTAGGTGCATCGCCACAGTGAATCTGGTCGAGTGCGAGATACTCAGCCTCGTCCGCCTGGAGCATGGAACTCATCCCTCCAGTCGCCAGCGAGCCACACCCTGGAAGAGGGTAGTTGGGTCGAGGACACTGGGACTGACTGGCGTTTCCGAGTCGTCGGTGTAAATCTTGACCGCGTTGTGAACGAGTATGTGACGGTCGAGTTGCCACAGCGGGATGAAGGGTACACATTCGTTGAATAGTTTCGCGGCCTCGGAGGTCTTTGCTGCGAGTTGGTGGAAGTCACGATAGGCACGGAGTTCGTTCAACAGTTGCACAAGTCGCGCATCGTCACCGTCGGCTCCGGTGTTGCGCGACGCGAAGCCCGTCCAGTTGCGGCCACCACGCTCGGCGGCCTGGGGGTCGAGCATCGCGCCCAGACCGTACGGGTACCAGTCGTCAGGGTAGTCGAAGGGAACGTAAGCGAGGTCGAATCGGTGTTCGTCTTCCACACGCACCGCCAGTTCTCGCATCTGTACCGGTTCCAGAATGATGGTGAGCTTCCGCCCTGTGACGTCCTTGAAGAGCGCTTCAACCTGTGCCTTGATCTTGTTACAAGCCAGCGCGGCCAGCGGATCGCCTTGCGGGTAACTGAGCGTGATTTCGGTTTTGGCACTTCGATCGCCGAGGTAAGCCTGGAGTTTCGTGAATGCGACATCGCGATTGACAAGCGGTACCGGCTGAACGCCCGGTGCGCTGGCTGTGGCCCAACTTCGCGGAGGAAATGGACCTGTCATTGGCCGGTGGAATTGGGTCCCCGCACGATACACGTCCGACAGGATCGCGTCGCGGTTAATGGCCATCATGAGACCCTGCCGCAGTGCTTTGCTCTGCATCTGCGGCCGTCGATGATTGATGGCGAGCATGTGGACGCGGCGGTTAATGGTAGCGGTATAGGGTTGCACCTTACCCACCAGTCCAGCAGCAGGTGCGAGGAACTTGTCGAGGTCCGCGGTCGCCACATCGGTGAGTATGTGTAGGCTTCCTTGGCGGAATGACTCCACGAGGTTTTGAACCTTCGACGCTTCCACCAACCGGATCTCTTTGATATAAGGTTGATTAGCGCGATCGCGCCAGCGTCCGTACAGCGGATTGTCAACGAAGATCATTTCTCGCGGCGAGTTGGGATCAGATTTGGGTGCGGCATGGAATCGGTATGGCCCAGTCCCGAAGGGTTTCTCCGCGAACTGCGGATCATCAATCGCGCGGCCGTTCTCCAGAAGCCAGCGAGCCGGAAGGAGTTTGAAGGTACAGAGTGCGCGCGGGTCCGGATGGCCAAGTTTGAATGCAAGCCGGACTGTGGTGCTATCTCGCGGTGTCGGTAGATCGTCGAGCCAGGGTAACGCGAAGGCACCCCAGGTGTCAGGACGTCCCTGGAGGAGTTTGAGCGTGCCAACCACATCGTGCGACTCGAAACCGAAGCGTCCGCTCGGGTCGCGATCGAATGAACGGAGCGTGAACTCGCGGCCAGAAGGAACCACAGTGGGCATTGCTGCCGCGGAAGCCGGCCGATAGCGAAGCCCGCGGCCGTCATCGGGCACCTCCGCCAGCAGACCCTCGAAAACGAGTTCAACCACTTTCTTCTCGCTGTCGAGACGCGCAGTGGCTGGCGACATCATCTGCGGATAGTCCCGGACACCAACGTAGAGAGTCTGGTAGCCGGCTTTCAACTCGCGTTGCATGTCGCGAAGGCCCGGCAACGTGGGATCGAGCGCTGCGGCCTGGGCCAGCGAATCGCGGGCACTGGTCAGATCATCGACGGCTTTCTTGTCCTTCGCGCGCGTGAAGGCGCGTTGCGCGCGGGCGGTGATCTCCACACGAATGGCGCGAACGGCCTCACCGCCACCGCCTGGATAGCGTGCCTCGAACTCGTCTAGTAACTCACGCGCCTTGACGTGATCGAAGTGCTTTTCGGAGGCCAGGAGTTTTTTCGCCTCCAGCACCCGCGACGAAGCAACTTCGGCCGCCACGCCCTCGTCCTTCGGGTAAGCAAGCATTAGCCGAGTGCCAGTCTTGCGCACTCGGTCCCAGTCACCCGATGCGACCTCGTATTTGAGTGTCGCCAGTCGGACCTCGCGAACGCGGTCGGCCAGCAACTTACGAAGATCGTCCCAGCCGCGCCCCTTGCGAAGGTTATGCGCACGAGCGTAATCGTGATAACGCAGTGCTGCAGTCATCACGCGCTCGGCAGCATTCAACTGCTCCGGCAACGTCAGTCCCTCCGGTCCGCTTGCTGTACCAAAGGGTTTCTGCGAAAGGAGTTTGTTCACCTCCGAGAGTACAATTTCTTCGAAATACTCGACTTTCCGTACTTCTGAGGCATTGATCCCCTGGGCGGGCCCAAGTCGGTCACCGACGACCTCCTGGATGCCGAACGTGGGCGGGAGTCGGTCGCCCCGGCCAATTGGGATTGGCTTGATGTGAGTTGTGCCAGACTTCGTCGTGAGCTTGTCGTATGGGACAGTGTTGCGCGTGAACAGTTGCTTCAGCGTTGGGAGTCTGGCTTCTTCCGCGGCCTGGACCAACTCTTCCAGTTTGACATCTGGCGGCATGCCAGGACCGCTGTTCGCCAGCCTCGGGTCTTCCTCGACCACGACCCGTTTCTTGATTCCACCCTCCGGGTCTTCCTGCTCAGGTGGCTGACCCAGTGCACCCAGCGCGAACGCGGTCAGGAGGCCGGCGAGTGCGGCCGTGAGCCGTGTCCAACGACGGGCACGCGGGGGAACGGGCATGTATGAACCTCAGTCGGAGAGCCAATCGGGAGCCATCCTCCGAATCATACCGCGCGGTCAGGACGAGTGGGAGTGCGTCGTAGCTTGCGGCGCGTCACGTTTCCCGCCGACAGACTTGACCCGCAGCGACCCGCAGCGTCCAATAACCAGAGTGATCTTCGTCCGCTCGAGGTATGTTCCATGCGGAAGTTACTGCCCGCCCTCTGCTGTCTCCTCGGCATGGCAGGCGCCGCCCTTGCAGGCGATGTGACCCTCCTGAAGTTCGACAGGGAAGCCAAAAAAATCACTGTAACGGAGGGAGCCGCCGAGAAAACGTACAAGCTGACCACCAAGACTCGATTTCTCGCAGTGGACCGGAAGTCTGGTGAATCGATCATGCTGAGCTTCGAAGACGCTGCGAAGGGGCTGGGCAGTCCGAAGGCGCGTGGCAAGCTGAAATTCCACCTAACCACGAATGGAGATGAGGTTGTGGAAGCGAAGTTTCCAGGGCGTCGGAAGAAGTAACACTACCTGTCACTGTGCTTGTGAGGTTCTGCCGGACTGCGTATGATGTGGTAAAACAGCGTCGTGCGAGGGTCAACTATGGCGAGGGAGAAGAAAAAAGACGAGCGCGAGAAGAAGTCGCAGATCGTTGCCTTCAAGGTCGAAGATGAACTCGCAGAGTTCCTCGACAAACTCCCGAACAAGAGCGAGTTTATCCGCCGCGCGATCCTGGCGCAGTTCAACATGACCTGCCCACTCTGCAGCGGCAGTGGAGTTGTCCCTTCAGGCATCCATCATCACTTCAGCGGCGTGATCGAGAATCAGTCCACGCGGCCCTGTGAGAAGTGCAAATCCCCTGTGGCATTCCCGCTTTCAGCCGAGGGTGTTGTCTCGTCCGAGAAGGACCGAATCGAACAGTTTCTCAAAGGCGGACCGCTCTACTGCGCCAGGTGCTACCCATCAGTCCCCCCGTGCGACGACTGCGGCTGGCACGTCATGATGGAAAAAGTTGCCGAGCACTTCAAGAAGGTGCATTCGCACTGATCGATACGACCAGACGCGAATAATCACAGATTCCAGTACGAAGCGGGAGCGAGACGGCAAAGCGTCTCGCTCCCGCTTCGCTGTGTGCGTTGCTTAGAACTGGTCGAGCCAGAAGTGACTGCCGCGGTAGTATTTCATCGGAGTCCACAGTTCGTAGCGCCAGCCTGGCTCCTTGAAAGCGGGATATGCCTGGTACGCCGGCGGTCGAACGTATGGATGGCCGGGCTGTTCCGGCCAACGCGGCGAGTTCTGCGGCCAGTAACTGTGTGGGAAGTAGTAGTACGGGTAGTAGTACATGCGGGGCAGCGGCGGTTCCTCGGCGCGGGCCGATTGCGTGGAACTAACCCAGAGTGCCACCGCCAACGCCGCGAAACCGAGCCGCGGCAAGAGCGTGCGAAGCATGTCGTCCTCCTATGACGCGCGATTCACTCCCGGCCGCGAGGCCGGACTTCCATTCGATGGAGCATACCTTACCCGCTGCCCACTGTCGGCGACTCACAGCGAATCCGAGCCGAAAAACTGTACAACAAACTGCGTGCCATGCCGCTTCTGGCGACCATGTGGCATGAATCGAATGAGAACTGCGAGTCAGGGGCCAACTTCCCTTACTCACCCGGATCTATTCAAGTCATGACGATCGCAAACGACGTGTACGACAACCCGTTGATTGGCCGCTATGCCTCGAAGGTAATGGCGGAACGCTGGGGCCAGGTGCGGAAATTCCGCACCTGGCGGCGACTCTGGCTCGCACTGGCCGAGGCCGAGGCTGAGCTGGAGTTACCGAGCGACGACGGCCGCGCCCGCATCACTGCGGCGCAACTCGCGGAGTTGCGCGATCACCTTGACGACATCGACTTGAAACGTGCCGCTGAGCATGAGAAGCGGTTACGGCATGACGTGATGGCGCAGGTTCACGCCCTTAAGGACGTGGCTCCGGGCTGTGGCGACATCATTCACCTCGGCGCAACATCGTGCTATGTCACCGACAACGCCGACCTGATCCTGATGCGCGAAAGTCTCAACCAGGTCTGCGAGTTACTCGCGTGCGTCATCGACGCACTCGCGGCCTTCGCCTCTCGCTGGAAGGATGAGCCGACACTCGGATTCACGCATTTCCAGCCAGCACAACTCACCACTGTCGGCAAGAGAGCGACGCTTTGGCTCTACGATTTCATCCTCGATTTGCATGAACTCGAACGCCGGCGTGATGAGCTTCCCTTCCGGGGCGCAAAGGGGACGACGGGCACACAGGCGAGTTTTCTCGCACTCTTTCGAGGAAGTCACGAGAAGGTCAAGCAACTCGACCAGCTCGTGGCGAAGAAGATGGGCTTCAAGCGTATCTTCCCGGTTACCGGCCAGACATACTCACGAAAGATCGACACGCAGATCCTCGACGCACTTGCCGGTTTCGCGCAGTCTGCACACAAGTGGGGTACCGACCTGCGGTTGCTTGCACACCGTCAGGAGGTGGATGAACCATTCGAGCCAGAGCAGATCGGGTCGAGCGCGATGGCGTACAAGCGGAACCCGATGCGCGCCGAAAGGATGTGTAGCCTGGCACGCTTCGTGTCCGGTTTGCCTGCGATGGCAGCCGACACCGCTTCGACACAGTGGTTCGAACGAACGCTCGACGACAGCGCCTGCCGCCGACTCTACATTCCCCAGTCATTCCTCGCGACCGATGCCGTGCTGCGGATCGCGTTGAATCTGCTCACACAGGAAACGGGGCCGGACAACCGTGGGCTAGTTGTGAACCATCCTGTGATTGCTCGAAATGTGCGGGAGTTCCTGCCGTACATGGCGACCGAGAACCTGATGATGGCCGCGGTGCAATCGGGTGGAGATCGCCAGGAGGTTCACGAGGTTGTGCGGCGGCACAGCCATGCAGTGACAGCGCGCGTGAAGGCTGGCGAAGGTTCGCCCACCGAACTGTTCGACCGGTTGAAGAACGAGCCCACTTTCGCGAAGGTGGACTTTGGCGAGGCCACGGATCCGCGTCAGTTCGTCGGACGCTCACCGCAACAGGTGGAAGAGTTCGTCGCGGAACACGTCGAACCCATCCGCGCGCGTTATCAGGGAATGCTTGGAAAGACCGCGGAACTGCATGTCTGAGCGGTTCGGAAATTTGAGTCACTGCCGCGACCGGCATTCGGCTGGCACAGTACGAGTGGAGGCGTGATGGAAACGACTGCTGCCAGCATCTACGACATCCCTGTCACGACCATCGATGGTCTGTCCACGACGCTCGACTCGTACCGTGGCCGGGTATTGCTCATCGTGAACGTGGCCAGCAAGTGCAGTTTCACCCCGCAATACGCCGGATTGGAAGCTCTGTACCAGAACTACAAGGATCGCGGGTTGGTTGTGCTCGGCTTCCCGTGTAACCAGTTCCTCTGGCAGGAACCTGGCGACCCCGATGCAATCAAGTCTGTCTGTTCACTCAAGTACAACGTGACGTTTCCGATCTTCATGAAAGTGAACGTGAATGGCTCCGACACGCACCCGCTATATCGACTCCTCAAGAAGTCAGCGCCGGGGTCATTCGGGACTCAGAGTGTGAAATGGAATTTCACAAAGTTCCTCGTGGACCGTGAGGGGAATACCGTCCGCCGCTTCGGTCCTACTGTTGTGCCCCAGAACCTCGCTTCTGCCGTGGAACCGCTCCTCGGTTGACGACGTTTCACTCCAGCCTCCCGCGCGACCTGAGCCAGAGTGCCAGGGCAACGAACGCCGGGACGAGGAACCCCGCTGCGAACAACACACGCGATTGCGTACTACCGAAGACAGCCGCCGCGTTCACCACAATGAATGCGATGAAGCCGTGAATCGACCCGTGCACCCACCATGGGCGGGTGAAGTACGATTCGCGTGCGACACACAGCCAGACCGCATCGACCAGCCACACCACCATGACGGCGTAATTCAGATAGATGCCGTTGCCGAAGCCACCAGCCTGTTGCGTGTACTGCCAGGCTGCCTGATGCGACCACTGATGCCCCAGGTGAAACGCCACGGCGACATGAAGACACAGCAGTACCCCACCGAACAACCACATCAGCGGCAATATCCAACCACTCGGCCGTGCTGCTGCTGACCGCGTGAACGCCAGCGGCCAGCAGCAGCACCAGAGCAATACGGGGCCAAGAGCCGACCGCGCGATCGTGGGGTCGGAAGGGTTAGTCCCTGCAGCATAGCAGAGCGCCTGCACCGGCATTCTGATGAGTACGAAGAGCACAACACTGATACCGATCACCCAGACTACCAAAAACCTGAATTGGACACGCATCCCTTCTGCCATAGATCAACCTCACCTCTCCGCCAGCTTACTCGCATGGAAGGACACGCATGGTGAGGCGGACGAAGATCGTTGCAACACTCGGGCCGGCGACCGATCCGCCGGAGATTCTCGAAGCCATACTGCGGGCCGGTGTGGACGTGGCCCGCGTTAACTTCTCACACGGTGCGACCGAGGAGCACCTCGCGCGGGTCACTCAGTTCCGCGAAGCCGCCAGACGCGTCGGGAAGTTCGTTGCGGTGATGGCTGACCTGCCGGGACCGAAACTCCGCGTCAAGATTCCTGAGCCGCGCGAACTTCACACGGGCGAGACAGTCACATTCTCAATGACGCATTCGCCCGTAGAACCGGACGACTTCGTCATCACTGAACCGGAGATGCTGGCGGATGTCCGTCCGGGCCAGCGAATGCTCCTCGATGACGGCCGTTTCCAGCTTGAAGCAGGCGAAGCCGTCGGCGGACGGCTTGCGGCGAAGGTAACTGTCGGCGGCACGCTCAAGCCCAACAAAGGATTGAACCTTCCCGAAACGCGGCTGTCACTCCCGGCTCTCACACAGCGAGATTACGACTCCATCGGCATTGCGGCTCGCGCCGCCGTCGATTGGGTCGCAGTGTCCTTCGTGCGCGGCGCGGAGGCAGCCCATGAGGTTCGCGGTGCGTGTCGCGCCGCTGGACTCGACGCACCTGTGCTGGCGAAAATCGAACGACCCGAGGCTGTTGGTCGCGCGGGTTCCATCGTCGCAGCCTTCAATGCGATCATGGTCGCGCGCGGTGATCTAGGAGTCGAACTTCCGCTAGAATGTGTACCGGCCGTGCAGAAGCAGCTCATCGCCGAAGCACGCGCGGCAGGCAAGCCGGTCATCACGGCCACCGAGATGCTCGACTCGATGAAGACGAATCCGCGGCCGACACGCGCGGAGGCGGGCGACGTTGCCAACGCCATCTACGAGGGAACGGATGCGGTCATGCTCTCCGGTGAGACGGCCGTTGGGTCGTATCCAGTCGAAGCCGTTGCGTGTATGCACCGAATCGCAGTCGAGACGGAGTCGCACATGCGGCACCGTTGCGTTGCGCACGCCGCCAGCTACGACCCTGCCGGAGACGAGATCGACCACTCGATCACCCTGGCTGCTTGCTCGCTGGCCAACGAAGTGAACGCAACGGCAATCGTCACGCCCACACTCTCTGGCCGCACCGCGCGACTGGTGTCGCGCTATCGGCCATGGGCGCAGATTGTTGCGGTCGCGCAGTCCGAACGGGTTCTCCAGCGTCTGGCGCTGGTTTGGGGCATCACGCCCGTGCGGATGACACCAGTCGCAGCAGGGAGTGACCGGATGGTCACTGCGATACACGATGCCTTCGCAGCCGGCACAGTGAAGGCTGGTGAGCGTGTCGTGGTACTGGCCGGTCACCCTGCCGCTGGTGGCCCGCGATTCCCCACCATCCGGCTAGTTCGCATCGGTGAAAATGGCGAACCGGGCGAGCCGTAGACCGTCTGGCTACCTGGTGTTCTGACGCGCGATGGGCAGTCTCGGGCCATCGCGCGACTATCCGGTAATCCGTACGCGTCGTGCGTGTCGCGTCAGTCATCGCTGCGATAACGGCACGTCGGTTGAGAGGCACGTCGAACATCACTTCAATTCGTCGCCTGGTGCCCTTCGAATTGCCGAAGTTCCCTCCACACGACAGACCGGCAGGATCGCCCGCCGACCGCGCGACTGACTTGCGCATTCGCCGCTGAGTCATCGCAGGGTTGGCAACACCGTTGAGGAGCAACGCCGCGTCATGGAAGCACTGCGCACATCTCTCACGCTCGAAACGCTCGAAACACGCGAAAACCCTTCTGGCCTCATCACCGAATCGTTCGACAAAGTAGTCTTCCCGGCACTCCCATCCGGGTGGTCCACATGGAGCAATGATTCCTCCACTGTGTTTACCACAGCCGCAAGTCAGGGCGTGGGCGGATCAGGTGCGTTGCTCTCGAACGCAGGTAGCCGAACCGCGGCGTTGGCCTGGTCGCCTCAAACAGTATCCGCTGATACGGGCGTGGCCGTCACTCTGTCGCCAAATTCGCTCGTGCCGACGTATGTCTTCGCGCGCGGTAACGACCTCGATCAGGGTTCGCGTAGCTATCTTGCCGCGGTAGTCACACGCGGGGTTCATGTGCAACTCATCGAGGTGAAGGGTACTTTCACGCGGGTGCTTGGCAGCGTCACGTCGCCGCCCAGTGATTACCTTTCGAACGGTTGGGTCCGCGTCACACTCCAGCCAAAGGGCGGCAGCGCGACGGTCGAGATAACACGCGCGGACACGGGTCAGTACCTCAACGCTGCTGGCAAGTGGCAGAGTGAAGAAACCGCTGCCGTGAGCGCGGACACCACCTTCGCGCCCACGGCAGGCAAAGCCGGTGTCGGACGCCAGGGGTTGTACTACGGCACAGTGTGTTTGGATGATTTCACCATCATCGATACCACGACTCCCACACCGCCACCTACAGTCCCGCCGCCTCCTCCGCCTCCGCCTCCCCCTCCGGTTGTCCCACCGCCTACCTCACCACCAGCGATCAGTGTCACACAATCGTTTGACACTATAGCCGCTGGTGCATCGCCATCCGATTGGACCGGATGGGCCAGCGATTCGCTGGGAGGATTCAAGGCGGCTTCTGGACGTGCACTCAGCCCCGAAAATGGATTCGCTTCCGGCGGGCTTTCCACCACAGCGGCGCGCGCGTGGTCAAACGCGAATCTTCCGGCCGATGTGGATACCTCTGCGGCAGTCTTCCTCGATTCGCTTGTACCCGTGCAACTCTTCGCACGCGGTACGAACTTGCAAGGAACGACTCCGAGCTATTACGCCGTCAATATCACTCGAGGCCTCCAGGCCACACTCGTGAAAGTGGTTGATGGCAACGAGACTGCGATCGGTTCAATCAAATCGGCATCCTATCTCAGTGGGCAATGGGTTCGGGTAAGGCTACTCGCAGAGGGCGACCGTCTCCGTGTGCAACTCTATCGTACCGACACGCGACAGTGGCTCTCCCCGGATGGCACATGGAGCGGCAATCCTGACTTCGTGCTGGAAGTCCGAGACTCCAGCATCACCGCTGGTGGCATGGCCGGAGTCGGCCGTAAATCGCTGACGGCTGGCACAGTCACTGTGGACGACTTCCAGGCGCAAACCGCGGGAGCCACGAGCGGGCCACAATTCGATCTGACGCGACTGGGTGGTTCTGGCGATGTGACAGGTGAAGTGACATTCCGCGCGACTGTGACGAGCCCATTCACGCGCGTCGAATTCCGCTTGAATGGCATCCTCCGCGCCGCCTCGGCCACATCACCGACCGACTGGACCTTCGACAGCACCACGGTTCTCAATGGCAACTACACACTGACGGTGCGCGCTTTCGACGCTGGTGGAAATGTGAGTTCGCAGGACTACAGTTTCACGGTATCGAACCCGAACAAGGACCCGCTTCCCACTCCAAACATTCCCAAACACTACTCTTACATCCGCATCTCGCAACTCGCTTACAGTGGTACGCCAATCACGAACGCGTTCGAGCAGAACTTGCTCAAGAGCAGTGTCGATCTGGTCATACCGAATACCCAATACCTTGACGAGATTCAGGCAGCATCGCCGAACACGCCGCAACTCATCTACAGCAATGTCTCGAATCTCTACCAGGGTTTGCTGCTAGACTGGCTCAACTATGCAGACCGCGTGGGTGCGTCGCGTGAATTGGGATTCTACCACGTTACGAAAGCAACAACCTTCACAGGCGCCAGTCCGTCGTCACAACCTGTGAACTGGTTCTGGGGCACATACCAGAATACCGGCAACGGCCCAGCAACAGACGTGACCTCGGCCGCACGGAACGGTCGGAACTTCTCAGTTGAGTTCGGCGCGGCCGGGACAAACACAGCGATCGGCTATGTCGAGAAGTTCCGCGAAATGAATGTGACACTCGCTCGCGCCGCGACCGCGGGTTGGTCGGGCAACTGGGAATACGCGACTGCGGTAGATCAGAACGGCAACCCCACTGCCTGGAGGACACTCACAATCCTCCAAGACGGGACCAACGGGCTGCGAACCTCTGGCCGCATTACTTTCGACCCACCGAAGGACTGGGTGCCCTCCGCGATGGTCTCGGGCGGGATGCGACTCTACTACGCACGGTTCCACGTTACTTCTGGAACCGCCGCATCTGGCGCGCAACTCTTCACGGTCTATGGCCGTGACTACGTGAACGCCAACGGCCAACATACAGGCACGATCCCGGCCTTCGATTATGCTGCGGATAAGAACGGCGACGGCTACCTGAATGACGCCGAGTATGCGAACCGTAAGTCCGGGATGGATGCTCGCTTCGTCTACGAGTCGCGGTTGTTTTATCCGTATTACGGACAAATGCGCTACATCACGAATCCGTCATCGTCTGCTGTCAGGCACTGGGCCGCCGACTACCACACCCGGTTGCTCAATGCAACTCCCATGGCGGACGGTCTGTTCATGGACAACGCTACGGGCAAACTTCCCTTCGATGGCGCTGGTGTAATCGAACCGACTGCGACCTTTAGTGAAGATTCCGGCGCGCTCATGGACAGCGTGTCACGGGCTATCGCACCAAGGTGGGTGCTAGCGAACACTGCCGGTGGTGCGACTACAGCCGATGCGATTGTCGCCGGTAGCGCAGCAGCATTCGAGGAGTTCCTCATTCGACCGCTTGCGGCGAACTGGTCGCAGGTCGGTGACGCAGCGGCACTGGCGGCCCGGCGATTGGGTACCGCAGGCAGTCCGATACTCGTGATCGACAGCAGCGCGCAGGGCGGTAGCCCTACCGACGGCCGCACGCAATTGGCAGCGCTGAGTTACTACTATCTGATCGGCGATCCCGACCGCACGATGCTCATGTTCTTCGGTGGCGATAGCCCCTCCTCGACATGGATGCAACACTGGTCGCCGGCAGTGAATGTGGATGTCGGCGCGCCTGGTAGTGCGATGCGACTCTTCGCCAGTGGTGCCGACCCAAGCAACGCGGCACTCACATACAAAGTGTTCGCGCGCGACTACGCGAACGCACTCGTACTCTACAAACCGCTCTCCTACGCCCAGGGAGTTGGTACTGGCACGACGACGGACAACACCGCGACTACGCATCAACTTGGCGGCAGTTATCGTGTCGTGAACTCCAATGGTACGCTTGGTCCAGTCGTCACATCGGTCACGCTCCGAAACGGTGAGGGTGCAATCCTCGTGAAAACGTAGGACGTCTGCTGTCGTTGGAATGTGAGCGACTCTGTGTCCTGCGGATCCGGATGCTGAGTCGCACGCACGATCACCAACCACACGAAGTCCTCACGCGAACAGTTCGCGTGAGGACACTGCTTATATTATACATGTGTATAAATTGCTCAATGTCAGTTGTTGGCTGGGCTGAGAATTGATCCATCGATATGGAATGAAAACGGCAGCACCAGATCGAGTGCTGCCCTGAACTGCGTTGCACTTCTCTGGTATTCGTTAGCTCACGACGAAGTCCCAACCCTTGCGGTATTCCTTGCTGACAAGTTTCGTGGCCGCCTCGGAGTTGGTGAACTTCATCTGCGCTGCGTCCCAGTCGAGCCTCTGCCCGGCGAAGCGCACCGCGATATTTCCCATCAACATGGTCTCCGTGAGCCGCGCCGCGATGTCGAAGTTCGAAAAGGCCAATCCCGGCTTGTTCGCCTTGATTGCCTCCGCCCACTCGCGTTTCATGAAGCTGTCGTAATCACTGTCGGCGCCGGCAGGGATCTTCTCCGGTTTGGTCGTTTGTATGTCGGCGAAGTCCTTCTCGGGGGTCAGGCGGAACTTCGCGCCATAGTCGTTGGGGCTGAAGAGGATGCCCTTCTCGCCGACGATGATCGAACCACTATCGGAGAGTTTCTCTCCCTTCTTCAACAGCTTGGAAAGCAACTCTTGCGGCGGCAGAACACGTTTACCGTCGCGGCTCCCTTCGTACCAGTGGAGCGTGCAGGCCGGCATTGTGCCACGCGCTGCGACGAGGTACTGAATGTGTGCCCACGCAGGATACGTTTCCGTGTTGATCGCGCCTGCGTCTGCGAGTACGGCCGAGGGTGCCTCGAACTTCATCGCGCGGAAGGCCATATTTGCAGTGTGGCAGGCCATGTCGCCAAGAGCTCCTGTGCCGAAGTCCCAGTATCCGCGCCAGTCGTGCGGGTGATACGCAGGACGCGGCGGGAAGGCAGAGGCGTAGGGACGCATCGGCGCCGGGCCGATCCATTCATCCCAGTGAACGTGCTTTGGCACTGGTGCGGCCTTCGGCCGGCTCGTGATGTCCGGTGATTGCTTCCAGTAATGTGCGGGCCGATTCGTCCAGACGTGCGCCTCGCGGATGGCACCCAGCGTACCCACGTGGATTAACTCCACCGCGCGACGCAGACCATTGAGTGCCGACCCCTGGTTACCCATCTGTGTACATACCTTGTACTTGGCCGCAGTCTCACGCATCAATCGAGCTTCCTTCAGCGTGTGCGTGAGGGGCTTCTGACAGTAGACATGCTTGCCCGCACGCATTGCCAGAATCGCTGCCGGTGCGTGGTGGTGGTCCGCGGTCGAAACTGTGACGGCATCGATGCTCTTCGCCATCTCGTCGAGCAATTTGCGGTAGTCGAAGTATTTCTTCGCGGAAGCGAATGATTGCGCTTTCAGATTCAGACGCTGCTCGTCGATGTCGCAGATTGCGACAACATCCATGACCTTGCTGGCCTGATCAACATCGCTGGAACCCTTCCCGCCAATACCTATCCCTGCGACACGAATCTTGTCGTTGGCCCCGTAGACGCGGCGCAGGGAAACTGCATCCGCCGTGAGAAGGTGTCCGAGCGCACCGACTGTACCAACTTTGAGTGCGTTGCGGCGGGATATGCGACGAGCCATGCGACGACCTCCGTGGGAGAGTGACGATGCGAGCGTACCCGCTGCAAGCGGGCATGTCCACAGGCCGTTGCATTCAAAATCACTGCTATTCGCCCGCGCAGTCGCGCATGTCTCAATAGACCAGCCTCTGGAGAGCAACCCGTCCGCTCGGAGGTACTCGCGTGAAAGCCATCGTCATCCAGAATGGGTTCGGCCTCGATCACATCGCAGTCGTGGAACGGCCCGATCCGACGGCTGGTACGGGGCAAGTGCTCGTCCGCGTGCGGGCGTGTTCGTTGAACTATCGCGATTTGCTCATCGCGAAGGGAGTCTACAACCCGAGACTCGCATTGCCGCGTATCCTCGGTTCCGACGGTGCCGGTGAAGTTGTTGCAGTGGGTGCAGGCGTGACGGAATGGAGAGTTGGCGACCGCGTCGCGAATACCTTCATGCCGAACTGGCGTGACGGCCCCATCTCGGACGCCGCAGTCAGGCCGACTTACGGCAGCGAGATCGACGGTGTATTTTCTGAGTTGGTCGCTATAGATGCCGGCGGCCTTGTCCGCATACCTGATCACCTGAGCTTTGAGGAGGCTGCGACACTTCCCTGCGCCGCAGTCACTGCGTGGAACGCCCTGACTGCCGCAAACGCCGGACACGGCACAACAGTACTGCTCCAAGGCACGGGTGGCGTGTCGCTGTTCGCACTCCAGTTCGCGAAGGCGTTCGGCGCGCGGGCGATCATTACCTCGAGCCAAAGTGAGAAACTTGCCCGCGCACTCGCACTCGGTGCTGATGCCGGCGAGAATTACAAGTCACAGCCCGACTGGGACAGGTGGGCGCGGAACGAGAGCGGCGGAGGTGTGGATGTCGTCATGGAGGTTGGCGGTGCTGGCACTCTGGAACGTTCATTGAAAGCCGTGCGGACGGGTGGACATATCGCTCTCATTGGCGTGCTCGCCGGTGGCGACGCCGTGAATCCGCTCCTTGTGTTGATGAAATCCGTGCGATTGCAAGGGGTGTTCGTTGGCTCCCGCGCCATGTTCGAGGCAATGAACAGCCTGATCGTGGAACGGCAGATTCGCCCCGTCATCGATAGTGTCTACCCGTTAGGTGACGCACGGGATGCTCTGCGACACATGGAGCGTGGAATGCACTTCGGCAAGATTGTGCTGCAGACGTAAACCACGCGGCGACAGTCGGAGACCTGGTAAACGATCACGGGAGTGCGCTGCCCACACCTCTGACTTCACGGATACGGGCTGCCAGTTCGTCAGCCACTTCCATGTTGCGTGATCGGAGGTCATTCAGTTCCCAACGGTCGTCGGGCTTCGCATAGAGCATCGGGAAGCGAGGCGAATCACTTTCGGGAGTGAGCGTGGGAAGTATCAACGCCCATTCGTCCGTGCGAATGGCCGTTTCTGCCACATTCCCGAGTTCCAGTGCCGTGATGGCATAGGGCCTGGCCGATTCCTCCTCACCGCGTGCCAGTGGCAGCAGGTTGAAGCCGTGCCTGGTATCCGAAGTTGACTCCCCCAGTAGCGCGAACAGCGTGGGAAAGAGGTCCGGGGGTTGCGTGAAACCCGAGACACGTCTCCCGCCCTGCTCTGCTCCCGGCAGCCGAAGAATGAGTGGGAGGTGAACGAGTTCCTCATGCAGCCAGGGGCGATGCAGACCCACCTGCCCATGTTCGCCCAGCGGCAAGCCAAAGTCTGAGGTAACAAGCCACGTTGCCGACCGATCCATCTCGCGTCGACGTAGTTCCGCGAAGAGTAGGCCGAGTTCCGCGTCGAACTTTGTGATGACCGCAGCGAATGTGCGGTGCAGCCAGTCCCAGGCGTCGAGGTCAGATCGATCGAACGGTCCAGTGGGTGGGTCCGCATATGGCGTCACAGGTTCATCGGCAACGGCCACAATCTCTTCTTCGAGTTCCTCATACTCTTCACCATCGTCTTGCTCCGTTCGTTCACCGTCCTCAATTTGTTCACTCTCCTCCTCATCCACCGTGTCGTCGGTCACATCGTCATCATCTTCGAGATACGCCTCGAATACGTCTTGCTGGACATCCCACGGCGGTATTAGCCGGTCGGTTTCGATCCAGAGGAGGAAACTGGGGATCTCTGCGAGGCGGTCGAGCAACGTGGGGAAAGAGCGAATCAACTGGTCAAGTGGCGAGTCATCATCGGGTTGTGGGCGAGCATCGAACACTTCATCCCATCGGGCGTAATACCACTCGGGAGCATCTGTATCAGGGTGGTTAGCCCGGACGAGGATCGTGTGGCATGAGCCTCCGCCCCAGTCCCCTTCTCGTGAGACACCGGGAGACGAGTCAGGTTCGATACTGCGACCCAACCACGCCTGGCGTGCGCCTACCGGCGAGGGGCAATCGCTGATGTGCCGGTCGAAGGTAACACCCTCCGACGCGAGTCGGTCGAGGTGTGGCGTGCCGACCCAATCGTTACCGTAAGCACCCAGCCATCCTGCCGGGCAACCGTGAATCGCGAAGATGATGGCTCGCATACCAGATGGATTCTATCAAGCCTGGTGAGGTTCGCGGGGGCTATTCGCGGCACTCCGTGCCGATAAGTTAGCTCGAATCGGCTTCTGAAGGAGGCTCGCGTGCTCGGCCCGATCTTTTCGCGCGAAGTTGTCACCGTTCCGCGCCGCGCCGGGCACTTCGCCGGCCGTGTGGCGCTGATCGGGCTGATCGGCATCCTCGGCATTACGACATGGCAAGCGACCGTCGGCTTCGCCCGCGATGCGACACTCGGCGAGACGGCCAGTTTTGGCCTACTGCTTTTTCAGATCGTCGCCTTCGTGCAACTGCTGCTGACACTCTTCTTCGCGGCGCTCTCCGCTGCCGGTGCCGTGTCGCAGGAGAAGGATCGCCGCACCTTCGTGCTGCTCTTACTCACCGACATGCGTGACTACGAGATCGTGATTGGGAAGTTGCTCGGCGCGCTACTTCCCATCATCATCTTGCTGCTTGTCACTGCCCCTGTCCTGGCGATGCTCCTGCTGCTCGGCGGCATTGACCCGGAGCAGGTGTTCCAGGCAGAACTGGTACTGGTGGCCTCGGCGATAGCGGCCGGATCACTTGGCGGGCTGGTTGCCCTCTGGCGCGAGAAGACCTATCAGGCACTGGCGCTCTCAGTTCTGTTTCTCGTCCTGTATGTCTGTCTCACGCAAGTGCTGGGAAGTGTCGGTCCGCGCGTCGCCGCGGGAGTAGATTGGGGCACGTTGCAGGCGTGGTTCGACCCATTCCTCGCGATGCAGAGTGTCCTGGAGCCACCGACAGCCGGTCACACTGGACTGGCCCCAACGTATTGTTTCGTACTGATCATGCTCGGGTGGTGCGCATTGCTCAACGGAGTGGGCATCTGGAAGTTGCGGAAGTGGAATCCCAGCGGTGAGCCGATCATGCAGCGCGAAGGGGCGGCGGCGGCGATTCGATCGGTGGCCGGGGAGCAGAGCGAAGCCGAGGAAGCCGAACGACGAGCAAAGGCCCACGCGGCACCAGGTGAGGTTCGCGCCGTGTGGCTCAACCCGATCCTCTGGCGCGAAGTACGGACGCTGGCATACGGTCGGCGGCCGTTACTGGTCAAGTTCGCGTTCGGGGTCGTGCTGGCTCTCATCCT
The DNA here is from genome assembly GCA_964422915.1 of uncultured Frigoriglobus sp. Classification (GTDB taxonomy): domain Bacteria; phylum Planctomycetota; class Planctomycetia; order Gemmatales; family Gemmataceae; genus Gemmata. The sequence goes on along the minus strand of CAYRDG010000006.1, from coordinate 74,506 downwards.
GTATTTTGCTGTGAGCGAGTTGAACCGCCCTGGTGGGCGTCCTGCTTTCGCCGCAGCATACGGTCTTGTGCCAGTTGCCGTGCTGAGTCTCCTCCTGGTCGCGGCACAGGCTGTCACGTCAATCACTTCTGAACGCGATGGTGGGGCACTTGACGTGCTGCTGGTAACGGATGTCTCGCCGAAAGAGTTCGTCTTCGGAAAATTGCTCGGGGTGCTTTATAACTGCAAGGAATACATCATCCCACCGCTTTTACTCGCGCTCTTTTATGCAATTCGCGGCGCGCTCACGCGAACCCCAGCGGGCACGGCACCCGCGGAGGAACTTGCTGCGAACCTCGGTCCACTCGTTGCCGTATGCGGTGCCCTGATCGTGTTGTTTGGCTTCGCGGTGATGTTGGGTTTGCACGTTTCTCTACGGCTCGCGCAAAGCCGACTCGCCATCGCTAACACACTCGGCACCGTCTTCTTCCTCTCGATTGGCACACTGATCAGCATTTATCTCATCGTCATCAATGGCGGGAGTTTCACCAATCAGTGGGTGAGCTTCATTTCCTTCCTCATACTCGGTATCGGCGGATTGCTGTATGTGCTGAGTGCGGATCGGCCTTCCACGGCACTGACGTTCGCGAGTATCTTCTGCCCCATCGCGATGTTCTACTGCATCGTGAATGTGCTGATCGGTCGGCCTGGGAGCGACGAATCCGGCGACCCACTCGTACCGTTCCTGGTGCTCGGTGCGTCGTTCGGCTTCGCAATCTCCGCGATGCTCGTTCCCCTGCTGACGGAGTTCGACGTTGCCCTCGGTCGGGCGACACAGCCCAACGAAGAATAGCGATTGCCGTGCCGCGAACGAGAAATCTGGCATGATCCGATACTACCTTCCCGTCGCACTTCTGCTGGTGCCGACCCTCATTCGGGCTGAGGAACCGAAGTCGTTCGCAGCGGCGAAGCATGGCAGAGGAGAGTTGAAGTACTTCGGGAAGGTCCCGGTACTCGTGGTGAAGGGGAAGCCCAGCGAGATGGGCGAGCAGTTCGGCAAACTCGCCATTGCCAACGCCCCTGACCTTGCCGGCTTGCACGAACGCTTCCTCAAGGACGCGGGCCAGGAGAAAAGCTACCCTCTGATGGCCGCGATGGCGAAATTGCTGAAGCCGACGTTCCCGACCCACCACGCGACCGAAATAGCGGCAGCGGCCAAGGCATCCGGCCGTGAGGAGGGTCTACTCCTTTTCGCCAACACCGTCGCCGATCTCTCCAGTGGCATGGGGTGTTCGACAATCATCATCGAGAAAGAACGGAGCAAGACAGGCAAGCCGATCCTGGGTCGCAACTTCGACTGGTTGCCGACGAAGGGGATCACAGAACACACGCTCGTCGTGGTGTACAAGGGCGAGGGGAAACGAGCGTTCGCCGCAGTCACCGTTAGCCCCATCGAGGGCGTCATCAGTGGGATGAATGACGCTGGATTGTGTGTCACGATCAACGAGATCAGTATTCGCAGGGCCAAGCCAAAGCTCGCGTTTAACTGGAAGGGTACGCCACTGCTGCTCACGTTCCGTCGTGTTCTGGAGGAATGTGGTACAGTGGCCGAGGCCGAAAAACTCCTTCGCGGCATGGAACGTACAACGACTTGTTGCATGACGATTTGCGACAAAGATGGCGGGGAAGTGTTCGAGATCACGCCGAAACGTCTGGAGGTGCGACTGCATCAGAACGGGGTCTGCTGCTGCACGAATCATTTCCGCTCGACACCACTCAGTGTGACAACAAAGTGCTGGCGATACGCGAAACTCGCGCCGTTGCAGGCGAAGGATGGGCCGAAACTCGGTGTCAAGGAGGTGTTCGCGGAACTCGATGATGTAAACCAGGGGAAGTACACGATCCAGAGCATGGTCTTCGAGCCTGCGGAACGCGTACTGCATCTCAGTTACGGTCCTGGCCCTGCAACCAAACTCACGCCGGCACGACTGGAGTTGGGGAAACTCTTCGACGCGAAGTAACGCAGAGATTCGCAACGCGCTGGGTCTTCCGCTTCACTGTGGAAATGCTGGAACAGTGTTTCCACCATAACGCTTCAACCAATCATTCGAACCATTCATCCTCTACGTCAAACGCAGGGAGTGCGAAGACGATGGTTCTCAGCCCCTGCTCGCTGACAACGCGGTGGCGTGTGCCTGGTTCGATCCAGATGACAGTCCCTGGTGCCACTTCGTGCCAGTCGCCATTCAACTCCATCTTGCCCAACCCTTCCAGGATGTAGTACACCTCCGTGGTTCGCTTGTGGTAGTGCAGCGTGGCGTCGCACATCGTCGTGACGTGCAGTGAACACGGTGCACCGTCGGCCACGGTTAGCGGGCGCGTGCTCACTCCGCAGGGGCACGCGACACTCGGCGCATCCGCGAGTTGGCGAATGAGATAACCCGTTGTGGTGGTCTGCATGGGATGCTCCCGTGATGGTGACAGTTTACCCCGGTCGACGACCGAGTTCGAGAGGACCTCGCGTGTATCGTCCCTTGCACTGTCTTGCGCTACTCGGCGCCGTGATTGCCGCTGGTTGCGAGTCCGAGAATCTGCCAACGGATGACAGCCCCACCCCGGCGGCTCCCTCACTCGTGTCAGGCACGAATTTCGACCCGCGTTCAAGTGGAACCGTGACTGGCTTTGTCACGTGGAACGGACCGATTCCAACCGTCGCGCCAGCGTCGCAGGCGATACCGCGACCCGACGGCAGCGGTCTGGATACGCGCCCCGTTCCCATGGCAAACGCCCCACACATTGACCGTAACAGCCGCGGTGTTGAAGGCGTTGTCGTCTACTTGCGCGGCGTGAATGTCGCCGCCGCGAAACCATGGGACTTGCCACCAGTCGCGGTGGAATTTCGCGACCGACAGTTGCTCGTCAGACAGGGAACCCGCCTTGCGCGCGCCGGTTTCCTACGACGTGGCGATTCTGTTTCGATGCAATCCGCGGAACCGATGTTCCATCTTCTGCGCGCTCGCGGCGCTGAGTTCTTCACACTGGCGTTCCCAGAACCAGGGCAACTGCTGTCGCGAACCTTTGACACCATCGGCCGGGTGGAGCTCACAGGCGCTGATGGATCTTACTGGCAGGCAGCCGAGCTTTACGTCTGCGATCACCCCTATTACGCCGTCACTGACACGGAGGGGCGGTTCCGTTTCCAGCAAGTCCCCGCAGGTCAGTACGAAGTCGTCGCATCGCATCCGAACTGGGAGGTTGTCCGAACTGAACGGAACCCCGAATCTGGCCTCCCGTGGCGATTGATCTACGCGCCCGCTCTGGAATGCACACGACAAGCCGAGGTGACCGCCGGGCACACGACGGTCGCGAACCTCAATCTTCCGAAGTAGCCGGTTGCCATACACTGATGAGGAAGGATCGCCGCAGCCGCGACCAGTCAGGTCGCGGCTGTGTGCATTGCGCGACGCGCGATTCCTTCAATTCGCTTGCATTCGCCCGGTACTGCGTGAAAAATAGCTCAATCGCGAAGGATTCCTCATGCGTGTCTACCCGGCCATCGACCTGCTGAACGGCCGCTGTGTGCGGCTCCGACAGGGCGATTATTCACGGGAAACCATCTTCTCCGACGACCCTTCCGCGGTCGCTCGCAACTGGGTGAAACTGGGAACCGACCGACTCCACGTCGTGGACCTGGACGGCGCGAAGGCTGGGAAACCCATCAACGGACCTGTCATCCGCAAGATCGTTGAATCATCTGGCGTGCCTGTGCAACTCGGCGGCGGTATTCGCACCGAGGCCGATCTCGCGGCAGTGTTTGATTGGGGCGTGCGCTGGGCTGTGCTCGGTACTCGTGCGTTACAGTCGCCCGGTTGGGTGCGTGATACAGCTACGAAATGGCCTGATCGCATCGTACTGGGTATCGATGCAAAAGGCGGCTTCGTTGCTACTGAAGGGTGGCTGGAAGTCTCGCAGGTGAAGGCAGTGGACCTCGCGAAGGAGGTCTGCAGTGCGCCGCTGTCCGCGCTCGTGTACACCGACATCGCCAAGGACGGCATGATGAGCGGGCCGAACTTCGAGGCACTCACCGAGATGCAGGCCACCGTGCCGACTCCGGTCATTGCCTCGGGCGGTGTCTGCACGCTCGACCACGTCCGCCGGCTCATCGCTGACGGAATCCCTGGCTGTATCATCGGCCGGGCGCTGTACGAAGGAAGCATCGACCTGTCCGAGGTGATTGCTCTTTCGCGCGGCTCACCGCCGCGCTAAACCTCTCTTGCTTGGAGACGCACATCATGGCAGTCAAGCACCTGGTTGAGAACGTACGGGATATTGCACTCGTCGGGCATCGCGCCGCGGGCAAAACAAGCCTGGCCGATGCCCTGCTCTACGAAGCTCACGCGGTTGATCGGATGGGCAGCGTGGACGATGGCACCTCTGTTGCGGATTTCGACGAGGAGGAGCACAAGCACCACTTCTCCATCGACACCCACGTTCTGCACGCGGACCACGACGGCAAACACCTGAACATCCTCGATGCGCCCGGCTCACCGGACTTCATCGGAGCTGCGCTCGAGGCCCTTTCGGCCGTCGAGACAGCCGTGGTGGTCGTCTCGGCGATCAATGGCGTGGAGATGAACACGCGGCGGATGTTCCAGGAAGCCACGACGCAGGGGATTTCGCGCGCCATCATCATCAACAAACTGGACGCGGAAAAAGTCGATCTGCTGGCGCTGGTTGAGCAGATTCGCGCGAGCCTCGGCAATCAGTGTGTGCTATTTAACGCGCCAGACAAGGTGGGACCGGACTTCACGCAGGTCTACTGCCTGCTCGATCCGACGACGCAGATCCCCGATTCCTGCCCGGTAGACGTGGACGCTGCGCGGTCGCAACTGATCGAGGCCGTTGTTGAGGCCGATGAGACACTACTGGAGAAATACCTCAGCGAGGGCGCGGTCTCCGTCGCAGAACTGGAGGCAGACATCACGCGCGCGATGGATGCGGGCACACTCGTGCCGATCTTCTGCGCATCCGCAAAGAAGGACAAGGGGGTGAAGGAAGTACTCGATGCGCTCGCCCGATACGGTTTGTCACCGAGTTTCGCCGAGAAACGCCTCGCTGGATTGCAGGTTGGCGTTAACGGCTCGACGCACGCACTGAAGCCAACCGAGCAGGAAGAGTTCGTGGCGCAGGTATTCAAGGTGGTCAACGACAAGTTCGTCGGGCACCTCAGCTTCATCCGCGTGATCGCGGGTAAACTCCAGCACAACCACAACGTCGTGAACCTGCGCAACGGTCAAACTCTCCGTGTCGGGCACCTGCTGGAAGTTCAGGGGAAGAACACCACACAGGTTCACGAGGCCGTTCCCGGCGACATCGTTGCCATCGCGAAAGTGGAAGGTCTGGAGATCGGCGACACCATCGCGTACACCGACCATGCGCCGAAGTTACCTCACCCGCACTTCCCCACGCCCATGTTCGGCCTGGCCATCGAGCCGAAGAACCGCGGCGACGAGCAGAAAATCTCCGTGGGTCTGCATAAGCTCGCTTCGGAAGATCCGACAGTGAAAGTGACACACGATGCGCAAACGCACGAACTGGTTATCAGCGGTGTGAGCCAGTTGCATCTTGACATCATCCGTGAGCGTCTCAAGGCTCGCTTCGGTGTGGAAGTGAACACGAAGGAACCGAAGATTCCGTATCGCGAGACAATCAACGGTGATGGCGCGGGTGACCACAAGCACAAGAAACAGACTGGCGGTCGCGGCCAGTTCGCCGAGGTCCACCTCCGTATCTATCCACTGCCGCGCGAGATCACCACGCAGCAACAGTGCGAGGAACAGTTCGCCAACAAGAGCCGATTCGAGAAAATGCGGAGTGTCCATTACGATCCGTCATACAACTTCGCATTCGTCGATCACATCGTTGGTGGCACGATCCCGAACAACTTCATTCCGGCTGTTGAGAAGGGGTGCAAGGAGATGCTGGAGCGTGGGGTACTGGCCGGTTATCGCATCCAGGACTGTGCCATCGAGGTCTATTTCGGGAAGTATCACGATGTGGACTCGTCAGAAGCCGCGTTCAAGACTGCGGCACGTCTGGCGTTCAAGAAAGCGTTCCTGGCCGCGCGGCCGTCGCTGCTCGAACCCATTGTGAAGCTCGAAATCACGGCGCCGAGCAAGTACACCGGCGCAGTTCTCGGCGACCTGCCGACGAAGCGGGCACACGTCGAGAACCAGGACAGCCTGCCGGGCGACTTCAACGTGATCTACGCACGCGCGCCGCTGGCCGAAGTCGCCCGCTACGCGGCACAACTCGGCGGGATGACCCAGGGAACAGGCTCATACGCGATGGAACTGAGCCACTACGAGATGGTGCCACCGAATGTCCAGCAGCAGATTGTGAGCAAGGCGCAACTCAAGGACGATGAGGAAGAGTAGCGGTCGGTTTGAATATGACACCCCAGACACGAGGGCGAACACGGGTGGTGTTCGCCCTCGTGCTTGTTGCACGTACGGCTCAACTGCGATAATGCTAAGTAGAGCAACCCATTCCCCGCACGCTTCCGGTGACCCCGCATGAACGCGGTCTATGACTTCTTCATCAAAGAGTGGTACTTCTCGGTCCCACTGGTACTCATGTCGCTGGTCGCCGCGTCGCTGGTGCTCTGGCGGTTACTACTGAACAAGTCCGCCAACACCGACATGGACGACTTCCTACCCGTGTTCCAGCAAACCTTGCGCAAGGGTGGGATCAAGGCCGCGCTGAACCTCTGCAAGGAGGAGAAGGGACTCATTCCCAGCCGGTTGTTCGTCGCTGGCCTCGAAGCGTCCGAGCAGGGTGGCGCGGCCATGCGCCGGAGCATGGCCAACGAAAACGAACTGGAGATCGTGCCGCGACTTCACTTCCTGCTCGCACCGATTCTCGCCATCGCCAAGATCGCGACGATGGTAGGGCTGTTCTTTACGGTCATCTCGATGATCAACACCTTCAACGCTATTGGCGAGCAGGCCGCCAGCGGCAAGGCGAAGGAAATCGGCGGCCACGCCTCGAAAATTGGTCTGGCCCTCTTCGCAACCGCATTGGGGCTCTTCACAGCGATCCCCCTTGTGTTCAGCCACGTCCTGTTCAAGTCGTGGATCGCGAACTTCGAGATCAAGGTCAAGTCCTCATCGCAGAAACTCATCACGCTGGTCACGAACTTCAAGAAAGACCCGAAGTTGCTCGACGTGGAAGAAGAAGAGGAAGACGAGGAAGATGACCGCGGCACTCGCGGCCGCAAGAAGTCGCGACGGGAGTGAAGACACGAACGACCTGTTCGCGCAGAATGGATTCCGCGCCACATTCACGCCCAGTACGCGGACTGATTGAATCACTCACCTGGATCGCACATGCCTGCGAAGTTGCCGAAGTCCTACGACGTGTGGTTTGTGACTGCGAACACAGTCTACAAGGCCGTGCCTTACAACGTCGTGGCCGACTGGACGCAGCAAGGGCGACTCGCAGCCTCCGACATGGTGCGATCCAGCGGCACCGAGCACGACTGGGTTCGCATCGCCGAACACGATTTGCTCGCCGATTATCTCCCGCTTCGTAGCGTCGCGACCACTGCCCCGGTAGAGGCAACCAGCAAGCCCGCCGCGCCCACTTCGCCCATGCACGACCTGCCCGCTGCAACCGCACCAGCGGCAGAACCAGTCGAGTTACCCGAACCCGAACCGCGACCAGCCGCGAGTCGATTCGAGGACGATGACGAAGTCGATATGATTCCCCTGATCGACATCAGCATGGTGCTGTTGGTTTTCTTCATTATCATTCAGGCGGCTGGGGCGCTCGCACCAGTGGATGTACCGGAGATGAAGTACGCCGGGCAACTCACCTCCGATCCGGATGCGATCACGATCACTATTGAGAAACTGAACACTGAAGACGTGGTGTATGCGGTACGAGTGGGGCCAGCACCGCCCGAACCGAACAGCGACGGCCTGAAGACCCCTGAAGCCGCGATCGAAGCACTGAAAGAGTCACTCCGCGGAGTGCAACGCCCGCCGGAAGTGCGGATCGCCTGCCGCAAAGACCTCCCACGCGAACGCGTCTACGAGTTGCGCCGCATGCTGGAGAAACTCCGCAAGGATGGGATGGTCAATAACATCGTCGCGACGGTTGTGGAAGCACCGGAGCAGAAGTAACTCAGCTTTGCGAGTCCCCCATGCCGGACTGGAACGTGAGAAAAGAAGGCGCGCCAGTCGCGATGGTTTTTCCCACTGCGGCGGCAGTGGCGGAGGGGCTACGCGATGGCAACCTCGACCCCACCGATGAAGTCAAGGGGCCGACCGACTCCACCTGGACGCCAATTGAGTCGCACCCTGTCTTCGAGGAAGTGGCACAGGACGCGGAACCAGTCCCTGGCGAAACGGCTGACGAGACGCACCTCGACATGAACCCGCTGATTGATGTGTGCCTCGTACTGCTCATCTTCTTCATCCTCACCATCACTTACGCCACGCTGGAGCGCGCACTCGACGTACCAGAAGACTCGGCCAAGGAGAAGGGAGCGAACAAGGTTCAACTCAACGACATCAAGGACCGCGTGTTCATCGTGACCGCGAAGATGGACGGCGACAAGACGGTCATCAAGATGGGTACGAAGGGCGCGATGAAGGACGTTCCCCTGGAACGCATCTTTCCTGAGATGCAAGAACTGATTAACTCGACGGGCCGCCGCGAGATGGTGCTCGACATCGACGACTTCGTGCCGTGGGGCGTTGAGACCGCGATCCTCGACGCCGCGAAGGGGAACAACGTCCACAACATCATCAACAATCAACGCCCACGGTCGAATAGTTCCACCGCTGTTCCCTAACTACAGTGCTCTGAATGCGTCGGTTGCAGGGGCGCGGTAGGCGCGCATTGGAGGTAGTGTGTCGCGGGATGAAGTTCGCCTCATTGAGCGGCAGGAGATGGTGTCTGGTCCACACCTCGGACAGCAACTCGATCACATCGATCAGCCCGGCGGACAGTTGACTCAACACCCCATTCAGGTCCGCCCACGGGTCGTTTTGCACCAGCACACACGCCGTCTTGAGACCACCGTCACCACCCACGAACAGCCAGTTCTTCCACCCAATCGCCAGGGCGCACCGCCCGTTCCGCTACGTTGTTGTCGATCGACAGCCGGACATGACCCAGATACCGGGAGAACGTCGGCACCGTCGCACGGCGGGGGCGAGCCACGTGGCGGTTGCTCTTGTCGCAACTACGAGACTGCCCCATACTCGGCCCCTGCCCCATCCGGCAGGCCCCCGAGGACGGCATGGACCGCGCCATCCACACGTTCGATAACGGTGTCCGCGTCTACGACGATCACCTGCTTCCGGTCCAGCGGGAACGCTATGCGCGTCGCAATGTTCACGAGGCAGAAGAAGAAGATGTCTTCGTGGCACTGATTCGCGGCCTTCCATCCGACGGCCGTTTCGTGAACATCGGTTCCGCAGTTGGTTACTACATCTTGCTGGCGAAGCGACTCGCACCTGGACTGAGGCTCCACGCCGTGGAACCACTCGCGCGACACCGCACCTATCTCATCGAGAATGCGCGACTCAACGAGTTGGCAGCCGATGCCATTACACTCCACCCTGAAGCAGTCGCTGCAGCGGAAGGTACTGCGGAACTTCACGACGAACACTACGGCAGCATGCTCGTGCGCGGCACCGCATCGCCACCGCGCGGGTTACTCGCACGCTTGCTGCGTCGTTCGCGTGCGCCTGTCGCCACGGATCGAACTGTTGTGACCACGATCACGCTCGACGCGATGTTGGAACGAATCGGTGGTCGCGCCGATCTGGTCCAAATGGATGTGCAGGGGTTCGAGGCAGATGTGCTACGCGGGTCGCTCCGCGCACTCCGCAACCGTTCAGTTGGCGCGTTCCTCATCGGTACACATGGTGCTGCTGTTCATGGGGAATGCCGTGAGCTGCTCATGAGTCATCGCTACGCCATCGAGCTGAGCCACCCGGACGCCACCGATCAACCCGACGGAATTCTCGTCGCCAGTTCTACGGGTAACGCTCTCATTCGGGGTCGAAAAGCGGCCTGATTACCCATCCTCGCCTTCAGGGTCGGCGCTCTCCGGATGGTACTTACGAATGAGTTTCCGGACTGTGGCGCGAGCCAGACCGAGCCAGCGAGCCGCCACGAGTCGGTTCCCCTCCACCTGACGCAACACCTCGTCCAGCACCGCCGGCTCGATCGCTTCGATCAACTTCTGGTGAAGGTCGGCTGGCTCGCGCCCGGCAAACGCCAGCACCTCTTCACGCACCCATTCCGTCACCAATGAACGGAGTCGATCCACCGTCGAAGCCGGACCCGTGGCAGTTGCAGGTTCCGGGAAGTGTTCAGGACGCAACGCCGCGCCGCGCGACTCGATCGCTGCGTGTTCCAGGGCGTTGCGGAGTTCGCGCACGTTACCTGGCCACGGACGCGACTTGAGGAACGCAAGCGTTTCCGCAGGGAGAACCGCCATCGGGTTCGCCACGCCGAATTTACGGAGGAAGTGTTCCGCCAGCAGTGGGATATCTTCGACTCGGTCGCGCAGCGGCGGCAGGTGAATCGGGTAGACATTCAACCGAAAGAAGAGATCGTGACGGAACTTCCCCTCGCGGACTGCCGTGGAGAGGTCGGCGTGCGTGGCGGAAACGATCCGTACATCGACGGCTTGCGGCTCGTTTCCACCCACGGGCTGAAGTTCCTGGCGTTCGAGCACGCGGAGGAGTTTCGCCTGCACTGGTAGCGGGATGTCGGCGAGTTCATCGAGAAACACCGTGGTGCTATCGGCGAGTTTCAGCAAGCCATCGCGGGTTTTTTCCGCGCCAGTGAACGCGCCGCGGACATGGCCAAACAACTCGCTCTCCACCAAGTTCGGGTTGAAGGCCGCAATATGCGCGACGACAAGTGGCTTGCTACGCCGCGGACTGTTCGCGTGAATCGCGCGGGCCACGAGTTCCTTGCCCGTGCCGCTCTCCCCTGAAATGAGCACGCAGGCATTCGACGGCGCCACCAATGCAATTCGCTTGAACACCGTTTGCATCGCTGCACTGCGGCCGATGATCGCATCGGGGGTCGTGTCGAACTCACTGCCCGCCTCGGTGTGAGGGCGTGTTCCGCCAACCTCACCGTGATTCGCGAGCGCGCGTTTCGCGGCCTCGAGTGCCTGGGCCAGATCGAACGGCTTGGAGAGGTAGTCGAACGCGCCACCCTCGACCGCCTTCACAGCCGTGTTGAGGTTCCCATGCGCGGTAATGACCACCACTGCCGCGTGCGGTGCGGTCTTCTTCAGTTCGCCCAACGCGGTGAGTCCATCCATGCCAGGCAAGCGTACGTCGAGAAAGACCACGTCCGGCGGATCGCGCCGCGCCTTTGCGAGACCATCCTCGGCAGTGGCGGCGACGGCGACTCGGCACTTTTCACGCTCAAACGCCCTCCGCAGTGCCCACGCGATTGGCTCTTCGTCGTCGATGATGAGTACGGAATGGGGCATGGTGGCCAGAGGCAGTCGGAACTTCGCGGAATCTATTCCATCTTACACGAACCGCATTACTACAACGAGGAACACCCGCATCACTAACGGAGTTCCCCATGATTCGTACATGCGCCTTGCTCATCGCGGCCTCCGCCAGCACCGGGATCGCCGCAGAACGGAAGGTCGAAATCGTCGCCCACCGCGGAGCCTCCTTCGACGCCCCGGAGAACACCGTCGCGGCCATCAAACTGGCCTGGAAGCAGAAGGCCGATGCCTCGGAGTTCGATATCTACCTTACCAGTGACGGGAAGATCGTCGTCATCCACGACGCGGACACGAAGCGCACCACAGGCATCTCAAAGAAAGTCGCACCCTCGACACTGGCTGAACTACGCAAGCTTGATGCGGGGAAGTGGAAGGGGGTGAAGTTCGCAGGGGAGAAGCTCCCGACGCTGGCCGAGATGCTCGCAACTGTGCCGGCCAGCAAGCGGGTATTCATCGAGGTGAAGTGTGGGCCGGAAATCGTGCCGGAACTCGACCGTGTGCTGAAGGCATCGAAGCTGAAACCCGAACAGACTGCGATCATCAGCTTCAATGCGAAAGTCATCGCTGCGATGAAGAAGGCACGGCCAGACTTGCAGGGTTACTGGATCGTCAGCCTCGCACCCAGGGGGAAGAAACCGCGCACCGCAGAAGAACTGATTGCGACCGCAAAGCAGATCAAAGCCGATGGTCTCGACCTCTCCGCGACACCCTCCGTGCTGAACAGGGAGTTCGGCGGCAAGGTGAAGGCTGCCGGTCTGAAACTTTATGTCTGGACCGTTGACGACCTCGCCCTGGCCCGGAAGATGCTCGACGCCGGCGTCGAGAGCATCACGACCAACAAGCCTGGATGGCTGAGGGAACAGTTGGTGAAGTAACCTGATTGGTCAGCGGTCGGAACTGTGGTTGCCAATGGCGACGTGCCGCCAATGAGATGCTTGCCCTGCCCGATAACGGGCAGCGGCCTCATCGCGGTTTCCAACTCCGTTGGCAGCTTCGGCACGTAGCGGTTCGACACCCGACACGGGTGAATCGTCCGAACGCGCCAGCCCCCACACACAGGCTCCACCGAGGATAGTTACCGCGAGAGCGAGTCGGCGCAACGTCATACCTGTTCCCCCACCGCGTCCTGCGTGGAGAGAGGGGAATAGCGTGAACCTTTCCGATTGTCAACCGATTGAAATGCAGAATTTGGTCGGCGGTTGGCATGTGGAATGCCAACGACCTAACAGTCCGAGCGTGCGGTTAGTCCACGATGTCCAGTGGGTCGCGTTCGTCGCGGCTGGGCCAGACGAGAATGCCGGCGAAATCCGTGGCGAGTGTCGCGGCCAGTTCCTCGACGGCGGGGCGTTCCGTGGCATAGTGCCCTGGCAGGATGAGCGCGACATTCGCCGCTCGCGCAGCGAGTGCATCGTGGAAGCGCACTTCACCTGTCAGGAATACGTCGGCTTTCCGCTGGATCGCATCGGAAAGAAACTCACTAGCTGCACCGCAGGCGAGGGCGACAAAACGAACCGCGCGGGTCGGATCGCCAACGAACTGCACTGCGCTTGCACGAAGTTGTTCCTTCACCTGCTTCGCCAGTTCTCCGAGTGCCTTCGGCTCCTGGAGTTCGCCAATACGTCCTTCGCCACCATCGGCGGCCGGCTTCAATGGGTAGACGTCGAAGGCTGGTTCCTCGTAGCTATGGGCCTTCCGCATCGCCGAGACAACCTGGGCAACGAGCGTTTCCGGCACGAGTAGCTCGAGCCGCCACTCACTCACTTCTTCACGTCGTCCCTTGAGTCCAACTGTGGGGTTGGTTGTTTCTGTCCCAAAGAATGTTCCTGTACCTGCGAGTCGAAAACTACACTCGTTGTATTGTCCAATCACACCTGCGCCAGCGGCGAACACTGCATCAGATACCTTCTGCAGATCCGCATCGGGAACGAAGACCACGAGCTTGCACGATCTCTTCGCATCGCGTGGCCGCAGCGGAACGACGTTCTCCAGTTCCAGCCGCCGACAGAGTCCATCGTTGATTCCGCCCTGACAGTTGTCGAAGGCCGTATGCGGCGAGTAAACTGCGATGCCGGCGCGCAGCAGTGGGAGCAGCGTCCGGCCATCGAGAGTGGTCGCAGTGAGTTTCTTCGCCCCGCGGAAGAGAATCGGGTGATGCGTAACGATCAGATCCGCTCCCTCACGCACCGCTTCAGCGGCCACATCAGCGGTGAGTGTGAGGCAGGTCATCACGCGGCTGACACTCGTTGCAGGATCGCCCAGCAACAGGCCGACATTATCCCATTCAGCGGCCGTGCCGCAGGGCGCAAAGCGTTCAAGATATGTAGTGAAGTCGGCAATCGTTGGCATGGAATGCCACCCGTGAGACGCGAATGGGTTGCGTGATGCGACCAGCATTCAGATTACGGAACCGCGAGTTCCCACGACGACTTCTCGTTGGGGATAATTCGACCTGCTCCGGAATTCTTCGTCATGTGACCGACGCGCGGAGCGTGGCGACGCCAGTATCCAGTGTCTGAGGTTCACAGGACGCCTCTATGCCGACAGAAGCCGCCCGGAAGTTACTCCGTGTCGTGCTGGGCACACCGGATGTGCCCGATAGCGACTTGCTCGCGCGGTTCGTCGCCTCGCGCGATGAGGATGCGTTTGCCGAGATCGTGCGCCGACACGGGCCGATGGTGCTGGCCGTGTGTCGACGCGTGACAAGGCGCTCACACGACGCGGAAGATGCTTTTCAGGCGGCATTCCTCGTGCTGGCGCGTCGTGCGGCCCATGTTGGCCGCCCGGAGTTGCTTGCGAACTGGCTTTACGGAGTCGCTTACCGGACTGCGTTGGAAGCCCGCACGGCGCGGCGGCGGGCGGAGAAGCGTATCGTGCCAGCCGCAACCGAACCGACTGCTCCTGACCCGCCGGACGACCCGACCGAACTTCGCTGCGTCATCGATGAGGAACTGGCGAAACTGCCGGACAAGTATCGCTCGGTGGTGGTGCTGTGCGAACTGGAAGGGATGCCACGCCGCGCGGCCGCGGAGCAGATCGGCATACCAGAAGGGACTCTCTCAAGCCGACTGGCACATGCACGCAAGGTACTGGCTGAACGACTCGCCCGGCGTGGCGTCACCGCCTGCGCGACGTCGATCGGCGTCGCCATCGGCCGCGATGCCTCGGCCATGACGGTCCCTTTCACCCTGACGAACGCTACCATCCTCGCGGCCGTGCGATTTATACCTGGTGGGTTCATTGCACCAGGTATCTCGCCGGCTGTTTCCTCCCTTACCGATGGAGTATTGAAAGTCATGCTCGTCACGCGACTGCGGCAACTCTTCGCGCTCGGACTGCTCTCCTGTGGGTTAATCGGCGTGGGCGGCGCACTCGCCCAGCAACTTGGCACGCCTGCTGTGGTGCCGACAGAGCCGATCGCACCCCAGGCACTCACCGCCGTGGATGTGGGGCTTGTCATCAAAGAGAAGTTGAAGAATCAGGGAACGCCGACGGAGCCGAAGAAGTTTGCGGCGAAGGGGGTCGAGGACGACGATGTACCCTATGGCATCTTCCCTTCGCAGGGTGTCGTCCGCATCGAAGATGGGAAACTGGTCGTCCGGCAGCGTGGCCACCGAATCGAGATGGTCAAGGTCAACTCCGATGGCAAGACGGTGTTGACAACGAAGTCTTCGTCCGGCGTCACGGCCAACACGTACGATCTGGCCGATATCGCGGTGTTCGACATGAAGGGTAATCGCCTCTCGTCGAAGGCCTGGAAGGAACTGTTCCGGCGCGACGTTCACGTGCTCATCGCCACCGATGGGCGATTACCGCATCCGCGCGAGATGGCGCTCTTCCGGCAAGATACGCTACTTGTGGTGCTGCCAGGCACGCCGGCGCCCCCTCAATACTACCTGACGATACCCGCGCAGCCAGTCCCTTCCCAAGCTCCACCGCTGCCCGCGCAGCCAGTCCCTTCCCACGCTCCACCGCCGCCCGCGCAGTAACCGCGAGTGATCGCTGGAGGCCGCTCCAGCGATCAGGAGTATGAATCAAGCAATCGTCACTTCTTGCCAATGCAGTAGAGCGCCTTCGTGGTGCGGAGGATCAGATCGTTCCCTGCGACGGCTGGTGAAGCCATGAAGCCCTCGGCCAGCCGGCTCTCCCCAACTGGCGTATACTCGCGGTCTGCTGCCACAACATAGGTCTTTCCAACCTGACCACAGAAGTAGACGTTGCCGCCGGCGGCGATTGGTGAGGCCGAGAACTCGCCATCGAGTCGTTCACGCCACTGCGTTTTGCCCGAACGGGCGTCCAGGCATGTGGCGATTCCCTTGTCCGACACCATGAAGACCAGCCCGTTCGTGACCACGACGAACGGCCGCACGCACACATCCTTCGTTGCCTCCCACACCACCGCATCATTCGAGACATTGCCTTTGAGTTTCTCGATCTTCAGCGCGAACAGTTTCCCGTTGTGACCGCTATCGATGTAGAGCAACCCACCCACAAGGATTGGCCGCGACGAACCGTTCATCCCACCGTGTTTGAACCGCCAGAGTTCCACCCCGGTCAGTGGTTCGTAGGCGATGGTGCATTCCGCCGAAGGGCAGACCAGTTGCGGCTTACCGGCAATGGTCAGTAGAGCGGGCGTGGCGTAACCCTTCTTGTAATCGCCATTGTTCGTTGAATACTTGATGTTCCGATCCGTCTTCCATTTCGTCTCACCACTCTTCTTGTCAAGCGCCACGACATATTGCACATCGAAACCATCGAAGATGAGGTACACGAGGTCGCCGTAGACCACGGGCGAGGAAGCAGGGCCGCGGAAGTGATCGCATTTCAGATCGGTCCGCGACCAGAGTACCTTGCCAGTCGCGGTGTCGACGCAGAAGGTGCCGTGGCTGCCAAAGTGGGCGTAGAGTCGTCCTGGTTCGATGAAGGGCGTTGGCGAGGCGTAGCTGTTGAAGGGATGGCAGTATGCGGGGTTCTGCTCGGTGCGCAGGCTCACATCATGAAGAACCTTGCCGGTGGCGCGATCGAGGCACACCGCAAAGTAGGTCGCTTCCTTCACCGGGTTGGCCGGGGCGCCACCCTTCTTCGGTTTCCCCTTTTCACCAAGCACCTCATCGGCTGTCGTTAACCAAATTTGATCGCCAAGCACAACCGGCGACGACCAGCCGCGGCCGTGAATTGGCATCTTCCAGCGGATATTTGTCAGCTTGCCGCCGCGCTCGCTCCACTGCGTCGCCAGCGACTTGCTATCAGAAACACCGTCGCCATGGCCGCGAAAGCCAGGCCAGGAGTCGGCTGCGAGTGCCAGCGAACCGAATGCAATCAGTGTCAGCATGGCAGGGAGGCGCGTGCGCATGAGGCGGGTTCCGAGTCGGAGGTCCGGTTAGGCGGGTGGACTGTTCAGCGTAACGACAAGATGCGCGGGTTACAACGGACAAGCGGTACCCGTGTGAGGTAAACTGCTGGGAACCTGAGTTGCAACCCGACCCTCGCCCGCGAGGGACGCCAGGAACATCCCAATGCCCAACCCCGAACTGACGCGCCTCAGCAACAGCGACGAACTCACCTCGTGGCGGCGTTGGGGTCCATATGTTTCCGACCGGCAGTGGAGCACCGTGCGAGAAGACTACTCCGCGAAAGGTGATCCCTGGGCATACTTCCCGTTCTGGCACGCCCACAAACGAGCCTGCCGGTGGGGTGAAGATGGGCTTGCGGGAGTCTGCGACGATCAGCAATTCCTTTGCCTCGCGCTGGCGCTCTGGAACGGCAAGGACCCAATTCTGAAGGAGCGACTCTTCGGTCTCCAGAACGAGGAGGGAAACCACGGCGAGGATGTGAAGGAACTTTATTACCACCTCGACGCGACACCGACGCACTCGTACTTGAAGATGCTCTACAAATATCCGCAGCAGAGCTTCCCTTACGAGCAACTGGTGAAGGAGAACAAACACCGCGATCGGCATCAGCCTGAGTATGAGTTGCTCGATACCGGTGTCTTCGACACGGACCGTTACTTCGACGTGTTCATTGAGTATGCGAAGGCCGGCCCTCGCGACATACTCATGCGGATCACAGCACACAATCGCGGTCCAGAAGCCGCCGACCTCCACGTCCTGCCGCAGTTGTGGTTCCGCAACACCTGGGGATGGAAACCCGAACAGCCACGCCCCGCGATCACGCATTCCTCTCATGGCGGATTGAAACTCTTCCATCCAGAGTGGGACGCGTACCGGTTCTGGGCCGGAGGCGCGACACTCGCCGGCGACCCGTTTCACGCCGGCATTCCTTCAACCACGCGCCTGGGCTACCTCTTCACGGAAAACGAGACGAACACTCGCGACCTCTACAAGAGTGACGCCCCTGGCCCTTTCAAGGATGCCTTCCACGCTTACGTCGTCAACGGCGACCGCAGCGCAGTGAACATAGAGGGCACAGGCACGAAGGTCGCGGCCAGCTACAAGTTCACCATCCCCGCCGGACAGGGCGTCGTGGTGAGATGCCGGCTGCGTCACGCTTCCGATGGCCCGGACGATCCCTTCGTCGGTTTCGATGAGACATTCGCCGAACGCATCGCCGAGGCCGACTCCTACTTCGCCGAGTTTCAGCACGACATCCCGGACGCAGACGCCCGGCATGTGCAACGCCAGGCCATCGCGGGCCTCATCTGGACAAAGCAGTTCTACCAGTACGACGTATATCGCTGGCTCAAGGGCGATTATGCGACGATCACACCGCCCGAAGAACGTTGGTACGCACGCAACAGCGACTGGCAGCACTTCAAGGCTGCTGACATTCTCTCGATGCCTGACAAGTGGGAATACCCGTACTTCTGCGCCTGGGATACGGCGTTCCACGCGGTCGCGTTCGCGACGTTCGATCCGGAGTTCGCCAAGCATCAACTCTTGCTGCTCTGCCGCGAATGGTACATGCATCCCAACGGACAGTTGCCGGCCTACGAATGGAACTTCTCCGACGCAAACCCACCGGTTCACGCCTGGGCAGCGTGGCGTGTATTCCAACTCGATCGCAAACACCGCCACATGCAGCGCACCGGTGGGCACGTCCAGCACGGACACCATGAGGCCGATCAACAGGATGCCGACTGGGATTTCCTGGAACGCGTCTTCCACAAGCTCATGATCAACTTCACCTGGTGGGTGAATCGCAAGGACGCGCAGGGCCGGAACGTCTTCCAGGGCGGTTTCCTCGGCCTCGATAACATCGGCGTCTTCGACCGCAGTCACGCACTGCCCACGGGCGGCTTCATCAACCAGGCCGACGGTACTGCCTGGATGGCGATGTACGCGCTGAACCTCATGCGCATCGCGCTGGAACTGGCCACGCGCAACCCGGTGTATGAGGACATTGCGATCAAGTTCTTCGAGCACTTCCTCGGGATTGCCAAGGCCATGACCGACATGGCCGGCAAAGGTGTCGGACTCTGGGACGAAACCGATGGCTTCTACTACGACGAATTGACGCTTCCCGATGGGCACGTTGAGCGGCTCAAGGTCCGTTCGATGGTCGGACTAATTCCATTGTTCGCTGTCGAAGTATTGGAACCTGAGTTGCTGGCGAAGATGCCGGAGTTCGCCAAGCGGCTCCGCTGGGTATTCGATAACCGCGCCGATCTCGCCGGACTGGTGTCGCGCTGGTTCGAGCCAGGTCGTGGCGAGCGCCGATTACTCTCGCTCATGCGTGGACACCGCATCAAGAAGTGCCTGACGCGCGTGCTTGATGAAAGCGAGTTCCTCAGTCCCTTTGGCGTACGCGGACTCTCTCGTGCGCATCGCGACAAACCATACACGTTCCACCACACCGGCCACGATGTTACAGTCAGCTATGTCCCTGGCGATTCCGATACGGGCATGTTCGGTGGCAACTCAAACTGGCGCGGCCCCGTCTGGTTTCCCGTAAACTTTCTCATCATCGAGAGCCTCCAGAAGTTCTACCACTACTACGGCCCCGACTTCCTTATCGACTTCCCCACAGGCAGCGGCAAGACCATCAACGTGCTCGACGCCGCAGTCGAGATCACGCGTCGACTCACGAAACTATTCCTGCGCGATTCCAGCGGTCGCCGTCCCTGCTTCGGCAACTACGAGAAGATGCAACGCGACCCGCACTTCCGAGATTACCTCCAGTTCCATGAATTCTTCCACGGCGACAATGGCATGGGATTGGGAGCGAGTCATCAGACCGGTTGGACTGCGTTGGTAGCGAAGTTGCTCGCACCACGTCGCGGCGAAAAACTCTACGACGTGCCAACCGAAGCCGAGGAATTTGCAACGCAGGCCGGCGGCGTTTCCGTGGGCAAGTCGGCGCGAACTGGCCAGCAGTGACGGAACCCGTGCAACTCTCCGCAACGGTCGGCACGGCCGCGCGGGTCGCTCCAATACTCGATAGTATACTTGCGACCATTAGTGATCCAGATCCGTTGTGCGGAATCTTTCACGAGTAACTTGTAGAATCGTCCTCGGACTGTGGACGTATTCGAGGTTCTCCGATGGCAGTCAATCTCCCACCGCAATACCACGACGCGGAAGCACGCTACAAGAAGGCCCAGAACGCGGACGACAAGCTCGCGGCGCTCAAAGAGATGTGGGTGATCCTGCCCAAGCACAAGGCCAGTGAGAAGGTTCAGGCAGATCTCAAGACGAAGATTTCCGAACTGACCGATCAAATTGAGCACGCGAAGAACGGGCCGAAGAAGGTCGCGCATGGCGTATACAAACTGCCCCGTCAGGGTGCAGGGACAGTGGTGTTGGTCGGGCCGCCCAATGCCGGCAAGTCGCTACTGATAACCAAACTGACGAAGGCGTCGCCTGCAGTCGCACCATATCCGTTCACCACGCGCGAACCAGTACCTGGAATGATGGAGTACGAGGATGTGCGTGTGCAACTCGTGGACCTGCCGCCGATCACCGCCGATCACTACGAGAACTTCGTCACCGATCTCACTCGCGCCGCCGACGCCGCGGTGCTGTTCCTCGATCTCGCGGACGACGACGGACCAGCAGCGACAAGGAACGCGATCGAGCGATTAAAGCTCGCACGACGTGAGCTTGTCCCACCGGGGCATTCGCAGAGCGACGATCCGGCAGTATTCGCGATTCCCACGCTCCTGCTTGCGAACAAACTGGACGACGATGCGGCCGACATCCGCCTTGAGTTCGCGCGCGAGGAATTCGGCACGCAATTCCCACTTCTGGTTGTTTCTGCCGAGCGCGGCGATGGGCTGGCGGAACTCCGCAAGGCGATCTACGACACACTCGGTGTGATGCGGATTTACACCAAGCAACCCGGCAAGCCCGCGGACATGACCAGCCCATTCACTCCGCCAATTGGAGCGACGGTCGCGGAACTTGCAGGGAAAGTTCACCGCGACCTCGAGGATTCGGTGAAGTCGGCGAGAATATGGGGCACGGGAGTCCATGAGGGACAGACCGTTGGCAGCGATCACATTCTGCACGACAAGGACGTGGTCGAGTTGCATACGTGAGCGAAAAGCCGGGTGCGCGTGTTCTCGTTGCGTCTTCAATGCGCACTCTCATACCTGCGCGGCGGCCTGCACTCCACGAGTAGTGATCTCCTGGCAACCGCGTTGCAACTTCGGGTTCCGATTGCGAAGATAGCCGCATGATGCCAGGCCCACCGCCACCGTCCTTCCTGGTCCGCCACGGCGCGATGCGCTTCCTCGGTGAATTCGCGGCGCCGCCAAGTGCCACCGTGAGCCGCGGCAACGTGGTCGTCCTCCGTACCGAACGCGGGCAAGAGAGCGGCGAGGTGCTCTGCCTTGCCACGCCGCAGGCACTATCAGTCATACCAGATCCCACGAAGGGCGAGATTCTCCGCATTGCAACCCCAGAGGATCGCGACAAGATTGCAAGCCTTCTCGAACAGCAGAAGCGGCAATATGTAAAAGGCACCGAACTGGTGCGGCAACACAAACTCGCGATGCAGATTGTGGATGTGGAAAATCTCTTCGGCGGCGAACGGCTCATCTTCTACTTCCTAGCCGAAGGCCGCGTCGATTTCCGCGAGCTAGTCAAGAGCATGGCGCGTGAGTTCCACACGCGGATCGAATTGCGCCAGATCGGCGTACGCGACGAGGCAAAGCTCCTCGCAGACTACGGCGACTGTGGCAAGCCCGTCTGCTGCAACTCACACATGATCGTGATGCCGCCAGTCAGTATGCGCATGGCGAAGCTGCAGAAATCGACGCTCGACCCGACAAAGATTTCGGGGCGCTGTGGCAGGCTCAAGTGCTGCTTGCGATTCGAACAGGATGTGTACGAGGAGTTCCAGAAGCAACTGCCGCCGATCGGCGCGCGCGTGGTCACGGCAAAGGGTCAGGGGCGAATCCTGGCACACGAGATACTCGCTCGCCGGCTGCTGGTGGAATTTGAGGACGGTCGCCGGTTGCCGGTTGCCGTTGATGAAGTGCTATCGCGGCTGTAGACCTAATGGAGACGCCCGGCGACGGGCACCACCAGGAGCTACTGTGGACGAGAGGATACTGGAACTGTGCCGCGAGGATCCGCGGTTCGCATACGAGGCTTACGACTTCGTCTGCGATGCAGTTACCTACACACAAAGCAAGTTGGGCCGCCTCACCGATGAGGACGACGGGGGCGATCACCACGTTACCGGGGCCGAGTTGCTCCACGGCACCTGCGAACTCGCTGTACAAGAGTTTGGCATGATGGCCACGGTCGTGTTCAAGCAGTGGGGCATCCGCACAACCGACAATGTGGGCGAGATCGTCTTCAAACTGATCAGCGTCAAGCGCCTGAGCAAGTCGCAGCGCGACGACCCGGACGACTTCCACGACCTGTTCGACATCACTCAAGCACTCGCCGAGGGCTTCGAGTTGACGCTCAGCGACGTACCCGCCAAGCGAGGACAGCGATGAGCAGCCCACCGACATCAGGAACCAACCCACCCACCCCTTCCCCGCAACTGTCGCCGGAACCGCGGCGGACGAGTGCGCGCAAGCTGTTCCTCCTCGCTACAGCCGTGCTACTCGTCGGCTGGTTCTCCTGGCTTGGTTTCACCGCGCTGACGAAAAGCCGCGAACCCATCGTCTCACATGCGCAGGCTGCCGCTGCGAGTGTCGCGGTCGTTGTGGCTGTCAAGCCGGGGGACGATGGGCAGGAATCGCGCTTCATCCGGCCCGGTGATGTCCAGGGATTCTCCACGGCAGTCCTGATTGAGAAAGCTGACAAGCCTGCATTCCTGGTCACAGTGATTGAGCCGTTGACCAAGAACGCACCGGCCACAGGAACCATCATCGGGATCCCGAATATCACCGCTTGCACGGGCTTTAACGGAGGCGGAGATTACCTCCTCCTCTTGAATCCCGTTGCTGGTGGGAATCTCGACAACCACCCGGCGTATGTGGTGGTTGGGCAGCAGAAATCCCCTGGCGCGGACCTCGAAGGCATCGGCTCGCCGATGATTTACAAGTGGGGGCCAGGCGTGCAGGCACAGGTGCGGCAACTCTTTCCCTGACCAACGATCGCGCCTGACGCGGTGAGGACGCAATCCCTTCTCTCCTTACAGGTTGTTCAGGGCGCATGCGATGTGACCGGGACAACCGCACACCCGCCCGCTGTCGTTGCCCATACTCCTGCTGATGTGTGAACACGACGGCAAGCCGCATGTGGACGCTGAGTGTGCACATAACGGGCAACATGCGCGCGAGCGATACGACTCGCGAAGCGAGTGACGATGAGAAACTGAAGGAGAACGCCTGCTGCAACGAGAGCATAAGCGACGGACGACAGGATGTGGCCAAACATGGCATTCATACCAGCACAACAAGGGACTTGTGCCTCGTGAACGCCGCGGGCCGTGCAACTTGCGCCGGCCCTTTTCACTACTGGGACGGTTTCGGCCGCTCCCTGGTGCGAAGTTACAAAACCATCGGATTTACTTCCCTGGTGCGGGGTGCGCGACCGCTGTCAGTAACACAACGCCATCCTTACCCGCATCCGCAAACACCACCGCGACTTGTTGACCGGGCACCAGTTCCTTGGCCTCTGCTTCCCGCTGCGTCATCACCACCTTTCCGGCACGCTTCTGCGGTGACAAAACTGCCACTTTACTTGTTCCAGTAACTTTCAAGACAAGCGTCTTTTGGAATTTGCCGTCGGCTGTGCGCGGTTTGACGGTGATCGAGTCCTTGCCGGCTTTCTCGATGACACCGCTAGCGGTCTGCAGTGTCGGCAGAGTACCTGGTGCCTTCTTGTCCTGGGCCTGCGTGAAGCCCCCGATGGCCAGCATGAGTGTGAGTGGTGCCAGTACGCGGATGAGACGCATGAGCGGTCCTCGTGAGTATGTGCAGCGGAGATTGGCAGTCACGACTATCGTACCCGTGCCAGCCCGTGACGCCACGGATTCCTTTCCCGGATTTCTCAGAGGAAATGGGTACCTGTCGTTCGAGATGGCCACATCATCGTTCGCGTGTGATCAAGTGCCATGCTCGCCACGGAAGCGTGGCCGCCCTTCCAGCGTGAAGACAATCACGCGCTCGCCCGTCACGGTGCTGATGTCGGTGTGCAGGCTGCGAATGCCCACGCCAAGAATGGCCCCGACCTCGTTCTCCAACATCACGCGACCCCGTTCAAGTAACTCTTGCCGGAGCTGTTTGATAAGGTCGCGGCCACGCGCCGGGTCGGTGGATTGCGCCAGCTTCAACTCAGCCTGTGTCAGGACCTTCGTGAGACGCACCAGGACGAGGTCCTCGATAACGTAGGTTCGTGTCTCCAGCGGGCCGCGACCGAGATACTCCTTCTCGAATCGGATCACGGCCTGACTCACTTCCGCTTCGGCCTCGCCTCGTGTCTTCATATCGAACCCCTTCCACCAGTGTACGCCGTCGCTATCGACAGCGGTCACACTGCATCGAGATGCCGGTGCGACCGCAACGCGCCGGAGCCATCGACCAACATGGATTCACAAGCCGCGGCGTGGGAGTGGGACGCGCACGGTCACGTTCGCTTCACCACCACAAGGGTCTGGTCGTCGGCAGGATGGGTGCCGGCGGTGAAGAGCGTGTGCGAAGCGAGGATGGCGCGGAGCAGCGCGCTGGCAGAGGGGAAGCAGGTTGCAAGCTCCTCGTCGATACGTGCGGAACCAAAGACATCACCATCAGTGTTCACCGACTCGATCACGCCATCAGTGAAGAACACCACCTGGTCGCCCGGCAGGAGCGGCACGGTCTGTTCAAGGTAATGTTCGTCGGCCTTGATCCCCAGCGGCAATTTCTGCGCGCGATTGAGCGCGAGCTTGAACCCGTCTGCTGCCCGGAGCAATCGCGGTGGGTTGTGGCCTGCGCTGGCGTAGCTCAGCGTACCATTCATCGGGTCGAAGACCGCGTAGAACGCCGTCACGAAGCTACCGGTAGGGCGCGTGTATCGCCGAGTCAGATGAGCGTTGAGATGTGTGAGGAACTCGCCAGGGCGCAGTGGTGGTTCGGGCCGCGTGTGGGCGATGCTGTGCGCAACGGCCATGAGCACCGCAGCCGGGGCGCCGTGGCCGCTGGCGTCGGCAATCAGCACGCCCAAGCGGTCGTTCGGCAGTGGGAAGAAATCGTAGTAATCGCCGCCGGCGCGTGTGGCAGTCTGGTAGTGAACGGCCACATCGAGGCCGGGCACTTTCGGCTTCTCGGCGGGGAGGAGTGACCGCTGAATCTCCGCAATGGAACGGAGTTCGTAGTCGAGGCCATCGAATGCTTCCTTCACAGCCTGCGAGAGCGCCACAGTCTGTGTCGCACGGGCGAAAAGGCTACTGAGTAATACAAGATCGGGGATGCGTTCGCGCGGGAACGACTCCGTATCCTCGCGTGTGACAATGAGCATCGTCTGCGCGGTGCCGCTCTCGTAGAGCGGAATTGCCAGCAAGGAACGCTGACCTTCCAGGTAGTCTGCTGCCGGGTCGTCAGGGTCGATTGTCAGACCGTCGAGGATTCGCGGCTGGTCACCGTAGAGCAGTTCCGCCAGGAGGCCGCCACTGTGGATCGGCAGGCGGTGCGTTTCCTTCCACGGGTTCACCGTTTCCTTCCACATGCTGAAACGCGACACGCGGAAGTCTGGATGGCGAAGGCCGCGGCGTGAGAGGCTCAGGTGCCGGCTGACAGGGAAAAGTTGAGAGATTCGCCGCGAGAAGATCGTGTACATCTCCTGCGGGTCGGTGGCGCGGCTGAGGTCGCGCATAACTTCGACGCTCACAGCCAGCCTGGCGCGCCAGTTCCGCGGTTCGGTGTCGAAGAAGTCAGGTGCCACGGTCATTTGCCGCCTCCGCGGCTGCGAAGCGAACGACAATCCTCAAGACCACTCGCCGGACAGGATGGGCGACACTCAGTAGACCCGCGACCAGGACCGAACGCAAGCAGGTTAGGTCACTTTCCGTCGTTTTCCCATTCCCCTGCGCGAAGATGTACGGGATGCGTAATCCAAAAGTCCTTCCCTACCATGGTGATACGAAGTTGTCAGACCCGTTCCTTGTCCACTGGGGACAGAATTGCCCTCTCGATCACAGGAACTGATACGGTCTCGGCGGCTGCCGGGTTCAGACCGCCCGATGGAAAGACGTGAAAACCGAACCGCCAGTCGCCGTAAGTTCAATAATCACAACTGTCAGAATGAATGCAATTTGAGAGCAATTCGCCGCACCTAAGTCGGAATCCCGCAAGTTGAATCCATCGTAACCGTCACATTCAGCATGACTTACGTTGATGTAAGGGTTTCAGGGTAGGTCTGTTCCTTGCAAGGCACGACCCCTGGCCCTATAACGAAGGAAAGATTTACCCGGCGTGCCGAGTCTGCGGGCTGGGTGGAATCGTGAAGTCCCGATCCCGACGGGCGAACTCGAACATTCGCTCGCGAGGTTCAAACGATGCCATCACTCAAGCTGCGGCGCGTTGACCTGACGGCCAATAACGCCACGGCCCAAATTATCAAGCTCCGCGACCAGTTCCGCACGGATGCTGAGGTGGTATCGGCTGCAAACAAGAAGAAGACAATTTCCGTCTTTGGCGAGCCGCTTCCGCCGGTGCGCGCCGTCGAACGCATTTGCACCGACGTCCGGGAGAAGGGCCTCTCGGCGGCATTGCATTACACCGAACTCTTCGATGGTGTGAAACTCAAGCCCGACCAACTCAAGGTCAAGCCTGCGGAGCTTGCCGAGGCGCACGCGGCCGTCGGTGAGGACTTCCTCGAAGTGATCCGGCAGGTTCGCTACAACGTGGTGCAATTCCAGTCCGGTCTGCTGCACAGCGACGCCGAACTACGCACCCCCATGCGGCACGACCTGCAGGTTCGCTATCGACCGCTGAGCCGAGTGGGCGTTTACTGCCCTGGCGGCGCCGCGGCATACCCTTCAACTCTGCTCATGACGGTCTGCCCGGCGCAGACGGCCGGTGTGAAACAGATTGCCGTTTGCATGCCGCCCAACGACCGTGGCGGATATAACCGCGAGATGCTCGCCACATGCCATGAACTCGGCATCACTGAGGTCTACCGGCTCGGCGGCGCGCAGGCGATCGCGGCAATGGCCTACGGTGTCGAGGGACTGAAGCCCGTCGATATGATCGTCGGGCCGGGCAATCAGTATGTGGCGCTGGCGAAGAAGCACGTCTTCGGCCAGGTGGCCATTGACTGCCTCGCAGGGCCGAGCGAGATTGTGGTACTCGCCGACGACTCGGCGCACCCGGATTACGTCGCGCTCGATCTCATTGCGCAGGCCGAACACTCACCCGGCGTCGCAATTCTGGTGACCTGGTACGAACCACTGATCGAAGAAGTGAACAACGCCCTCCAGAAGCGACTGGCGAAGCTCTCGCGCGCCGACCTCGCGCGTGACAGCCTCGAACGCTACGGCGCACTCGTACTCGCCCCGAACAAGGCCGCGGCCGCGGAGTGCGTCAACACGCTGGCACCGGAACACCTCCACATCCAGACACGCGATCCAGACGCAACCCTGGATGACATCGACAGCGCTGGAGCAGTCTTCCTGGGGCCATTTACCCCGGTCGCCGTGGGCGATTACGTCGCTGGGCCCTCGCACGTTCTGCCAACTGGCGGCACCGCGCGCTGGGCCAGCGGGCTGAACGTCAACGACTTCCGCAAGCGGACGAGCATCCTCCGATTCACCCGCAAGGGGTTGCAGGAGATCGCCGAGGATGTAGTATTCCTCGCGAACAAAGAAGGGCTAACCGGTCACGCAGCCAGCGTGGAACTCCGCGCCAACGACAACGGACCAGCCGCCCGCCCCAAGCCAAAGCCGGACAAGGTTCCTGCGGCAGCACCGCCCGCCAAGGCAACGGCCGGCGCAAAGAAATAAGCACCACTCGGTGTCGCGTTTCCTTCCCGACCCCACCTGCTCTCACACGCCGGCTCGCGTCGGCTGTTCTCCATGACCGTGCGACCCAACATCCGGGCAATGGCCGGCTACCTGCCCGGCGAGCAACTCAACGATCCGGACATCATCAAGCTCAACACGAACGAGAATCCCTATCCGCCCAGCCCCCAGGTGTTCGAGGCGATTCGCGCCACGCTCACTTCCAACAGTCTTCGCAAATATCCACAGCCACTCGGCGATCGCTTTCGCGAAGCGGCGAGTCGCGTGCTGGGCGTGGGTTCAGATTCCATTCTGATCGGTAATGGCTCCGACGATATTCTCACCATCCTCACACGCGCCTTTGTACCCGAAGGCGGCCTCATCGCGTCGCCAACCCCAAGCTACATCCTCTACAAGAGCCTCGCGGAGATACAGGGCGCGCGCTTCGAGGCGATGCGATTCGGGGAGAACTGGACTCTGCCAGGCAGGTGGCCTGATGCGCACCTCACTTTCCTACCGAACCCCAATTCACCCTCTGGAACAGTCGTATCAGCCAGCATGATTCAGTCACTGGCGAGTGCCATAGCGCCTCGCCCACTCGTGCTGGATGAAGCATATGCGGACTTCGCGGAGTGGAACGGCATCACGTTGCTCCCTGATGTGCCGAACCTCGTTGTCACTCGTACCCTCAGCAAGTCATACTCCCTTGCCGGGATTCGTTTCGGCTTCGCGGTTGCACGGCAGGACGTGATCCGCGAACTGGTGAAGGTGAAGGATTCGTATAACTGCGACGTACTGAGCCTCGCCGCGGCAACCGCTGCGATTGAGGATCAGGATTACTTCCGCGCAGTGCGGGCGAAAATCATCGCCACACGCTACCGCATGGCGACCGAACTGGCCATCCTCGGCTTCGACGTGACGCCCAGCCACGCAAACTTCCTCTGGTGTCGTCGCGCCGACCGCGACGTGAAGCCGATCTATGAAGAACTGAAACGCCGCAAGATTCTGGTCCGATTCATGAACTACCCTGCAGGCCCGATTGGAACACCGGAAGGGCCACATGCAGGATTGCGAATCTCTGTTGGAACGGACGCAGAGATTGACCGACTCCTCGGCGACCTCAAGGCGATACTCTGATGTCACGCACCGCACACATCGAACGGAAGACTGCCGAGACAGAGATTGACCTGGTGCTGAACCTCGACGGCACGGGCATGGCGAAGGTTTCCACTGGCGTCGGGTTCTTCGATCACATGCTCACCCACATCGCCAGGCACGGCCTGTTCGACCTGAACGTAACGTGCAAGGGCGACACACACATCGACGCTCACCACACGGTGGAGGACGTGGGCATTTGCCTCGGGAAGGCACTGGTTGAGGCCCTCGGCGACAAGAGCGGCATCCGGCGTTTCGGCGACTGCACTCTGCCGATGGATGACACGCTCACGACTGCCGCTGTCGATTTGAGTGGCCGACCCTTTCTCGTCTGGCGTGGCGATGTTCCTCTGGAAACGCTCGGCAGTTTCTCGTCGCAACTGGCCGAGGAGTTCTGGCGCGCCGCGAGTTCGGCCGGGTTGTTCAACCTGCACGTGGTTTTGCACCACGGCCGCAACACACACCACATCGTTGAAGCCATCTTCAAGGCATGCGCCCGCGCGCTGCGTGCCGCAACCGAGCGCGATCCGCGCGCCTGCGGCGTGCCTTCCACAAAAGGCGTTCTGTAGAACGAAGTCGTCAGATGCTGTGTACCGCGCACCGTAACGGTGGTACACGCGCATTTCTAACCATTAACCGAGGGCATGGACGTGGCCAAGGCAAAGGTATCTGTTGAGGAGT
Source organism: uncultured Frigoriglobus sp. (assembly GCA_964422915.1). Lineage (GTDB taxonomy): Bacteria > Planctomycetota > Planctomycetia > Gemmatales > Gemmataceae > Gemmata. Next base: position 44,793 of record CAYRDG010000006.1, on the reverse strand, counting down.
TGGTTCATCTCGCGTTACTAAAGTCAGCGACATCCACCGAGCCACTGAAGCTCACAGGCAAGGCCGATGGGCTTTTCGCTTCAGCTTCCGGCGCGAATAAGGAGGCCATTGCGGCATGCACCGCGGCGGACGCCCCCTTGCTGACGGTCGTCGGCATGAACGGAAAGACCAGTCTGGTTGCGCTCGCACCGCGCGGATTCGAGCGCGTTGCCCATGAACTTCCGGATGACCAAATTGGGGCCGTGGCGAAGCGCGTGGCCGCCGCGATCCCCACGGTCGAGCGGATCGAGTTCATCCAGGCTGTGATGATGCGGACTCCACTCACGGCCGGGGAACTCGTCTCGCTGCTGGAAGAGGCCGTCGCGGCCGAGAAGGTTGAACAGGACGCACGGGTTGCAGCGGCCGCGCGGAATCGGGAATTGGAAGAAACATGCCGAAAGGGACTTGAACGCGCGCTCCAACTACTGGAAGATCGTCGGCGTTCTCGGATCGCAAGACTCCAGCGTGAACTGGAGGCGGAAGGCGAACGCGCGGAAGTAACACTGCTCCAAGGGCAGAACAACCTGGCTCCGACGCAGGCCGCAGCCACGCCCCAGACCGAGGCAGATGCCGATTTCCGGCGCGATGTGGCAAAGCAACTCGCCGCGTCGTGGCGCGCGACCTGGGAGCTGAACAAGCCCGAGGTGCGGGAGTTCCTCGAATCGGCGATGTGGAACATCAACGGGCTGCGCCTGGTCGGTGAACCGGGTGAACGTGTGACATACAACGGCCGGCAGCATGAAAGCTTGGCTGGCGTGTTCGGTGGCGACTCGGTGCGTCTGACCCGGCCGGGTTGGGTGCTGGATGAGCCAGCTGGAGAGTTCGTCGTACTCAAGGCGGTTGTTGTGAAGTGAGGAAACGAGATGGCTGACCGGGTGTTCTGCATCGACTTCGGCAGTGCTTACACCAAGGTCGCACTTCGCCGCGATCCCAGTGCCGAGAGCCGACTCCTCACCTGGCCGAACATCGACTTCTGCATCCCCAGTACCGTGGCCGTCGATCGGCGCCACGGGAGTAAGCCGCGGCTTGCCTTCGGCGACGAGGCGGCAGACCAGCAGAGCGGTGGCGGCATCGACGTCTACCGGAACTGGAAACGCACTGTCTTCCTCACGCCCGGTTCCGACTGCCCCGCGCAATCTCCACTCGAACAGCTTCTGGAATCGGCGGAACTTCTCCAACTCGCAGACAAGTACGGCGTCGCTCAGGGTCAACTCAGCCATTTGCAACAACTCGTCAATACGGCCCGCTCACTCATCGCGGGTCCGGGTGGGCGAGTCGTTTCCGCTGAATCGCAGCGACGCACGCTTGCAGCGGCGCTCGCTGCGAACTTCTTCCACTGGCTCCGACAACGTGTGATGGAAGCATGCGCAAAGCTCCCAACCACCGGGCTGAAGTACGAAGAGATACCCGTGCGGGTTGCGATTCCCGCGTTCGCGGAAGTGGACGATCACTCGCACCCCGGCCGTCAGCTCATCCTGGAGGCACTCAACAAGGCCGGCTGGCCCCTACACACCGAGCAACCCACGATCGCCGAGCCAGACGCCAACGCTGTGGGAATTCTGACGAAGGCATTCAACGTGCTGAACAAGAGTGGGCGAATTAACCTGGGCGATATGTTCAGCAAGGGGCCGCTGATCACTGTGCTCAAGGGCGACCCGCACCACCCGAGTTACCGCGCACTCGTGATCGACGTTGGCGCCTTCACCACCGACTTCGCCGCGCTCTCGGTGAAGCCCGACAGCAAATCGGTGACACCCAGCGGAGCCGGTTTCACCATCGTTCAGCATTCCACGCCCTTCGGTGTCAGCAATCTCGACGAGGAGATGCGCGTTGTGCTCAAGACCGACGATTGGCCCGTGAAACCGACGTGGAGCGACTGGGCAAAAGTGCAGCAGAGTGTTTACACCGATGGCAAGGGCTACCGCGCACCGGGTCTGGGTCGGCTCGTGGGTGGCCCGGCCGACAGTGAAGCAGTGCAGTCGGCACTTGCGAGCTTCAGCAAACGGCTTGCCGCGGAGACGGAACGATTCTGCGACCAACTGCCTCCCGCTTCCATGCAGGAACTCATCATGACTGGCGGCGGGAGTAACATTCCAGTCGTCCGTGAGGATCTCCAGAAGGCCGCGACGACCGGTGGGCACACATATGTGAAGACCCACGCGCCCGACCTGAAAAGAGGGAAAACCGACTCACCACTCGTGGGGAAGCTCGACGAGCACCTTGCTCGCGGCGCGAGCGCTCTCGGCGGCGCCAGCATCTACTACGAGAAGAGCTACTACTGAACCGCAGCAAACAACGTGGCGCTCACCAACACATGAACCTCAGTTCCCAGGAACCGACGCGCGATTCCTGGCGTGGAGCCTTCGGAACATCGCAGATTGAATCTGAGGCCGCGAAGAACTGCCCCACATGATTCGATGAGAGCATCCGGAACTCCAGGCGACTCTCGTCGGCCAGGTGCTGATCGTGATCGCGTTCCAGATCGGCACTCACGAAACGCCCAACGACTGTCCAGTTCGGCAAGTAACAGATTGGCGTCGAAGGGGGGCGATATTCTAACAGTCTTTGGAAATGAGGAAAGGCCGCAAACCCCATGATTTGCAGCCCTTCGTTGAGTGCGCGTTACTGGACTTGAACCAGTGACCCCCACAATGTCAATGTGGTACTCTAGCCAACTGAGCTAAACGCGCCTCCACCCCATTTCTATGCGATTCCTCCCTCGCGTCAAGTCTAAACGCCACGCCCGAACCTGTAACACGCGATGGTATCCGTGAGGTTACGCCGTTAGGCGCTCACGCCAGATTGGTGGTTGTGTTCGCACGCACCGTTGTGCAGAATGATTACCCGCATACTACTTCTGCGAGAACCCCTCATGCACTGCTGCCACCTGGCTTTCCGAATCGCGAGTTTCCTTGTCGGTGTCGCGATTGTGCTCCCCTCCGCCCGCGTTGGGGCACAACCTGCGCCAGTCAAGGCGCATTCAGCTCTCATCCACTGCGTCGCAGTCTCACCCGACGGCAAGCTCCTGGCCACTGCCAGCTTCGACAACACGGTGAAGATCTGGAACATCAACCCCGATGGGAGCATCAAGGACAAGGAGAAGATCACACTCTCCGGCCATACCGGCCCAGTGTACGCTGTTGTCTTCGATCCCAAAAACCCCAATATCATCGCCACCGCCAGCCAGGACAAGACTGGCCGCGTCTGGGACATCACATCCGGAAAGATGAAGGTTGAACTCAAGGGTCATACGGACATCGTGGACACGGTTGCGTTCAGCCCGGACGGCAAGACACTGGCCACCGCAGGTGCTGACAAATCGGTGCGGCTGTGGAACGCTGCCGACGGCAAGGCACTGAAAACACTTGGCACGCACGATGGCTCGATTTACACAGTCGCATTTTCACCCGATGGAAAACTGCTCGCTTCCGCGGGTTCCGGCAAGGACAGCGTGGTGAAAGTCTGGGATGTGAAAGGGCAGAAAGAACAGGTGCAACTCAAGGGGCACGAACAACCGGTCACTTCACTGGCCTTCGCCAGTAACGATGAACTTCTGACGACTTCCATGGACCGAACGATCCGCGTGTGGACTACGAAAGTGCTGAAGCCAGCGACTGAACCCAAGAGCAAGACAGAGGCGAAGAAGCCAGACGAGAAAAAAGATAAGAAGGACAAAAAGGAACCAAAAAAAGACAAGAAAGACACATCCGCCAAGAAGGACAAAAAGGAACCGAAGAAGGAACCAACACCAGCACCAAAGCCCATGAAGGACCCACACGAGCTGAAGAAACTCGGCCCCACCACCGACGATCCCTATGCGATTGTGTGGTCGCCGAAGGCGAAGCTCGCGGCGGTCTGTGGCTACTCAGGCCAAGTGACAGTGTGGGCGCTGGACTCCGAGAAGCCGAAGCTCACTCGCGCGATCAAGAACCCTGGCTACTGCGTGGCGTTCAGCGCGGACGGAAAGGTGATCTACACCGGGCACGACAACGGGACGATTGCAGTCACTCCCACCGCGGGGAGGTAGGGATCGCTGGTGGTTGTGGTGGTTCGATGACCCTCGGTATGGCTGGTCCTGCCGGGGGTGGGTCGTCTCGTGTGTACCACACGGCTTGACCACCTCGCAGCAATGGGTCATTGGCATAGGGTTTCTGCGCGAAGCCGCAGCCAGCGGTCAGACAGATGAGCGGCGCGAGTCGCACGGCCAGGCGCATCACGCACCCATCAAAGCGGCGGAATTCCCTCGTCAAGTTATCGGCTGCGCGTGACCAGGAAGTTGAGGTAAGTGAGCGAGTTCACAACGATTGGCATGGAATCCGCTTCGGATCGCTTTGATCCTCCAGCCTGATGTGGCCTCTGAAGTGTGAACTCTGAGAAGTGGGTGCGCCATTGCCCCGAGTCGATCATTAAACTTTGAGTGAAGGAAGCACTCCATCCGCTATAGTATCTATGCGATTAGACTTACCACACAAGGGTTAGACATTCGTTAAGGATCTTCCTGAGTTTCGGAAGGCCCTTCGCCACCGTGTGAGCCTAGTCGAGTCCGAAGAGTCGTTCGCGAAGTTGTTCCAGCGCCTCGCTCGCCGCCAGTGCCGGATCAACATCGGGTGATTCGGCCGCATCCTCCAGGTCGGGCCAGAGCCACGTCAGTTCCTCCGTCGCGATTCGTGCAGCAGTCGCAACGCGAATCCCTGGCTCCTCGCTCCGCAAGCCCGCAACTACTTCCGACAGCGCTGCGCGTTCGCCGAGTCTGGCCAGGGCAGATACTGCAGCAGTGCGAATATCCGGGTCCGTGTCGATGCGTGCAGCACGGAGTGTAGACACGACACGTTCTGGCTCGTACGGTGGCCACCACCCCAGCGTCCCGATCGCAGCCGTTCGGAGTATGGAAGTGGGCGAGTTGGCGGCCCGCAGTGCCGCGTCTTCCACCTCATAACACGCATGACCACGGAGCGCAGCCATGAGCGCCGCAGCGCCCGTATGAGTACGCGGTCTGCGCGCGAACCGGTCCGACAATCCAGCAAGAACGGGGCCGACGACCGGCGACTTTGACCATCGTAGCGCACATACTGCATCGGTCCACCACGCTGTGCGTCGGTCGGGCAGATGCGGGAAGAGTTTGGCAACTTCCGCGCGTAGCTCGCAGAGACAACGAAGGATCGCACCTTGCTCTTCACCGGCTGCGGCGAAAAACCGGGCACGCAGATGATCAGCCGCCGCGCTGATCCACACCGAACGCCGGTCGCTGGTCGCCCACAGTCGCATCGCTTGCCGCTCGGCGAGCGAGCGTGCATCAGCCGGCAGGTACTTCGCCCAGTGCCCCAGTCGGCGGAAGACACGTTCAGCCTCAATCACGGCTTCGCACAACCAGGGGTCGCCTGAAGGTTCGACCTTCGATCCCACTTCTGCAAGTACGTCTCCTAACCCGGCGCGGATCGCTCCTGCCAGGTCGAGCGCACCCCCACGCGCCGCGCGGGTAGTGGCAACCAGCGCGCGCAGAGCCATCCGCCCTTGCGCGGATGATGAGTTCTTCACGATCGCATTGAAGTTCGGAAACGCGACCGCCTCGGCCGCAAGCATCGCGCCAGGTGGGAGCGAGGCGGCCGCGTCCGCACACTTCAGCACAGCGGGTAGCGATTCGGCACGGCCGAGTCGACGCAGTGCGGCGGCGATATCCACCCAGTACCACGACTGCTCCACCGCATCGGTCGAGAGGGTACGGCTGAGTTGCTGTTCCAGCACGCGACCTGCTTCGGGCGTCGCCAGTTCAGAGAGGGCACGCACCTGTACCGCGAAGTCCAGCCCGGCGTGAAGCTCGCGTTCCACCTCATCCGCTCGTCCGGCGTTGAGGAGTTCGCGGAAATGATTTTTGGTTTGCTCGCAGGCGGCATCGCCAAGAAGACCACCCGCCTGGAGGTGGCGGTGTTGCCGATCCACTGCGGCCAGTGTCGCACGTGGCACGGCGTGGCGCGGAAGAAGCCACCGTCGCGGACGGGGATGCCGGCTGGCAAGCCATGCCAGCACGCCGACCACGAGCAGGATCAAGGGAAGGAGAGCCATCGTAGTAGGTCGTGGGTCGTTACGGAACAACGACACACCGCGTGTGTCGATCTCACTCGCGCACGTGGCCGTCACCGGTCACGATGTACTTGTAGGTTGTCAGTTCGCGAAGCCCGCAGGGGCCGCGCGCATGGAACCGGTCGGTGCTGATACCGATTTCCGCGCCCAGGCCAAGCTCAAAACCGTCATTGAATCGAGTACTTGCATTCACCATTACTGCGGCCGAGTCAACCATCCGGGTGAAATCGCGGGCGGTGGCGAGGTCGCGCGTGACAATGGCGTCGGTGTGGTGTGAGCCGTACTCCGCGATATGCGCCGTTGCCTCCGCGAGATCCGCGACCACTTTCACCGAAAGGATCAGTTCGAGATACTCCGTGCGATAATCGTCCTCGGTCGCCGCCGCGGCGACAGGAAGAAGTCGTCGCGATTCCTCATCGGCGCGAAGTTCAACTCCCGCCCGCGCCAACTCGGCGCCGACTCGTGGCAGGAATGCATCCGCAACGTCGCGATGTACCAGCAGGCACTCCGTGGCGTTGCAAGTGCCGGGACGCTGACACTTCGCGTTAAGGACAATTCGCGTGGCCACGTCCAGGTCGGCGGCGGCATCAACATAGACGTGGCAGACACCGTCGAAGTGCTTCAGGACGGGCATTTTGGCTTCGGAGGCCACGCGTTGAATCAACGACTTGCCGCCGCGCGGGATTGCGAGATCAATGTAATCGTTCAGCGCGAGGAGGTGGCCCACGGCTTGCCGGTCGGTCACTGGCACGAGTTGCACTACGTCACCAGGTAGGCCAGCGTTAACAAGTTCACTGACGAGAAGCCGATGCAGAGCAGTATTGGAGTGAATCGCCTCCTTTCCGCCGCGAAGGATCACCGCGTTGCCACTCTTCACACACAGCGCAGCGGCATCAACCGTTACATTGGGACGCGATTCATAGATGAAGAAGACGACTCCCAGCGGCACGCCAACTTTCATCACTTGCAAACCATTGGGACGCTGCGACGCCTCGCGCACCTCGCCAACTGGGTCAGGCAAGGCCGCGACCTGTCGCAACCCTTCCGCCATTGCAGCAATGCGATTCGGGTTCAGTCTCAGACGGTCGATGGCCGCGCCAGTGAGGTTGAATCCGGGGGCCGCAGCTACATCCTTCGCGTTCGCCTCGAGCATTTCCGCCTGGCGCGATTCGAGCGCGGAAGCCGCGGCCAGTAGCCAGTGATTCTTTGTGTCTGTCGAAGCCAGTGAGAGACGCGCAGTCGCGGCCTTTGCACGGCGCGCCAGACTCGCGCAGAGGTCGAGAAGGCTTTCAGTGGAACCAGAAGGCAAAACGGACACTGTTCACTCACTTCGATGTTGGTCGATGGCGTCGAGCAGAGTCGCGGCATCGCGCGTGTTGCGCACGTCGTGAACGCGGAGAACGTGAGCGTTGCCGCGTGCCGCGGCAAAACACGCAACCGCGAGCGATCCGGCGTCTCGTTCACTCGGCTGAGTCCTTCGACCTCCTGCTGCCGCGTCGCATAGATTCCGGATCAACGTCTTGCGTGACACACCCAGACAGATCGGGCGGCCGAGCGCCGCGATGCGGTCGAGGTTCGCGAGCAACTGGAGGTTATGCTCCAGCGTCTTGCCGAAGCCGATGCCCGGATCGAGACACACGGCCTCCAGAGGGATACCGGATTCGCCCAGAACCCGCAACCTCTCTTGGAGATAGCCGGCGACTTCGGTTACCACATCCGTGTAAAGCGGGTTCTTCTGCATTGTTTGCGGGACGCCGCGCATGTGCATCACGACGCAGCCGGCGTGGAAGTCTTTCGCAACTTTCACCATCTCGGGGTCGCGGAAACCCGACACGTCGTTCACGATCGCTGCACCGGCATCCAGGCAGGCGCGGGCCACACACGGCTTCATGGTGTCGATGGAAACGAGAACCGAAGTGCGTTTCGCGATCTCGGCAACAACAGACACGACGCGGCGAAGTTCTTCATTGAGGGGGACTGGCTCCGCGCCGGGGCGCGTCGATTCACCGCCAACATCAAGGATATCTGCGCCATCATCCACAAGCTCTATTGCGTGGGCGACCGCCGCCGATGTGTTGAACCAGTTCCCGCCATCGGAGAAGCTATCGGGCGTGACATTCACGATGCCCATCACGATCGGCCGGCGGCCGAGTGACAGGATACGGTCGGGGAGTTGCCATACGAGCGGCGCCATGAGAATAGCGTATCAGACCGCACACAGGGCTTCCGCCCTGTGTGCGTCAGGAAATGTCTACTTTGCGTTCTTATCCAGTTCGTCCTTGATGGCCTTCGTAAGCGTTTCGCTCATCGGTTCCACGGCAGACTTGAAGCGACCATTCACCTTACCGTCGCGCCCGATCAGGAATTTCTCAAAGTTCCAGCCAACTTGCTGGAGCTTGCCGTCCTTGTCCGGTGTCGCCGCGATCAGCGTCTTGTAGAGTGCGATCTGGCCATCGCCCTTCACGACTACCTTTGCCATCATCGGGAACGTGACCTTGTACTTCGTCGAGCAGAATTCCTTGATCTCCTTGTTGTTCCCCGGCTCCTGGTTGTCGAATTCATTCGAGGGGACACCGATGATGACCAGCCCGACCTTCCCATATCGCTGATACAACTCCTGAAGTCCCTTGTACTGCGGCGTGTAACCACATTCGCTGGCGACGTTGACGACCAGTACTACCTTTCCCTTAAGCTTGGCGAGATCGTATTCCTTGCCATCAATGTCCTTGAGCTTGTAGTCGAGTGGGCTGCTCACCGTCTTCTCCTCGGCAAGGGTGGCTGTGCCGCAGCCGAACAGGAGCGCGACAGCAGCCAGTAAGTGCGCCTTCATGGGAAGTCCCTCGTGATAGTGGATCGACCTGAGTGTAGACGCTCGCGGCGGGTCAGCTATTCGTGGCTACGGAGCAAGCCGTTCGCGCCGCCAGCCAGTCGCAGTGCGTGTGAAGCAGATGCGGTCGTGCAGGCGGCTCGGCCGGCCCTGCCAGAACTCGATGACTTCTGGAAGTACACGATAACCGCCCCAGTTCGGTGGGCGCGGCGGATCACCATCGGGATACTTCTTCATCAACTCCGCGTGTGCGGCTTCCAGAATCGCACGGTCAGCGATGACGGCACTCTGCGACGATGCCCATGCACCCAGCCGGCTGCCAAGCGGGCGCTTGGCATAGTATTCGTCCGACTCCGTCGTCGTGACGAGTTCCACCTTCCCCTCAACGCGCACCTGTCGCTCAAGCTGGTGCCAGAGGAAACAGAGGGCAACGTGCGGGTTCACGGCCATCTCCTGACCCTTGCGGCTATCGTAGTTCGTGAAGAATGTGAAGCCGTGCGCGTCGAGCGCCTTGAGGAGGACCACGCGAGCTGAGGGGATTCCGTCAGTCGTCGCGGTGGCAAGGGTCATTGCGTTGGGTTCCACCAGTTCCGCGGCGATGGCCTGGGTCAGCCAGAGGTCGAAGAGGATGAGCGGATCGTCGCCCGCCTCTGCTTCCGAGAGTCCGCGGGCGGAATAATCCTGCCGCATGTCGGCGAGTGTTGGCTTCATACTGCTATTATCGCTGCTGGGCATGCGACTGGCACCGGTGAGGAGGTGGACAATGGCCGCGGAGCGCGCACTGGCAATTGTCGTACGCGGAACCGATTGGAGCGAAACCAGCCGTATCACCACGCTCTTCACGCGCGAATTCGGGAAGGTGCGAGCACTAGCCAAGGGCGGTCGACGGCTGAAGTCGAACTTCGATGTGGCATTCGATCTGCTTACCGTATGCCAGATCATGTTCCTCCGGAAGTCGAGCGGTGGCCTCGACCTCCTCACGGAAGCCCGCCTGGAGGAACAGTTCCCGGCACTGCGACAGAACCTCCCGGCGCTTTACGTGGGCTATTATGTCGCGGAACTCCTCGCTGATGGCACGCAGGACTACGACCCGCACCCGCCACTCTTCGACGCGGCTGTGGAGACACTGCGTAAGCTGGGGAACCCGCAGGATACCAGCCAGGGGCGTGAGGCAACTTCACTCGCCGCCACGGTGTCAGCGTTTGAGCTTGTTTGGCTGCGCGAGCTGGGCTATAGCCCGCGACTCGATGCGTGCGCCGCATGCGGGGCCGGGTTCGTTCCAGCGACCGGGTCGGTGTTTTACAGCCCGGCAGCGGGCGGCGTGCTCTGCCCGGAGTGCGGTCCCACAACGCCAGACCGTCGCGCGGTCTCGTCCGTGGCGATGGATAGCCTACGCGCGCTGGCAGAAGGGGATGAGACTCCGGAACTCCCTGCCACTGCTCGTACCGAGGTGCGGCAGTTGCTGGGGCAGACGGTAAGCGGCGTACTGGGGCGTCGACCGCGACTGTTGTGGTATGTGGACGGACGCTGAATCGCCTGGCGTGCGCTTTGCCGCAGCAGGCCGCACGAGTGAATGGGGCGAGGGGGATTGCAAGGATGGCGAAGCCGGCGGACAGAATGTTCGGACGCCGCCACCGGTGGGCGCTGGCTGCGGCCGTTGCGCTGCTGGCTGCCGCTTCCGGTTGCAACGCCTCACGCCAGTTCAAGCACCGGGCCAGCATGGCCTTCAACAAAGTACTACGCTCCAACTACGACGACCCAATGGCCGAGTCGAAGTTGCAGGAAGCCGAGGAGTTGTTCACCGCTCAGCAGTACGAAAAGGCGTTGCCGATATTCCGCACACTGGCGGACAACCAGGGGAACTCGGCGGTCCTGGCGGAACGTGCCCGCTTTATGCAGGGCGAGTGCCGCTTCATGATCGGTCAGTATCCCGAAGCCGCAGATACCTACTACAAGGTGCTCGCCGACTTCGCGGACAGTGGCGCCTACCGGCGCGACTGTAGCGCCCGCATCTATCAGATTTGTGATTACTGGCTCGACGACTTCCGCGACGATCTGGACAAGCGCGTTGCGAAGGGTGAAGCGGGCATTCTCCGCTGGCGGCCACACATGCCCAGGCCCCTCGATCGCACTCGCCCGGCCGTTGATCAGGAAGGACGGGCGCTGGAAGCACTCCAGCGTGTTCATGTTCACGATCCGAACGGTCCCTTCGCTGACAAGGCACTGTTCTGGTGTGGATACGTGAACTTCATCCGCGGCAACTTTAGCGAGGCCGATCAGTTCTTCAGCGAGTTGGAGAACCAGTATAAGGACAGCCCACTGCGTCCGCAGGCCATCGCGCTGGCGATTCAGGCCAAGAACAACGCCACCGGTGGTGCAGCCTACGACGGCAGGAAATGCGCGGAGGCACTCCAACTGGTTCACATCGCCGAGGCCAGCGTACCTGAGTTGACGAATAACCCGGACATGGCCGAGAAACTCACCCGTGCGAAGTTCGCCATCCGCTCGCAGCAGGCGGAGAAGGACTTCCTCATGGCTGACTACTACCAGCGCACCGGACACCCTGGCCCGGCAGTGTTCTACTACGAACTGGTCCGCCGGCGCTATGCGGGAACTCAGTACGCGAAGACCGCGACGGAACGACAGGCACGGCTCGTCTCACTGATGCAGCAGGGACATCCCGACCCCGGCTCCGACCCCTTCGCCGTGGCGAAGGCCAAGATCAACGAGTGGGTCGGGCGAAACAAGGCTGTCGAGGAGAAGGACCGCCCCCGCGCCGACCCGAACCTCACGCCCGCAGGCGGCTCGCAACCGGCCCCTGCGATGCCCACAGCTTCTGGCTCACGGCAGTAGCAGGTGTGAACCGTGCCGCTTCCTGCGGTCTCGGTTCGTAAGCCGTGACAACCTCGACGAAATCGTGGGTCCCGCACGCGGTGAAACGGGCGCCTGATAAGGATGTCTGAACAGATGCAGAGAATGAACCGCCGCCGATTCCTCTCGCTCGCCGCGTTCTCACCGCTGGCTGTGGCGGGGTGCCGCAGTGATGGCTTCACAATTTTCGGCTACCGCGCGGGCGCGAATGCGCTCTACGACACCAACATTCACACGGTCTACGTGCCACTGTTCAAGAACCGCGCATTCCAGTGGATGCCGTTTCGCCGGATCGAAGTGGACATCACCGAGGAGGTCGTCCGTCAGATTGGTGCCGTCACGCCGTACCGCGTTACATCCGATCCTGATCGGGCAGACACGGAGTTACTCGGCACGGTCGTGGGACTCTCCAAGACGATCCTGAACCGGAACCAGCAGAACCAGGTGCGCGAGGGCGAAGTGGTGGTGTGGGTGGATGTGGTGTGGCGCGATCTGCGTGACGGCACGATCCTCTCCAACCCACGGCCAAAACCCGGTAGCCGTCCTGCCGACGAGCAACCCGCGCCGTTCGACCCCGAATGCCCGCCGCCGCCCGATGTGCGCCCGCTCGACCTGCCGGCACCGGTTCGCATCGTTGCCACCGGTCGGTACATTCCCGAACTGGGTGAGTCGAACGCTTCGGCCGCGCAGCGAGTCCAGAATCAGGTCGCCACGCAGATCGTCTCGATGATGGAGAAGAAGTGGTAACTGAATCCTCTCGCACCAATCGGCCCGCACTTCACATGCTGATCCGCCGGTAGCTATCGTCCACAACCCAGTGAAACGCGGTGAGGTGAATCGATTCCACGATCCCCATATCATCGAGTGGGACGTGCAATCCGTGGTGCGCCAGCCCACGCAGTTTGCCGCCGGTAAAGCCCGTGCAACCGAAGGTCGTCAGCCCGTTCGCGTTGGCCCACTCCACCGCCCGCAGGATGTTCGGGCTGTTTCCGCTCCCACTGATCGCCACGAGCAGATCACCTGGCGAAGCAAGGTTTTTCAACTGCTCCACGAACACGCGGTCAAACCCTTCATCGTTGCCCCACGCAAGAATGTATGGCGTGTTGTCGGTCAGGCTTAGCACCTTCAGTCGCTTCTTCGAGTCGTCGTCGAAGTATTTCCTTGCCAGTGTCCCCTTCCCCATATCCTCGCAAAAGTGCGAGGCGTTGGAGCCGCTGCCGCCGTTGCCAATGATGAACACGAACCTCCCTGCGAGATAGCGTTCGTGGACGAGGTCGGAGAGTCGCTGAATCTCGGCGGGGTCGATACGCGCGAGTTCCTCGGCAACTCGTTGGAGGAACTGACGTGGGGTAAGTGTTGTACCAAGCATGAATCGATCCTGGTGGGTCCGTAGGGTGATCTCATCACGAATCCCGGCGACGCGGCACTGCGGTCCAGGTAGTGGGTTCTGGTAACATAATCCAGCGATCGGCCGGCGGGCTAGTCCAACCCGGCGTGGCAGACGTGTAGAATGCTGGTACGAACCCACACGACCTCACGGCTTCCACATGGCACGCGACCTCATCCTTGGCACTGCCGGGCACATCGACCACGGCAAGACCTCGCTGGTCAAGGCTCTTACGGGTATCGACTGCGATCGGTTACCCGAAGAGAAGGCTCGTGGCATCACCATCGACATCGGCTTCGCGCATCTCGAACTCGGTAGCATGCGACTGGGCATTGTGGACGTTCCGGGGCATGAGCGATTTGTCAAGAACATGCTTGCCGGTTCAACAGGCATCGACCTGGCCTTGCTCGTCGTCGCGGCAGACGATTCCGTCATGCCTCAGACCCGCGAGCATCTCGAAATCCTCAAATTCCTCGGCGTCCGACATGGACTGATTGCATTGACGAAAGCCGATACCGTGGATGCGACAACTTGCGACGTGGTGTCGCTGGAAATCCGAGAGTTAGTGAAGGAGAGTTTCCTTGAGGACGCGCAGATCATCGCCACATCCGCCCACACAGGGATGGGAATCCCGGAACTCAAAACCGCGCTTACTAAGGTGTGTGAACTCGTGAGAGTTGGCGGCGACGCGGAGTGGTTTCGGCTGCCGATCGACCGTTCCTTCGTCGTGCAGGGGCATGGCACCGTTGTGACTGGGTCGGTGGTGAGCGGTACCGCGGTGCCTGGCGAAGAGGTCGAATGGCACAGAGGCGACGGAACTACGGAACTGGTTCGCATTCGTGCCCTGAACAACCACGGACAGCCTGCAGAGGAAGTCCATCGTGGACAGCGCGCCGCCGTCAACCTCGCCGGGATTCCTCACGACCAGGTGCGGCGCGGACAGGAACTCGCCCGACCAGGCTATCTGGTACCCTCTAAGGTTATAACCGTACGGCTCCACGCATCGGCCGAGGCGCGTCACCCGTTGAAACACCGCCTTCCGGTGCGATTACACGTTGGCACTGCGGAAGTGATGGCCAGCATCTCACTGCTCGACTGCGACTCACTCAATCCGGGTGAACTGGGTCTGGCGCAGCTTTTCCTGGTGGAGCCGATCACGGCGGTATGCGGACAGCCGTTCGTTCTCCGCGATTCGTCGGCGGAACATACACTTGGCGGCGGTCAGGTCGTTCAGCCAACGGCAACTAAGGTGCGACGCAGGCACGTCGAGGCTATCGAACAAATTGAGCGGCTCTGGTCGGACTCGGCCGACACGCGAACGCTTGCGGTCGCATGGTTCGCCGGCTTCGATGGTTTCGCCGCAAGCGATCTCGTCCGGGAAGCCGGTCTCACACCAGAGGAAGTTGAGCCGAGTATCGCGCGACTCGTGGCCGAGGGGACACTCTCGGAACTGGCGCTCTCCGCAAGCCGGCGATTGCTGGTTCACACGGCTCGTGTCACGGAACTGGAGGCACGCATCCTCGGCGCACTGGCGGTTCTGCATGCCGAGAATCCACTGATGACCAACCATGATCGGCAGAAGGTACTATCGCGACTCGATTACATCGGCGATGAGCAACTGCTACAGGCCGTCGCCGACCAGCTCATCAAGTCGAAACGACTCATTGGCGACACACGGCGCATCGCCCGCGCCGACTACAAGCCGAAGCTCAGTGCCAACCAGCGTAAACTCAAGGATCGTATCGTGGAGTCGCACAGGGCGGCCGGCTTTGCCCCGCCGGAACCGAAGGAGTTCGCGAACCAGGCGGGTGGGAACGCCGTGGCGCTCAAGGACATCTTTGAGGTCGCATGCGCTGAAGGCTTGCTGGTGAAGGTGACCGAAGAGATTTACCTGTCTGCAGAGGCCGAGACCGAGATGCGCCGGCGCGTTCAGGAACGATTGCGAGACGGGACCAGCGCGACGGTGGCCGAAATCCGCGACCTGCTCGGCACCACTCGAAAGTTCGCAGTGCCGGTGTGTGAGTATCTCGACCGGACAGGATTGACCAGGCGTGAAGGAGATGTGCGTGTTCTCAGGTGAATCGACTCACAGATCGGAAGTAGCGGTCTGACCAACGGGAGTCAGCCTCAGAGTCACTCCACGCCAGTGATATTGCGAAGTCGCTGGCAGGCACTCGACCACCGTCGCCGGATCGTGCGATCATCCACGTCGAATAGTTCGGCGATCTGCACCTGCGTCCAGCCGTGGTAGAAGATCAGCCCAACCACCTCGCGCTCCTCGACGGGGAGTTCATCGACGGCTTCGTGGAACCTGACCCACAATTCAAAGTCGCCGCTCTGTTCCACATCCTGCGATAGAACGTTTGGCGCCCCTGTTGCATCGGTTCCACCTAAGATACTCAGCGACAAACATCCCTTCCCCTTCGCGCGGCGAGCCAGATCGATCAGTTCACGCCGAATGTGGACGGCCGCAAGGTTGAAGAAGTCGCGTGTCGTTTTCGGCTGGAGTTTCCGCAACGTGCGGAGTAACCGCATCAAACTCCCCTGGAGCACGTCGTTGGTGTCAGCCTGCCCACGGAGATTCGGAAAGCCGCGCGTCATCCGACGTGCGAGTTTCTCCAGTCGCTTGGTAGTGGCCCGGAGTAACTCGTCTGCCGCAGAGGTATCGCCGGCCTGCCACCCATCGACACATTGTTGGAGGTGCGAGGAGTTGAACGAGTCGGACATGACGACACTACCTGGAAGGGAACGAATCCATAACTCATCGTACCCCGCAGAGTTGGTCCAGACAAGAAAATGAGAAGTGTTTCGGATCACCCGCCGCACCGAAGATGCCAGGCGCTCTGAACGGGGTGAAATAGCAACACACCCGACAAGAAACTGGTCGGGTGTGAGTGCGAATCTCGGTTCGATCAATATCGGTTGCCGCCGCCGCCACGGTGGCCGCCGCCGCCACCGGAGCCACCGCCTCCACCGTAGCCACCGCCTCCACCGCGACGGCCACCACCATAGCCGCCACCGCCGCCATAACCGCCGCCGCCCCGTGGGCGTTCTTCGCGCGGTTTAGCTTCGTTGACAGTCAAACGGCGGCCCTGGTATTCCGCGCCGTTCATGGCCGCGATCGCCTCGTCGGCACCGCTGGACATTTCGACGAACCCGAATCCGCGGCTGCGACCGGTTTCCCGGTCCGAGATCACCTGTGCCTTGGTGACCGTGCCGTACTGCCCGAACACCTGCTCCAGCTCCGCCTGCGTCATCGTGAACGGCAGGTTCCCCACATACAGATTCTTGGTGGCCATGTCATCCCTCCCCGGTGGGACCGTTCGGGTGCCCGAACCGGGAAACAATCGTGGACCGACTGCTCCATCGCAGTCGGGAAGATGTATGAGAACGGACCGCCTGCCGGACTCGCCTACGCGAGTGTGTTGGTTGTGTCGCGTGGACTGTGTGCCGGTAGAAGGACGTATCGGGGAGAGGGCCTGCTTCGGGAACTTGAGAGCGTGTGCAAAGCAGTGATGAGCTGTCGCCAGGCTTCAAAGTCGAACCGCCGAAAGACCAAACCGCGTACGCGAAGACCGTTCCAAATCTTCCTTACCGTTGGGGTCCGCCCCCAGCGGCTAGTTTGACTATACCTGCAGAGCGCGCAGAAAACAGCGAAAATCGCAGAATTCCGGATCACCCGCACTATCGACTTGCCAGGCGCCGACCGGTCAGAGCGCCCAGACTTTGCCTTCCGCCCCAAATCCCATTCGTCGCGCCTTCCAGTGAAGTGGACCGAACGACTCCCCTTCGACAACCTTCAACAAGGCTTGGGCAAGATTGAAATCCGCCAGACCACGGAGACCGACATACGATGTAGTGAGCCGAGGGTTGATCTCAATCGCGAAGTCGCGTGAGCCGTCTTCCTCGTCGCCCAACACGAGATCGACACCGACGAAACCGAGCAGTCCGGGCACACACGCCACTGCCCGCGATGCCAGCAGGACTGCACGCGCCGCGAGTTCCGGAGGGATCGGTAGCTCACCGCCACGATACTGGAATCGCCCATCATCGGTCAACAACTGGAATGCTGGCGTGAGCGAGACAATCTCGCGCGGACCACAGAGGAATGCTACGCTCGCTGCGCGGCCTGGCACGTGTTCCTGAAGGATCATCGGCAGCGACTGCTCGCACTGGAGTGCCTGAGTCAGCGCGATGCCGTCACGGAGAAGGTATGTGTGGGCCGAACCAGCACCGTCGCGTGGCTTCCACACCACCGGGAACGTTTCATTCTGGGTCGGCAGCCGATCTGTAGTGTCCGGGGTCGGGATACCCTGTTCACGCCAGTGCGACGCGAGTGCGAGCTTATCGGATGTGAGTACTATGGCCGCGCGTGAAGGGCCGAGCGTGCGGCTTCTGACGCGGTATACTTCGTCGTGAAGGTCAAGTAGGATACCGTCTGATTCCGGGGCGATCAGGAGCACCCGGTCCGACGCCTGGGCGACCTCAGAGAACCACTGCGGCTCAACCGGTGCTGCCTTGTCGGGAAATGCGAAGACTTCGTGGATGCCGAGTTGCTCCAGGTCGAAGACGGCGGCATCACGCATCGCCCGTCCTTCACGGAACATGTGGTGTTCGGGCGATTCAGGTTCTCGCCCGATCCCTGTCGCAGTCATGTATTCATAAACGAAGAGGCGCACGCAAGCAGCTCCAGAAGTTGCGACACTTCCTCACGCAATCGGCCCGCGGCAGTGAGCAAGTACCTCACGCGCACTCACTCGCCCCCCGGCGATTCGTTCGTGAGTTCCAGCTAACAGGTAAGCAATACCGAATGGAATCGCAAATCATCATCATTCAAAATCATTGAGATGGGATTCGTTGCCGATTCTGCAAGCGGCGACGACTCCCCGCCAACGCGCCAGGCCGATAACGTAAGTGGGTGACCACTCGACGCACACCCCACCTGTCGCACATGATCCGTTCCTTCACACCGAAGCGAATCTTCATCGCCACCGCGTTCGTCGCCCTGATCGTTGGAGCGTGGATCGCGTTCGTCCCGTCAGCACATGTTCCACCTCCTGAGGCGAAACCGGTACTCCGATTCATCGACGTGACCGATCAGGCTGGAATTCAGTTCCAACACTTCAACGGCGCCGCCGGCAAGAAACTCCTGCCTGAGACAATGGGTTCCGGTGTCGCCGTCATCGACTTCGACCGCGATGGCCACTCCGACATCTTCTTCGTCAATAGCTGTTCCTGGCCGGGCAACGCTGTTCCGTCTGGTCCGCGCCCGACACAGGCTCTCTACCGAAATCGCGGCGACGGCACATTCGAGGATGTGACAGAACGCGCCGGACTGGCCGTCGAACTCTATGGCATGGGCGCTGCAGCGGGCGACTACGACAACGACGGCTGGCCCGATCTCTTTGTGAGCGCGGTTGGTGGTAACCGACTCTTCCACAACATCCAAGGGAGACGATTCGAGGATGTGACCACACGCGCGGGCGTAGGCGACGCGAGATGGCCGAAGGAATCGGCCGAGGCATTCTCCCAGCACGCCGAGCCGATCCCCTTCCCTTCGTCGAGCGCGTGGCTCGACTACGATGGCGATGGCAGGCTCGATCTCTTTGTCTGCAACTATCTCACATGGTCGCCGGCGATCGATCTGGGGGTGATGGCTGTGCTGCCAGGGGGCAAGCGTGCATATGTGCCACCGCAGCAGTTCGTCGGTGCGCAATGCGAACTCTATCGCAATGTGGACGGCAAACGTTTCGAGAACGTCTCAACGACAGCGGGCATCCACGTCAGTGAATTGGATGGAATGACCCGCCAGTCGCATCCGGTAGGGAAGTCGCTGGGTGTGGTCGTGTGCGACGCGGACGGTGATGGCTGGCCTGACATTGCGGTGGCCAACGACACCGTCCGCAATTTCTTCTTTCACAATGAGCCTGGCCCCAGTGGGGGACGCGTATTCAGAGAGATCGGACTCTTCGCTGGACTGGCCTACGCGGACGGGCGCCCCCGCGGTGGGATGGGAATCGATGCGGGTGAGATTGCTCCGGAGACCGAAGCGTTCATCATCGCAAACTATACCAACGAACCGAACTCGTTGTTTCAGTGTCGAACTCGTTCGCCACTTCAGTTCATGGATGTGGCAGCCGATATCGGGCTGGCCAGTGCCACACGTTCCCCGATGAAGTTCGGGGTGTTATTCGCGGATTTCGACAATGATGGCCGGCTCGATCTCTACACCGCCAACGGGCACCTGGAACCGGACATCACGCTGGCGCAGCCGTCACAGAGTTACCGACAGCTCGGGCAACTGTTCCACAACACGGGCAACCGCGCTGAGTTGTTCACATCTGTGGAACTGTCGCTGTCACGCATGGTCGGCCGTGGCTGCGCGTATCTCGATTACGACTCTGATGGGAAACTCGACCTCGTGGTGACTGACAACAACGGTCGCGCGCGACTCTTCCATAACGAATCATCCACGTCAAACAACTGGTTGCGGCTCTCGCTGATGGGCGGTGGCGGGGTGAATCGCGATGCAGTTGGTGCCACTGTTACCGTGCAGACAGGCGACTTGGTGCAGCACCGCTTCGTATCGGCAACCCGTGGTTATCTGAGTCAATCGGAACAGGTGCTCACGGTGGGGCTTGGAGCGGCCACCGTGGCCGACAAGGTGACTGTGCGTTGGCCGGGCCAGACGAACGTCACGGGAACGTGGAATCACCTCGCCACAGGCAAGACTCACACCCTCCACCACGGCGCGGGAAACTAACCGTCACTTTCACAGCGATTACTTCACCGGAGGGATGCGCAGGAGTGTGAACGGATAGAGTGTTGTGGCGTAAATCGTCCCATCCTTCGCCACAATGGTCGCGAGTACGACGTGGAGTGGCGTGAGCGTGCCATCCGGGAGAGTGTGATAACCGTGTCGGGGTCGGAGCGATCCGTCGGGATTCTTCGCCTGCGGCCCCTGAAAGTTGAAGAAATCGGGATTCTTCACGGCGATCACGCCCAGTTCACCCATCGACTTCGCGACCGGATCGTAGCGGACGATGTGGTGTAGGTAGCCGGCGCCGAACTTCGTCTCATTGTCCACACGTATCGTGGAATAGACTCGACCATCCGTTGCGATGCTGATCGACCCACGCGAGTCGGGATTCTTCCCGCGGACGCGACTACCCAGCGACTTTGCCACAACGGGATTGCCCACAGCACCGCTCAGGTCGACCTCGAACATCCGCAGGTCGTTGAGGAGTTGCAGATACGCGGTCTTGCCATCAACCGCGAGTCGCCAGTCGGGATGAATCGCCTTCGGTCCAACCACTTCCGCAAAGGGCTTACCACCAACCAGCAACCGATCCACAGTGACCTTGTCGGTCGCCGGATCGTAGCGCGCGACCTTGTAGTCTTTCGTGATTGCCGTGGCGCGCCCCTGCGAGTCGATGAGCGTATTGGGTTGATCGCGGAGTATCGGACCCAGCGCGCGGTAACCCTTCTTGGGATGTTTAGTGTCGAATAGCATCCAGTATTGATGTTCGCAGGTGATGACGTAAATGAGACCGCGCGTCTCATCGGCTGCCACATCGATGACACCCTCGCCTTCTTTCGCGCCGGCGGGTAACCGCTTGTCACCCAGTGGCATCGGCATTCCCAGATTCTTCGCTCTGCCAGTCAGCGGATCATAAGTGATGACGTAGCCGCCGCGATAAGTCGCGATCTTGCCACTCTTCTTCTCGGCCGTCGTTGGGTATCCCTGTTTGGTCCCAACATAGATGATGCCGGATGGTCCGACGTAATTGCGCGTATGGATCTGTGACTGGGCTGCATAGCCGGTCGGGGTGAGTGGGAGTCCTACGAGCTTGTGGGCATCAAGTACCACGCGCATCGTCTCGGTCTTCGGGTCGAACTCAACGAGATACGCGTTGCGGCCGTATGCGGCTGTGCCAACGTAAATCTTGCCGTTCTTCCCCTCACAGAGCGAGAAGTAGCCCGATTCCTCGCTGGTAGTCTCAGGTGGGATGTGGTAGGCCTTCGCCCAGAGGTAGTTGAGATCGACCGGTTTCACTGGCTTTGCAGGCGGAGCCCCCGGGGGCACGACCATAATCAGTGGTGCGACAAACGCCGCAAACGCGCCGAGGGAAACGGACATGATAGATTCCTGCAGTGAGAGCGAGAGTGTGCCAGGTGAACAGTCACGGTCATCGTAGTTGAAACGACGCAAGGTGCGCGGCAATACAATGTCGCTAGTCCATCTGAAGCGTCTGGTAACGTCGGAACTTCACGGCGCAGGACTGCCGCGATTGTCCGTTCTGTCACCGCCAGGTTAACGCCTCGCGAGTTGCAGTAGTTCGGCAGCAGGCGATTCGTTCGCGTCAGCAGGCAGCAGGGTGGGCGACACGTCCAGCACACCCGTGAGGAGGTCGCGCTGGAGTGTGTGTGCCGTCATGCGGCGAATGGCTTCCACAGATTCTGCGCCGAATCGCTGGTCGATCATCTCCAGATAGCGCGGATCTGTGTAGTGTTCGATGAATGCTGCGTCGCGGAAACGGAGCACCTCGCGTGCCGGGAGGTGACGTGTCGGCAGCGGCAGGCAATCGCGGGAGTGCTGCGAATAACCTGTCCAGGTTTGCGGTAAAGGCACACCGCGCGAGGCCGCCAGTGCGTAAAGCGGCGAACCGGGATACGCCATCGCAGAGTAGAAGTTGGCGAACTCGCACTTCAGGTCGAGGGCGAGATCAAGAGTCGCACGCATCGTGCTGTGGTCGTCCTCAGGCAGGCCGAAGATGTAGTTCCCGATCACGCTGATCCCGGCTGACTGTATCTCGCGCACAACGCCATACACCTGCTCCTGCGAGAACGACTTGTCCACATCGGTACGCACGCGATCGGCTCCAGCTTCGATGCCGACGGCGAGCCAGTTGAAGCCTGCGGCCTTCAACTTGTCGAGCATCCCCCCCTTGATCGTGTCGACGCGCGTATACGCCCAGATATTGAGGTCGTAGCCACGCTCAATGAGTGCGTCGCAGATGCCAACAACGTGTCTCTTGTTCAACACGAACATTTCGTCGGCGATCTTCAGATTCTTTACACTATATTTGTTTACGAGCGTATCAATTTGTGACATAACATGCTCGACACTCCAGAACCGGTAGCTGTTCGGCTTCTGTTTCTCCCCGAGTGGCGAGACTTCACCGTTCTTGAAGGGAGCCTGAATGCAGCAGAAAGAGCAGTGGTACGGGCAACCAAGCGTTGTGTAAATAGCCGCGTAGGGCTGCCGTTCGCGCCCTCCCAGGCAGTGCCAGTTGTGGGCGCGATACCGTGACATGGGGAGTTGTTCCCACGCGCCACCGGGCAGTTCTGTGTTGAGATCGGCCAATAGCGGCGCCTCGGGTCCTCGCACGATACGGTTGCCGTCTCGACGAAGCAAACCCGGAACGCGGCTCAGTTCCCGCACGGGTGACTTGAGTGCGTCCACGAGCGCAACGAGCGCGTGAAGCCCCTCACCAGCGGCCACAAAGTCGCACTCTTCCTCGCGCAGCGTGCGTTCCGGCAACGCCGCGACGTGACCGCCGAGCAACAACAGCGATTGATCTGGCGTCGCGGCCTTGATCGCGGATGCCGTACGGCCCACCGCGCCCATGATCTGTGTGGATGCCGATGGCTGATGGCCATATGCGACCACCGCGGCAAGGACGGGCTTGAGGTACGCGACGCGATCGGCCACCTCCGACGCAGATAGCCCCTCGGCTTCCGCGTCGATGATCTCGACACTTACTCCACGCGCGCGGCAGAAGCCCGCCATGAGACCCGCCCACACCGGGTTCTCAACCGCAGTAAGTTCCTTGCCCAGCGACTGATAGACCTGCGCGCGGCTGTTTGGATTGACGAGAACCAGATCGAGTTGTGTGAACATGAGCCTCATCCGTGGCTAGTCTGTGTGGGTTTCCACCTTGTACGAACGATGCAGCGACACCCCGGTGCCTGTCACTGCTGCCAAAGTTCCAACCCAGATACCCAGGGTCGTCACTTCAAGCCATTCAGTAGGTCGCAAAGTTGCAGGATGCGTTCCGCATCAAGTGACGGATAGTTGCCGATGTAAAAGCCGAAGAAATGGACGTGGTCAGCCTGTGGGCACTGCTTCCAGGCCTCTTCGCCAAGCAGTCGGCGGAGATACGGCTGACGGAGTTGGTTCCCACCTCCCGCTGTCCCACGGCGGAACTCGATCCCACTTGCGCGGAGCGTGGTCATCACCCGCTCGCAGAGGTGCGCGTCTGGTTCCTTCAGCACAAGTGTGAAGGCATAGTTGCAACTCCCCTCCGTCTCGAAGTCGGTCCGGTAAAGGTCCGGATCGAGGTTCCGCAGGAAGAGCATGAAGTTCGCCGTGCGGCGGTAGTTGTTGTCGTCGAGTCGGCGCAACTGCGAACGGCCGATAATGGCATTGAGTTCGGTGCTACGCACGTTGTATGCAGGGAACGCGAAGATGAACTCCGGATTGAGGTCCGGGTGCTTCCGTGCGAAATCAGCCTTGCGTTCATCGCTTGCCATCTCGCGCATCAACCCATGTGCGCGCATCATTCGGGCGGCTTCATAGAGGTCTTCATCGTTGGTGCAGACCATCCCACCCTCGATAGTGCTCAGGTGGTGCGCATAGTAGAAAGAGAAGTTCGACGCCCAGCCGAAACTGCCGAGTTTCCTGTCCTCGAATGTCGCGCCGTGTGACTCACACACATCCTCAATGAGTGAAATGCGCCGTGACTTCAACACTTCGAGTAACTTTGCTGTAAGGCCGTTGAAACCGAGGACGTGTGTCAGAAACACCGCGCGTGTGCGCGACGATAGCCTCGCCGCGACCGCGTCCGTGTCCATACTGAGCGTGCGGGGGTCGATGTCCGCGAATACAGGCGTGAAGCCACAGTGAAGCACTGCTGCTACATCCGATACCCACGTCAAGGGTGGCACGATGACCTCGCCACCATCGGGGTGAAGTTCTTTTAGCGCGGCGATCGTGACGAGGTTTGCCGACGAACCGGAGTTGACGAAGACGCTGTGCCGCACGCCCAGCCAGCGCGACCACTCCTCTTCGAACGCCCGGACGTTCTTCGACTGCGTGAGGATCGGATCGTCCTGTTGAAGATACTCGATCACTGCGTCGAGGTCTTCGCGCGCGATATTGTTCTTCATCAACGGCCAGCTCAGCCGCGGTGCAGTGCGAGTCGTTGGCATAGTGGCTCCCGTGCATTGACACACAACGTGTGCCAGCTTCACTCAAAACGGTCCCTTGAATTCAATGCTTTGCAGATCGGGTCGCTCGGCCGGTAGCCAGCCCGTGGTGCGCCCCTCCACGAGGTCGCGCGCGGCGGCGGCGATGGTGCGGGCGTTGGGGTAGAAGGCCTCCTCCAGCACCGGCGTTGTCGGGCACGTTGTGGGCGCGAAGCCCATCCGCTTGAAGCGGAACGGCCGGCCGCCCTGGAGTTTCTCCGCAACGCGCGACACAATCTCGGCTGTGGCGCCGCAGTTCAGCCAGCCGGTATCGACCACAAGCAACCGCCCGGTGCGCCGAACAGAATCGACGATGGTGTCGGTATCGAGCGGATCCAGCCAGATCGGGTCGATAACCTCGGCGCGAATGCCTACGGCTTCTAGGTACTTCGCAGCGCGGAGCACTTCCACCTGCATGTAGGAGATACCCACCACAGTTACATCCTCGCCACTGAGCGCGACTCGCGCTTGACCTGGCTGGACGGTATATGGTTCCGTGGGCACGGGCCCCTTCTGAAAGTGCAGGAGGCGGTGTTCCACAAACAGGACAGGATCGTCACCGCGCACCGCAGCCGCGAGTGTCCCCTTTGCGTCATAAGGCGTGGATGGAGCAACGACCTTGATTCCTGGAACGTGCATGAAGAAGCTGTGCAACCCCTGCGAGTGCTGCGCCCCCTGCCCCCAGCTTTTGCCGATCATCGCGCGTACGACCATCGGCAAGCTCACCCGCCCGCCATACATGTAACGACTCTTGGCGGCGACGTTGAGAAGTTGGTTCACCGCCAATAGCAGGAAGTCCATGCGAATATGGACATGGATTGGCCGAAGCCCAGCCAGTGCCATGCCGATGGCCGCACCAGTCATTGCGTCTTCCGAAAGCGGCGTACCGAATACGCGACCGTCGCCGAACGTCTCCGGTAGGCCCGTCAGGGTTCCCTGGATCGCCTTGGGATCGTCCACATCGAGGCCGAAGACCACGACGGAATCGTCGCGGGCCATCTCTTGTTCAGTCGCTTCACGAATCGCATCCACGAACGAGCATGTGCGTTCGGCTACGACCTTCGGTGCGACTCTCGCGGTAGTCCTAGCGACTAACGGCAAGCTCATCGGCTTCCTCCGTGAAGATGTCAGTCATCAGTTCGCGCGTCTGTGGGAAGGGGCTACTCTCAGCAAAGGCGAACGCTGCGGCAATCTCGCGATCTACTGCGGCCTCGATCATCGCGCGTTCCGCGGGTTCAACCCGTTCCCCCATCGTGCGGAGGGCGTCAGCCTTCTCCCAAAGCTCGCATTCGGCCTTCGCGCGATAGCCGAGGTGGTAATCCAGACCTGGCCCAACATGCTCACGCCAGCGGTATGTCACGGCCTCGATGAACTGCGGCCCCTCGCCGGCGCGAAGGCGAGCGACAGCCTCATCGGCCTTCGCTCGAAGCATCACGACATCGTTGCCATCGAGTCTCTCGGCGGGCATCCCATAGGCCCGCGCGCGAGCACAAATCTCAGGTACACCCTGACGTTTGCTCTGTGCCGTGTGAATCGCGTAGCCGTTGTTCTCGCAGACAAAGAGCACTGGCAGTTTCTTGAGAACCGCAAAGTTCAACGTCTCGGCGAAGACCCCCTCCTCGGTCGCGCCATCGCCGAAGAAACTCGCCACAACTGCATCAGACTTACGCAACCGAAGAGCGTAAGCGTAACCGGCGGCGTTGGCGATGGTGGTGCCGACCACCGCGGAAGTGCCCATGACACCGCACTCAGTGTCGATAAGGTGCATCGAGCCGCCCTTGCCGCGGGTGCAACCCGTGACCTTGCCATATAACTCGGCGATCATCGCCGGCAGGTCGCCGCCCTTCGCCATGTAGAGCGCGTGACCTCGATAGGTCCCGAAGACGATGTCGTCGGGGCGCAGCACATCGCAAACACCCACCGACACCGCCTCCTGCCCGATTGAAAGGTGGACGGGACTTTTGATACAGTCAGTCGCGTAGACCCGCGCGATTTCCTCTTCCACACGTCGGATGCGGTAGAGCGACCTAAAGAGCCTCGCGAACATGCCGGTTGCCCTCCGTGGCGAGATGTCGCAGGAACCAGTTGTACGTCAATTCGAGCGCACTCCGGAAACTCGTCTCTGGCTGCCAGCCCAACTGTAGGAGCGGCCTTGAGTCGAGCGCCTTGAGTGGCGCGCCATCAGGCCTGGTCGTGTCGAAGCGAAGAGTGCCCCGAAAACCCACGACTTCGGCCACCGTTTGGGCAACTTGCGCGATACTCAGGTCAGTGCCGCCGCCGAGATTGATGGGCACCTCGCCAGTATCGTTCTCTGCAACGAATCGCGCGGCGCGAGCCAGATCGCGCGCGTAAACGAATTCGCGCCGCGGTTCCCCACTCCCCCAGACAACGAGTTCCTCTTCACCGCGCGTCCTGGCGTCATGCGCCCGGCGAATGAGTGCTGGGATGACGTGTCCACTCGCAGGCTCGAAGTCGTCGTGTGGTCCAAATGCGTTGGCCGGAAACGCAGTGACGAAGTTACACCCATGCTGGCGGCGGTAAGCATCGCAGAGTTTCCAGCCAGCGAACTTCGCGGTGCTGTATGCCTCACTCGTCGGTTCCATCGGACCTGTCCCGAGTGACTCCACTGCCATCGGTTGAGGTGCGTGCTTCGGGTATGCGCAGGAACTCGCAAGGTAGACGAGCTTCCGCACCCCTGCACGATGCGAAGCCTCCAGCACGTTGAGCGTGCCGAGGAGGTTGTCGCGCATCAATTCAACCGGACACGCACGATTCAGTCCGATCCCACCCGACAGCCCGGCACAGTGATAGACGACTTCCGGCCGCGTAGACGTGAAGAACGCGTGAGTCTCCATACTGTCGGTTACGTCTGGCTCCTCAGTGCCGACACCGACCAGTTCCGTGTCCGTGTCCTGATGGAGTAGATCAATCAGCGCACGGCCGATGAGCGTTCCGCCGCCTGAAACCCACACTCGCGTGCCGGAGGTCATGCAACCTCCGTGGCGCGGAGGCCAGTCGTTGGGTGGAATTCCTTGAAGGTACGCCGACGTGTACCCCGCGCGCGATCGGCCGCCTCGTAGTCGGCGCCTGGCTCGTAGAAGATGATCTGGCTGCCGCTCGACTCAAACTCGAAAGGAACCTGGATACACCCTTCCAGGGCGTCGCATACCCCGCGCTGATGCTCGGGTGGCACGAAGAGCAGGAGGAAGCCACCGCCCCCGGCGCCAGTGAGTTTCCCGCCGATCGCACCTGCCTCCAGCGCGGATCGATAGAGCTGGTCAACTTCATCGTTCGACACAGACGTGCTGAGGCTGCGTTTGGCAAGCCATGACTCATGGAGCAGTTCACCGAATGCCGTCAGGTTCACACCCCCGGTGAGGATTTCGATGGCCTCATCCACCATCTGGCGCATGATGCGCAGTTGCCGGCGGCGTGAATCGAGTTCGCTCGCGTAGCTTCGCGCCACGTCGGCCGCCGTGCGCGCGATGCCCGTGTAAACGAGCATGAGATTCGACCGCAGTTCCGCCAGCCGTCCGGGTGGCAGAACCAGCGGCGAGACCTCGATCTCACCATCTGGCTGAAAGCGAACGTGACGCAACCCGCCATGCGCGGCGAGTGTCTGATCCTGTGAGCCAACCGTTTCGCCCAGCACATCCTGTTCGAGATGGATCGACTCGTGAGTGAGTTGTTGCTTGGTCGGCATCTCACCGCGCAGCGCATGGAGTGCGTGCAGAAGGCCAACAGTGAACGCGGAACTCGACCCCATACCACTGCGTGCCGGAAGATCACCATCGTGATGAATCTCGACGCCACGGTCGATCTTGAGCGCGCGGAGCGCTTCCCGAACCACGGGGTGCGTGATCTCATCGACGGAAACACACGTCTCGATCTGACGATACACAACGCGGATGCGATGCTCGAAGAACGGCGGCAGGTGCCGGCAGGTGAGGTAACAATACTTGTCGATACTGGCAGCGAGAACTGCACCGCCGTGCTGCCGGTACCACGATGGGTAGTCGGTGCCTCCGCCAAAGAACGAGATGCGGTACGGTGTGCGCGAGATGATCATTCCATGACCCGTGAGCACTCCGCTGCAGTCCGTGCGCGGTGTGAGAACAGGCCGCCCCCGCAGCCCGGTCGGAACGAGATTATGCAGAGTGTTTCACATCGCAGGGCACGCTGTCAACCCCAGCCCGCGCGATGCGGTGTCAGAATCCGTCAGTTCTTCGACTGACACGTGAGGTGTGGCTTGACGTCCGTTCCCCCTGGTGCGGGTGTGTCCCCACCAGGTGGCGGGATCGTAGCGGCCTGTCGGAAGCGATCCAACTCGTCGCGCGAGATAGTATTACTGCCCGTCGCGGCGCTGCGGCGATCGGAAGCCTCTTGCTCCAGGAGGCGTTCAATCTGCGGCCGGACCCGGACAAATGCTTCCACGCACGTCGGGTCGAAATGTGTTCCGGCACCGGCCAGAAGTTCGGCGTACGCACGGGCTGCCGGCATTCCTGCGCGGTACGGCCGATCCGAGGTCATCGCATCAAACGCGTCCGCGACTGCCACAACGCGCGCGGTCAGCGGAATGGCATCGCCTGCCAATCCATCCGGGTAGCCGCGACCGTCCCAGCGTTCATGATGGCCGCGCACCACCGGCAGTGCCCACGCCAGGCCAGGAATCATCTGGATGATCTCCCAGCCGCGGAGAACGTGCGTGCGCATCCGATCCAGTTCCGGATCGCTCAGGCGGCCGGGTTTACGAAGTATCTGGTCGTCAATCGCGATCTTGCCTATGTCGTGCAGAAGGGTGGCCACCTGGAGCTTCCGCCGTTCCAGTTCAGGCATTCCCAGTTCTTCTGCCAGGCGTAGCGCGTAGGTCGTGACGCGCTGCGTGTGGTTGCCGGTGTACTCGTCCCGCATCTCGACAGCCTGCGCCAGCGCGGTGACCGTTTGGAGGAAGAGGGTCTCGTGTCGTTCGACCAGGTGTTGGCGATCAAGGCCCAGCGCAACAGCCGCAGCCAACGAGTCCGCAAGTTGAAGTTCGTCCTGGGTAAACGGGGGAACACCCGGTCCGCGGTCGAGATGGAGTACTCCGATCTCACGATCCGGAGCACGCAGCACGGCGCAGATGATGGAGTTCACTTCGCCACGAACGACACTATCGGCCGCGTGCTGCAGAGCATCGGTGCGGTCGCGAAAAAGGAGTGACTGGTGTGCGCGGAAGGCAGCGGCAGCGAGCGTCTTGCCCGGTGGGGAAGCGGACGGCGCCACTGAGCCGGGAAGCGAGAAGCGACGCAACGTTAACTGATTCGTGGTCTCGTCCAGCAGAAACACACCGGCGCGACGAGCGCTGAAGAACGTCCGCGCATTGTCGATCAGTTCCTGGAGCGTGTCGATGTTCCCAGTGGGCTGGGCGAGGCGATAGCCGGCGCGAAGTAGGCGGAGGAAATCGTTTCGTTCCTCCACACCACCAGGCGGAGGCGGCTCCAGAGCATCAACAGCCTCTCCCCAACTGCGCCGAGCCGCAGTCGCTTCCACCTGCATGATCTGCTGACCGAGTCGCACAGTGACCGGACGTAGCTGGATCTGTTCGACGCGGAATGTCAGGTTGCCAACCTGAATTACATCGCCCTGGCGGAGTTGCTGCGGCGTGCGCCCAATTCGAACATCGTTCAGGATCGTGCCGTTGGAGCTGCCGCGATCGCGTACCACCCACGCACCATCGAGCAGATGAACCTCGGCGTGCAACCGACTAACCGACATATCATCAATGGCAATTTCAAGCTCAGGCAGCCGACCGATTCGCAGATGGCACGATGACGACCAGGTGCGCGGTGGGCTGTCGCCGACAAGAGCGAGAGCGATGAAAGGGGAGTCGCTGGGCATGGCATACTCCGGACGGGGCGCCTCACTCGGAGCGGCGGGGGTGCCGTACGGGTTCCCGAACTGCCCGATGGCCAATCAGGCGTAGGGGTGGCGCATTCTCAACTCTAGAACATGAACGTGCCTCAGATCGTTCTCAGGAAGATTTCTCGCAGAAATTGAAATGTTCCGCCCCCTGTTGAATTGGTGGCGCGTACTGGGTAGGGCCACGGTTGGTCAATTCGCACCATCGCGACCAATGCTGTGGGAGGTGAATCCGTGAGACGCCATCTGTCGTGGCTCATAGATGTTACGGCCGTCGAACACGACAGGCTCCGCCAGGAGTCGCTTCATCACCTCAAAGTCCGGATTGCGAAACTCTGGCCATTCCGTCACGACTACCAGACCATCGGCACCTTCGAGTGCCCCGTAGGGCCGATCGCTGTAATAGAGTTTGTCGCCATACAACTCGCGGACGTTGGCCATCGCTTCAGGATCGTGAACGCGGACTTTTACCCCGGCCGCGAGTAATGCCTCGATCAATGTGAGCGCGGGTGCCTCACGGATGTCATCGGTCCGAGGCTTGAACGCCAGACCCCACACCGCGAGCGTCTTGCCCGCGAGCGCGTCTCCGTAGTGTTTCTGAATCTTCGCAAACAGGACCTGCTTCTGAGCGTAATTCACATCATCCACGGCCTGCATGAGCCTGAGGGGCAAGCCAGTTCGACGCCCCATCGCGATGATTGCCTGAACGTCTTTCGGAAAGCACGAGCCGCCATACCCAGGCCCGGGGAAGAGGAACTGGAAGCCGATCCGCTGGTCGTGCCCGATCCCCTTGCGTACATCCTTGATGTCCGCACGGAGCCGATCACAGAGGTTCGCCATCTCGTTGATGAAGCTGATCTTCGTCGCGAGCATGGCATTGGCGGCATACTTGGTCATCTCGGACGACTCTGGGGTCATCACCAGAAACGGGCGTTCCGTGCGCAGGAACGGCGCGTAGAGTTCGCGCAGCACTTCCGCGACCTCCGGCCTGCGAACTCCGACCACGACTCTGTCGGGCTTCATGAAGTCCTCGATCGCCGCGCCTTCCTTCAAGAATTCCGGATTACTCGCCACATCAACATGCCCGGAGCCTTTCGCGGTCAGTCGCTCGGCAACCTTCGCACTCGTGCCAACGGGCACTGTGCTCTTGGTCACAACGACGCGCGAGCCAGGTGTTCCAGGTGAGGTCTCCTTGAGTGCGTCACCAATAGCGTCGGCCACAGCGAAGACTGCTGTGAGGTCCGCGTCGCCCGCCTCGGACTGTGGGGTGCCGACTGCGATGAAGATCAGACGGGCGGCCCTCACAGCCGCGGTGAGATCCGTGGTGAACGCGAGGCGACCATCGCGCGTGTTGCGCGCGACCAACTCCCGGAGGCCCGGTTCGTAAATAGGTATGCCACCAGCCTGAAGAGTCGCGATCTTCTGGGGGTTGTTATCCACACAGGTCACGTCGTTGCCGCTCTCGGCCAGACACGTACCTGTCACGAGGCCGACATAGCCCGTACCAATGATCGCGACTTTCATGGATTGCCCTTCAACGGAGCATCAGGACGTTGAGAAGGAAGGTAACGGCTTTCAATACGTTCGCATCAACCAGCAATGAGAGCCGTTTCAAGGTTCCAACCAGATGCGCGACACAACGACTGTTGTGGGTTGCTTGATCCGGTAAACGAAGAGTTGATAGTACCGTACGTCGGTGAGGTCAAGCGGCCCGCGACGACCCTTCTCGCGCAGCGCATGCAGATCTAGTCGTATGGTATGCTCCCCGGTCGTATAGATCCGACCCACCTGAGAGTGCGTCGTACGGTTCGGCTCTGAACTACGCGTCCGCACCGAGATGACCATTTCGAGCGGTTCCAACGCGCGGAATTCACAATTCACCCACCGATACCGACTCCAGTCGGCAACGGCTGGTCGCATCGCCGCATAAGAGAAGTCGTTCGCTCCTGGAAAGAACTCGAGGCGGGCACCACCCTCAGTGCGCGTAAATGTGGCTTGCTGGCACTGCCAGCGGCGCATTTCGTGATTCGTCGTGAACCCCGCGATCACGGGAAACGCCCTTCGGCCTTCCACAGTGTCCGCGATGTAAGGCGCAATCTCGATGGCCGGCCAGAGCGCGAACGCGAACGCCAGAAGCATGTAGACTGCGACGCGAACGGGAGACCGCCACACTTCATATGCGCGAATCACAGCCGTAGCGCAGAACGCGCCGAGTGAGCCACGGAGGAGATCGATCCAGTCGCCCGCGCGCCCGAAGAAGGGTTGCACCACTTCCGCCAGTCCTGCGACTACCAGCGTGAACACCAGCGCCCATCGTAAAGAACCGTAGCCGATGTAAAGCGCGAGTATGAGGGCAGCGAAGAGCGGAACGTGCCCTGAATCTAACAGCCGCTCCTGCCAGACTCCCAACGTGCCTGGTGGAATCGGCGAAAGGAGCAGAGCAACGACCACCGCAAGAGTTGCCCAGGCGAGGAATCGACGCGCACGGAGGCCACGACGTACGGGTATGGGGGAGGTGACCGCCGCCTCTGACATCGCCGCTACTCCTGCAGGAATCCCGAACGGTCTGCGATCCAGTTGGTGATCCGCGGATCCCACTCATCGTAGCGTTCTTCCCAGTCGCAACCACACGCGCGGCAATGCCACCGTTCATAGTACCTGTCGCCGCAGACCGGATCGGAATAGAACTTCGATCCACAGCGCGGGCAACGACTGGCGATGCCGGCCAGGAGCAAACGGCGGCCAACCCACACCAGGAATGGGAGCAAGGCCAGCGCGACCCACAGCCACGGCGACACAGGCATGGTGCAGCCCGATGGGGCGACTTGGGAACGCAGAGTCTACCCTTGTGTGTGCGTGCGCGTCCATCGGTATTCAGTTGCACTCAATCGGCAGACGATGGGGTCAGTCTGATCGACGCGGAGTCTTCCAACGAGTTGCTCAGCATACATCACCGGCGGAATGTCGCCCGAACCTGTGGGTTCACCACCTTCTCAGCGGGCCACTCGCCGCGCAACAACGACACCACCGCCTCGGCCGCGCTACGAGCCATGTCTTCGAGGGATTTCACATCGACCCCGGCCGCATGTGGTGTCAGCACGACGTTGGGCAAGTATCGCAACGGGTTCGACACGGGCGTGGGTTCCTCCTCGAACACGTCCAACACAGCGCCTGCGAGGCTCCCACCCTGAAGCGCCGCGATCAGGTCTGCTTCACACACCAGCCCCCCACGAGAAGTATTCACCAACACCGCGCCAGACTTCATCTTGGCAAGGCTGCTGTGGTTGACGATATGCCTGGTGTCGGGCGTGAGCGGCAGATGAAGCGAGAGGAAATCCGCGTCCGCCAGAAGTCGGCCGAAGGATACCAGCTCGATCCCGTGTGTCGCGGCGAAGCCAGTGTCGGGCACGGGATCGTAAGCGATCACTCGCATTTCAAAGGCGCTCGCGCGTGTGGCCATCGCTTTCCCGATGCGCCCCAACCCGGCGAGGCCGAGTGTCTTGCCGCGAAGCGGCAGGCTCATCAAACGGTTCCACTTCCCACCGGAGAGCGTGGCATGGTAGCTCGCGACATGTCGCGTGAAGCCGAGCATCAGGGCGAACGCGTGTTCTGCGACCGATCCCTGATTCGTTCCTGGTGCAATGCAGACTGCGGTACCATTCTTCGTGGCTGCTTCGAGATCCACTGCGTCGTAGCCGACGCCGACCCGCGCGACAACCTTCAATCGCGGGTGCGCCGCAAAGACACGCGGTGTGTACGACTCCGAACCGGCGATGGTCGCATCCACACCCTCGAGCGCCGCAATCAGTTCCGCTTCGTCCGGGAGATTCGCATCGGCCGGTGGGAGCTTTGCGACTTCGATCCCAGCCATGTCGAGGGGTGCGCGGAACGTATCGGCGAACTTCGCAACCTCGCGTGGGACAATGAGTACCCTGGGCATGTCAACTCTCGGTTATCGTGGCGCGGCAGTATTCGGGTACAGTAGTCGCGATACGGGTTGAAGCAACCGAGTTGCCATCGTCTTGATTCGGAACGGGCCGGTTACGGTTAGACGCGGCGACGGCGCAGGACTCTCGGCCACCCCTTCCCACTTTGGACTGTGACGGACCTTCGATGGGTCAATCATGCGCGCCCACACCTTGCGTGCCTGACGGTCGGAGAACGCGAGGCCCCCGAACCGGAGAGCCTCGAACACATGCCCGGGCTGATTCAGGAAATCGGGGAAATGGAGACACCGGAACGGAATCCCAAGTTCGGTCATCAGGCCAATTGTTCCGCCGATGTCTTGCTCCAGAACCTGAGTTTCGGCATCGGGTATTGGACCAAACCAGTGCGGGTGCGCCTGACGCGATCGAACGACCTCCGCAGCGTCGCGAATGGCCAGCAGGACACGCAAGTCCTTGCGGTGTTGCCACCAGACCCCAAGAGCCGCGCCGCGTGTGAGAATGAACCGTGGATCTTTGATGACATGGCGCCGTACTGCCGCGATCCGCCCGACTGCCTCATCCTTGATGTGTTCTCGACCAGGGTTGAGGCCCAGAATCGCCTCGTTCACGGCGACCACTTCGGGATCCTCCAGCCCAGCATTGATTCCTTCGACATAGCCGCCGCCTGGGTCGAACCGCAGGCCCTTACACAGCGCCGCGAGCACAGATGTTCCAGAACGTCCCATGCCGGTGATGACGAGCATCTGATTCCCCTTCACTGGGAAGAACGGGGGCTTCCACTCCTGACGCGCCGGTATTGAAGCCGCGGATCGCTTACCGGGTCAAGGCTGATCGCACGACGCGGACGCGCTGGTTGGCAGTTGTGGTTCCACTGGAGTATCTTCATGAGAACAACTCCCGCCATTCCACCGCTCGCGACCCGGAATTGCCATGACCGTCACCGATTCTGTTGCTGATCTCCTCACTCCCACTGGTCCCATGAGGACGTACTTCTATGCGCCACACAATCCGCATCGCACCGAACCGCGACCCGGCCTTGTGCTCTATTCCGAAATCTTCCAGCAAACGCAACCGGTGCAGCGACTAGCAGTCACCTTCGCCAGCCTCGGCTATCTCGTCGCGGTGCCCGAGGTCTACCACGCACATGAAGCACCTGGCTGCGTGCTTGGATATGACGACAAGGGGAAGCTTCGCGGCAACGAACTGAAACAACTCAATGCGATGAGCGACTTCGATGCCGATGCGCGTGTGGTAGTCGATTCACTCGCACGTCACCCAGGGTGTACGGGTCGGATCGGGGCGGTTGGCATCTGCCTCGGTGGGCACCTCGCATTCCGCGCGGCACTCCTGCCGGAAGTGCGCGCGACGGCGTGCTTTTACCCAACCGACCTGCACTCTGGGACGCTCGGCAAGGGCGGAAACGCCGACTCGCTCCGCCGTGCGAGCGAGATTCGCGGCGAGATACTGATGGTGTGGGGCCGACTAGACCCGCACATCCCGGCGGCTGGTAGACGAACGATTTACGATGCGCTGGACATGGCCGGTGTCTGGTTCACCTGGCATGAGTTCAACGCGGCGCACGCCTTCTTGCGCGACGAAGGCGAGCGCTACGACCCTGCCGCAGCGCGGCAGGCAATCGGCCTGGCCGCAGACCTCTTCAGCCGATGCCTGTGACATCCGGGCACACTTACTTCTTCGCGCGGGCGAAGTCCTGCTCCAGGAATGTCATCCCTTCAACCTCACCGTCGGTGCCAAGCCGGAACTGCACCTCGAAGGTGGTGCGGTCGAATGAGAGCACCTCCTCATTCGGTAGCACAGGCACCGCAGTAAATGTGTCATAGTGGTAGTGATCGAGCCGAAACGTGAGGTGCCCCCACTTGATCGAGAGCGTGCCATCTTCGCAGATCGCCACAGCACGACCATAGGCAGGTTCGTCGTAGTTGCCCGCGAACTTCTTCAGCGGCAGGCTCGGTTTTGTGTCCGGCTTGCGGTTCGTCTCGCGTTTCGACTTGTTCTTGGCCGTCTGAAAGTCGAAAAGCGATTGCTGCGCTTTCTGGAACGATACCCAGTCCACAGCTGGCAGCCCCAGAAGAGTGTCCAGGGCGGACTTCGCCACTGCCTCGCAAAGGTACGATGGGCGCAGGTTGCAGAGGACGAAGACGCCGACCTTCTTATCAGGCACCAGCATGCATTGTGCCCGAAAGCCAGTGAGCGTGCCGCCATGCGAGACACAGTTGTAGCCGCGATAATCGTGAACGAACCAGCCGAGGCCATAACTGGTGAAGCGCCCTGCGCTCGGTGGGAAGTATGCCAGGAACGGCCCTTCGGGCTTCATGAGCATCTGTGAAGTGTGTGTCTCACTCAATGCGCGTTCAGTGATCAGTCGGTGGCCGTCGTACTCACCGCCAGTGATCTGGAATTGAAGCCATGCAGCCAGATCGCGCGCGCTGCTGTTAACGCACCCGGCCCCGCCGGCGTGATCGATTTCGTCCCACGGAATCACGGAGATCGACTTGTTGAAGCCGTAGTAGTGCGGTGTTGCGTGGTTGGGTTGCGAAAGCCCTTCCGTCCGTGTGCAACTACTATGCTCCATCCCCAGCGGCTTGAAGATGCGTTCCTTTACGACAGTCGCCCAGTTGCTTTTCGCGACCTTCCCTGCGATGACACCCGCAGTGGTGAATGGGACATTGGAATACTCCCACTTCGACCGAAATGACGTGGACGGTTTCGCCTTTCCCCAGCGGCGAATCACCTCGGACGTGTTCTCGGTTAAACCTGCCCAGAGCATGTCATGTCGCGGCATACCGGTACGGTGGCAGAGCAGATCGCGGAGGGTGACTTCACGATCGGCAAGTTCGTCGGAGAGGCGGAAGTAATCGAGATGGTCATGAACCTTGTCGTCCCAGTTCAGTTTCTTTTCCTCCACCATCATCGCCAGCGCGGCCGTGGTGAACGCCTTCGAGCAGGAAGCAATGGGAAACACCGTGTCGGGCGTCACTTTCTCCGGCTTCCCCTTCTCGCGTACCCCAAAACCCTTGAGATAAACGACCTTTCCATCCCTCACGATAACAACGGCCGCGCCAGGCACGTGAAACGTCTTCATCGCTTTCTTGACAACCTCATCGAAATGCTTCGCGTCGAACTCCGCTGCGCGCAACGGTCCGGGCACGAGCAACAGCACGAAGAAGAGGAAGCATCTGTGCATTGGGAAACTCTCCGTGAGGGTGGATTCTCCCCATCATTCACACGACGCACGCGATGGCAAGGGATCAGTCTCAATCATGCGCTGATTCGCTGGAAACCCGACTACCAGCAGAGCGCCTTCCACCAGTGTTCCGTGAGCCGGGGCAGATCACCTGTTCATATACTATACGCATGAATACATTGTCAACCCCTGTTGCCAATGTCAGTTGGGCTTGCGGGCCAGATAGCCAAGCAGGTACAGTTCCCCGATTGTCGTGAACGCACACACTCACACCGTCACGGATGGCGGACACCATGCGCGCGGTCATCCTCGCTGGTGGGCTTGGTACTCGTCTCGCTGAAGAGACCGAGATCCGGCCCAAGCCGATGGTCGAGATCGGCGGGCGGCCGATTCTCTGGCACATCATGAGCCACTACGCCCGGCACTGGGTCACTGAGTTCGTCGTTGCGCTGGGATACAAGAACGAGGTCATCAAACGGTATTTCATCGAATACACCCGACTCACCGGGAGCCTGTCGGTGAACCTCGCTCGCGGCGAGGTAAGCCATCACGAACGGGCAGGTGAGGACTGGACGGTACACCTCATCGACACCGGCTTCGACACCAACACCGGCGGGCGTGTGAGGCGTGTCGCCGACTGGGTGAAGGACGGAACCTTCATGCTGACCTACGGCGATGGCGTTAGCGATGTGGAACTGCAGTCGCTATTGCGATTCCACCGCACCACCGGTCGGCTGGCAACGGTTACCGCGGTACGCCCCCCAGCACGTTTCGGCGGCCTGGAGTTCAACGGTGATCTCGTTAGCTCCTTCGCCGAGAAACCCCAGGCCGGCGAGGGATGGATCAACGGCGGCTACTTCGTGCTGGAACCAGGGGTGCTCGACTACATCGGCAGCGACGATGATAGCTTCGAGATCGACATCCTCCCGCGTTTAGCCGCCGAGGGGCAACTCGCCGCGTACAAACACGCACACTTCTGGCAGTGCATGGACACACTCCGGGACAAGCGGCAACTGGAGGCGATGTGGCAGGAAGGCCGCGCGCCCTGGAGGGCGGCATGAGTAGTTTCTGGCAAGATCGGCCTACGCTTGTGACCGGGGCAACGGGCCTCGTCGGGGGCTGGGTGGTGCGGAGCCTACTCCGCGAAGGCGCCGACGTGGTGTGTCTGATCCGCGACTGGGTGCCTGAGTGTGAGTTCGTCAGTGGCGGGTTGATTCAGCAGGTGAAATCGGTACGTGGTGATGTGTGCGATCAGTCGCTCCTCGAACGCGCTTGCGGCGAGTATGAGATCGACACCGTGATACACCTCGCGGCGCAGACGCTCGTGCCTGTAGCCAATCGCAACCCAGTCGCCACATTCGAGAGCAACATCGCCGGCACCTGGGCACTACTCGAGGCCTGCCGGCGCAGCCCGAAGGTGAAGCAGATCGTACTTGCATCGTCTGATAAAGCCTATGGCGAAGCGGAGAAACTCCCGTACGATGAATCGACACCACTGCAGGGTCGCCACCCTTACGACGTGAGCAAATCGTGCGCGGACCTCATCGCACAAAGTTACGCCACCACCTACGACCTGCCAGTCGCGATCACGCGGTGCGGCAATTTCTATGGCCCAGGCGATTTGAACTGGAATCGCATTGTGCCAGGTACGATCCGCTCCGCGCTGCGTGGCGAAAGACCCATTATCCGCTCCGATGGCACGCACATCCGCGACTACTTCTACGTCGAAGATGGAGCCGGTGCATATCTGATGCTCGCGGAGAAACTCGCAGCCGACCGGTCACTCCGTGGGGAAGCATTCAACTTCTCGAACGAGACCCAGGTCACTGTCCTCGATCTCGTGCAGAAGTTGCTCGATCAGATGGGTTCGCGACTGATACCTGACGTGCGAAACGAGGCGAGTCACGAGATCAAGCACCAGAGTCTCAGTGCGGCGAAAGCCCGCGACCGCCTCGGCTGGCACCCACTGTTCACGCTGGATGAAGGGCTTCGCCGGACGGTGCCATGGTACTGCAACTTCCTGGGTGCGAGGAACGCCGCGTGACACCTTCCCCGATCTGCCGCGCGTGCGGCCACCAGTCACTGACCCCGGTACTCTCACTCGGGCGCACACCACTGGCCAACGCGTTACGCAGCGAGGCCGAACTCGCGGCGCCGGAATCGACGTTCCCACTGGAACTGGCGCTCTGCCCGCGTTGCGCGCTCGTTCAGATCACCACCGAAGTACCCCCAGACGTTCTCTTCCGTGATTATGTGTATTTCTCGTCGTTTTCCGACACAATGCTCCGCCATGCGGCCGAGTTGTCGATACGAGTGGCGAACGAGGAGCAGCTTGGACCAGAGAGTCTGGTCGTTGAGGCCGCGAGTAATGACGGCTACCTTCTGAAGAATTACGCGGCGCTGGGTGTGAGAGTACTCGGCGTTGAACCGGCGCGAAACGTGGCCCGCGCGGCCATCGCGAATGGCATCC
Organism: uncultured Frigoriglobus sp.; assembly: GCA_964422915.1. GTDB lineage: Bacteria > Planctomycetota > Planctomycetia > Gemmatales > Gemmataceae > Gemmata. The sequence continues at coordinate 4,821 of CAYRDG010000006.1, read as the reverse complement.
CGACCCGCACGGAGTTCTTCAGCGCGGACTACGCCGCGCAACTCGCCGCCGAAGGGCTTCGTGCCGACGTGTTCCACGCACATAACGTCCTGGCGCATGTCCCCGACCTGAACGGATTCGTAGCCGGCATCCGCACACTGCTAGAAGCAGACGGTGTTGCCGTAATCGAAGCCCCATACGTCAAAGACATGCTCGATGGCTGCGAGTTCGACACGATCTACCACGAACATCTCTGTTACTTCTCGCTCACCGCACTCGACCGCTGCTTCCGCGCTCATGGCCTCATCATCCGCGACGCGGAGCGCGTGCCGATTCACGGTGGCACACTCCGTTTGTTCGCAGCGCATTGCGAGAGTGTCAATGGAGTGTCGCCGCGTGTAACGAAACTACTGGCGGAAGAGGCAGCATGGGGTGTTGGGACGCTGACACCGTACCGGGCGTTCGCGACGCGCGTCGCAGAAATCAAGCACAACCTGAGAGAACTCCTCGCACAACTCAAGGCCAGCGGGAAGCGAATCGCGGCATACGGGGCATCGGCGAAAGGGAGCACGCTGCTCAACTTCTGTGGCATCGGGTCGGAAGTGCTCGATTTCATCGTGGACCGCAGCACAGTGAAGCAAGGAATGTTCACCCCAGGTTCGGGGTTGCGCATTCACGCGCCGGAAAAGCTTCTGGAAGAGATGCCGGATTACACACTCCTGCTGACGTGGAACTTCGCCGAGGAAATTCTTCGCCAGCAGGCCGAGTACCGCGACCGTGGCGGCAAGTTTATCGTGCCTGTCCCACTCCCGCGCGTCGCGTGAGGCCCGGCGATGAAATTCACCACCACAGACTTACCAGGCGTCTTCGTGATCGAGGTCGAACCAAACACCGACGATCGCGGACTGTTTGCGCGAACATACTGCCGTGAGGAATTCGCCAGACACGGGCTCTGTACGGAATGGCCTCAGTGCAACGTCTCGTTCAATACAAAGGCCGGGACACTACGGGGGCTACACTGGCAGGCCCCCCCGCACGAGGAGGTAAAACTCGTCCGTTGTACTGCCGGTGCAGCGTTCGATGTGGTCGCCGATCTGCGACCCAATTCCCCAGCGTACCGGAAGTGGTGGGCAGTGGAAATTACGGCGGTAAATCGCCGCGCGATCTATATCCCCGCGGGCTGTGCGCACGGCTTCCAGACCCTCGTGGATCGTACGGAACTTTTTTACCAGATGTCTGCGTCTTTCATTCCGGAAGCTGCGCGCGGCGCACGCTGGGATGACCCTTCGTTCGGCATCGAATGGCCGCCATGCGGAGAGCGGATCATCGCGGTCCGCGATCGTACCTTCCCGGACCTGCCGAAATGACGCGATTGCTCATTACCGGTGCGACAGGCTTTCTCGGCGAACCATGCGTCCACGCCGCGGTTACGTATTTCGAGGTTCACGCGACCGCGCGCGGAGGAGTTGTTCACCGTTGCGACTTGCTCGATGGCGTTTCCGTCCGTGATGTGATCGACCAGGTCCGCCCGACTCACCTCCTGCATCTCGCATGGATCGCGACACCTCGTATCTACTGGACGTCGCCCGAGAATCACCGCTGGACCGAAGCCTCGAAGCAGTTACTCATCGCATTCGCGCGCGCCGGCGGGCAACGAGCGGTCATCGCGGGGACATGTGCAGAGTATGATTGGCGGAGCGCCAGTGTCTGCCAGGAGCACCGAACGCCCGTTGAGCCGCAAACCCGCTATGGGAAGTGCAAACTCGAGCTTGCGCGTTGGGCCGATGTATTCGCGCGCGAACGCGGTGTGAGTCTCGCATGGGCGCGGCTGTTTTGGATGTACGGTCCCAGAGAGCACCCTTCGCGTCTGGTTCCCTCTGTGGTGAACGCACTCCTCGCGGGTCTCCCGGCGGCGTGTTCGAGTGGTAAGCAATGCCGCGACTTCCTGCATGTCGCAGATGTCGCGGATGCGCTAATAGCTCTTGTGCGCAGCAGCGTGAAGGGGCCAGTGAATATCGGTTCCGGCGTGTCAATCGCGGTGCGCGATGTGATCGAGTGCGTTGCGGCTACGTGCGGCCGGTCTGACCTTGTACGCTTCGGAGTGCGCGAGACTCCTGCGAGCGAACCGCCGCTTCTCGTTGCCGATATCGCGCGACTTCGCGACGAACTCGGCTGGCGGCCGCGTATCCCGCTTGAGCATGGGCTACGCGAAACTGTTGGCTGGTGGAGGGTTCCTCATGCCGCGTAAGCGCTGCCCAATCTGCGATTCACCTTCGACCGACCGGTTCCTGCACCGCCGTTCGGACCTGGGCCATCCGAGCAGACTAATCCCGGCTGTGGTGCGCGATTCGCCCACCATCGTTGCTGGTCCTCTATTCCAGTTGCCAGACTGATGTGACAACCGTGGTTCAACGGCATAGCCCACACACCACGGTGGTTGATCCGACGTAGGAGACATTCGCATGCGCCTTGTGATCGATACCGATCAGCGGACGGTGATCCATGAATCGGATGCCGGGGAGCATCGCTACCCCCTCGACTCCCCCGAGGCGTTCCGGCTGATCTCCGAACAATGGCTGACCGTGGGTTGGACGCAGAAATACACCTACGGCTTCACCTGGTTCGGTCGGCCGATCATTCAACTTCCTGAAGACATGATCCGCATTCAGGAAGTGATCTATCGCGTCAAGCCTGATGTGATCCTGGAAACCGGGGTCGCTCACGGTGGGTCGCTGATTTACTACGCGAGCCTCTGCAAGGCGATGGATCGCGGCCGCGTTATCGGCGTGGACATCGAGATCCGGCCGCACAATCGCCAGGCAATCGAGGATCACCCCCTGGCGAAACTGATCACACTCGTGCAGGGGAGTTCGATCGACCCGGCGACGATCGCACACGTTCGAAAACTGTTCCATCCCAACGATCGCGTGTTGGTACTGCTCGATTCCTGCCACACCAAGGCGCACGTTCACGCGGAACTCAGCGCGTATGCCCCACTGGTGCAACCAGGTTCCTACATCGTTGCAACCGATGGCATCATGGCTGCTGTCGCGGGCCGGCCCGGGTCAAAACCCGGTTGGGAATGGGACAACCCATCCGAAGCAGCCCGCGAGTTCGTAACGAACCATCCGAACTTTCAACTGGAAGAACCGGAGTTCCTGTTCAACGAGGGGAAGATCACGGAGCAGCTCACGCACTGGCCATCAGCGTATCTCCGCCGCGTCGCGTGATTCACGTTTAGCGAACCACGCCCAGTTTCGACATCGCGCGCTTGACGATCCGCAGTGGCTGCTTCAGCGACCACCGCCGCTCGGATCGTAACTGGGCGACAAGTGATCTGTTCACCAGTTCGGATTCATCACGGGAAACCTGAAGTCGCTCGACCTGCTTGTGAAGGTCGTGACAGTCCTGATGCAACCGGATAATGGCGCGCTCACGCTCTGCGCACACGTTGCTGAGTTGCGAGATCTTTAGTGCCGCCAGATCAGCCTCAGCTCGCGGCGCGAAGTTGATGGGATGGTCACGGTAGTTCAGTACCCGCTCACACAGAGTCACCGCACCTGCGATATCGGACACACCCAAGGATGCAGCATCGAGATGCATCTCCGCGCCGTCAAAGCCCAGATGTGGTGGTCGCAGCCTCACGGGTTGTGGCGGTTGATAGGGCGTCCCGGCGAGTTTCGTGTCGAACCACTTCTCCAGTGCAGGGTCGTCAGAGAACGACGTGCGAACGGCGGCCAGCATGGCGGGCCAGTCGCATACTTCGACGCGCGCGCCTTTCACACATGCCTCCGCCAGCGACCGACGATCGAGAGCGATATTCCATTCAGGAAAGAGTTGGCGTTTGGCAAACACGAACGAATCTGCCACCGGGACGTGCGGGAACACAGCCAGGTCTGGCACCGTGGGTTCCGGGTGCAACTCTGCCCTGGCATTGAGTGTGCGGAACTCGTGGTCGATCGGCGACTGACCCCGCTGAAAGAGCGTGGCGATGCCGTTACTGGCGTGTGACTGGCCTGAAACGGACATCGGTACAGTCGACGAGAGAAACCGCCCCGCGACGAAGGCAACCGCGAAACCTGAGTACACATCCGGTATTGGATGGGGGAAGACACGCCCAACACGTTGCCGGAGTGCCGCGAGTATATCGCGATGAACCACCGCGTTGTACAGCATCGGTAGTTCCGTGTAGAACGCCCGGAACTCGGCGACCTCGCGGATGACCTGTTCCCCTTCCCGTTCGCAGAGCCTGCACGCAAGCGGCACACGCAGGTAATCGCCCTGCCCTGGGAGTGCGACTGTGGGCCAAGTATAGTAACCTGCCGACCAGCGAATGACTTTCGCGCACTTCTCATGCGCAATGCGGTCCAGTTCGCGCAGCGCATGTGGCAAGAGGCCGTCATCGTCGCCGATAACAGTGACGTATTCTCCGCGTGCGTGCGATACGCCGAACTCCCAGTTATTACTCATTGCCACGGGTTCGGACGTGCGAACGTATCGCACTCGTGGAGAATTGGCTTCCTCAACAACCGCGCGTGTTGCTGGCGAACTGCAATTGTCCGAAACGATGATCTCGTAGTCGTCGAACTCCTGATCCAGACACGTTGCCAGCGCGGAGCGAAGCGTAGTGGCACGCTCGCGTGTGGGGATCACAACGCTGAATCGGATGGCGGACATCCTGTCCTCCTGCAGGAGCGAACTGCTCCGCAGTTTCGGAATCTAGGCAAGGCTTGATGTGTACACGGCCGTGGAAAACCAGGCAACCCCAACCAGAGGGTTCCAGTTTCGGGGTGTAACCAGAATCTCTTGGGGTCAGGCAGCCAGGTTCCAGTAGGCCTCCCA